>JAUXXF010000025.1 GCA_030681135.1 Chlamydiales bacterium
AGGTGGCATTTCAAGCCTACCTAAAAGAAATTCGCAACGCCTGGGAGCGAGTATCTCGAGAAATCAGCTCCCTCAAATGAACAAAGTCCAGTTCAAAAAAGAGCACTTTTTATGGCCCCTATTCATCTTTCAATAGCCTTATCTGTTTGCGTTGGCACCCTTTCCGCCTACTTAGCCTTTCGGCAAGGACGAAACCCATACCTTTGGTTTTGCATTGGAACGTTTTTCGGCCTCATCGGGGTCTTCGCCCTTTTCATAGCTCCCCCAAAAAGAAAACCTCAGCCAACTCCCCCTTCTACACTACCAGCAATACCAGAACAAGTCATTATAGGACCCTCTGATAAATTTTGGTATTATTTAAATGAAGCCCACGAGCAACTCGGGCCCATGAGCTTCCAGGCGCTCAATAGAGCCTGGAAACAAGGAACCATTACAATAAAGACCTTCGTATGGCACGAACAACTTTCCGATTGGAAACCTTTAGAAGAATGCATTGAGACAAAAATGCCTAGCACTCCGACTCATACCATTTATCATAAATAATCTTCATTTGAGCTGCGTGAAAGCGCCAAAAATCGACGATCACAAAGAATTTGCGCCCAGCAAAGTTGAACAAGGGGACAATTTTTTCTGAAAAATTTTAAATGGAGACTCTATCGAGAATGAGCCATGGGAGAAATTTCATTGCCCATAAATCAGTCAGATTTCAAATATATATTAGGTATTTTTCAGCACAAAATAGACGGACAACCGCGAAGAAAATTTCTCCGAGGGCATTTGCCTACTCTGTGCTGATAAGAAATAAGCACTGGAAATCAGCGCTCGATTTTCTTTAAAAGGAATACTACCAGCTAGCCTTAAAGATACCAGGAATTAAGCCCTGATTCGCCATTTCACGAAAACATAAACGGGACAGTTTAAATTTGCGTAAAAAACCTCGAGCACGTCCTGTTAATTGGCATCGGTTGCGCAAACGAACAGGAGAGGAGTTTTTAGGCATTTTATTCAAAGCATCAACGGCAGCAAGCCTTTCCTCAGGGCTTTTACCCATGTCATAAATAGTTTTTTTAAGCTGATCGCGCTTTTCCCATTTATTTTTTACCATCCGCTCACGCTTTTTTTGCTTCGCGACAGAAGATTTTTTTGCCATTCGATATCCTTATTTCTTACGGGCAGGGCCTTTTTGCCGCTGCTTTCGATTCGGGTCTTTATCATTAATCACATAGACTCGTCCCTGCCGGCGAACGATTTTGTCGCCTTTAGATGGATCGGCCTTAATGGATGCACCAACTTTCATGATTTTCCTCTTAACTGAAAGCTTATTGTTATATCTTTTCCCTGTTTTTTTTTCAAGGTTGAAAATTATAAGGCAATTTCCTATACTGGGGCATACTTAAAAAAATTTACGACGGATGAGACATGAAACGCACATACCAGCCCAGCAAAATAAAACGGAAAAAGACACTCGGGTTTCGAGCCCGTATGAAGACTCCCGGGGGACGCAAAGTGATCAAGCGCCGCCGCCAGGCAGGACGCAAGAACCTAGCAGCCTAACAGCTGTTTTCACTCAATTCTTCCCTAAGCATCTGCGCCTGAGGAAGCGACAAGATTTCTTGTCGCTTCAAAAAAATGGACGACGGCTGGTTGGTAAGCTCCTTTGCGTAGATTACCAGCCCAGCTCCACCAAAACAGCCAGACTAGGTATTACCGCCCCTTCTCGCTACGGAAATTCACCAGAAAGAAACCGTTTTAAGCGACTAGTCAGGGAAGTATTTCGAAAAAATCTTTGTCACATCCCCTCCGATTTTGAGTTTAGTGTAGCTCCACGCCAAAGAGCTAAAAAGGCTTCAGAGGCTGATATTCGGCAAGAATTACTGGATATCTTATGCTCAATCCCAACCAAGAATTAGCGGTTCGAACAGTCAAAGGGCGTGTTCTTGTCCTGGCTGGGGCCGGCAGCGGAAAAACGCGAGTTATCACCCATAGAATCGCCCATTTAATTCGGGACATCAAAGAGCCTCCTCAAGCCATTTTAGGCCTTACTTTCACGAACAAGGCGGCAGCAGAAATGCGCCAGCGTCTACAGCAATTGATTGGAGCTCAAGAGACAAAATGTGTCACTCTTTGTACCTTTCATAGTTTTTGCATGCAGGTCTTACGAAAAGAGATCGAACATCTCGGCTATACACGCGAGTTTAGCCTCTATGATGAAAAAGATATGCAAAGGACCATTAAACAGCTCGCAAGAGAGATGCTAGGCCATGACGGCGAGCTCCCCTCCCTGAGCGCAACTCTAGCAGCACTTGCAGAAGCTAGCCAGCAAGGATCCATAGAGAACGATAAAAAGACCTGGCACGATCAATTTTCAGAAGATCTCTATAAAAGGCTGCAATCCACATTGAGAGCTTATAATGCAGTGAGCTTTGACAGCCTTATCACCTTAACCATCCAGCTATTTGAAGAGCACCCAAACGTGTTGGATCGGTATCGAGAAAGATTTCGCTATCTCATGATCGATGAGTATCAAGATACCAATCCAGCTCAATTTCGCCTTGCTGAACTGCTTGCCGGCAAATACCACAACCTTTGCGTCGTTGGCGATGATGATCAATCGATCTACGGATGGAGAGGGGCTGAAGTGGAGCATATTTTACACTTTAAGGCGGACCATATCATTAAATTAGAGCAAAATTACCGCTCCTCCCCTACCATTCTTCAAGCCGCCAATGCTGTGATCGGTCGCAATCAACAAAGACACCAAAAAAAATTGTGGACTGCTGAATCAACGGATCGCCCCATTGAAATTTTCCATACCGACACAGAAGCTGAAGAAGCTGCAAGCGTCATCGATCGGATCATTCGCTACAGGCAAGAACATCAAGTCAAATGGAGCCAAATGGCGATCTTGTATCGCTCGAACGCTTTATCGCGCCACTTTGAGCTAGCCCTTATGCAAGCT
Organism: Chlamydiales bacterium; assembly: GCA_030681135.1. Taxonomy (GTDB): domain Bacteria; phylum Chlamydiota; class Chlamydiia; order Chlamydiales; family SM23-39; genus SZAS-17. Next base: position 2,960 of record JAUXXF010000025.1, read on the forward strand.
GCCTGGAAAAAAGGTGACCAATGGATTCGAGGGATTCCCTACGAGGTATTCGGAGGTCTCGAATTTACAGAAAGAAGCGAAATCAAAGATCTCCTTGCCTATCTGCGCACCATCGCCAACAGCCAAGACCAAGAGGCTCTCTTGCGCATTATCAACGTCCCTAGAAGAGGAATTTCTGATACTACTCTAGACGAGCTTACCCAAGAAAACCGCTCTTTGCAGATAAGCCTATGGTCTTTGCTGGAAAACATTGCAGCAGGACAAAAGGAGTTTCATCCAAGGGCCACTCAAGCTATTCGCGCCTTTGTGGACCTGATCCATACCGCGAAAAAGCGTTTTGAAGAAGGCCCACTTTCAGAGGCGCTTATCTGGCTTCTTGAAAAAATCGAGTATAAAAAAGCCATTCAAGATGATGTCAAAAGTGAAAAAATGAGGCAGTTCAAGTGGGAAAACGTCGAAGAATGCGTAAACGCCCTGGCTCATTATGAAAAAGAAATGACAGAGCAAGGCACAACCGAGGACATCACTTTACAACACTTCATTGCAAATACGATGCTGGCGAGAAAAACCATGGAGCCCTCAGAGAAAAAACGAAATGAAGATAAAGTGCAGCTCATGACCCTCCATAGCGCAAAAGGGCTCGAATTTCCTTACGTATTCCTTGTGGGTCTGGAAGATCATATTTTACCCCACGAAAAAAGTTCCATGGAAACGGGCATTGAAGAAGAGCGAAGGTTATTTTACGTAGGCATCACCCGCGCTCAGAAACATTTAACCCTCAGCATGTCTAGATCACGCCTGCGCATGGGCAAGCTGCAGCCAACGAACCCCTCTCGCTTCCTCTTTGAAATTCCCAAAGAGCTTCTGCAACCCACCACTGCTAAAGGCTTAATATGAGCAGCTCCATCTTTATTTTGCGTCATAGACGAGAAAATCTCAAAAAATGCACTTTAACAGGGCTAGAACAAAGAGACGGGTTACTTTTCTATACGTATCCCATCAATCCTTTGCCCAATCTTTCCAACTGTTTACTCCTCAAAGTAGGAGCTCCTATCCTCTCCGAAAAAGATGCCCATCGCGACCTTCTCCTCATCGACGGAACTTGGCGCCTGGCCGCCATTATGGAAAAAAATCTCCCCTGCAAACTCGAAGAGAGAAGTCTTCCAACCAATTGGCGCACAGCCTATCCAAGAAGACAAACCGACTGCCCCAATCCCGAAGAGGGTCTCGCTTCCATTGAAGCTCTCTATATCGCCTGCCTTCTTCTCGGCAAATCGACAGAGGGGCTGTTAGATCATTACTACTGGAAAGAAAACTTTTTCAAAAATAATGTTTAACAATAAAACGCACAATTCATTCATTGCAAACAATCCTTATCCACACTAAAATCGGAGGCGAATAAACCAAAAGAAACAAAAAAACTATGATTAACTTCGCAGCAAATTATTTACCCTCAATAGCACTTGATTCATTTAAAAAAATAAGTTCAACCATTACCGAACACCCCGGGAAGACTTGTTGGCTTACAAGTGTGGTTGCGATGTCAGTTTTATCTCAATACCTCACTTTTACTCCATCACTTAACGACACGTTTAAAACTGGATCGCGGGATATATCAACTATATTTTTTAACACTATAACTGCCACTTTTTTGGGCGACCAATCCTATTATTTTGGAACAGTTGCAAATCTTATTCAAGCAACTCAGTGTGGAGGATCTGAATTCGGAATGTCCTGGAATATTGCTCTACCCCTAAGCTTCTTCGCCAAGCGCGCATTTTCTCAATATATGAACATTTTACGTAACAGACCACATCATGCAATAACAGAGGGTAACGAAGGACAGATCGAAGAGGAGATAAAGAAAGAGCCGTATCAAAAGCCCGACTTCACTATTAGTGGATTGATGGAGCATTTAGATAAATATATCATCGGACAACAACACGCAAAAGAAGCTCTCGCCCAAGCAGTCTATCTGCATTACAATCAAGGTGAAGATTCTCAGCTTCCAAAAGGCAATATACTGCTTGTAGGTCCTTCCGGATCAGGAAAAACGCTTTTGGCAGAAACATTAAGCAGCTATCTAAATATCCCCATGGCCATGCTAGACATTTCTAAAGTCACGCCTGATGGATATATAGGCCCTAAATTTACAGATGTTTTTCATTCTTTGCTAAATGCGGCTGGTGGAAATATTGAAAAGGCAAGCCGCGGCATCATTTTTATTGATGAAATAGACAAGCAATTCAAAGCAGATGCCAAAAATCAATCAGAACGTAGCTTTGTCCCTCCAGGAGCCTCTCTATTAAATCAACTTTTATGTTTGCTGCAAGGCAGCGACGTAATAATACCAACCTTCGACCAACGTGGGTATAGTGGAAAAATCAATACGAAAGATATTTTGTTTATTTTTGCTGGAGCTTTCCACGAATTAACAAGCAAGATTCCTTCTGGGTCTTTGAATGATGAGCAGCTTCTCGAACATGGAATACGTCCAGAATTTTTGGGAAGAATTGGCTATATTTCACAATTAAATCCTCTAAGCCGCGATGAAATTAAAACGCTTCTTACACACGGCCCTCATTCTATCACTGCGGGCTGGCAACAATTATTCAACAAGCATGGATATACACTTGTTTTCAAGGAATCGACCCTGAATACATTGGTCGATGAAGCGCTAGCTAAGCCCACAGGAGCTAGAGGAATGCATTTTGCACTCCGACGAATGCTCTCTCCGCAATTAACTAAGTTAATCATGGAGAAAGAAACAGGCAACAAAAGTCGAGAGTCCATATCTTCAAAACCCAAGCGGATCGAAGTGTAATCACCTGATAGAATCCCTTTTGTTTTACTTTTCTGAGACAAAGCCTCTAGGCTTTGTCTCAGAAAAAAAGAAAAATAGGATTTTAAAGGACGCAGTCCTTTAACGGGGTTTGGGGCAGAGCCCCAATCCATGAGTCTATCCGCAATCTAGAGAAAAAAATCTGAGGAATCTTTTGGGCGCTTTTCGTGTTTTTCTCCTCGGAAATATTTAAAAATATTCCCTTGTCGAAAATCACAAAAATCGCCTCAAAATCTTCTCCCATCTTTTTTCCTCTAGATTACGGATAGGCTCATCAGTTTTTCATACCGCAAAAATAGGGCAAGCGTTTATGAGGAAAGTATGGATACACATCTTTCTGCATCTGAGCTAAGTCAAGCAGCAGCGCTTGAAGCCAAAGAATTTGAAAAAGCCTATCGATGGATTGAAGAGCACTTCCCTCCTGCCTTTTTCGAAGAAGTTGGACCAAATGAGAGGCTGATCATCGCAAGAAACCTCTTGAGCTTCAAATTACAAGAGTTTTTTTCTCCTATTCACCTTAAAGATCAGCTCATCATCTTATGTAATGACACGCCAAATGCAGATGTGCATGTGTTAAAAAAATATACGTATTATGCCATTCGCTACTACCGAGCGTTTGTTTCCAATATTCCTTTTAGTGAAAGTTCAGCAAAATTAAGGATTTGTCTTTTAATTTTCCGAGAGCCGACAAAAGATTTGGAAGAAAAACTGGGAGCGGCTAAAAAAGCTGAAATTAAAGAACTCATCAAAACGCTCAATGATAAGCTGAGCGATTTAGAAATTGAAACGCTCATTCATCAACTCACCCCTCGATTTTTACGTTCCATGACCAAAGAGCGGCTGACGACAGCCCTGAACATGTTTTTCCGCGCGCAAACGAGAGACCTATGTCAGTATGAAGTCAAGCGCAACGAAGATTGGCAAAACAAAAACGCCCCCTCTTTACAGCTCGTTTTGGCCTGGCGCAATCCCCCAACCTGCGGCTTTTTGTCCAAAGTGGCCCAAATCGCCGTTTCTCATGGGTTGGCCATTCGTAGAATTCTCGCCTCTGATATTAACGCGTATAGCACGCAGAGCACCTTTATCTTGTCGCTTGGACTTCATGGCCTGCAAGGAAAAGCTGCCTGGGAAGAGACCAATATGGAAGATTTCCTCGAAGAGATCGTACTCCTTAAATACTTCGACACAAACGATCAATTCACCGAAACCTTTGTCGAAACATCTCTTTTAAAAGGCAATCAAACCCACCTTATTAGAAATTTCGCGAGCTTTATCCATCAGGTGCTCGTCCACGGCGATCCAAACCTCTATTCTTATGAACATATCGTAGAAGGACTATGCCGCCACCCTGAGTTGACAGTGCTCCTCTGTCATCTGTTTGAAGCAAAATTCCACCCTGAGCTCCATGATCAAACGCGCTATGAAACACTGAGAGAGCAGCTAGCTTCTGCTATCGACAAATTGGATACGGGACAAGCGGGCAATGACTCCAGAAGGAAAAATATCTTAAAACAAGGCCTTGCGTTCATTACGTACTGTCTAAAAACAAATGCCTATAGACACAATAAAAGCGCCTTTGCCTTTCGCCTGGATCCAAGATATCTCGAACAAGTGCCGTACGATAGAGCCGCAAAATTCCCTGAAATCCCCTACGGTATTTTTTTCATCCGCGGCATGCATTTTATTGGATTTAACATTCGCTTTAAAGATCTTGCCCGAGGAGGGGTGAGAACTGTCGTTCCTGCAAAGAGAGAACAGTTTTTAATCGAGAGAAATAACATCTTTAGTGAAGCTTACAATCTCGCATTGACCCAGCAGAAAAAAAATAAAGATATCCCGGAAGGAGGCGCCAAAACAGCCATTTTGCTGGAACCTTACGAAGTGTTTGCCGAAGAAGAACAAATGTATCTTCGAGAAATGGAGCTAGAGGGAGTTGGTCCCGCCATACAAAAAGAAAAACTCGCCATTTACCAAAGAAATCATAAACTAGAATATATCTATGCCTCGCAGCGCTCTTTTATAGAAAATCTCATGACCCTCATTAACTGCGACGAGGAAGGGCGTTTACTGGCAAAAGATGTGATCGATCTATGGAAAAGACCTGAATATATTTATTTAGGCCCTGATGAAAACATGTACAACGACATGCTCGTTTGGATCGTCCAATATGCTGTCGAATGTAAGTACAAGCCTGGAAGAGCTTTCATGTCGAGCAGCCCCAAATCAGGCATCAACCACAAAGAATTCGGCGTCACCTCCTTTGGCGTGAATGTCTATCTTCACGAAGCCCTTTGCCATATTGGCATCAACCCGGAAAAAGACCCCTTCACCATCAAAATCTCCGGAGGCCCTGATGGCGACGTTGCAGGCAATGAGCTCCATATTTTAGCGACCCGCTACCCTAAAACAGCCAAACTCCTTGCTCTGACCGATGTCTCCGGCACCATCAACGATCCTAAAGGGCTCGATTGGGCTGAAATCGAGCACCTTTTTAAAGAAGGACTACCGATCAACAAATACCCCCCCGAAAAACTCTCTGAAGGTGGTTTTCTATTAGATCTTCAGACAAAAAGGGAACAAAGCGCCTACGTCCAACAAACTGCCTGCTATCGCAAACAAGGGGGCAAAATCGTCCAAGATTGGCTCTCAGGCAATGAGATGAATTATTTATATAGAAATAATGTCCACCAAACGAAAACCGATGCCTTTGTGCCAGGAGGAGGACGTCCCAGAACCCTCAATGAAACCAATTACCAAAGCTTTTTAGATGAACAAGGAAAGCCAACCTCTAAAATCATCGTTGAAGGGGCTAACCTCTATTTGACGCAAGAAGCCAGAAGGGCTTTGGAAACATTAGGGGTGATTGTCCTCAAAGATAGCTCTTGCAATAAAGGAGGAGTCATCTGCTCTTCTTTAGAGGTGCTGTCAAGTCTCTGCATGAGCGTAGAGGACTTTCTTGCCTCTAAAAAGGAGTATATCAAAGAAGTGTTGCGTATCATCGAAAAAGCAGCCCTTAATGAAGCTCGGCTTATTTTAAAGACTCATCAACAAACGGGAGGCTGGTTTACCGACATTTCTGATAGAATCTCCGAAAAGATCAATCTCTTCAAATACCAGCTCTTAGAGTATTTAGAAACGGTCTCTTTATCCAACAATCCTCAAGATCCGCTCATCCGCTGTCTGATCCACTACTGTCCTCCCCTTTTAAGAAAGGATTACGAGCAAAAAATTCTAGCCATGCCAGACATCCATAAAAAGGCCATCATCGCCTGCTACATCAGCTCTCAGCTCGTGTACAAAAAGGGGCTGGACTGGAATCCAAGCATTTCCGACATCCTCCCCTTGATCGCTAATGATCCCGACCTATTCGAAGATTAACGGTCTACATATTGAAATAGTTTCTAGCTGCTCGATTGACATTTGCTACAGCCGCTGGCAAAAAACCCGATATAAAAATACCACCGAGCAACGCCCCAGCCCCAACCCCAGAAGCCGCTAGAAAAGCTGCACTTCCTAAGAGTGCAAAACCCCCCACTGCAGTTGCGCTAAGCATCAAAGAATATCCTGTCGTTGTAATGATAAAATGATTCTTTTCAATATAATCACTTACTCTTATAGCCTCTTCTTTAATGCTACTTATTGTTTTGCTCACCGCAAAAAAATCGCTGGCTCGTGTAGAAAGACTTGAAAAACTCACAGAAGACATAATTAACCCCTATTTTTTATAATTAATTAAAACATTCCAACCTAAAACACCAGTAATTATATGCATTTACTTATTTACAATCAAATAAATATTTTCAACATAACCATATTTTAATTTTTAGTTTTTACATACTAAAATTTAAGCATTTACGACTTTCCTAGAAAAAGCTAACACAAAAGAATCGTCCCTAGACTTATATACTACAAATGTAGGATAATTATCAGTGCGATCGCGAGAAATAGTGTCATATTTGAACAAGTCAAACCGCCGAAAGACAATTCGCGCAAGCGGCCCCGGATTTTTCTGGACTTTGGCCGTTTATTGACCGCTTTCAAATAACCTATAAAGATCTCTGCGCGTGTAACTTAGATAATAAAAATAAGATGTAGAGGGAAAATGTCTATTAAACCATGTCATGCGCTTTTAGAAAATACTCAAACAAGGGCACCAGAGCTCGAAGAAGAGCTCCCACCGCAATTGATAGCAAAAGCTAAAGCCGCTGCGAGAGAATTTTTCCAAGATCAAGAGTTAAAGGTATTAACCAGCCAAAGAACACAAGATTGGGTTGTTGAAAGAATCGCTCCAGCAATGGCTCATATCGAAAAGGCAAACTCTCATATTACTGAAAGGGATGCAACACTCTTTTTAGAAAATGTTTCAAAGCAAATCATCCCTATGATGACTACCCTTGGAAATATCAGTTTTTCAAGAGGACACGAAACGGATCACTATACCTACCCTTCTGTAGATGAGTTTAACGAGATCTCTCATTGGTTAGACAATCTTCGAGATGGCTATCAGTCACACAAAAAAATACCAGGTTTTTCTTCAAAGTTTTGCGAAATATTTACACCTTTTTTCGACACTTTAATAACCACAGCCCGTGAAGAGGCCTTGCTCTCTCGCAATCTTCAACTAGAAAAAATTTTATCAGACCCAACACACCCCGAATTTGATTTTAAGAAAGCCGTAACAGCAGCTCATATCGATGCTTTAAACAACAAACCAATGCAGCCTTTGTTAGAGCTCAGAGATCTTTTAAACTTAAGTCGAAATTCAAAAATAAACCGAACTCCTACAATGGAAGAGCAAAGGGGCTTTCAATTTCTCTTAGACATTTTTTCTTTAAGAGAGAAAAACAGACCCTGATTGGACAAGTTCTTGAAGTTTTATGACTTTCTGACAAAGAGGGGTATCTCCGGTTTCTTCTCTAAATCCAACAACGCCAAAGCTCCAATCGGCTAAGGAAGAAGAGGGCAGTGGAATCGTAAAATTAGGTAGGTCTGATCCACAAATATCTCTCTCGAAAAATTGCACAAGCCCTTCTGGTGTATTCTTATAAATAGTACAGAAGTAATAATCCATTGCCAACCCACTTTTCTGAAGGGTCACAGAATACCCCATAGACACATCGCTCATGCAAACAATCCTTTATTTTAGAAGCCAATTTAATCTACTAAAGATTTTAAGTCTATACCTAAAGCCTTCGTATTCAATCTCCTTCCATCAAATAAACTAGGTAAAAATTTTACTTCTCATTAAATCCACTTCTGATCAAAATAACTTCTCTTCTAGAGAACGATTCACTCTTTGAGCCTATCCGCAATCTAGAGGAAAAAAGATTCTCCAGATTTTTTCCTCTAGATTGCAGGCAGTCTCTTAGGAACAACAAGAAGGGCACCATGAGAAAACTGAGCTTCGGAGAACTGGAGCTATCTATTTTACAAACGATACAACAGCTGGGTAGAGCTACAGTCCGCGACGTACACACCTTCTTAGGTGGACAAAGCAGCTACACCACCATTATGACCGTTATGAGCCGTATGGCAGATAAAGGCGAATTGATGAGAAAAAAAGAAGGAAAAAAATACTGCTACTGGATTGAGCCAACCAATGAAATACCTTCTAAAAACATCCTAAAACGGATTCGAGATAAGATTTTTAGCGGGAAGTCTACAGCTTTAGTCAGCTACCTTTTGAAAACTGACAAAAACGTTTCTGATCAAGAGCTCATAGAAATTGAAACGCTGATTCAAGACCTAAAGAAAAAAAAATGCGCTAAGAAGCTGCCTTGATTCCCTTGGGCTCTTTCGAAGCGAAAACGGTATAGCCTGATTTCTGACAGGTGTAGGGACTGGTTTATATGTCTCGATAAAGCCTGTTGTAGGCCTGATTTAAAATTTTAAAAAGGCTTTCAGATTCTATCGAGGAGGCATTTCTATCAGGATGAATAATTAGCGCAAGAGTTTTGTAGGATTTTCTTAGTTCTTCCTGAGAAAAACCAATGTTTAGGCTAAGAAGCTCTCGAGGAGTTTTTTGTTCAAAGACACCTTTCTTAAACGCGATGTATTTTTCATGGACTCTTGCGTCGTCGATAGAAGATAGATGACACAGTTCTTCCGCGATATAACTTTCCCATCCAAGGACTCGTTCATCATGATCATTAAAAGATTCTCCAGGTGGTGTGTTATCACCATCTACCCATTTTCCTCCCTCCGTTTCTCCCGAGCCTCCATTAATAAAAATATTGAATGATTGATGATTGAGGTTCGAAGGAAGTTTTCCTACGCTTACTTGTCCTGCTGCGTAGCCGAACGTCCAAAATATTGATGAAAGAGAATGAGCTAAGGGATTAGAAAGGGTTAACAAATACCCCCCGGAAAAGATCACATTTGCTATAACAATCGCAGAAATTGCCGCTGAACAGAAAATAAACTGTTGAAGAGGTGAGATGACAAATTTCCTGTGAGCAATTTTTTTAATATCGTTACCTGACAACCCATGATAATAGCAAAAAGAACATTCTGCTATGCCAATGACGACATCAGCCACAATAGTTACTGGGGTACAAGCAAGAGTAATGGGAAGTGCGATCATTCCCCCCACATACCCCCCTACTCCTGAGAGAATGGCAAGAGTTCGATTGATAAAACGATGTGAAGAATTTGCTGATTCTTGGTTCCATAGTTTTTCAGAGGATTGAAGAGCTTGCCAAGCTATATAAGTGGGAGCTTCTGCTAGCTGGAATACAGACGGCAGCATTTGATAATGAAATACTTTACTCGTCTTGGCAGGTAAACTTATCGACACATCCTTCTCCTCTACAAAAAAGAGACATTGTAGAAAAATCCGGAAATGATTGAAAGGGAAACCCCGTTCTATATTTTTATGAAAAATGTAAAAAATAAGAGAAACCAAAATCAATACCCCTCACAATAAAAGCATAAACAACTGTCCATAAATAACTTAAGAAAGCGAGTCAGCAATCCTTTGACTTGATTGCTAAAAATCGATTGCATCCTGGAAACCCTTCTGCTATAATACAGAAATAGAACAAGGTAACTGGATGAAACAGGCAACTCTCAAATCTCTTACCAGCAAAAAACCCTCAAAAAACGACCGGGAACAGGCCGTTTTATTGGGGCTCGTCGAACTATACCTCAAGCTAGGCAAGCCAATTGGCTCTCAAACTCTTCAAGATCATGGATTTGAGTCGCTCAGTTCAGCCACAATCCGTAACTACTTCAGTAAATTGGAAGAGCTCGGCTTTCTCAAGCAACCCCACACGTCGGGAGGAAGAATTCCTACTGACCGAGCTTTTAGACTCTACGCTGACACATTTCAAGAGCAAGGGATCGTTGAGCAAGAGCAGATTGATCTATTCCAAAAGACATTGCATAAAGAGTCGCAAGAAGTTGCAACCCTTTTACATAAAGCAGCAGAAACCCTCAGTGAAATCACCCAATGCGCCGTATTTGCCTCCTCTCCCAGGTTCGACCAAGATTTTATCCAAAATGTAAAACTCGTCTCACTGAACGAAGAAAAAATGCTCGCTATACTGATCACAGATTTTGGGCTGGTTCGGACAGAAACGATCTATCTAGATCGCCCTGTATCTGAATCCTTCTTGCCTCTTTGCGAAAAATACTTCCTCTGGCGCATGAATAAGGGCGATAAAATCCTGTTCGAAAGAGAGGCTGACACCAAAACAGCGCAGCGCATCTATAATGAGGTGATCGTCCGTCACGTCGTTGGCTATGTGAACTTCCCTGAAGAAGATATTTTCCGAACAGGTCTTTCTAAACTACTCAACTATCCTGAATTCAATGATCCTACGGCGCTAGCTAGCTCTTTAAGCCTATTGGAAGATCCCATTCAAATGCGCGCCATGCTTCGCTCCTGCTCTCAAAAAGGAAAACTGACCTCCTGGATTGGAGATGAATTAGACCCTCATATTCCTTCCGGAGCTGAATGTGCAGTCTTGGCAGTCCCCTACCATATTCATACAACCATCTCAGGATCGATTGCCCTGCTAGGGCCTATGCGGATGCCCTATCGAAATTTATTTGGGCTCATTCAGCTTTGCTCAGAGCACATTAGCGAGCTGCTGACCAAAAGCGTCTACACATTTAAAATCACATATCGGCAGCCCACTATTTTAGGCTCTCAACGGATCGATGCTGAAGAGACATCCATCCAACTAGAAAATAAAAACCAAACAAAAGATGAAAAACCATGATGAATGATCCAGAAGACCAACTCGCAGAAGAATCTCTAGCTGCACTCAATGATGATACGCTAAGTGAGCTATTGGAAGAGAGTCAAGCTTCCTTAGAGTCTGAGCCCGAAACTAAACCAGCGGAAGAAGACTGGAAGGGAAAATATTTTCGAGCTTTGGCTGAACAGGAAAATATGCGAAAACGACTCCAAAAAGAAAAGCAAGACATGCTCCGTTTTTGCTATGAAAACTGCATTAGCGAATTCTTAGCTCCTTTGGACAATTTAGAAAACGCACTCAAGTTCACAGAGCAAGCCTCTCCAGAGGTCAAAAACTGGGCCATGGGATTTCATATGATCTTAACGCAGTTTAAAGAAATTTTGCACAATCATGGAGTGGTCGCCTTTCATTCCGAAGGCAACATATTTGATCCTCACTCCCATGAAGCAGTAGAAATTTTAGAGACTGAGCAACATGCAGAAGGAATTATTTTACAAGAATTTACCAAAGGGTATAAGAGCGCATCGCGCGTGGTCCGCCCAGCCCGGGTAAAGGTAGCTAAACGGCCAAAAGCTGAGACATCTTGTAAAGAACATGAATCGCAGGCCGAACAAACTTCTAAAGAAACAACAAATTAAAGTAAAAAAAAGAGAAACCTTATGACAAAAAAACGAAAAATTATCGGTATTGACCTAGGAACCACCAACTCTTGTGTTGCTATCATGGAGGGCGGTTCTACTATAGTTATTTCCAACGCAGAAGGCGGGAGAACCACTCCTTCTGTCGTCGCATTTAAAGGATCTGAAAGGCTCGTCGGTGTACCTGCAAAAAGACAGTCGGTCACCAACCCTGATAAAACGCTCTATTCGACAAAACGATTCATCGGACGAAAGTTTGATGAAGCGAGCTCGGAAATTGCCACAGTACCTTATAAAGTGATCAAAAATGCCAATGGCGATGCAATCTTTGAAGTAGACGGCAAGCCAGTTTCTCCCGAGGAAGCTGCAGCGCAAGTGCTGATTAAGATGAAAGAGACTGCAGAGAGCTATCTTGGGGAAAAAATCACAGAAGCTGTGATCACGGTTCCAGCTTATTTTAACGATTCGCAGCGCCAATCAACAAAAGATGCTGGTCGGATTGCTGGACTTGACGTAAAGCGAATTATTCCAGAGCCTACAGCTGCAGCTTTAGCTTACGGACTTGATAAACAAGTGACCGACAAAAAGATCGTTGTGTATGACTTAGGCGGCGGTACATTCGACGTTTCTGTTCTTGAAATCGGCGATGGCGTCTTTGAAGTGCTCGCAACAAACGGCGATACGCATCTTGGTGGCGACGACTTCGACAACGTGATTATTCATTGGATGCTCGACGAATTTAAAAAAGAGCACGGCATAGACCTTTCCAAAGATAAAATGGCTTTGCAGCGCCTTCGCGATGCAGCGGAAAAGGCAAAAATCGAGCTCTCTGGCGTCATGACGACAGAGATCAATCAGCCCTTTATTACCATGGACGCTAGCGGACCTAAACACCTCGCTTTGACGCTCAACCGCTCAAAATTAGAAAGTCTTTGCCACGATCTGGTTGAAAGAACCGTAGCTCCTTGCCAAAAGGCCATCAAAGATGCCGGCATCAATATTTCCGATATTGGCGAGGTTATCTTGGTCGGTGGAATGACCCGTATGCCAATAGTCCAGCAAAAAGTCAAAGAGCTCTTCCAAAGAGAACCTCATAAAGGAGTAAATCCTGACGAAGCTGTAGCTATCGGCGCGGCTATTCAAGGAGGCATTATCGCAGGAGATGTCAAAGACGTTCTTCTCCTAGACGTGGTTCCTCTTACTCTCGGCATTGAGACGCTCGGCGGCGTGATGACAGCTCTCATCGAGCGCAATACGACGATTCCTACACAGAAAAAACAAGTATTCTCAACTGCTGCAGATAATCAGCCCGCAGTGACGATCGTCGTCCTCCAAGGTGAGCGCCCTATGGCGAAAGACAACAAGGAAATTGGTAGATTCGATCTAACTGATATTCCTCCTTCTCCTCGAGGCGTTCCTCAAATTGAAGTAGCGTTCGATATCGATGCAGACGGTATTTTACACGTCTCTGCAAAAGATAAGCAGTCAAACCGCGAACAAAAGATCAAGATTGAAGCAAAATCGGGATTAACCGATGCAGAAATCCAAAAAAAGATCAAAGAAGCGGAACTGCATGCTGAGGAAGACAAAACGCGCAAAGAGGAAGTCGAAGTACGCAACGAAGCCGATGCACTGGTCTTCCGAGCAGAAAAATCGCTGACCGAGTTCAAAGATAAATTGCCTGCGAATATCGCCTCCGAAATTCAGGGTAAAATCGATGAAGTAAAACAAGCGATCTCTTCACAAGATACAGCGCTTATTAAAACCAAAACAGCTGACTTGCAGCAGCACATGCAGAAAATTGGAGAAGAGCTCTCTAAAGCAGGCCAGGCTCAAGGAGCTGCGCCTCAAGCATCCGCTGCTAACTCTGGGGATAAAAACAACCTAGAAGATGCAGAAGTCGAAATCATCGATAAAGAATAAGTAAGTTTATTTTCTCCCAACTTAAGCCTGGCTAATTCATTAGCCAGGCTTTCTTTTTTACAACCAACTTAGAGGGCCATGACAACGCCGCTCTCTTGATTAATCGTAAATTCTCCTTTCAAAAAATTTGGCGAATTCTTCGCCAGGCCTGCCATGGCATTAAAGTTCAGCGGAATAGTTGGATCGATTTCCCCTTTTGCCATGAGTTCTTTATGCCGCTCCAAGACTCTCGTTATAAAAGGCAGCCCGATAGTGACTGCTTTCGATAACCTCTCTTCTTTGGTAACTCCCAACGCTGGATTATTGGCCAAATTCACTAACACAGCCGGCATATAAGTAGGCGTCCGACCAGATTCTTTCAATTGAACATCTAACTGGGCAGCAATACGGGTTTGCATCACAGGATCGAGTTCAGCAATCGCTTTTCTAAGAACCATTCCTTCCTCTACAGTAAATAACCTCAACATGGCTCCAACACGCGTTAATACACGATCAGAATGATGATGACAATTAAGACCTAGCCAAGATGCACGCACGCTAAGATAAGCATTATACGCATCCAATTCACTCGCATTCGGTGAGATAAGGACTCTTACAGCCTCTGCCATTGCCTGCATCGCTTGATGTGTGGATTCTGTATAGACTATAGAAGATTGATTATTCACATGACCTAAAGCGCCAGCCACATCACATGTATGGACAAACAAATCAAAAGAAAGGGCGATGGGATCCGTAGAAGGAACTCCGCTTTCTTTTAATTTACTAAACATTCCAAGACCTCCCTCCAAATGGGTCACATGTCCATAATGAGCTAAGTTTGCGATTTTAAAGAGCAGCTTTTTGGCAGAAGTGGGCAATTTAGCAAAAGAAGGGCAAAGCTTAGGGCTGTGGAAGATGATTTGCATCGCCTCTCCATAAAAATCATCATGATCTGGAGCTTTGATTCCATAAGGATTAAATATAGCTCTGGCTTTTTCGCTTTTTCCAATATCGCCGAGGACTAAAGCAGTTTCCATAGCTTCGGCCATTTGGAGCTCAGACATTCCTCCCCATCTTGATTTTAAGATGGTTTGTCCTTGTAGATGAAGCATTTGGAAACTCTCGAATGAAAGTTTCCCATTCTCCGGTTGAGCTGCTGTGAACGTTGCATAAGCTTTTTCACTTCCATCCAATAGAAGTTTTAAGCAATGAAGAGTCATGATCGTACGATCAAATTCAATATATTTTTGACCAAACAACTGCTCAGAATATGTTCCTTGAAGAGTCGCCTGTCCTTCTTCAGTCTTATGAACTTCGCTATTTGCAAGCCATAAAACTTCTGGGTGTTGCTGAACACATTGTTCAACCCACATCTTCCCCTCTATCGGTGATAAGATCATTGGCATTAAGCAGTCTTCAAATGAAGAGCCTGTCTCTTTTCCATGTAAAGAAAAAGAACCGAATAAGCTTCCACTCAATAATAAATAGAAGGCAGTTTTTCCTATTTTTTTTACCATTGGACCTTCTTGATTTTGAACAATCAATCTCGATATGACTCTGAAACTAGAAGTTCCTGTAGTTTTAAGCATTTCTATAAAACTGCCCATAGCAGCTTCAAAAAGTTGGCTAGTTGAATCTTTAGCCTGAGAAATAAAAGAAGGCAAAGATCTTGCGTAAGAAGAAATAAGAGGGAACATGTTGAATCTCCTAGTTAAAGGCGTTATTTGTAGCACACCCTCTCTAAAAAAACAACCAAAGGACAGACAAGACTAACCTTCGTATGTGTAAATTTTTCTTTAAAATATTTCGCATATTCTATAAAAGATATTACCTTCACAGACAGCTGTGAAGACTCCCCTTCCTTAAGAGGAAAAAAAACAAAACATATGAGGTTCTATTATGGCTACACAAGCATGTTCAGAAACCCTTTATCAAAAATCTATACAACAAGCTCTCCATTTTTACTCTCAGGCGGAGCCCGTTTTAGGAGAAAATCTTAAAAAGATGGATTGTTGCAAAGGAGAGTGGTCTAGGCAAACTATAGATCTATCTATCTCTACTTATACTGCTGAGCAAAAAGAGCAAATAGAGAGAACGGCGCTGACAAATTACCATACCTTTCAAAAAACAAAACAACTAGTCAACGAACTGTTTCAAACAATTACTAAAACACGCCAACTTTGTACGAGAAATCCCATTTCGGAAGACGCCTATGAAACCATGAAGAACTTAGGAATCATGATTGAGATCATTCGTGAACACGAAAATGCACTCTGCAACGCAGTTCAACATTTAGAAACTATAGAAAAGCGGATCAAAGAGGTATTCAAAGATCGTATAGAGCAACGGATACCTGAAATAGAACCTAGTCTCGACGGTCTTATGAGTGTTTTACATCCAGAGCTTGTAGGATGGGGAATCGTTAAAAGTCTCTACAGAGGACAACCCGCTTTAACGAAAACATATGATGACTGGGTAAAAAATGCTTCCGAAGAACAAAAAAACGGATCTCTTCTCACAAAAGTAAAGCCGCTTAAAGAGTTCTCTTTTGCTGCTGTAGATCCTACCTTTAGTCGATTAGATGAGGCTTTAAAAACCTTAGATCTTAGCTATCTTGATCCTCAAACAAATAAAGGATATGGCCTGCAGCCTGCTTCAGAAGAAGGATGGAAGGAGGCTGTAAAAGAGCCCGAGGAAAAGAAGCTTGAGCAGGTTGTAGAAGAAACACCAATCACTCTGGAACAGCAGCCAAGCTTTCTAGATCTTAACGCTTGTTAAAGAAACCATTCAAATCCCCCTTCCTCGAAAGCGAGGTTGGGGGATCTATAGTCATTTATACCTAAAAAAACGATCCGAAAAGCCTCGTAATATCCTGATAGGTAATATACACAAAAAACGCCACAAGAAGCCCAACAAAAGGGATCATCATCCTCTCCATGGTTCTGGCTTTAATAGGACGTCTTATGATTTTTTCGATCAGAGAAAATACGATATGCCCTCCATCGAGGACAGGCAAAGGCAATAAATTCAAAAGCCCCAAGCTTAAGCTAATCACTGCCATCCAATAAAGAGCTTCTTTGGCTCCTATCATCCAACTATGATGCACAACTTGTACGATCCCAACAGGACCCGACATAAATTTAGGGCTCAACTTGCCAGAAACTAATCTTGATAAGGTAAGAGCTGTATCTTGAATCACATCGCCAAACTGCTGGGCAGGATTCGGATTATAGACCACGACTCGATCCTGAAGTGAGGCGCCTAATGCAAGTCTATTTTGCTGCTGTTCAAACTGTCTGAAAGCCTCAGCTCTTGCCCCTGCATGTTTTATCCCCTCAATGGCTTTTTTTTGTTTCTCCATCTGCGCAAGGATCAAGTTTTTTTGTTCAGAGACAAACGGCAAATGACTATAGGAAAGAGGAGTTGTAGGGCGCAGCAAATGTAAAGATCCCAAGGAGCTTATAGACTGATTTGTCCCAATGCTCGACACAATTGCCTGAAGATCGGCTAATCGAAAATCATCAAACTGCTTATCCGCCTCTGTCCAAAGCACCTTTTCTACAGATTCAGGATTTCTCTCTACAATTAAAAGAACTTCCCTCGTTTGCAAATGCTCCAAAAATTGGTAGGCACTGCCCACTGCATGGCCATTTACTGCCAGGATCTGATCCCCTTCTTGTAAAGGATGAAAATAGGCACACCGCTGACAATCTTGAAAAGCTTTTTTCTGCTCTTGTTCATCAATAAACGGCAGACGACTTTCTACTTCACAAGCAGGCGATAAATTATAAGGAATAAAGGCAAGATCTTGAACTTTTTTCTGCAGCCCGATCTCATGTTGCCAATCATCGACTTCTGAGCGCTCATAAGAGCTCATCTTCAAATCGCCTATGAGTACCCGAGGAACTCTCGTTTGAAAGACTTCATCCCCTCGCCGTACAGTTAAAAAAGCTGTTTGCTCATTAATCACATGGCTCAGCTGCTTTAGGGAAAATAAAACTTCCCCATCAGCCCAAATCAATCGATCTCCAGGTTTCATGCCACTAGCTACAATCGGGGCACCTTCCAAGAGACCGGACTCTGCATAAATTAAATAACTAGCCGGATCGGAAATGCCAATTGTTCTCATATCTTGAGAAAGATCCGATCTCTTATCATGCTTTAAGGTGTATTGAAAAGGAATCTCTTTGCCTGTTTCATAATCAACCTTATACCCCTCAATCTGCATCATCGACTCATCCATCACCGATGCAACCAAGAGATCCTTTATCCCTCTAAAGGGGCGCCCATCATATTTTTGGACAACATCACCAGGACGAACCCCCTGTTCATATAAAGTAGATGTAGGATCAATCCATCCAATCCGCTGGGTGTATTCTTTAAAAGACTTATCTCTTCCACCCAGACTCCAGAGAAAAGTAAACGCAAGAAAAGCAAACACGATATTGACGAGAGGACCGGCCAAGGCGACTTGAATTCTTTTTCCTGGCGATTTACTATAAAAACCATCGGGGACATCGCAAGGCTCTACGTTCCCTTCTCTTTGCATCCCTGCAATTTTTACGTACCCCCCAAAAGGTAATAGACAAATTTGCCATTTGACCCCCTGAAACATCCAAGAGATCAGCGGACGTCCGAAACCGATAGAAAAGATTTCTATTTTCATTCCAGCACGCTTCGCTAACCAATAATGCCCAAGCTCATGAATAAACACTAAAAAGCCAAGGCCCACAATTGCCAATAATATATACATCAGATCCATCTGCCTGCTCTAATTTTTAAACACCCTTTTAAGGTTAACATATTTCTGTCTCTCTGTGAAGTTTTTTGGTAGTTGTCAATTTTTTTACCAGAAGAGCCAAGAGATAAAGAAGCCCAATAACGACCGACACAATCCCTCCTGTAGAAAGCGCCCAACCATGAATGTTAAACACATGGCGAGATATTGCGACGCTCATCCAAGCAGCTCCCATTCCAATCAAAGGAGTCCATACAAGCAATCTAGAGAGCCTAGAGCAAAACAGACGAGCAATCAAATAAGGACCTGTTAACAACGTCAATACAACAACTACACCTACGGCCCGAAAAGCGCCGATGCATGTTATGGCTACAAGAAGTAGAAAAAGATAACGAAAAAACCCTACTCTGACTCCAAAAATTCTCGCTAAAGAACTGTCAAAACTCATCAACTGAAATTGCTTAAAAAATAGAAAAATGATCATAGCATTCACGATAATCGAACAAGCTGGCAAAGCCACATCACTGATAGAGAGGGCATCAGCATTGCCCATAATCGCCTCTACCCCCAAATGGACATCGCGTAAATAAATGGTTACGATTATGATGGCTATCGCAAAAAGCCCCGTAAACACGAGACCGATGCTCGCATCAGCCTGTAAACGAAACCATTTAGCTAATGCATCGCTGCTCACAGCTGTCAATAGAGCGGCAATAAACGCTCCTAAGAGCAAAGAAGACATATCAAACCACTGCCCTCCCCAGAAAGCTCTAGCCACAAGAGCTGAAAGAGCAATTCCTAAAAGCACGGTATGAGAAAGAGAATTTGCCAGCATTGTCATCCGCTGCAAAATAAGCAAAGGACTAACAAGCCCGCAAGAAAAAGCAACTGCACTGATGACAATCAGCTGAACTTCATCAGAGCAAAAAGCCTCCTTGCCCATGAAGAGAAGAGGGAGTCTTTGAAAAAAAAGGAGGAAAAAAGAGAAAAAATTGACATCCCAATAGGCACTCATAAAAGCTTCCTATCTGGGATGGGTTGATGATGGGGATCTTTTTGCGGATTAGAAAGCAGCTCGGTCAGTCTCCTTTCCAAGTCCGGCGTCAAGATATGCTCCATTTCCTCAGCATTTCTATGCACACAGCCTGGCTCTTTGTCGAGATAATCCGTTAAATAGACTTCCCAAAGACGGTGCAAGCGTACAACCGCAGCCGCTTTTTGATAACCATCTCCAGTCAATTCATAATGGGAGGTTTCTTTCCTTAACCAACCCTGCCTGATCATCCTCCAAAGAACCCATCTGAGGAGCACAAAAGAGACAAGATGGGTTTCTTGCAACTGGTGCAAAGAGGCGTTTTTACGTTTCCATAAACCTTTAAGAATATTTTCTTGCAAACATCTGAGATGAAATGTGAACACTCTGATCAAACGAAACACCACTCCTCTTTGCGGAGCAAAGCATAAAGAGCCCAGCGCTAACAATACACCCACTAGCACAATAAGAGGTCCTGTAGGTAAAGAACATTTGGATGTAGGAGTGCTCCAATAAAGAGAACCTTCTACAGAAAGTACGTAGCCTAAAAAAGCGCTCGCAACACCAAAGAGCCCCGCAAGAATAAACATCCTAGACAGTCGGTTTGTGTACTGACGCGCGGCCACAGCTGGAGCCACTAACATGCCAGACATCAAGATCATCCCGACACTTCTCATCCCGACTACGACCGACAAAAGAAGAAATGCAAAAAAAATCCTCTCTACCCACTGCACGCGCACACCCGAGCTACTGGCGTAGGCACTATCAAACAACATCATATGGATAGGGCGATAGGCAAAAAGTAAAAATACCACGACAAAAAAAGCCAACACTCCATAAATGACAATATGGACATCTGTCATGGTTGCAGCTTGACCAAAAAGGAGCATGTGCACCTGTTTAGACCATGAAGGGTACGAGCTTTGCAAAGCTGACGATGCAACAATTCCAACACCAAAAAAGAGAGAAAGAACAAAACAAAGAGCCGTATCCGAGATCACTTTTCTCTTATTTTTGAGCCATTCAATAGCCTGGAGAGCCAAAAAAGAGGAGATCAAAGCGCCTAGGAGAACAACAAGAAACATCCAATCATTTGTTTGCCCGGAAAGAGAGCTCCCTGCTAAAACAAACATAGCGAGCACAACGCCTGGATAAGAGGCATGAGAAAGAGCTTCAGCAAGCAAAGATGTCTTACGCAAAAACACAACCACGCCCATTAAGGAGGCGCTCAAACACATCAACATGCATCCCCAAACCGGCGCTCTCAAAATAGGATCTGAAAAATACTGCATCATAAGACTTCCCTTAGACAGCTTCTATAAATAACCGCCCATCTTCTTGACCGATAAGCTGACCGCTTCGTCAAATACGGTAGGCATTTTTCCAAACGCTTTAGCCAAATGATGGGACGTGAGCACTTCACTTACAGCTCCTGCAGCGACTAAACGAACGTTAAGCAAAAGAAGCCAATCAAAATACGATTCAACCGTGGACAAATCATGGTGGACCAGAAGAATCGTCTTTCCTTCCTTCTTTTGCTGCTTAAGGACGCTCATAATCTCATGCTCTGTAGTTGCATCCACCCCTGCAAAAGGTTCATCTAATAAAAAAATATCAGGACTTTGCACAAGAGCTCGCGCTAAAAACAACCTTTGCTGCTGCCCACCTGAAAGCTCGCTAATTTGTCGATCTGCAAAATGGGTCATTCCTACAATTTCCAACGCCTTTTCAGCAGCTTCTCTATCGGCTCTACAAGGACGTCCAAACCAACCTAACCTGCCATAGCGTCCCATAAGCACCACTTGCATCGCCGTGATAGGAAAATCCCAATCTACCGATTGCCTTTGAGGAACATAGGCAATTTTCCTACGGACCTCAGCTAAAGGCTGGCTAAAAAACTCTATTTTTCCAGAAAGGGGTTTCACAAGACCTAAAGCAGCTTTCAATAAAGAACTTTTCCCTGCCCCATTCGGCCCCAATATACCAACCAAAGCCCCCTTTGGAATCGAAAAAGAAATGTCCCAAAGGACAGGAGTCTTGTCATACTTTACATATAGCTCTTCAGCAACAAAAACTGGCCCCAACTTATTCTCCTAAATATTTAGCGATCACTTCGGCATTATGAAACATCGAGTCAAAATAAGAGTGATGTTCACCCCCTCCCATAGCATCTCCATATAGTACTTCAGAACAAATGCTAATGTGAAGCCCTAATTCCAGACCAGCCGAGACAATTTTTTTTATTGAATCTCTGCTGACATTTGACTCGGGGAAAATGACTGAAATATTTTTTTTACGAAGATATTGGACGATTGCCTCAATATCTACAGGATTTAACTGTCCATCAGGGGCCAACCCCTCGGGAGCAGCAAACCGCTCTTCCCAGCTGTCGCCATCCTCAAGATCCGCCAAATAACTTTTTGTAAAATAATGAAACGCATCGTGAGAGGTGACAAGGAAACGTTTTTTTGACGGCACCTGTTGCAATAAAGAGTACATCTTTTCATGAAGGGCGCTCATTTTTTCTTTTAACTGCTCAGCTCTTTGCTGATAAAAAAGAGTTCCTTCAGGATCTAAGTAAATAAGTTTTTCTAAAATCGGATCAATCGCCTCTTTCCATAAAGAAAGGTCCATCCAAATGTGAGGATCTATCAACCCCTGTTTTTTCAAAATTTTTTGTGGCTGTTTTTGCCGGATCTGCTCTCCTAAATTTATACTTGACGAATGAGAGCGCAAAGTGGCGTGCAAACTCGCTCCGTGCTCAAGACCTAACCCATTATAAAAAATAAGATTTGCCCTAGAAAATTTCTCATCATCTCCCTTCACAAGCTCATAACTATGAGGATCTAACTCCCCCTGAATAAGGACCAAATGATCAATCCGATCCCCCCCAATTTCTTCCACTAAATCCCCTATCTGGACAGTTGTTGAAAGAATCTTTATTTTGTTGCTTGGCTTCATCCACAATCTTAATTTTTCTACACGATCATTTTGAGAGCAGCTACTATTGAAGCAGATCAATACAACAAACAACAAAACAACAGAAACTGTTGCAATCCAAGACTTCATAACCCACGATACTTTTTTCAATGACTATATAGTATAGAACTTAAGAAAAAAAGGGTAAAATCATTATTTCTTGCTAAAAATGTACAGCATTTATATAATCCGTCATTAAAACCACCTACATAAGAGTCTGTCTTTGAATTGAGCTTCTGTTGGTTTTCGGGTTCTTTTGAGCCTATTTTCGATTCTTTTTTGGGGAATTGTATTAACTAACCGTTTACTACCCCAAAAAAGAATCGAAAATCGGCCAAAATAACCCCGAAAACCAACGAAGCCTCAACTCAAAGACAGACTCCGAGGGTGTTCAAAAGAACAAAGAAGAAATAGGATAAAAAATCATGACTGCAGCACAAAAAGAAGAAATCAGCGATGTAAAGAAAAAGTTTTCTATAGAAGACTCGATCAACCGCGCGATTAAAAAAATTGGCGCAAAAAAAGAAAACGAGCTTTGCAAATACCTCCCTATGAAAACTGGCGGCTATATGCACCATTTTACATTTAAGAAAATGAAAACAAAACAGCCTCAAGAGCTCGCTGCAATTGTTGAGCGTTTTGTCATCAATTCTGATAAACCGACCAGCGTTACTCCAAAACAAAGAGCTGCTCGAGGATCCCGCAAGCGCAGAGATCACATGAACTTCACTCGCAACCAATTAGAGCGCATGCTCAATATCGCTCGCTTAGCTGGAGACAAAGAAATTATTACAATCCTAAGCCCAAAAAAATCTTTAGCTACCTACAAACGAGAACTGATCCAATCAATCCGCGGACAGCGCGTTGAGTTGGAACTTTGGAATGGGTACGTTGAAGCTATTCAGGTGCAGCAAAACATGCTAGCTTCTAGCGACACGATTCAAAATTAGTTTTTCTTCCTAATCAAAAACCCCTTAGATCTCCATAATCTAAGGGGTTTTTCTTTGGAATTTTACAAGTCCCCTCTTTGATTTTAATACCAGATCTCTTATGATTTCATTTAGTTTTCAAACTTTACAAACCTTTTCAAAGGATTAGATTGATATGTCGCAAACTTCTGTTAAAGAATTTGGGAAGTGGAGGTCCTTCTTCTGGCCCGTTCATAGTTTTGAGCTCAAAAAGCTCCTTCCCATGCTTATGCTTTTTTTCTTTATCAACTTCAACTACACCATTTTACGAGACACAAAAGATGCTCTGATTGTCACAGCTCCAGGTTCTGGCGCTGAGGCTATTCCCTTCTTAAAAATGTGGGGCGTTCTTCCTTTTGCTATCTTGTTCATGGTCGTTTACTCGAAGTTGAGCAATGTATTGAGCAAACAAAAATTATTTTATACGATGATCAGTATATTCATCGCATTTTTCGCCCTATTCGCTTTGGTATTATATCCTTACCGCGACGTCCTCCATCCTACAGTGATGGCAGACCGCCTACAGGCCTTTTTACCTCAAGGATTTGCTGGGCTGATCGCAATTTTTAGAAACTGGACCTATGCCCTCTTTTATATTATGTCTGAACTTTGGGGCAGCATAGCAGTTTCACTCCTCTTCTGGGGGTTTGCCAATGATATCACCCGCGTTACCGAGTCAAAACGATTTTATGCAATGTTTGGCTTAGGAGCTAACTTGGGAATGGTCGTATCAGGGCCTACCATCATTTTCTTTTCTGATATTCGCTCTAAATTGCCACCTAGCGTTGATGCATGGGGCGTTACTTTGAATTGGATGCTTACTTTTGTGATCGTTTCTGCAGTTCTTGCTATCGGCATCTACTATTGGATAGACAAGAATGTATTAACAGACACCCGGTTCTATGATCCAAACGAAGTGAAAAAAGCAAAGAAAGAAAAGCCAAAACTTTCTTTAAAAGAAAGCTTTCTCCTCTTAGCAAGATCTCCTTATGTCTGCTGCCTCGCCATCCTTGTGATCGGCTATGGCATTGCTATTAACCTCGTTGAAGTAACCTGGAAATCGCAATTAAAACTACAGTTCCCGAACGGTAACGAGTACAATGCATTCATGGGCAAATTCTCTACGATTACAGGGATAGTCACTATTTTCATGATGCTTTTTGTCGGCGGTAACGTGATTCGTCGATTTGGCTGGGGCGTTGGAGCTCTGATCACTCCGATTGTCTTGCTAGTCACTGGCGTAGGCTTTTTCTCCTTCGTTATTTTCCGTGACTCTTTAGCTGGGTTTATTTCAATGCTTGGAACAACACCTCTCATGCTTGCAGTCATTTTTGGAACGGCGCAAAATATCATGAGTAAGTCAGCTAAGTATTCGCTCTTTGATCCAACCAAAGAAATGGCCTATATTCCTCTTGACCAGGAAACCAAGGTTAAAGGAAAAGCTGCGATCGATGTCGTAGGAGCACGCCTTGGCAAGTCAAGTGGTTCATTGATTCAGCAAGTTCTGATTGTTTCTTTCGGATCTCTTGCAGCAGTGACACCAATCATTGGCGGCATTTTGTTTCTAATCATTGGAGCATGGATTTTAGCTGTCCGCTCTCTCAACAAACGCTTTGTTGCCTTAACTGCGCAAAAAGAAGCTGAGAAAGCAGCAGCAGCTCCTGTGGTAGCAACAGCTGGCGCGTCAGCTCAATAAGAAAGACTGTTCATTTAACAGCTTTAAAGACCTAGCTTCCCTACGGGGGAGCTAGGTTTTTTTATAGTAGAAAAACCGACTCGAGAGCAAAGGCACATCCAAATGAATCGAGTGGAGCTTAGCAATCCGTTGATTGCGGCACTGGTACCAACTTTTCCCCGCCACTTTTACATAAGCGATAAACTCTGAACATCCTTCATCTCCCCGCTTTTCAATAAAACCTTGCAGCTCATAATACCCCCCTCTTTTAGGGTCTGGAATTTGTTTAGCAGCGACAGAATCAGGAGAGTTTTTCATAAAAACGAGCAGATACGAAGGAGACTGCGCCGCCAATTTTTGTTCGATCAAAGACCACCCTTCTCCGTCCCATTCGATCAACAAACAGCTTTCATGAATAAAGTCTCCTCTTAAAGAAGCTAATTCTTGAGACACAAAACTCCACAAGATGGCTCGAAAAATCTGAAACAAATCAGGACCTGTGCGCAAAGAGAAAACTTCCGGAGAAATTTTTTGCGCCAAACAAAGAACTAAACTCAAACTTGAAGCCGAAGAGATCACTGCGTGAGCTTTTCGGTCTATCTCATATTGCTCAATAAACGTTTGAAAAGGCTCGAAACTCTGAGGAGCCCATAAAGCAAGGATCGTTCTAAAAATAGGCAAACGCAAAACAATCTGCATCACAGCGTTCATCCAACTATCCAATCCGCAAGGCATTAATCCCAAAGGAACACCATCCAATTCAACCAATAAACGCCCCTGTTCTATGCATTTGGACTGCCTTTTTAAACGAAATGCATTTCGAATAGATGATCTAACCCCACGTAACATGGAAGGAGGAGCCCCCATCGAGACAAATAAAGATCCAAGTCCACTACCCATCTTCGTATGAGCAAACCCTTGTACCTTCGCATCAATTCCCTTTCTCTTACCTTGAAGAGAGCGGCTGTCAAAGTTATCGGAATAACCTTTTTGCAAAGTTTCTGAGATAGGCATGATAAACATCTGATCCATAATTTTTTTTCCAAAGCACAAAATGATAAACAAAAACTTCCTTAAAAGACAACACTTTCTTTACATTGGAAGCTTTTGCATTGCTTTAGTACGCCAAATTTCATACACTGAGGGGCATGTTTATCTATGACCGCAAGAAAATCCGTAATTTCTCGATTATTGCCCATATTGACCATGGCAAATCGACCTTAGCTGACCGACTCTTGGAGCTCACACATACAGTAGAAGTGAGAGACATGCAGGAGCAATACCTGGACAACATGGACCTTGAAAGAGAGCGGGGCATCACCATTAAGGCGCGCCCTGTGACGATGTATTATCAAGCTCTCGATGGGGAAATCTACCAAATCAACCTGATTGACACTCCAGGCCACGTTGACTTTGCCTACGAGGTGTCCAGGTCTTTATCTGCTTGCGAAGGGGCTTTGCTTGTTGTAGATGCCGTGCAAGGCGTCCAAGCCCAAACACTCGCCAACGTCCATCTCGCCATCGAAAGAAATCTAGAAATCCTGCCCGTGATTAATAAAATTGATCTGCCAGCTGCAGATCCAGATAGCGTAAAAAAGCAAATCGAAGATGTGATCGGCCTCGATGCCTCTGGAGCCTTATTGATTTCAGCGAAATCCAATATCGGGATAGCTCCAGTCTTAGAGAGAATTTTAATAGATATTCCGGCGCCGAAAGAACCAGCTGACTCCCTACTTCGTGCGCTCGTATTTGACTCCCATTACGATCCTTATCGCGGCGTTATGGTCTACGTCCGCATTATCAGCGGAGAGATGACAAAAAAATCTCTTATCCGCTTTATGGCCACCGGAAAATCTTTCGAAATCATTGAAGTGGGTATTTTTTCTCCGACCGAAAAACCGACCGACATCCTTCGCCCAGGAGAAGTGGGATATTTTGTTGCGAACATCAAAAATACAGCCGATGTAAAAATTGGCGACACTGTAACGCTCCATAAATTCCCAGCGCCAGCTCCCCTTCCAGGTTTTAAAGTCATTTCTCCTGTCGTCTTTGCAGGGATCTATCCGATCGATTCGTCAGATTTTGAAGCTCTCCGAGACGCTCTCCTCAAACTACAACTGAATGACTCAGCGTTGCATGTAGAACAAGAGAGCAGCCTTGCCTTAGGATTTGGATTTCGATGCGGCTTTTTAGGATTGTTGCATCTTGAGATTGTTTTTGAACGGCTCTCTCGAGAATTCAATCTTGCGATCATCACAACAGCACCCTCTGTCATCTATCGAGTGACTCTCAATGATGCAAGCACGCTTTCCATCGACAATCCCGCAAAATATCCTGATCCTTCACTGATTGATTTTATCGAAGAGCCTTGGGTCAAAGTGCACCTCATGACGCCCACCGATTATTTAGGCGCCATTATGGGGCTAACGACAGAAAAGCGAGGCGAGCTGCTCAAAACAGAGACGATGAGTGCAACGCATCTCCTGCTCACCTATCGACTCCCGATGAACGAGATCATCACAGACTTCAATGATAAGCTCAAGTCTGTCACCAGAGGATACGCCTCTTTTGACTATGAAGCGGACAGTTATGCAGAAAGTGATATCGTCAAACTAGAAATCCGAGTCAACGAGGAACCAGTTGACGCCTTTTCATGCCTTGTCCACCGCTCAAAAGCAGAAAGCAAAGGGCGAGCCATCTGCGCGAAACTCAAAGAGGTCATTCCGCAACAGCTGTTCAAAGTACCCATCCAAGCGGCCATCGGCGGCAAAATCATC
Organism: Chlamydiales bacterium; assembly: GCA_030681135.1. Classification (GTDB taxonomy): domain Bacteria; phylum Chlamydiota; class Chlamydiia; order Chlamydiales; family SM23-39; genus SZAS-17. Next base: position 30,716 of record JAUXXF010000025.1, read on the forward strand.
GCCAGAGAAACGATCAGCGCGATCACCAAAAACGTCACTGCCAAGTGTTACGGTGGTGACATCACCCGCAAACGAAAACTCTGGGAAAAACAAAAAGAAGGGAAAAAGCGCATGAAGGAGATCGGTAAGGTCAATATCCCTCAAAGCGCTTTCATGGAAGTGCTCAAAGCTGAGTAGAACAATCTATTTTGAGCTTTGCTGAAGGCCTCTTTCTACCTGACTAATTGCAGAATCAAGCCATGCAAATCGCCGTTCCAACTCTACAACACCCTGTCTTACTAAGCCGTTTTCTGCTAAAGATACTCCGTTGTAACAAGCACTTAGGTTCGCGCGATCTTGTCTAAATTCACGTATTATGTCTGGGTTCCACTTTTGTTTTAAATCTTCAATCTTTTTTTTCGCTTCGTTGAAAGATTGTTCAATTCTTCTTTGACGTGTGTACGCCATACAAAGAGGTATAATGGAAGATCCCCCTAAGAATGAAAGCAGTATTACTTTTGAGAACATCGATTCAAAATAAACATCGCCCGTTTCTTCAATATATTTTTCCGTATAATGCCCTGCTATTTTAAAAGCACTCACCATATGTCCAGCAAAAAAAACAATACCCAGGCCAATAAGCTCCGAACTAAACGCTAATATAGCAGCAGCTAAGATAGTAATAGCAACCGCAGATGCTACACAAGCAAACGCTTTTTCTGAAAAATCTTGATCTACCATATGATTTTTCATCTGTTCAAGTGTTTGCATTTTCGGACTTTCTTTATTAAAAGAAAGGCACATTCCATATAAATTATTCGACTTAAAATTACCGTTTACAACAGACATTAAAACCACCTCTTAACTGAAATTCTTTCCATGAAATTATAACAAAACAACAAAAAAAACACATCAACTAAACAATAAAAAAAAAATAATTTCTATTTTATTGAGTTGCTTGCTTTATTTTGTTTGCCTTAGTCTGAAGCTGTTCAAGCCACAGCTCGGAGGTTGTTACATCTTTTTCTGCCCTACTACCTGCTAAAAAAGAGGCAAGCTGATCAGCAGTTCTAAGTTCTTCCTTAAAAAGATCTGTTTCATCCGCTCGGACTTGCCAACATACTGCTGAACCGTTCATCGTAAAAATTGCTGTCTTTAAAGATTCTTCGATTCTTTCTTTGCGGGTCGTGACAAAAATAATAGGCATAATCATCGCTAGCCCGGCTACCGAAAGAGCTACCCTTAATGCTCTCCCATCTATAAGAGAGCGTCCAGTTTCTTCTTTAAATTTACTATCATAAATAAAGCCAACGTTTATAGAGACAACCATATAAGCAAGTCCCCAAGCGAAAAAACCAATATTTGATCCGAAAGTTAATGCTATAAGAGCTGCAGCGAGCGGAATAATAACAAAAGCAGTCCTTATCCAAGCTCGCGCAGTTTCTTTACGATGATCGGCTGCCAGATTCTTTTGCATTTCTTCAAGCGTCTGAATACGTTTATACTCATTCGGCAAACGCTGAGAATAGTCAAGCAACTCTTTTAAATTATTGTTTACAGAATGCATTATGGAGCCCTCTAGCTGTTAAAATTGCCAGAGAGCATACATCACAAAACCTAAGAAAGCAAATCAATTAAAAATTGCACTACACATTGTAAGAGCTCGAGCTCACATCGCCGCCTCTTCCCGTCCAATTTGTATGGAAGAACTGACCGCGAGGTTTATCGATCCTCTCATAGGTATGAGCCCCAAAAAAATCTCTTTGCGCTTGCAACAGATTAGCCGGCAAGTTAGCAGTCCGGTAGCCGTCAAAAAAAGAAAGCGCCGTACCGAAGCAAGGAAGAGCAATGCCCATTAAGGCGCCTTTAGCCACCACTTCTCTCCATGAAGGGATACAGCGGGTAATCTCTTCTACAAAAAAAGGATCGAGCAAGAGACTTTTGAGCTGAGGGTTTTTCTCGTAGGCTTGTTTAATTTTACCTAAAAACTTACTCCGAATAATACAGCCTCCACGCCACATCAAAGCAATGGAGCCAAAATTGAGCTTCCAATCGTGTTCTTCCGAGGCGCTCTTCATGAGCATAAAACCTTGTGCATAACTAATGATTTTTGAAGCATACAAGGCCTCTGCAACCTCCTGACAAAAATGGGCTTTTTCTACCATCTCTTTCAACTTAGGCTCTGGGTATACAGAACTCGCTTGCACCCTCTCTTCTTTCAATGCAGAAAGACATCTTGCAAATACAGCCTCGCCAATCAACGTCAAAGGAACTCCCCGGTCCAATGCATCAATTCCTGTCCATTTCCCTGTCCCTTTTTGTCCTGCAACATCTAAAATCTTTTCCAACAAAGGTTTTCCATCTGCGTCTTTTTTGTTAAAAATCTCAGCCGTGATCTCAATCAAATAACTATCCAGCACGCCTTGATTCCACTTCGCAAACAAGCTCCCCATCTCTTCGTAGTTGAGCTTCACTCCTCTTTTCAATAAATCATAGGCCTCGCAAATCAGCTGCATATCTCCATATTCGATCCCGTTATGCACCATTTTCACATAGTGGCCAGCGCCGCCTTCTCCTACCCAATCGCAACAAGGCTCTCCATCTTCTGATTTTGCAGCAATTGCCTGAAAGATCCCCTTCACAAGAGGCCAAGCTTCCTTGCTTCCTCCTGGCATGATCGAAGGGCCATGTCTTGCTCCCTCCTCTCCCCCAGAAATCCCGGCTCCCACAAATAAAATTCCCTTCTTCCCCAACTCTTCATAACGTCTTTGACTATCAGGAAAATGGCTATTGCCGCCATCGATAATCACATCGCCAGCCTCCAAAAATGGCATTAGCTGCCCAATCAGATCATCTACTGGAGCTCCCGCCTTCACCATCAGCATCACTTTCCTCGGGCGTTTTAGACTCTCCACAAATTCTTTTAAATCATGAGATCCTACAATGCTCTTTTCCTTAGCCGGCCCCTCTAAAAACTCATTTACTTTAGACTGCGTCCGATTATGCACTGCAACTGTAAAGCCCCGATCCGCCATGTTCAATACCAAGTTCTGACCCATCACAGCCAAACCAATCAATCCAATATCTGCTTTTCCCACAATCTTTCTCCTTTGAACATTCATCTTTTTTCGATATACTTATTCTCTATTTCCGTCCTCGTAGCTCAGGGGATAGAGCGGTCGCCTCCTAAGCGACAGGCCGTGGGTTCGAATCTCGCCGAGGACATTCTTTATTCTTGAAGGCTTCTCTTCTTGGGGCTTCGCCCCAAACCCCACTAAAGGACTTCGTCCTTTAGAATCCTATTTGTTTTCTTGATTCTTTTATACACTCTTCCCCTAGCGGGAAAGGGTGTATAAAAGAATCACTTAAATATGGCGTTGCATAATTAAGAAATTTTTACCACAGAGATAGTCCATCTTGAAAGGCGGGGTCTCTCCGCCTTTCAAGATGGACTATCTCTGTGGCAATTAAGTAAAGTTGAATTATGCAACAACACCCTTAAATATTACTAGAGGCTCTCGACGAAGGAGAGAGCCTCTAGATAGAAAATAAAAAAGGATTCTAAAGGACGAAGTCCTTTAGTGGGGTTTGGGGCGAAGCCCCAATTACATTACTGCTTACGCAGCTTGCTGTTCCTCATACCATAGCCAAAGTAGACTGTAAGGCCTAGTGTGAGCCAGCTTAAGAGGATAATCCAGCTTGCTAAGGGGAAGAAAAGCATTTGTCCAAGGCATGCTATCACACCTATGAAAGGAACATAAGGAACTAAAGGAACCTTAAATCCGCGCTTGAACTCAGGATGCATATAGCGAAGCAAGAGAACTCCTAAGCAGACCATGGCAAAAATAAATAATGTAGACATAGAGACGAGCTGACCTAGTACGTTGACCGAAAAAAGGCCAGAAATCGTCATTGCAATGAGGCAAGTAATGACCGACGCGAAAACAGGCATACGGGACACCTTGTTGACGCGGCTGAAAGCGCTAGGGATCAAACCATCTTTGCTCATAGCGAAAAAGATACGAGTCTGAGCGAGAAGTTGGACAAGAACCACGGAAGCGAGTCCGGCAACAATGGCAAGTTTTACAAGAAACTTGACTGCAACGAATTTCGCAGCGACATTGAGAGCCACAGACATTGGATCTGGAACATTCAATAAGCGGTAGTCAACAACCCCTGTCAATACAAGAGAGACCAAAATATAGGCTCCAGTACATACAAAAAGAGAGCCCAAAATTCCTTTTGGAACATCCTTTTGAGGATTCACCGCATCTTGAGAAAGAGTAGCTACCGTATCGAATCCAAGATAAGCGAAGAATAAAAGACCTGCTGCACGGAAAGTACCGCTTAGACCAAATTCTCCAAACGTTCCCGTATTTTCTGGGATAAATGGAATCCAATTGTCGGATTGAATGTAAGGAATTCCCAAGATGATGAAAAGGATCACAGTTCCCAATTTAATAAAGACCATCGCATCATTAAAACGAGCTGCAGCCTTGATTCCCACGGAAATCAAAATCCCTACCATCATCACCAAGACCATAGCAGGCAGGTTGAGAATCGCTCCGCTAAACCCCCAAGTTTCTCCGAATAAAAAAGGAGCTTGAGTAAAGCGTTCCGATAAAGGAATGCCGAAATCTTTTAGCAAATTCGTGAAGTATCCAGACCAGCCGACAGCCACAGCTGACGAAGAAAATATATATTGAGCTGTCCCACACCAGCCTACAATCCAGGCAGGAAACTCTCCCATCGCGATATAAACATAAGAATAAGATCCTCCAGAAATAGGAATCATAGAAGAAAGCTCTGCATAACAGAGGCCGGCAAGAGCACATACAAAAGCTGCTATGATAAAGGAGAGAACAATCGAAGGGCCCGCATACTCAGCCGCAGCTTGTCCTGTAATTACGAAAATCCCTGCCCCAATAATCGCCCCGATTCCAATCGAAACCAGATGAATTGCCTTCAAATGCCTCTTAAATCCATGAGATTCCTCTTCGCCTTCTTGAGACTCCGACCTCATCGATTTCTTGATAAATAGTCCCTTTCCCATCAATTATTCCTGTAAAAATCATTACACAACAAGAATTGCATATTAGAAAGTTCCTTGCAACATCTAAGAGATTGTCGCCAAAGAAAGCTTCGTCATTTTTTTGGACCAATGCTCCCAAAATTCCTCTTTATTCGTCTGATCTCAAAACGCAACCAACTCATACATAATAAGATAAAAAACATGTTTACGTAGAACAAAAAAAAGCTCGCAAGAAAACCAACAACTAACAAACGCTACATAAAAATAAAAAATTAATTAATATATCATAAAAATATTTTAGTTCAAAATTAAAACCAATTGTATTATAATTTAAAACGAACGAGAAGAAAACAATGAATAGAATTGATAACCCCTATAACGCAACCTTGATGAGTGACAGGATTAAACAAAAATCCCCTGTCCCTCAAACCGAACATACTGAAACAACGTGGAAAGATATTTCAAAAGTATGTTGCTATATAGGAGGAACAGCTATCACCGTTGCTGCTGGAGCGCTTTATTTTTTTCACCATCTAGCTATTCCAAGAGAGTCTTCAATCGCTCAAAGCCCCCCAAGGGCTCTAGATATTGTCGAGCATTTTTCAGACCATTCTCTTATGAATTTAGACCAAACTGTTTCTGATGTCGCACTGCTTACAATGCATGGATTGTCCACAGTAGGTCTATTAGGGGTAGTATTTCGTGTCGGTAAGATAGAACAGAGTTTAGCTGCGCAACCATTCGAAATGAATATTGATCAATTAATTCAAGATGCAAGTAGCGACAAACAGCTCGACATTTGCGAGATGGCGCCACAAATGAATCCAGAACTGACTTCATTTTTGAGAACTTATAAATCGGAAATCAAGCAAATTTATCACGAATTAGAAGATGCACTCAAACAAGTCTCTATTAATACAGTTTTCGATGAATTAAGCTTTCTTTTAAAAAAAATCTCTGTTGGAAACTGGGAAATTTTATCTATGGGGTTCTCTAAAATTGTCATGATTCACCCCAAACTAAAAAAATACATCATCAAATTTTCAATACAAGACCGTCCTGTGAGGGATTCGCTCTTCGAACCTGACAGCATTCTAAAAGATTTAAGACTCCATTTTAACAAATTGCAACAAATTCGACGGTTAATTGAAGAAGATCAATATAAGCATATAGTGGTTCCTGAAGCATTTTTAGTAGAAACCTCGAAAGGCCCGTTTGTAATTGAAGAAAAGTTCCATTTTTTAGACCGTTTAGAAGAGACAGATACAACAACAGAAGCGAAAGAGGAGCTTGCGGATATTTGTTTTAAAGCCGATTTATGCGATGTGTATATAGAAAATCAACACAACTGCGGCTGGGTGAAAAAATCTAATTCTGAAAGCGCAAAAATAGCTATCATCGATTTTGACTGTGAAATGGTTTACAGAGACGCCCCACAATGTGACTTAGTTGGAACGAGCTTCGTGTGACAAACTAGCAAAACCATAACCCCCTTATAAACAAGCGGTTAAAAAAACCATTGAAATCAAACTAAATTTACTATATAATTGTATTATGTTTACATAAATTAAACAGGTAATAATTATGATAACACAATTAATTAAGTTATTTGTAAGAAACAAGGAAGATTCTATTATATTAAGCGCCAAGCTTGATGAACAAGCGAACGACTTGATCAAGACGCTTACAGAACAGACTCAAAAAATCAAAGATCTAGCTGCAGGCATTATAGCTGTCTTGTCGACCTGTTTTTTAACTACAGCGAAAAGCCCAAAAGAGACAGAACATAAAAAGGTCAATCTACAGAACTTTACAGATGGTTTTCAAGATATAGAACTATAGACTAGATCGCAGTTTTTTATAACAAAAGCCCCAGCCAAGGCGCATTTGCCTTGGCTGGGGCTTTTTCGTATATAGAAAAAAACAAAAAGGATTCTAAAGGACGCAGTCCTTTAGCGGGGCTTGGGGCAGCGCCCCAAAAAACTTAGAGCAGCTGACGAAGAACGAAGGGCAGGATGCCGCCGTGTTCGTAGTAGTGAGCTTCGGTGGGGGTGTCGATGCAGGCAATGAGGGGGATTTGTCGGGAGGAGTGGTCGATAGTGAGGAGGATTTGTTGGCGAGGGAGGATTTTTTGTGGGGCGTTGAGGGAGAACGTTTCTTCGCCGGTGAGGTGTAGGGATTCCCAGCTTTGTCCCTCTGGGAAAGCGAGGGGTAAGACGCCCATACCGATGAGATTGCTTCGGTGAATTCGCTCGAAACTTTGAGCAACGACGACGCGAACGCCGAGAAGAGCTGTGCCTTTGGCGGCCCAATCGCGCGAGCTGCCCATTCCGTAGTCTTTGCCGGCAAAGATAATGAGAGGGATGTTTTTTTGCGCATAGAGCTGACAAGCATCGAAGATAGGCATAAGAGTACCCTCGGGCATAAGTTTTGTAAAACCGCCCTCTTTTCCTTCGGCCAGTTTGTTGGAGATGCGTACGTTGGCAAATGTACCGCGCATCATCACTTCGTGATTGCCTCGCCTGCTCCCGTAGCTATTAAAATCGGCGGGAGAGACATGCTCGGAGAGAAGATATTTGCCAGCGGGAGAATCTGAGGAGAAAGCGCCGGCGGGAGAAATGTGGTCAGTTGTTATAGAGTCGCCGAAGAGAGCAAGAGCACGAAGGTGAGAAAGAGGAGGGCGAGCGGGTACTTGAGGAGAAAACTCGGCAAAAAAAGGAGGTTTCCGAATATACGTGCTCGAAGGATTCCAAGTATATTGAGAAGTGGAGGCAATCGGGATAGCATCCCAGGTAGGATTGTCTGTCATGATATGCGCATAGCGCTTCGTGAACATCTCTGGCAAAATCCCCTGAGAGATCGCTTGCTGAATTTCCTTCTCAGAAGGCCAAAGGTCTTTGAGAAATACAGGTTGACCTTGAGTATCTAAACCGAGGGGCTCTGTCATCAAATCGATATTTATTCTCCCTGCGAGAGCGTAAGCTACGACTAAAGGAGGAGACATCAAAAAGTTCGCTTTGACAGAACTGTGAATCCGCGCCTCAAAATTCCGATTGCCACTAAGAACGCTAGCTGCAATGAGATCATGTGTTTTAATCGCCTCTTCAATAGAGGAGTCCAAGGGTCCGCTATTGCCAATGCACGTCGTGCATCCATAGGCCACAAGCTGAAAGCCTAATGCATCTAGGTAAGGCTGAAGACCTGTCCGATCAAGATAATCGGTCACAACTCTGGAACCAGGCGCTAAACTCGTTTTTATGAGGGGGTTTACCTGAAGCCCTTTTTCTACTGCTTTTTTAGCGAGAAGGCCTGCCGCAATCATCACATGAGGATTACTTGTGTTCGTGCAACTAGTGATGGCAGCGATGACGATAGAACCATGAGATAAACGTCCCTCGCAAACCACTTGTTCGCTGTGGCCTGGAGGAGTCACAGAAGAAGTAAAAGGACGGTTTGCCCACATCTCCTCTTCGCTCCAGGAAGATTGCTTCCCATCAGCTTCCAGTTGCGTTCCTCCGGAGTCTTCCGCGAGCTGGACAGCAAAACAGCCACCAGAGTGAAGATAGACCATTTTTCGAAGATCGGCGTCCGTTTTCCCATAGCCGCCAGGAATTGGGTCTTTCAGCAGCCGCTGAAATGTCGTTTTAAGCGACTCGAGAGGGATCCGATCTTGCGGCCTTTTAGGACCTGCAACACAAGGACGAACGGTAGAAAGATCAAGAGAGATTTCTTTTGTGTAATCAATCTCTCCCTTTTTAGGTACACCAAAGAGCTTTTGTGCTTTTAAATAATCTGCGATGAGCTGAATCTGCTCCTCGCTTCGGCCTGTTAAACGGAGATAGTCGAGCGTCTTTTCATCAACAGGAAAAAAACCCATCGTTGCTCCATATTCAGGAGCCATATTGCCAATGGTAGCCCGATCTGCTACTGATAAACTGGCAGTACCGGAACCGAAAAATTCTACAAATTTCCCAACCACTTTTTCTTTGCGCAACATTTCTGTAATTCGAAGCGTCAAATCAGTGGCAGTCACTCCCTCTTTGAGCTCTCCTTCCAAACAAAAACCGATCACCTCTGGCGTTTGCAAAGAGACAGGCTGACCTAACATCGCAGCTTCCGCCTCTATGCCACCAACTCCCCAACCAACTACTCCGAGCCCATTAATCATCGTCGTATGAGAATCTGTCCCCACTAACGTATCAGGAAACAAGACTCCTTCTCTTTCTATGACAACAGAAGCTATGTGCTCCAAATTCACCTGGTGGACAATCCCAATTCCTGGAGGTACAACTTTAAAGGAATGAAAAGCCTCTTGGCCCCACTTCATGAATTCATAGCGCTCTCGATTCCTCTCGAACTCTACTTCTAAATTAAACTGAAAAGCATCTGCAGTTTTCGCCCGATCTACTTGGACAGAATGATCGATCACCAAATCAACAGGAACCTGCGGTTCAATCAACTCAGGCTTCAACCCTTTTTCAGCGACAGCGTCGCGCATCGCAGCGAGGTCGACCAAAAGAGGCACCCCTGTAAAATCTTGTAAGATCACACGCGCTACACAAAAAGGAATGTCCGCTGTTGAAGGAGTTTTTGGATTCCAATGCGCCAGCTGAACAATATCTTCGCGACTCACTTTTTTCCCATCGCAGTTACGAAGAAGAGACTCAAGAATCATCCGAATACAAATCGGTAATTTAGAAATCAAACCAATCTTTTGCTGTTCTAATGCAACAAGAGAATAGTAAGAAAACTTTCCTAACTTTTTGAGCGTCTGAAAAGGATTTGGAAGGGGTGAATTGCTCATTTCCTTCGAAAATATACAATTCCATTTGTTTACTCAAGATTTTTTTTGTAGTATCCAAGAAACGGCCTACATAGTTTAGCAAGATGAATAAGTTTACGTATTTTTTTCTGACAACATTCATCAGTTCTCTTTGTGCAAATACCATCACTGTCAGCTCAACTGCTGATACAAATACAGCAGGAACTCTTCGCAATGCGATCTTAACTGCTCAGTCAGGAGATACCATTACCTTTACTACAAGCATAACACCTCTAACACCTATAAACCTCACCAGTCCCCTTCCAGCCATTACACAGCAAAATCTCACCATCGCTGCAACAACAGGATTCCCGGTAACCATTAACGGAAACGGAACTTATCAAGTTTTTTCCGCGGTACAACCAGGAGTAAATACAGGCCAGCTTACATTGCAAAATATCGTGATCACAAATGGTCTTTCTATCGGAGGTACTGGAGGTGCGGCCGACGGTTCAGGGGGTGGCGGCGGTGGCGGCGCTGGAGGAGGCGGAGGTTTGTATGTCCATACGGGATCCAACGTCACATTGCAAAACGTCCAACTTGCTAGCAACGCTGCCCAAGGTGGCAATGGAGGCGATGTCACTGGAGGATTAAATGGAGGGGGCGGTGGTGGTGGCTTTGGATCGACTCTCACAAACCAAGCTGGAGCAGGGGGTGCTGGTTCTAGTAGCGCTTCTGGAGGAGGCGGAGGAGGCGGTGGTGGAAACCCCTCCGGAGGTAATGGCGGAAGTGGAGGAGCAGGACAAGCGGGAGGTTCTTCAACGAATGGCGTCGTAGGCGGAGGCGGAGGTGGAGGCAGCGGAAACGGAGCAGGCGGCGCAGCGTATGCTCCCATGACAACCCCAGCGCCCACCGGAGGCGGTCATTCTGGCGGTGGTGGTGGTGGAGGCGCTGGCTTAGGAGGTAATGGCGCCGCAGGCTCTGCTTCAGGAGGAGGGATAGGAGGAATGGGGATAGGCCCTGACACCTATTTTGGCGGTGGCGGCGGTGGGGGCGCTAACGTCACTAGCTCTTCTGGAGTCCCTGGAGGTGCGGGCTTTGGAACGGGCGGTGGCGGCGGATCGTTTCAAGGTCCTGGAGGCAATGGAGGAGACGCTGGAGGAGGAGGCGGTGGAGGCTCTAGTGGAGGAGGAGCAACCATAGACAACTGCAATGGAGGAAACGGAGGATTTGGCGCTGGGGGAGGCGGAGGAGGCAGAAGCCGCAGCGGAGGGGGTGGCGGCGAGGGAGGAAGTTCACTCTTTGGAGGAGGAAGCGGAGATAATGGCACAGGAACTAGCAGCGGCAGAGGCGGCGGTGGCGCCGCTATGGGAGGAAATATATTTATCCAAAACCAGGCTCGGCTGACAATCGGAGATAACGTATCGATCAGCGGAGGGATTACTAGCCCAGGGAGTGGCGGAGGAGGAGGTCCAAACGAGGGAACAGCTTACGGTCCAGATATTTTTCTTCGCTCTGGAGGAACTCTTATTTTTACGAACTCAGGGATCATGACGATCACAACCAATATAGAGAGCGATGTAGAGGAGGGTGGCGGGACCGGTGGTGGCCTCATTATGCAAGGAACAGGAACTCTCGTTTTAGGAGACTCAAACACCTACACCTCAAGTACGCAAATTCTATCTGGCACATTGCAAATCTCTCAAGATACAAATCTTGGATACTCTACAAATACCGTAACCATACAAAACGGCATTTTGCAAACAACCGCCAACATCAACTCCGCGAGAGCTTTCTCTTTGACAGGATCCTCTGCAACGATCAGCACTGACCCACTGACGACACTGACTCTTACCGGACTCATTGATGGATCAGGATCATTGACCAAACAAGGAACAGGCACACTGATTCTGGATCCCACTTCTCTTCCGAATACATATACAGGAAATACAACCATTGCAGCCGGCACGTTGCAAATTCAAGGTGATTCGGCCTTAGGCAATGCAACTAGCAGCGTCACCATGGCAAGCGGTTCTACCTTAGCTGTGGTCATTCCACCTTCCAGCAGTATTTCTTCTGCCCGCCCTTTTACCCTGCAATCAGGGCCTGCAACCATCAATGTGACTGCCAACCCTGCAACAGGACCTGCTATTCTTTTTCTTACAGGCAATATGCACGGCTCAGGTCAGCTTGTTAAAACAGGAGATCAAATCCTCGGTTTATTCGGAGTGAATTCTTACAGTGGCGGGACAGTCGTTAATGAAGGAACTCTCATTGGCAATACAATCAGCCTACCTGGAGGAAATGCTACCATCAACTCTCCAGGGATACTCACTTTTTTGCAGGCAGCTACTGGAACCTACACTGGCATCATCTCTGGAAATGGGACTCTGGAAATTGGGGACGGAGCTAGCACTTTCCCCCAAGTGACCATGAGCGCAGATAGTTCGTCTTTTACTGGTCCAACCACAGTTTATTTAGGAGGAAACGTAAATGTAACTGGCTCTCTTGCAGCTAGCGCCGTCACCGTTCAAGCTGGAGGTTTTCTTTCTGGAACTGGGACAATAGGAACCTTGGCAAACAGCGGCAATCTTCAACCTGGAAATCCCCTAGGGACGCTGACAGTCAATGGGAATCTAACTCTCTCTGGCTCTCCAAACTTTTTTGTCGACGTGTCGCCGACAAGCAGCAGTCTTTTGCAAGTACTCGGCACAGCTGCTTTAACAGGAACATTAACCATTACGCCAACCATCACCGGTTTTTATGGTCTAGGCAATACCTACACCATTCTTACAAGTACAGGACTTACAACAGGAACTTTTTCTCCCGTTCTTTCAGATCCCAATTTTATTACTTCGGTCAGTTACTCTTCCAATGCTGTTGTTCTTACTCTTAAAGTAGAGCAGCCTTTTTTAAACTTCCCTTACGCAAATCCTAATGAAAAGAGCGTCGGCGAAAATATCGACGCTCTTTCAGAAGCTGGCTATCTCACAAGCGCCTCCCCTCTTGGCGAAGCGATCAACTCGCTTAGAGGATTTTCTGATGCTGCAATTAACCAAGCTCTAGACCAGATGCATCCGGCTCCTTTTAGCGCTTTTGCAGAAATCCAAGCAGCTTTAGGAGGTCAGCTTCTTTCGATGTTTCACCGAAGGCCAGTGCCCGGATGTGCATGCTACAAACAGAGCAGACTTTGGGTAGAGCCTTATGGCAATTGGCTCAAAGAAAAAAACATTGGGTATGAATTGGGATTCAACGCCATTTCCAAAGGAGTTGCAGGAGGCATTGATACAGAGACCGAAGACGGAATCGTGTTTGGTCTTGGCGCCGGATGGAACGACACTCATATGCAATGGCGAAGAGGACAAGGCCATAGCACGATTACAGGATACTACGGCGCTGTTTATATCGATTATGCAACTGACAATTTCTATCTTGGTCTTTCTGGAATTGGAGGCTATGATACATGCAATTCTTCGAGACATCTCCAATTTTCCACGATTAACGAACACGCAAATGCCTCTCGCCACAACGTAGAGATGATGGGGCAATTGGCAAGCGCTATCTTTTTTGGGCCCTCCGCCTGTTTTGCATTCCCCTATTTCAACTTGGATTATTTTTATTTGCGAGAAGGGAAAGCTCAGGAAAGTGGCGCGCCTGGACTAAATCTTTCAGTAAGCAGACACTCGAGCAGCACGCTTCGCTCAGAGGTTGGATTTGCTGTACAAGTACAAGATATCAACAGAGCCAACACCATGTGCGTTTCCCCTCTCTTTGGACTCGGTTGGGCAATGGAGATGCCTTTGCATAGACCTAAATATAAAGCTACCTTTGAAGATCAACCGATCCCCTTTTATGTACAAGGATGGGACTACACATGGCAGCTATTTACCTTGCGATTTGGATTTACGATCACCTATCGATGTCTTTCTCTTGCTGGAAGCTACATCGCAGAGATGTCTCCTTTGAAGCAGACTCCCTTTTTTGATCAACGAGGAGATCTTCGTTTGGAATGGAGTTGGTAATGCGCTATAGATGTTTACTTATTTGTTTACTCAGTCCCTTTTATCTGGCAGCGCAAGTCAACACAAATACTGATCCTGCGACACCTGTGGCAGGTACACTTCGCTATGCCATATTAAATGCCGCTCCTGGCGACACGATTACTATCAATTTAGCAAGTCCCAACAACGTAATTACCCTTACCGGTCCTTTGCCAACCATTACGCAAACCAACCTCACCATTAGCGCAGCTTCAAGTTCAGCGCCTGTCACAATCGATGGCGCAGGCAGCTATCACATCTTTTCAGCTGTCCAAAATAATGACCCGTTGGAAAACATCACGCTGCAAAACATCACGTTGCAAAATGGGGCATCGAAAGGAGGCAACGGAGGTTCGGGGCATCAGGGGGGCGGAGGAGGCGCCGGAGGAGGAGGAGGTTTGTATGTCCACACCGGAAGCCATGTCACTCTCAATTCAATCGTCTTCAATAACAATCAAGCTATAGGAGGAAACGGAGGAGTGGCCGGAGGTAACGGAGACAGAGGAGGAGGCGGTGGTGGCGGCTTTGGCGGAGGAAACGGGGGCAATACAACAGGCGGCGATTCTACTGGAGGTGGGGGTGGTGGCGTTGCAGGAGGCCGTGGGGGAGATAACAGCGCTCTCGCTGGAGCTGGTGGCCGTTCAGGATTTGTGCAAAGTGGCGGTGGAGGAGGGGGAAGCTCCACTGAAAATGGAGGGGTAGCCTACCGACCTCAAGATGCTACTCTTTCTTACTCTGGAGGAACAGGTTCAGGAGGAGGAGGTGGAGGAGCTGGAGCTGGAGGAGCCGGAAGTGGCGCCAATGGAATTGGGGGAACGGGGGGACCTGGAATTGGAATCGACCAATTATTTGCGGGGGGAGGAGGCGGAGGAGCTAGCACCTCTACTGCGCAAAATGGAGGGGCCGGAACAGGGATGGGAGGAGGGGGAGGCGCAAATTCCGGGTCTGGAAATTCCAGAGCTGGAGGTGCTGGAGGAAGTTTAGGTGGCGGGGGGGGCGCAGGATCCAACAGAAACGACGACAGCATTGGCGGCCAGGGAGGCTTTGGAGGAGGAGGGGGCGGAGGGAAAACTGGCGGCATCAGCATCTTCGCAGGAGGCACTGGAGAAGACGCAGTCAGTGGAGGCGGAGGCGCTGCGCTCGGAGGGGCGATTTATGTGCAAAATGGAGCAACTCTTACCATTCTCAATGCCAGTTTTAGCGGAAATACCGTCACACCGGGAACAGGAGGATCTCCTGTAGCGCTAGCGCTCAGCAATGATCTTTTTATCCGCTCTGGAGGCACAGTCACCTTTCAAAACGCAAGCCCTGTCACCATTACTAGCAACATAGAGAGTGATGAGGGCGTTGGCGGCGGCACTGGAGGCGGCATCATCATGCAAGGAACTGGGACTCTCACGTTGGGATCAAGCGATCTAACGACAGGACTCAATACTTACACCGAAAGCACGCAAATTCTCTCTGGCACACTCCAAGTCTTCCAAGATGCCAATCTTGGCAGCTCTTCCAATTCTGTGACGATAGGAAACGGCACCCTGCAAGCGCTGGGATCTTTTAGTTCGCCGCGCAGCATTACACTCAGCGGTTCAGCCATAGTCAACACAGGTTTAAGCAGTACATTGACCCTCACAGGCATCATCACCGGCGCAGGGAGCCTTTCAGTAACAGGAACCGGAGTCCTTGCCTTGCAAGGAGTCAATACCTACATCTCAAGCACGCAAATTGTATCTGGCACGCTGCAAATCGCTCAAGATTCCAACCTGGGCAACTCTTCTAATAATCTTGTGATACAAAATGGCACGCTACAAATTATGCCTGGTTTTGCCTCCAGCAGCAGACCTATTTCTCTCACAGGTGCAGCTACGATCGACACTCAAGCAAATAACTTTACTCCAACAGGAACGATCAGCGGCTCAGGGAGCCTGACGAAAGTAGGAACAGGCACACTCATTCTTTCCCCTGGCAATACATATTCTGGAGGGACAAACCTCTCGGCAGGGACCATCAGTTTTAGCGCCAACACTTCTCTAGATGATTCAGCTTTGGGAGCGTTGAATAAACAAGTAAGCCTCGCCTCCGGAACAACCCTCATCGCAACGGGAACGAATCCCATTCATTCAACACGCCCTTTTGTCTTGCAAGATCCAGCAATTCCTCCTGCAACCTTTGATGTACAAGCTTCGGCTCCTTTTACTATCAACGGCTCTATCACAGGCGATGGAGCACTTACAAAGACAGGCCCCGGAGATCTAGTCCTCTTTGGAGCTAATTCCTATAGCGGTGGCACAACAATCACGCAAAATAGGCTCGTTGGGAATACCTCAGGTTTGCAAGGGACGATCACCTTCAATAATCCAACCACGCTCGTCTTTGTCCAAGCAGCCTCTGGAACGTTTCAAGGAACGTTGGTTGGCAATGGAACCCTTCAAATAGGAGACACCCCTGCTCCCCCCTCTCTTCTACCGCCTGTCATCATCGCCAATGCAAATCCCTTATTTACGGGTCCTACAAATATTCTTTCCGGAGGAAACCTAAAAGTAAACGGCTCTTTAGCGAATAGTTCTTTAATGACGATCTCTTTAGGAGGTCTACTTACTGGAACTGGAATTGTAGGTCCGTTGACAAGCTCCGGCTGGGTTGAGCCTGGCAATAGCATAGGAACATTGACCGTCCAAGGAGATTTAACGCTGCTGCCTTCCTCGAATTTTCTTGTCCAGATTTCTCCTACGGAAGCGAGTTTACTTCAGGTGCTTGGAAATGCGGCTTTGGATGGAACGGTCACAGTATTGCCCTTGTTCCCCTCTGGTTTTTATGGCATCGGCAATAGCTATACAATCTTGACCAATACAGGAGTCCAATCAGGAACATTTGCTCCCATTCCCCCCTCACCCAATTTAGAAGCAACCCTATCGTATTTTCCCCATTCCGTGATTCTGAATATAAAAGTCGAAAAGCCTTTCCTCAATTTTCCCTACGAAAATCCCAATGAACAAAGTGTAGGCGAAAATATCAATGCTCTTTCGGCAGCAGGCGATATCCCTGCTGGATCTCCCCTGGCACAGGCAATTAATTCGCTGATAGGACTTTCGAATTCACAAATCGATCGAGCTCTCGATCAAATGCATCCAGCGCCTTTTAGCGCCTTTGCAGAAATTCAAGCGGCTCTGGGAGGCCAGCTTCTTTCGATGTTCCACAGAAGGCCCGCTCCTGGTTGCGCCTGTTTTAACGGCAGCCGTTTATGGCTAGAACCTTATGGCAACTGGCTCAAAGAAAAAAACGTTGGATACCAAGTAGGTTTTAACGCGATTTCGAAAGGAGTTGCAGGAGGAATTGATACGGAGACGGAAGATGGTCTCATCTTTGGCCTTGGCGCGGGCTGGAATGATACGGAGATGCAGTGGAGGCGCGGTCAAGGTCACAGCACCATTCGAGGATGGTTTGGAGGCGCCTACATCGATTATACAAGCGACAACTTTTATCTTGGCCTTTCTGGTCTTGGAGCCTATGACTCTTGCGAATCTTCAAGACATATTCAATTTTCTACCGTCAACGAACGGGCCAGCGCAAAACGTCATAACGTCGAAATGATGGGACAATTTGCAAGCGCTGTGTTCTTCGGCCCCGACTCTTGCTTTGCCTTCCCCTATTTCAACCTAGATTATTTTTACTTAAGAGAAGGAAGCGCTCAAGAAAGCGGCGCGCCCGGCCTTAATCTCTCAGTCAGCAGACACTCTAGCAGCACGCTCCGCTCAGAGGCTGGATTTGCTGTACAAGTGCAAGATATGAATAAAGCTAATACGATGTGCGTTTCTCCCCTCTTTGGACTCGGATGGGCGATGGAGCTGCCACTACAGCGGCCCAAGTATAAAGCTTCTTTTGAAGGAGAACCAATCCCTTTTTACACACAAGGGTGGGACTATACATGGCAACTATTTACCCTGCGCTTTGGGTTTAGCATTACGTATCGATGTCTTTCTATTTGGGGAGGATATACAGCAGAAATGTCTCCCCTGGAGCGAACTCCATTTTTTGATCAGCGAGGAGACATTCGTTTAGAATATAGCTGGTAAAAGAAACTTATCCGCTTTTATTCATTTTCTTTTCTTTCTTTTTCGCCTTACGTTCTTTAGGAGTCAGTGTAGGCTGTTTTCTTTCATCTTTTCTATGTTTTACAACTTCTTTTGTCATATATATTTCTCCATTTGAAGGCGCCCTGAATAGGCACCGTCTCGCATCATAAACTTTCTCGAAAAATTATCAAGAAAATAACTTGAAAATCTTCTATGCTTAAGGTTCGCCAAAATGGAGATTTTTATGCAAAGACTATTATGTATCCTCTTCATCCTACCCTGCTTTGTTTTCTCTTCTCTTAAAGAAATGACTCTGGAAGAAAAAGTCGGACAAATACTCATGGTTCATTTCCAGGGAGAACAGGCGAATGA
This sequence comes from Chlamydiales bacterium, assembly GCA_030681135.1. GTDB lineage: Bacteria > Chlamydiota > Chlamydiia > Chlamydiales > SM23-39 > SZAS-17. The sequence goes on from JAUXXF010000025.1 coordinate 48,971, forward strand.
AGATGCAAAAACGCTCATCCAAAAAATCCATGTAGGCGGAATCATTTACTATAATTGGGCCAATGGCCTGTATGGACCAGAGCAAGTCTTAGAGCTGAGCTCAGGGCTACAAACACTAGCAGAGAAAAATCGTTTAGCCGTTCCCCTTTTCATCGCTGTGGATCAAGAAGGAGGGCTTGTTGCAAGGTTAACGCAAGGATTCACTATATTCCCTGGCAATAAAGCACTCGGCATGACAAAAGATCCAACTCTTGCTAAAGAGTGCGCTGAGGCCATGGGAGAAGAACTGAGCGCCGTCGGCGTGAATTTCAATCTTTCTCCTGTGGTCGATGTCAACAGCAATCCACGCAATCCCGTGATTGGAATCCGCTCTTTTGGAGACAACGCGGAAGAGGTGGCAGTTTTTGGCAAAGAAGCTCTCGAGGGATACCGCAAAGCAAACATCATTACCTCCTTAAAACATTTCCCAGGACATGGAGATGTTGAAATAGATTCTCATCAAGATCTGCCTGTTATTGAAAAATCAAAAGAGCAGATGCAGAAAATAGAACTTCTCCCCTTTTCGCATCTTGCAGCTCACGCAGATACCATCATGACAGCACATGTGTTAGTGCCCTCTATCGATCCTCATCACTGCGCAACGTTGTCTAAACCTCTCTTAGATATTCTTCGCAAAGAGATGCACTTTGAAGGAGTGATTATCAGCGATTCTCTTGTCATGGCAGGCCTGCTTAAAAACTGTCCTTCCATCGATGAAGCAGCTGTGCAAGCATTGAATGCAGGCTGCGATATCATCCTTTTAGGTGGAAGGCAACTTGCTGGAAACGATACATGTTTAGAACTCACAGTAGCAGACATTCAACGGATCCATCAATTCCTCGTCCAAGCTGTAAAAGATGGACACATCACTGAAACAAGACTCGATGTGGCTGTCGAAAGAATTTTGGCTTTAAAAACCAAATATGCCCTTAGAGCGGCCACCCCCACTAAAGAAGAGCTTCCCCTGCTCATGCGTCAAAAAGAGCATAAGGTTCTTGCAGAAAAAATTGCAGCGCTTGCTTTAAAGACCAGTAACAAAGAAGCACATGTCGCTTCCTTAACAAACTCCAAAATAGCCCTTTTTGCTCCGCAAATGCTTCAAAACACGATCAAAGAAACTTCGCTTTTACAATTAAGCAAAAAAATGGACATTCTCTTTTTTACAGGCCTCTCCCCTACTCAAGAAGAATTGCAACAAGCTGAAACAATAGCAAAAGAAGCTGATGCGCTGATTGTTTGTTCTTACAACGCCTGGAAAAATTCATCACAAGAAAAACTGATCCAGATCTTAGCTAAAACAGAAAAAGAGCTGATCTTGATTGCACTAAGAGACCCACTCGATGCGGCAATCTGCTCTGAGACAGCCTTTACAATCACAACTTTTAGTCCAACAGCTCCAGCTATTGAGGCTGCTTACCATCAACTTTTAAAGAAATTATAATGTATAGAAGACAGCTCCTCGATTTATTACATACCTACCACCCCACCTATCCAGAGGAGATCGAATCTAAGCGTAACATGCTCCATTTTATTGAAGACAATGCACGCTGTTTTGAAAGAGCTTTGGAAATAGGTCATATGACAGCCTCTTCTTGGCTGCTCAGCCAAGATGGCAGCCAAGCGCTACTCATGCATCACAGAAAACTCAATCGCTGGCTGCAATTAGGAGGCCATGCCGATGGAGACTCGAACCTCTTGGAAGTCGCTATAAAAGAAGCTCAGGAAGAATCGGGTATCCATCATATCGAAGCCATAACTCCACATATCTTCGATATTGATATCCATCTCATCCCTGAAAATCCTAAAGAAAAAGCCCACTATCACTACGATGTCCGTTTCTTGCTACAAGTAAAAAGCCTTGAAAGAGTGCAAGGAAACCATGAGTCAAAAGAACTGCTTTGGATCAGTAAAGATCCGAGTGAACTGCCTACCAAAGAGAACTCAATTCTACGCATGTTTACGAAATGGACAAAGTCCAATGATACTGCACCCGGTCAAATGTTGTGAATCTAGGCAGTAGAGTCTATAAGAGCAAATGACCATTGCCAAGAGCAACGTATGAGCGGAGACAAAAATTCTGAGGCAAAGCAGCCTCAGTCGAAAACTCATTCTTCAAGTCATTTCAGCATAGTATCTTACTTAACTCACCTTACGCACACAGGGAGGCTTCTGGGCTGTTTGAAAGCTGTCGATAAATCGAATAGCGCAAAGCGGGTAGTATTGAATGAAATACAACCCACTTTGCGCTATTCGATTTTCGACGCTTTGAAACAGCCCAGAAGCCTCCCTGTGTACGTAAGGTGAGTTACTTAATACGCTCCAACATCTACGTGAATGTTTTCATCTAGGCACACCTTTCCCCTTCTGAACCTCTCTACAAATTTATACTAACTTAATTATGATTTTTAAACAAACCTAAATCAAAAACAACTAAACAGAAGCGTTTTGCACATTTAATTTACAATTAAATGAAAATCTTCTTACATAGAGCTATACATAGACAACCTCTGGAGCTGAAGCTTCGCTCTTGATTCTCAGAAGAACCTCTTCTCCCGAAAGCGTTTTATGTATAAACACAAGTCAGAACATACAAAAAAACAAAATTGGAGCTTTTTTTATGCATAGAAATCATTTCGAAAAAAATTGGAATCAATTGAAGAAACAAATCCAAGCAAAATGGAATAAATTGACAGACGCCGATATGGATGCAATCCATGGTAAATTTGATCAATTGATTCAAAAACTTCAGCAAAAATACGGTCAATCAAAAGAGCATATCGAAAAAGAACTCGAAAACTGGATGCCTGAAAATCAGTCGCAAGGCATGCACGGTGCAGAACACGGAGAAGAGAAAAAAGGCCACAATCAATCTCAGGAAAAAAAACCTTATGAGAAAGGCCAATCACAAGAAGAGTGGAAAAAGAAAAGCAGCATGCACGGTCAAGAACATAAAGAAGAGAAAAAAGGTCACAACGAATCTCATGAAAAAAAACCTTACGAAAAAGGTCAATCACAAGAGGAATGGAAAAAGAAAAGTAACGCGCACGGTGCAGAACACGGAGAAGAGAAAAAAGGTCACAACGAATCTCATGAAAAAAAACCTTATGAGAAAGGTCAATCACAAGACGACTGGAAGAAGAAAAGAAAAGCAGGCTAATCATTCTATACAAAGAGGTTGCAAGGCAACCTCTTTGTTCACATTATTTGGCTACACAAGATGATGCTTTTTGATAAAAAAATATTTTGATAGAACACCTCTTATATGGCATAATGAGCATCCTCAAAACGGAGCTTAACTATGCGAACATTCATCTCTCTTTTCATCTTTCAAATTTTCTTGGCAAGCGCTTCCTATGGCGCCTCCCTTTATGTCGTGCACGCTGCGGAAAACCAGGTGAGCGTCATCGATACAAATACCAACGCAGTTACTGCCACAATCACCTCTCCTACGTTTACTTTCGGTGGTGGCATGGTGGCAACAAATTCCAACACTCCCTACGTCTTTGTCACAACTGTTGAAAGCGATAAAGTGAGCGTCATTGACGCAGCGACCAATACAGTCTTAACCACCATCCCTGTCGGAATCGGAGCGGGCGGCGGAATTGCCATAACGCCAGATGGACAATCGGTTTACGTATCGAATCGCGCTGACTATACCGTGAGTGTCATTGATACATCAACGCTTAGCGTCAAGGCAACTGTCGACCTACAAGATGCTCCTTCTGGTATAGCCATCACTTCTGACGGCACATCTGCTCTGGTAACAGGACGAGGAGATGTATCAGGATCTGTCACCATAATTGATACAAGAACCAATACCGTAACCCGAGTGATTCCTGATGTAGGCTCTAATCTTTCTGGAATTGCTATCACCCCAGACGATCTATTTGCTTATGTAGCAGGTCTTTATCCATACGTCATTGATCTCACGACGTTTAGTGTAGTCCCCTCTTCGATGAATCTGCTCCTCCCTTATTATGCCTCTTCGACGCCCGATGGAAAATTTGTTTATATGACTACAACTCGAGACGGCTCCATTAGCTTTATCGACACCACAACCCAATCGATCAGCAATGTGTTATATCTCAACTATGGAGATGATAGCGCTTGTGGAATAGCGATGAATCCCGATAACACGGTTGCTTATGTTACCAATATCATGCCAAGTCTCGTTTGCGTGATTGACAACGCTACTCAGCAAGTCAAGACTACGATTCCCGTAGGCACTCCTGGCGTTAGCCGACCGACAGGGATTGCGATCAGATAGCGTTCCATGATGAGGGAACGAGCAACATTCGCTTCGAAACGAATGTTGCTGGTTCTCTCTTATACCAGTCTCTAACCATCCCTCTCTCAAGCAGTAAAATTTTTTCTGCAAATAAGGAGCTATACAAAAATATAGCACACGCTATAAAATTTTCCCTTGAATGAACGCCTTTGAAATCATGAGACAATTACCGATTCCTATAAATAAAGAGAACATTAGCGCCTGCTGTCAAAAAAACCACATTACCTATCTTGCTGTATTTGGATCAGTCTTGACTTCTCACTTTTCTCCATCTAGCGATGTAGATATTCTTGTAAAATTTGATGAAAAACATATTCCTGGCTTATTTGGGATCTTTGATATTCAAGAAGAACTAAGCGCAATTGTAGGAAGGGAAGTCGATTTAAAAACTCCAAACGGCTTAAGCCACTATTTCCGCGAAGAGGTCTTATCTAAAGCACAAGTGCTTTATGGAAAATAAAGATCACATTCGATTGAAATACATGTTGGATTCCGCAAAGGGAGGCTTTTCGTGATTTTTAAGTGGCATAGATCTTCTCTTTTGCGAATTTTATTTTGCGGAGTTCTCGTTATGGCTGCGCAGGGCGAAGCCTGCGAAGAAATCGACCAATTTATTGCAAAAATCCCGCATGAACAAAAAATTACTCTAGAACAGACCTCAAAAAACATACTGACGTCTGTATTTGCAACCCTCGGCTATGTTTTGTATGGCAATAAACCCATGTGTATCGTAGCCACACATGAATTTTCAAAAATCCCGAATGCACAGGCGTCTTGCGATATTGATATTACTGAACTTAAATGGTTTGATTTCTTAACTGGACTAAATATCCAGCCTCAAGACAAAAAATATCCATTTATTGAGTGCAAAAGCCAATACCTTAGACACCTTATTTTCATTAACAGAAATCTATTTATTGAAACTGTAAACAAAAATCTTCCTTTGTTTAGATCTATTTTAGGAAGAACATTAACGGCAGAGAGTTTTCTAGATACATTATTAAAAAGTGGAGATTATTTCTATGACAACTTGAAATCTAATAAACTCCTTCTTGGCATTCTTTTGGGCTATGGGACTCAAAACGCTTTGCTTGTTTCTAGAGAAGAAGACTTGACATGTGAATTAGGTGACGACAGAATCCATTTCCCCTTTAAAAGTTACGAGACATTCATTGGGTTTCAGCAAGTTCCGTCTATTGGATTCTCAACTATACAGGAAGAGCAGAAAAAACTATCCAGTTTGATTGAAGTTTCTACGAACATTAAGGATTTTGACTATTGTCCCATCCCAAATTTTGGATGCGATCCGAGTTTAAAAGAGACAAAGGATCTCCTTTCCGTTTATGAAAAAAACCGAGAAAAGATCATCAAGATTGTGAAAGAAGAAAATGTCTTAGCAAAATTAGTAAAACGCTTGTGTACCACTGTCTCCGGCGCAGTGAAACCGCCTCAGGATTTAGACAAGCCGATTCACAACATTTCTTACGAAGATAGTTCGATGTTGAAAAAATTCATCGATTGCGTTGCTTTGAATATGTTTCAAAAATGTAAAGATCCCCACTTCAAAGAAAAGCCCTTGATCGAAGCCGTTGTAAAAGGGATGAAGTGTGCTGAAGAGGGAGGATCTTGTCCCATTCCAGACTGGACCGGAACTTGGTCGCACGGATATGATGCCCGGGGGATTTTTGAGCAGCATCTAGATGAAAAAAAGGCTGACCAATTACTTAAGAAACTAACTAAGCAAAATGATGTCATTAAACTGGTTCCGAATTATATTTATCACAAAGTTCTGGTTCAAGGCGAAGGAATTCCAGCAACAAACAAGATCAAAAATGCGACTTTTCATTTTTCCTTGTACGCTGATGATGGGACATTTATTCACTCTGGAACGATCAAAAAAGTCGATCTAGAAAAACTCGTTCCAGGCGTTGCTTATTCTCTCATCGGAATGCAAAGAGGCGAAGAGCGGGTTATATATATTCACCCAAAATATGCCCATGAAAGACCCTTCTATCCATCATCAATGATATTGACTACAACCCACCTTAAATTATTGGACTTTGAAGAGGGAGAAACTGAAGCAGCCCTTCCCAAGATTCGTAGAGATCTCGTCGATGCAGAACATTTTCAGGATTTTTTACACGGATATCAAAAAGCTAAGAGAGCTTCCTGTTTCTACTCAGGCTACCATTTTTGGAAAAATATAAAGGAACTTGATATCGATCTTGATCTAGAGGAATTTTCTAAGCGTTTTAAATCAGAGTCCATCTCCCCTCTTTTTCAAAGTGACGAGGAAGCAAGGCAATTTATTCTTGATTTCAACTGCTACTTATTTACTCGCGAATATGCAAGAGAGACGATCCCTTAGAGATTTTTATACCACAAGCTTCAAATGATAATAAATTCGAATCCTTCGGAAAGTTATGATTTACGTTATAATGGCTACCCCAAAACAAGCGAAATATTGCCATTATCTTCCAGGATTTATGCAATAGCGAAAACAGTTTTCTTCTTTTTCAAAGCCATTTGTTCATTTTTCAATGAGGACACCCTTAAAATAATGAAAGAACACGCTGCTTGCGCGTGGACAGGTGTTCGATATAAAAAATTACAAGGATTAGCTAATTTTGATGGCAGATTCACAGTTACTCTGCTGCCTGAAAATGAGGCATTATTAAGAAATCTTTTGGACGAATCCCCTTATCCACTCGATACATTGATCCGACGAAATTCAGTATCGTTCCCCCCAAATTTTGATGAATTAAATCCTCCAGTTACACTAGGTATAGTTCAAGGTTGGCAAGGAGAGCGCACAGATCCTGCTATACTAATTAAAATTTCTGGAGAATCTCTTGCTACAGGAAAAATCACAAAAACTGTAGTTTTATTAACACAACGACATAATTTATTGAGCAAATTAGTTGAGTTCACATTAGTCAAAAAAGAGAATGAAACACTAAGATCCTTATTTTTTAAATCTGACAAAGAAAGCTTTCCTGAAGTTCGTAATGAAGAGAACGGATTTCAATCTCTTAAGCAGCTTTTATCTAAAGGACAAGTGATGATCGATCAAATGACTTGGAAGTTGGCTTGAAACTTCTAAGTGACGTGAACCTATGTCAATTCGGACGCAATTCGAACTTTCGACTCGAAAAAGTTTCACGAACGTATTAAGATGTTTATCTTACTTAAAAAAATTGAGGAAACCATGAACCGCCCACATTTATTCATCTCTGCCTTTTTAGGGCTTGCTCTCACATTCGTACATGCAGAGTTTTCATCTGAAGATCATATCTCCATTTCCTCCGAAAAACAGTCTATGATACCTGCTTATTTGAAAGATCTTGAAGAATTTGGATATTGCGTTATTCCCGATGTGATTTCGAAAGCTGAAACAGAGGTTCTGTACCAACGTGTTTGGCATGAATATATTGAAAAAGCATGGCCAAATTGCAACATGAGTGATCGAAGCAACTGGAGAGAAACATTTCCAGCCCATAATAAACTAGGGATTTTTTGCGGTCCTGCCGGCCAAACTCAAGTCATGTGGGATGTAAGACAAGATTCCCGAATCGTCGATATTTTTACTCAAATTTGGAATACAAGTGACCTCATAGTGAGCATGGATGGGTTATCCATTATGTGTCCATCTGAAATACGGGAAGAAAATTTTGAGCCATGGCCTCACGTCGATCAAGGAATCAACAAACGACGAGATGGCGTCTTACATAACAATCTTCCTCCCGCTGATTTTGTGAGCGAATCATCACTAAAAACGAAACCATTTACCATTCAAGGACAGTTTTTATTTGAAGATTCTTTCGATGGTGACGGAGGATTCTTTTGCATTCCAAAGTCACACCTTCGATTTGAAGAATTCTCTTCCGCCCTTGAAGCTCTTTATGCACTGAATATTCCCTGGAACGAGAAAATTAAAATAAGAGATGATTACTTACGAGATATCTTCGGAACAAGCTGCGATGAACCTAACAATATGTATCCGATGAAACATGTAAAAGCTCCACGAGGCTCTCTCATTCTATGGGATTCGAGAACCATTCACTGGAATCAACATCCGCAAAAAGACAGACCTTTTAGCAAATGCCCAAAAGTCAGAATGGTCGGATATCTTTGCTATGTTCCAAGAAAAAGAATGTCTGACGACATCAAAGCTCTTCGAATCAAAGCTTTTGAGACAGGCGTCTCCACAGGTCATAATCCCACTCAGTTTGACCTTAAATATACCAAAGACCATATCTGGGAAGGTTATGAGCAATATATTGAAGATCCAAGCTACATGCAGCCACACATTTATCTCACCCCATTAGGTGAATCGTTGCTAGGTCGATAGAGCAAATATCAATGAAAAACCCTCTTATTTTCTGGCTGCTTCTGTTCATATCGGCTCACCTGCCTCTTTCTGCAAACAGCTGTCCAATCGTCGAAGAAAGACATCAGCTATTTATCTTAGGAGTTTTGGCTTATTTGCATAACCAATCGACAGTTGATCCAAAACCAGGACATGATATTACTGCTCTCATTGCGTGGGATGTGGAAAATATAAATAAAACTCCAGAATTTGTCCTGGATAGAAACCGAAACTTCGAAAAACAGGGAAATATTTTTCATGCAGAGATGATGACGATTGAAAAAGCAGCTTGGAAAGAATTCGATTCAAGCATAGACCCTCTCCAGCCTGCAGAAAAGCAATATTCCCGCCGATTAGCTAATGCCACCTTATACAGCTCTTTAGAACCCTGCCCCTTTTGTACTATGGGAATCACTGTGGCTCGTATTCCTAAAGTGATCTATTTTATGGAAGATCCTGGTCTACGAGATAGTAAAACGCATCTGCCTCTATTTCCTTTCCCTAATGAATTTCTTGCAAAAAAAATTCCGCACTTCATCTCTTCTTCTTTGCCACTTGCCGAAAAAGTGAACCAAGAACTAAGAGAAATGCTTTTGCAAAACCATTTTGGAAAATATACAGTTACTCTACCCAATGGACAAACTGTTTTCGACTTTAGAGGCTACTTTGAAGAAGAGCTCAAGCGACTCCTCAAATTGGGGCATGAGCTTTTTTCTTCCTATGAGATACTCCATAAAGAAAATAAAGAGTTATACAACAAGATAGCAAAGGCCATAGGATTCTCATCCTAACAAAAACACCTTTATACCGAAACAACCTGAAGAATCGGTTTTTGGCTGTGTCGGCTTTACCTCAGATTTTTTGTCTTAACTCGTGTCTTGCCTCCGGCAATGGTCACTCGCTCCAGACAAAAAATTCTGAGGAGCCTCCTTGCCAAAATCCCGATCCTTCAAGTTACTTCGGTATATATTTTTTTAGACCATTCAGATTCTTTAAAACCTAAGAGTCCAAAATCACTCCCAAGTAAAAAAGGACGTTTAACAAGCATGCCATGTTGATTTAGTAAGGCAATAGCTTTATCGGTATTCAGATCTTGAAATTTTTCTTTCAGCTGCATCTCTTTATACAAAAGACCGGATGTATTGAAAAGCTTCTTCAAATGGCCATTTTGGCACTCGAGCATCTGTTGCAGCTCTGCGATTGAAGGTGGGGTTTTAGAGATCTCCTTCTCAGTAAATACTACACCATGTTTTTTTAAAAAAAGAAGGGCAGACTTACAGGTAGAGCACTTGCCATAAACATAAATAATCATCGATTAGTTTTTTCACCTTTTATGATTCGTGGTAGACTTTCATTGTTTTGAGATCTAGAAATCCAAGCTTTTGGTAAAGGTATTTGGCATCATTGGTCGCTGTTAAGACACACTTCTTAACGCCTTTCTCTTGAGCGCTTAGCATTGCTTTTATTGTCATGGCTTTACCTAACCCCCTTCCTCGCATTTCCGGCAAAACAATGACATCAAATAGAGAAGCTATTCCTTGATCATAAAATAAGGATGATAGTGAGATTGGTTTCCCATTTTCATATCCCACAAAAAATATTAAAGAACTGGCTTTAGATAGTAAAATAGGTGAGGATTGCTCATAAAATGATTGAATTGCTGAATGTTCCTCAAGAGGCAGGATATGATTCATCACGCTAATAATGTCTTGAATTCCAGCTGAATCTTGCACCTGCCTAATATCAAAATCAGAATGCATATGAGTTAAAGCTTGATTATCTAAATCACATGACATTGCCCACTCTGTTTCTTCGGTGATTAATCCAAGAGCTAATAGCTCTTCTTCTAACCAAGAAGGATCATCTTCAAATCCTATCCAAAAGGCATACGGCATTTTCTTTGACCTAAAGAAATCAAGCACGATTTTGATGGATGCGCGATCTGTACTTCCATTAGAATATAGAATATTAAACATATTTGAATGAAGACCGCTATCTATCAAAACTATGTTCTCTATAGTCTGTATAGTCATTTGTTTGTTATGAATGGGCAAATAGGAAAATTTTCCTTTTATGTTACAATCGAATAATTTTAAGAATTGCTTATCCATTGTTTTTTCAGCCGCAAAAAAAAAAGGCAGTCCGAAGAGGACCGCCCTTTGTTGTTTTTGCCGGTGACCGGACTCGAACCAGCACTCTATTGCTAGAAGTAGATTTTGAGTCTACCGCGTCTACCAATTTCGCCACACCGGCTTAAGAAATAGAAGAGTCTATTATAGAAAAAATCGATTTTTTCCTAAAGGGTTATTTCAAAGCTTCTTGCAAATCGACTGTTTTAGCCTCTTCAAACTGACTGGCGGTATGCAGCCAACCTTCCGCAAGGACAATATCTTGCAAAGAGGAATAGGCTTTTGCATTTAAAAGAGCCGTCTCAAAGGTAGGACGAAGCTCATAGATCTCATGAGCATACTCAGCAACTAGATGGTAATTTTTTTCTTGAGAAGCAAGTTTACAAAGGAGCCACTTCCCCTCTTTCAACTTACTGACATCGGAAGTCCTAAGAAGATCATAAGCCTCTTTGGGTTTTCCTTGCTGCTGCAAGGCCTCTGCCAGCCCTTCTAGCGCGCGATTACGAATAGACTCATCGTTAGACCGGATCAGTTTCCGAAAGCTTTTTTGAGCCATGTCTAGTTCTTTTCCTGCCAATAGACCCATTGCCTCATTTAATTGAGAAAATAGGTTTCCCTTGGACTTTACAGGACGAGATCGATAGGCCTGAAAATTCTTCATCCCATAAAACAGAAATACGCAAGCAAATACTACGCTTTGCTGCGCCAGGAAATACACAGCGCCTACTAAGGCCGCAACCATTCCTAGAAGAAAACCAAAAAAAGCCCCTCTTTCCTCTCCAAAAAATCTTCTCAATACATATCCTGCCATTTGTCCTCCATCTAAGGGAGGCAAGGGCGCGAGATTCACAATCAATAAATAGGTATTTAGCTTCATCATGTAATAAAAAAAGCAATTCACCCAGTAAGAAGTAAATACATGGCTTTTAAAAAAGTAGTAAGACACCCCTATGAGGAGAGCTGTAAAAAGAGGGCCACAGAGGGTGATGAAAAATCGATACTTTTCATGAAGTCCCCGGTTAGGATAAGAAACGTAACCTCCAAAAGCCTCCAGAATAATTTGAGGCTCTCTTCCGCATTTGATCGCTGCAAGGGCATGACCGTATTCATGAATCAATAAAGACAGGCTTAAAACCACCCCTAAAAGACAAGCGCTCATCGGGTCACCACGAAAGTTCATACAAAAGAAGAGAAGAAACAACCAAAATGTAGGTTGAATCACTACGGGAATATTGAAGATTCTAAATTGCATAAACTATGAACAGATTCTAAGATTCAAGTAAACGTACATCCTTCAGAGATCAGCTGATCAATATAGCCAATGGTATAATTATGAGTTAAAAACCGTTGGTCTTCCAGCATGTACTGATGAAACCCGATCGTCGAATGAACTCCTGCAATATGAAACTCTCGAAGAGCTCTTTTCGCATGAGCAATCGCCTCTTCTCTCGTAGCGCCTTTCACAATCAATTTAGCAATCATTGAATCATAATGGGGAGGGATTTTATAGCCACCATAACAGGCGCTATCGACGCGGACATGAGGTCCTCCTGGAGGAATATAGTGCTCAAGCTGTCCTGGCGAAGGCGCAAAGTTTTGCGCAGGATTTTCCGCATTAATCCGGAATTCAAAGACATGTCCTTTAAAAGTGATGTCTTTTTGACGAAAGGGAAGTTTTTCTCCTTTCGCGATTAAGATTTGCTGTTTTACAAGGTCAACGCCAGTCAGCTCTTCCGTGATCGTATGCTCGACTTGAATGCGCGTATTGACTTCCATAAAATAGAAAGAGCCTTGCTCATCGAGTAAAAATTCTACCGTGCCTACAGAATGATAGTGAGCCGCCTTCACAATCTCAACCGCACACTGTCCCATCTTCTTTCGAAGAGAGTCGGTAATTTTGGGACTCGGAGCCTCTTCAATCAGTTTTTGCCTACGACGCTGGATCGTACAATCCCTTTCTCCCAAATAGACATAATTGCCAAACTTGTCCCCCATGATCTGCACTTCCACATGACGCGGATTGACAATCATTTTCTCAAGATAGACATCAGGATTATTAAAGCTCGCTTCAGCTTCCGTACGGGCCTGAATGAATTTTTGGACAAAATCTTCATCGGAAAAAGCGATACGAATCCCCTTTCCGCCTCCTCCTGCAACAGCTTTGATAAAGAGCGGATAGCCAAATTTATGCGCCAGCTTCAACCCAGTTTCCACGTCATGGACAACTCCATCTGAACCAGGGATGATAGGACACTTGACGCTCTTAGCAGTCGCTTTGGCCGCCGCTTTATCCCCAAGCAGAGAGATCGTCTTGGAAGAAGGGCCAATAAAGGTCAATCCAGAGCTCTCGCAGATCGAAGCAAAATTTGCATTCTCACTAAGAAAACCATAACCAGGATGGACAGCATCCGCTCCAGTAATCTCACAAGCTGCAATAATATTGGGGACTTTAAGATAGGACTTGGCAGATGGAGCCTGGCCAATACAAATGGCCTCATCAGCGTGATGCACATGCATCGCCTCCGCATCCGCCTCAGAATAGACTGCGACTGTTTGAAGACCAAGATCGTGGCATGCCCGAATAATTCGAACAGCAATCTCTCCTCGATTAGCTATAAGTACTTTTTGCACACTATTTTTTTGCACTATATTAACGTCCCGATGTGTCTGTGATGCGCAATAAGCGAGTGCCAAACTCTACAGGTTGAGCGCTGTCAGTTAAAATTTCAGCGACTACACCGTTTACGCCTGCTTTTACTTCATTCATGACCTTCATCGCCTCAATAATACACACGATTGTATTCTCGCTGACCGTATCTCCAACTTTTACAAAAGGAGGCTGGTCAGGAGCAGGTGAGCCATAATAGGTCCCCACCATAGGAGAAGTTACATAAGTGCCTGCTGCTTCAGCAGTACGCTCCGTCTTCATAGGAGGAAGCTCATGCTGCGGTTCAAAATGAAATTTCACAGGTTGAGAAGAAGAAGGAGGCGGGACATAAACAGGAGCAGGAGCCGGCTGGTCACTCTCTTTTTCTAGGTGCAGTTCAAAGTCCCCTTGTTTATACACCAATTTTTTCAGCTTACTAGCCTCAAGTTGGGCCATTAATGCTTTAATCGTCTCTAAATCCACTGATTTTATACCCTTTGTATGTATTCATGAGCGTGAGTATCTACCTTGACCACATCGCCGCTCTCAATAAATAAAGGCACGCTCATTTTCGCGCCAGTTTCCAATACCGCACTCTTATTGCCTTCAGCATTGACATCGCCAGGCGGCAAATCTTCTGTCTTAACGACCATAATTTCAAGAAACTGAGGAAGCTCTATGGCAAAAATTGTATCGCCATAAAACATCGCTTTTACTTGAATGCCTTCTTTCAAAAAGTGAATCTTGTTTCCTAAGATGGAAGCAGAGACAAGTACGTGCTCTAAATTTCCAACATCGAGAAAAAGATATTCTTGACCTTCCGGATACAAAAACTCAAGAGCTCTTTCGACAAGAGACACCTCTTGAACAATCTGATCGGGTTTAAAACTCTTTTCAATCAATTCATCCGTAATCAGATTGCGAAGTTTTGTTTTGACAAAAGGAGGTCCTTTTGGCGCAGTGACCTTCACACTCGATTCTACCCGATAAATTTTCCCTTCGATGTTGAGTGTCATCCCAGGAGTAATTTGATTCGAAGTCGTCATCGTATTCTATTCCTTTTTACAGCCCTTAAATTCGAAAGAGGTCTTTTAGCTCTCTCAAGTCCGAGATCGAATAATCGATCCAGGATTCAGCTTGATTCACAAGTCCCCGCCCCCACCGCATATGGACAGTCGTACAACCCAGTTCATGACCAGGAGCCAAGTCCATTGCGACTCGATCTCCACATACAATCACCGGGGTATTCAAAAATTTCTTGCACAAAACCTCATAAGAGGGGCGTTTGATGCAGTCTTCCGGGATCAGAATATTACTAAAAAAGGACGGTTCAATACCAGCTTTTTCCAACTTCTCCATCTGAAAAGAAGAATTTCCTCCCGTCACTAGGGCTAGATGATGTCCCTTTTGCAGATCAAAGAGGATTTCGTTAGCACCTGGAGTTGTGGGAATTACAAAATCATCCGGCAAAGGAGAGACCATCAAAGGCAGTACTTGCTTTGTCCAGGAAAGATCCCCTTCTTTGAGTTTAATAAATTGTTTAATTGCATCAAAAGAGCGCAAAGACTCAGCATTAATTGCCATCAACTCTCGATAAGCCCCTTCAAAAGAAGACACCCTTAAACCAAGTTCTACAAGCTTCTCTAAACAAAGTTTCATTTTAAAAGGAACAACAAAACCTGTCGTATCAATTAACGTGTCATCTAAATCAAAGATCATCAACAATTTTTACAAGCTCCTGAGCCAATTTTTTTGAATCGTGCCGAATCAAATTGCGCTTCATCACATCTTTGTTCGATTGCTCTGCAACTTTGCCAAGCAGGTTTGCAAAAACAACTCTAGGATCATCCAAGTCATTTTCGACCAAATCCCCTTCTGCAGCATACACATCAATCAAGTCCTCTGGGGGTTTTTGACAATTAATTAAGATGTAATCAAACACATCTTCCCCAAGGAATCTGGTCAGCTCCTGCAAATAGTGAGAAGTCTTAAATTTCGTCGTTTGCCCTTTACGATTCATTAAATTCACAACGAATACTTTTTTAGCAGGACACGTCCGAATCGCTTGAGCCATTCCATCAACTAGCAAATTAGGAATCAGAGAAGTATAAAATCCCCCAGGTCCTATCACTACAAGATCTGCTGCCTTTAACTCTTCGATCACCCGGCTATTGACTTTCGCAAAAGGCTCTAAATAGATCGATTTATAGCCCTGGTCAATTTCCTGGGACAAGTAAATCTCTTTTTCTCCTTCGAGCACTTTTCGATTATTTAAAATCATTTTTAAGCGAACCTGGTGAGTCGTCACAGGGATCACTTTCCCTTTAATGTACAAAATCTTTCCAGCTTCTTCTACGGCCCTTTCAAAGCTTCCGGTCACTTTTTCAAGAGCCGAGAGCAAGAGATTCCCAAAACTATGGCCGCCAAGACCTCCATTTTCAAAACGATAATTCATGAGGCTGCGCATTAAACGACTTGAATTCGACAAAGCAACTAAACACTGGCGTACATCTCCAGGAGGCAAAACTCCGAGTTCATCCCGTAAAATCCCAGTACTTCCCCCATCGTCTGCCATAGAAACAACAGCCGTCAACTCAAGCGGATAATATTTTAATCCTCTGAGCACTGTAAAATTCCCAGTGCCGCCACCAACCACAACGACTTTTTTACAGGTTGGACGAAAAACAGATGATAGACTCATGAAGTTTGCCTTAACAGTTGAATGCCGGTAGATAAATTAGGCTGACGGAAAAGAAATTCGCCACTCACGAGCACATTAGCCCCGGCCTCTATACAAGCTTTGGCCGTCTTGTCATTAATGCCTCCATCTACTTGAATATCAAAAGGAGGAAGCTGATCGAGCGAAAGTTCCTCTTTTGCGATGACCCCTCCTTGACGAATCCTCTCTTTGTCGCAAAATTGTCTCGCTAACTGAACTTTCTCTAAGACTTCAGGCATAAATGCTTGGCCGCCAAATCCAGGACTTACTGTCATAAATAACACCAAATCACACTGCACAAGGTATTTTACAGCCATCGAAAAAGAGGTTTCAGGACGAAACGCAAGCCCCGCTTGTTTTCCACATTTTCGAATAAACTGAATCGTCTCTTCCACATCCTCTGTTGCTTCAAAGTGAAAGGTGATCCGATCGGCCCCAGCGCCAATAAACGCCTCTATATAATCAAAAGGATGATAAATCATGACATGGACATCTAAAAAAAGATTAGAGCTCCGATTGATTGCAGCCACAGCTTTAGGGCCCAACGTTAGATTAGGAACAAAATGGCCATCCATAATATCGATATGGATCGCATCTGCGCCCGCATCCTCGATTCTTTTTGCCTCATCAGCTAAATGACCAAAATCTCCAGATAAGATCGATGGATAAATTTGTATAGGAAAATTTTTTTGCATATATTATTCACATAGAAAAAGGTTCTTCATTTTCAAAAATTTCAAGAACTTTTGCTTGAAGCTCTTGATTTTCACTGAAAAGAAGATAACCTAAATAGGGAATTTCTTGAAAAACTAAAGAAAAAGAAACTAACGCATGTTGAGCTAACCCAAGAGACGCAAGACGCTCTTGCAATCTAGAAACTTGAGCTGGTTTTAAATCTGGCAAGATCGCAAATAATCTTCGGCTATCTTGTTTCAAGAGCCAATCTCCAGCTTTACGTTTACTTCTTATATCAACTCTGATGGCCTGCAAAAACATCAAAAACCACTGCTTTAAAAGATCGGGCTCCAAGACACTTCGCATTTCCATCGGCATTAATGCATAAAAAAATTGTTCGAGTAGCAAACTGTGCTGGTTGGCCGCTTTTCCCAAACTTGTCTTTACATGATCCAAAAGCTCTAGCTGCTTGAGAATCATTCCTCCATTAAAATCTCTCACTTCGCCCACTAAACGGACGATTTCAGTAAAAATACTTTGACGCGCTTTATATAAATCGATAGAACGATCAAAACGCATAAAATCTTTCATTGGGACTGCTACACGAACAAGAGCCGCTTCTTTAGCATATTTTTGTCGAATAGAACCAAGCCTTCTCACTCTTTCTGGGAAAAAGCAGATACTTGTCTTATCTGATGCAAAAAGCTCCTGTACAGGTTTGCTATTTTCTCCCCGAACTCTTAGCAAGATAATTGTAAAACAAAGATCATCCCCTTTTTGCTCATCAAACGAGATGACTACTTGAGGTCTGTCGCTTACATAACGGATCTGCCTAGAAAGAACCATAATATTTTTTAAGACATCTTCTTCATTGCGCGGCATGAAGATTGGATGCGTCAGCTGTTCTATATTCTCTGTCAAACTTGCAGGGAGAGCTGTCCGAAGACCTTGGACTTCATCAAACGAAAAATCCTCTCCACTTTGCTTTTCGATCTCGACATAAACAAGCTGCAAAGAGCTCTCATTGTCTTTTTCTACAATCATCGACCCTTCAACAAGACGCACCTCGTTCATGATTTTTTGAATAGCTGCGACTAAATGGTGATGATTAAACAGTTCGTGTTCACGTAAAAAATTGAGTCCTACTAAAACGCCCAGTACCGGCCTTTCTTGCTTTGGGCTCGTTTCCATATAAAGTCGTGTTTTCAAAAATTTCACCATCACATGGCGCTTGCCTGGCAGCTCAACAATTTGCTGTTGCAGCACTTTTTGGACGGAATGAATATTAGAAATAATACGGCTAATATGATGATAGTCTCGAACTTTTTTAAAATCTTCTCGGCAAGTGACTAAAAAATGTTGCATTTGCGAAAAGATGCCTCGATCAAAATCTTTAGAATGGCTTTGAATGAGCGAACCAATTTTTTCCTGAATCATCGCCGTCTTGCCATCCATTGAAAGGCCCTTGAACTCCAAAATGCGGCGAGCATGATAATTAGAGGCAACTCCCAACCGAATTTCCGTCTCAATCGCATGAAGATTTCGGCGAACCTCTTCCACTTCCTGTAAGCTTTTTAGATAAACAACAATCTCCGCAACGCTGAGTA
Organism: Chlamydiales bacterium; assembly: GCA_030681135.1. Classification (GTDB taxonomy): domain Bacteria; phylum Chlamydiota; class Chlamydiia; order Chlamydiales; family SM23-39; genus SZAS-17. The sequence continues at coordinate 67,444 of JAUXXF010000025.1, forward strand.
GTTCATCAGATAAATGAGGCAACCTGACATCAGACGCAAAAAAGAGCTCCACATTGATTTTTTTTGCAGGCAATAACCACCTGCTGATCATATCGTAAAAAAAATGACAGGCATTCTGACGAAATTTACATAGTAAAAGAACAGAAAGAGAACAAGGAGCTCTAGAGAGCTCTGACCAGCAAACTTGAGGAATCAAATCTGAAAACCGGGCTCTTTGCCAAGCGGCCTGATAAGGAGAAGGCTCTAATAAATCAGCTGGCAAAATTTTTTGAATAATATCTTGCGCCCCTTCCCGATAATACTCTGCTTCGATGAAAGGACAACTAAAGGTGAAATCAAATTCTAATTGCTGCGCCGGCCGTTTTTTCCCAAAAGAACTTGAAGTATCCGGAGGACATACACTTGTCGCAGAAGAAGAAAAGCGGTCTTTTACATCCCGGTCGAACACTAAAGGCATTTGCATACGACACTCACTCATCAATCTTCCTTCTCATACTGAATTATCTCATTTCTTAAAACATTTTTTCCTACAATTGTTCCCGATTCATTGGAATTTTTAAATGTGCGCACGCATAACTGAATTCCATTTTTTTTTGCTAATTCAATACTCCGCGCCTGAAGGATTTTCGCGCCTGCTTGTACTAAAGATAAAGCCTCATCATAGCTCATCTCAGAGATGAATTCAGCATTGCTGTAGAGATGAGGATCTTTTGTATAAATTCCATCGACATCTTTATAAAAATAGACTCTTTCGACACCTATTGCTGCAGCCATTGCTACCGCACTCGTATCAGATCCGCCTCTTCCTAAAGTTGTAATTTCACCGTGTCTACTGACCCCTTGAAACCCAGCAATGATGACAATTTTTTTTTGCTGCAGCGCTTCAAGTACCCTTTTAGGGCGTACATCGACAATATTTGCTTGGGAGTGATTCTTACAGGTAATAATTCCTGACTGGCTTCCTGTAAAACTCACCGCCTCTTTTCCTTTAAGTTTAAGAGCCATAGCCAATAGAGCAACACTGATTCTTTCTCCAACAGAGACAAGCATATCCAATTCTCTACTTGGAGGAGACGGATGTACCTCTTTGGCCAGCCGAAATAATTCATCTGTCGTTTTCCCCATAGCGCTCACAACAACTACAATCTGCTCCTCTTGCTGCTGACAAATAATGTCAGCAATCCGATGAAAACTTTCGGTTGTTGCAACGCTCGCGCCGCCAAACTTCATCACTCGAATAGGCAATTTTTCTTTCATAAAAAAAGCTAAACAATCTCTTGTCTCAAAGTAACGAATTATACTAAAAAATACAAGCGATAGTTGAAAGTAAAGAGAAAATTATTAATTTAAATTTAAAAAATTGCATGTCTCAAAAAATTTTTAGAGACTGAGCCCGTTTCCGAGCCCGAATCTATCCTAAATTTCGAGCTCGGGCTCGGGCACGAAATGATTAGACCTCTTGCATTTATTAGGAAACACTGATAATCTTTTTCCTTTAACAGACAACGCCTGTAAAACATTTATTTTTTACGGGTCTTTCATTTATAAACAGGAGAAACCCTTAACATGTCCCACAAAACAAAACATCACGATTGGAATAGCAGCAACATCCTAGACGACGTTGATTTCCAAGAACCTGAAGCTCTTCAATTCCGTAATTTACTTCATTCAAAAGAGAAAAAAGAGGCGGAAGGCTCTCTGACCTTATTGAACGCAGGGCAGATTCTACACGGCCGAATTGTCGAAATCTCTAAAGACTATGTTGTGGTCGATGTTGGACTAAAATCCGAAGGGTTGGTTCCCGCCGCAGAATTTGAGCCTGAAGAGCTAAAACTCGGAGTTGAAACCGAAGTTTACCTCGATCAAGCAGAGGGTGATGACGGACAAATTGTCCTTTCTAAAGAAAAAGCACGGAAATTCCGTCAGTGGGAACATATTGTTAATAACTGCCGTGAAGGATCCATTGTCAAAGGATATGTTGTTAGGAAAGTCAAAGGCGGCCTCATGGTCGACATCGGCATGGAAGCCTTCCTACCTGGATCTCAAATTGATAATAAGCGGATCAAAAATCTCGATGAGTTTGTAGGAAAGACCTATGAATTCAAAATTCTTAAAATTAATATTGAGCGCAAAAATATCGTAGTCTCCCGTCGCGAACTACTCGAAGAAGAGAGAGTTTCGAAAAAAGCGGAGTTGCTTGAGAACATTCAAGAAGGAACTTTACACCGCGGCGTCGTGAAGAACATCACCGATTTCGGCGTCTTTTTAGATCTCAACGGCCTCGATGGACTGCTCCATATCACTGACATGACCTGGAAACGAATCAAGCATCCTTCCGAAATGATCCACTTAGGTCAAGAACTCGAAGTCATGATTTTGCATGTTGATCGAGAAAAAGGAAGAGTCGCTTTAGGATTAAAGCAAAAAGAAGAAAATCCTTGGGAAGAGATTGAAAAACGGTACCCACCAGGAACCAGCGTTCATGGAAAAATCGTCAATCTTGTTTCTTATGGAGCCTTTATCGAACTCGAGCCAGGAATAGAAGGCTTAATCCACGTCTCAGAAATGTCTTGGACAAAAAATATTACAGAGCCAAGTGAAATGGTTCAAGTTGGCGACGAAGTAGATGCGATCGTTCTGTCTGTGCAAAAAGATGAAGGAAAAATTTCTCTTGGCATCAAGCAAACAGAAAGAAATCCTTGGGAAGACGTTGAGAGAAAATATCCTGTAGGCAGCAGCGTCATGACAGAGATCCGCAACCTCACCAACTATGGCGCATTCGTCGAACTAGAGCCTGGCGTTGATGGATTGATCCATATTTCTGATCTCAGCTGGATTAAAAAAGTCTCCCATCCTTCTGAAATCTTGAAAAAAGGCGATAAAATTGAAGCAGTGATCTTGTCAGTAGATCCTGAGAGTAAAAAAATCACTTTAGGCGTAAAACAACTGAGCAACAATCCTTGGGAAACCATTGAAAAAACGCTACCTTTTGGCTCCCTTGTGCATGGCGTAGTGACAAAAACTACTGCGTTTGGAGCTTTTGTTCAGCTCGATAACGGCATCGAAGCTCTGATCCATGTCACAGAAATTTCAGATCAACCTTTTGGAAAAGTAGAAGACGTGATCCAAAAAGGTGATGAAGTCACCGCAAAAGTGATTAAATTAGATCCTGAACACAAGAAAGTTGCCCTTTCTATCAAAGAATACCTGATTGAAAAGAACCAGCAAAATCGAGATGATATTGTTGTCGGCAATAAGGGCAAAAAGAAAAAGGATAAGAAAAAACAAAACCAAGACGAGGATTTTGAAGATGAAGAGTAAAAGAAATCTTCCTTTGAATTAACCTTCTGTCGAAGTTAGAGTTCTTTTGAGCCAATTTTCGATTCGTTTGATCGGAAATTGGCCAAAAAACTCCCTAAAATCGAAGAACGTCTAATTTCAAAGAAGACTCAAATCTCTCTTCTCGTTATAATCCATAAAACAAACCTAAAAGCAGTGTATACTCATGAACAACAAAGACCTGATTGCTATTTTTGAATACTTAGAGCGTGAAAAAGGAATTAAGCGGGAAATCGTCATTAATGCGATTGCCGATTCGCTTCGTGCTGCAGCTCGAAAAAGCGTAAAAAACTTAGGAGATCAGGTTAGTGTTGAGATCAATCCAAAAACAGGAGAGATCGATGTCTATACTCAAAAGAAGATCGTTCAGAAAGTAGAAGATGAAGCTGAAGAAATTTCTTTAGAAGACGCTCGTATCCTTGAGCCAGAGTGCCAAATTGGTCAATTACTCGAAATCTCCATCACTCCTCAAGATTTTGGCAGGGTCGCAGCACAAGCAGCAAGACATGTCATTTCGCAAAAGTTAAAAGGCGCAGAGCGGGATGTGATCTATGAAGAATATCGCGATCGATTGGGAGATCTCGTTTCAGGAACTGTGAAACGATTTATCAAAGGAAAAACGATGGTCATTGACCTTGGAAAGGTCGAAGCCATCATGCCAGAGAGACACTACCCTAAACTAGAACGATATAATGTAGGCGATAAAGTTCAAGCGCTTCTCCTAGAAGTGCACGATACAGAGGGCGGCGGAGCAGAGGTTATCTTGACTCGCAGCCATCCCGATTTCGTCAAAGCTTTATTTATACAAGAAGTTCCTGAGCTGCACGACAAGACTGTAGTTATTGAAAAAATCGTCAGAGATGCAGGTTATAGATGCAAGCTGGCTGTCCGCTCTTACGATCCTAAGGTCGATCCTGTAGGAACTTGCGTAGGAGTCAGAGGGTCTCGCATTAAAAATATCATCAGAGAACTCAATAATGAAAAAATCGATGTTGTTCCTTATGCAGAAGATCCTCTCCAATTATTAGAAAATTTAATGGCGCCCTCGCAAATCCGCAAGATGAAATGGCTCGATTCCCATCTTTTTATTGTCGTTGCTGATGAAGATTATCCGACAGTGATTGGGAAAAAAGGGATGAACGCCAGACTGATTGGACAGATGATTGGAAAAAACATTGAAGTCCATAAAATGAGCGAATACCAAAAACTGCTCACAATTCAAATGGCAGAACTTTCTGAATCTCCTGATCCATTCTTAGATGAAAAGCTTAAGATCGAAGGAGTAAGCGGCCTTGTTCTCGACAGCTTAGTTTCTGCCGAATACGACACGCTTCGCAAGTTAGCACAAGCTGCGCCAACAGATCTTACCTCCAAAGTTCCAGGCGTCAATTACTACGATCTTGCCGATAAAATACTGGAGCAAACGCGTAAAAGAAAAGGTTAATCACTGTGGGCAAACATCTCAAGCTAAATATTAAAAATGCTCAGCTCGCTGAAGCGTTCAAGTTGAAAAAGACTGAAGCTAAAGAGGGAGAAACTTCTTCCTCCCAGCAGCAGCCTGCGACTCGAGAAGAAGAACCTAAAAAGCCCTTAACCCGGCTTAAAGAGGACGCTTCTGTCTCAGCAGCTCTCAAGCAAGCAGATAAAACATTGGCAGCTCGAGAAAAAGAACATCCTACATCCGCAGTAGACCCTTTAAAAAAACGAAAAACTCGGATCGTACAAGCCACCCCTTTAGAAGAAGAAGGGATTACCCAACCCCTTAAATCTTCTGAGCCCGAGCTTGTTTCGGAAGAATCTCCGACAGAGGTCTCCCCTGCTCAGCCAGTTGCACCAGCTGCCCATTCAAAAACAGCAGAACCTCCCCTCTCCGATTCTTCAAAGGCTCATGTCAAAGAACAGCCCACTGATCTTAAGCAAATTGGAGAATTTGCACCTCGAAAAGTTCTACCTCCTCCTCCTAAAGACCTAAAAGCAAAAAAACTCAAAGAAGTCCGTTCCTTTGATGCAAGAGATCGACAAGGTCTTCGAGCTGGAGATGATGAAGCATGGCGCAAAAGAAGAGCTCATAAACAAGTTCGTCGCATGCAAGAAGAAATTGTCATTCGTCCTAAAGAGCTAGCTGTCCGCGTTCCCATTACTATCAAAGATTTAGCCCATGAGATGAAACTAAAAGCCTCTCAGCTGATCGCAAAGCTTTTCATGCAAGGTGTTGTTGCGACTCTCAACGATTATCTCGACGATGAGACAGTCATTCAACTGCTAGGCCACGAGTTTGATTGCACCATTACGATTGATACTGTAGAGCAAAAACGGATCCAGATTACCGATCGTACAATCCGCCAAGAAATTGATACGACAGCTACAGACAAACTTATCCTACGAGCTCCTGTTGTCGCCTTTATGGGCCACGTCGACCATGGAAAAACAAGTCTTATTGATGCGATTCGAAAATCGAACCGAGTTTCTCAAGAAGCGGGCGCGATTACCCAACATATCGGTGCTTTTAAAGTAACGACAAATGCTGGAGAAGTGACTATTTTAGATACTCCTGGCCACGAAGCGTTTTTTGAAATGAGAGCCCGAGGAGCCAACGTAACAGACATTGTTATCCTCGTGATCGCTGGAGATGAAGGAATTAAAGCGCAAACAGAAGAAGCCATTCGCCAAGCGCGAGATGCTAATGTTCCTATTCTCGTTTCCATCAATAAATGCGACAAACCAAATTTTGACGCACAAAAAATCTATCGGGAACTTGCTGACCGAGATCTCTTGCCAGAAAGCTGGGGAGGTTCCACGATCACTGTCAATTGTTCTGCCTCGGCAGGAACCGGAATCTCTGAATTACTTGAAATGATCGCCCTTCAAGCAGAAATCCTCGAACTAAGAGCTGATCCAGCTGCCCGAGCTCGAGGTACAGTCCTTGAATCGGAGATGCATAAAGGACTTGGAGCTGTAGCGACCGTTCTTGTCCAAAATGGAACCCTCCGTAAAGGAGACGCCATTGTATTTGGACACTATTCTGGCCGCATCAAGACGATGCAAGATGATCACGGACGTCTCATTGAAACTGCAGGACCGTCTACTCCTGTTAAGATCACAGGCCTTTCGGAGCTTGCTCTGGCTGGCAATGAATTCGTTGTTGTGAAAAATGAAAAAGAAGCCCGCGAACTAGCAGAAGCCCGCTCGGAAGGACGCGAGAGACACATGATGGCTCAAGCAAAAATCGGTGGATTAGAAAAACTGATGCAAAAGAAAGAGAGTGGAGAGAAAAAAATTCTTCCTCTTATTCTTCGAGCCGACGTTCAAGGGTCTTTAGAGGCTTTAAAAACATCTCTCTTAAAAATCCACTCTAACAAAGTGAGAATTGAAATTGTCAATGCTGACGTGGGAGAAATTTCTGAATCAGATATTGCGCTTGCAGCCGCTTCAAAAGCCACCATTATTGGATTCCATACAACGATTGAAAGCCATGCAGACGATCTGATCAAACAGAAAAAAGTTCCTGTATATACTCAAGATGTCATTTATCATCTGATCGACGAGGTCAAGCGCAGAATGCAGATGTTGCTTGATAAGCTGGAGCAAGAGACCGATGTCGGAAGCGCCGTTGTCAAAGCAGCCTTTAAATCCTCTCAACTTGGCGTTATTGCAGGTTGCCAAATAGCAAGCGGCGTCATTAAACGCTCAAACCTCATTCGTCAACTCCGCGGCAAAGCGATCATTTGGAAAGGAAGAATCGCCTCTCTTAAACGGGTGAAAGAAGACGTCAAAGAAGTCAAAGAGGGCATTGAATGTGGTATTTTGCTAGAAGGACAGCAAGATATCAAAGAAGGAGACATTCTCCAAGCTTATGAAATCACGTATTTAGAGCAAGAGTTGTGAAAAAAAACAGATTAGAGAGAATTAATTCCTTATTGAAAGAAGTCATCTCTGAAGTCATTCAAAAAGAAGTTAAGAATCCTCATGTCAATACATTTGTCACTGTGACCCATGTAGACACTTCAGCAGATTTGCACCATGCAAAAGTATATATTAGTTTGATCGCCACAGATGCAGAAAAAGAAAAAATCCTTGCAGCGTTGCAAACAGCGGCAGGATTTATTGCTGTCAATGCGGCTAAAAAAGTAGAGCTTCGTTATTTCCCAACTCTTACTTTTAAATTGGATACTGCTTTAGAAGAACATTTACGTATCCAAGAACTTCTCACTAAGATCGAACACGAAAGAACCTCCCGCTCTCCTGAAGAAAATGACGACGAATAAGAGCCCGTCTGCGGGTTGCAAAGGAATCCTTTTAATCAACAAATCAGCAGGATCTACCTCTTTTCAGATCGTGCGTCAGCTTCGCCGTTTATTACATGTTGAAAAAATTGGACATGCAGGTACGCTCGATCCTTTTGCAACCGGAGTGATGGTTATGTTGGTAGGTCGAGAGTTTACTCGTCTATCCAACGAGTTCTTAGGGAGCGACAAAGAATACCACGCTTTGGTTCATTTAGGAGTCCAAACGGATAGTTATGATATTGACGGCACCATCACAGCCCAAAGCGATCTGATCCCCTCTTTAGATCAAATTCACACTGCACTGATGGCCTTTCAAGGCCAAGTGTCTCAGATTCCTCCGATGTTTTCTGCCAAAAAAGTAGGTGGGCAAAAACTCTATGATTTAGCCAGAAAAGGGATCGAAATAGAAAGGCAACCCGTTACCGTCCAGATGAAAACGACTTTAATTCACTACGAATACCCCAATTTAGAACTACATATTCATTGCAGCAAAGGGACTTATATTCGATCTCTTGCTCATGATCTAGGCCAAATGCTCGGCTGCGGAGGACATCTTTCCGCTTTAACGAGGCTCAAATCTGGCCCTTATCATCTTGAAGAGTGCCTTTCTCAAGAAGTTTTACAGCAACCTGGTATTGACCTGCAACCTCATCTTAGGAGTATTTAGAACCTATCCCAGGTTAAAGTTTCAGTTGTTTTTAGAGTTCTTTTGAGCAAATTTTCGGTTTTTTTGATAGGGGCCATATACGAAGTTGATATTACCCCTATCAAAAAAATCGAAAATTTGCCAAAATAATCTCGAAAAACAACGAAAAATTAACCAGGGATAGGTTCTTATGTCTCATCTTTCTTGCGGCATCGTCGGCCTACCCAATGTCGGCAAATCGACCCTCTTCAACGCACTCACTCGCAAACAAATCCCCTCAGAAAATTACCCTTTTTGCACCATTGATCCGAATGTAGGGATTGTTCCTGTAAAAGATGAAAGGCTTCAACAGCTTTCTACTCAATCAAAAAGCCAGAAAATCATTCCTGCAACAGTCACATTTGTAGACATTGCCGGCCTTGTCAAAGGAGCTTCTGAAGGAGCAGGCCTTGGCAACCAGTTTCTTACTCATATCAGAGAAACCGATGCCATTATTCAAGTTGTAAGATGCTTTATTGATGATGATGTCATCCATGTATCTGGCAGAGTAGATCCTCTCGATGATATAGAGACGATCCAGCTCGAGTTGATTTTGGCTGATCTCCAAATGGTAGAAAACACGATCTCCCGGATGGAAAAACAGGTAAAGTCTAAAAAAGAGCTGATCGCCACCCTTGAATTTTTAAAAAAAGCAGCAGAGCACCTCAATCAAAATCTCCCGTTGAGAAAACTCCCACTTACTGCCGAAGAAGAGACCTTTGCGGCTCTCTATCCTTTTTTGACAAAGAAAAAAATGCTCTATGTATGCAATGTGGGTGAGCAAGATTTACCTTCTATGGAAAATCCCCTCGTAGAGCGCGTAAGAGCCTACGCAGCAGCCGAAAATAGCAGTGTTTTGCCCATTTGCGCGCGCCTTGAAGAGGAAATTTCTCAGCTCGACGAAAAAGATGCTCTTGAGTTTTTAGCAAGTCTAGGCCTTAAAGAATCAGGACTTGACCGTCTCATTAAAGAGGCGTTTCATTTACTCGGACTGATCACCTACATCACTACCGGGGAAATCGAAACGAGAGCCTGGACAATCCACCAAGGGACCCCCGCAGCAGTAGCGGCCGGCAAAATCCATAGCGACATCGAAAAAGGGTTCATTCGAGCAGAAGTGGTCAACTACGCAGATATGATCCACTATAAAGGACGCGTAGGGGCCAAAGAAGCGGGCAAAGCTCGCTCTGAAGGAAGAGAGTACATCGTCCAAGATGGAGATGTCATCTTATTTTATCATAATTAATTTGTTCGTTTAATTTCGAGATAGTCGGAAATCGCGATCATTACCTCGCGTCCTCCCAAAAGGATGAGCTTCTCCTTCCTGTCGACCTCGACGGATGGCATTTATATGCTCTCCGAGCTGTTCAACACGCTCCAGCCTCTCTTCACCACGGGCCCGTCCCTCTACAGCACGAACCAACTGATTCCTAAAATACATGTGAGCAGCAATAGAAACTAAAGCAGCTCCTGCTAGCATAACAAGAGCAACATTTTCCATTACATTTGAACCTTCATCACTATCATTAAATAAATGATTAACACTTAACCCACAAATATAACCACTAAAATTCGATATACAATTCATAATAATACAATAACCTTAAGCAAAACTTAAACCAACATCAGTTATATTAATTTACATTTTTTTATAATTTAACTATAATTAAATAGCGAGATTAATATGATTGAAGCAAATAATGTTTTATACACAAAAAACAACTTACCACACGATCAGAAAAAGACCCTAGAAGATTTTGTAAGTAAATTATTTACTGATAACGAACTCGTTAAAAGCCAAGTTGATAGCCTATATACCGAATTATTAACATCATCTTCTTATCTCTATAGCAGGGAAAACCTCGAGACAATTGTTGTCATAGCACATAAAATCAATGACCCTATCGGAATTCGCTTCTTTAGAGACTGCCTACAAAAAAATCCAGAAACTATGTTTAATGAACTTGACGGCTACCCTTTAAATGCAGCCAATGCGGCCTATGCCTGCTCTAAAATAAAGCCTAAAGAAACCGTCAAACATATCTCCTCTTTTCATATTACCGATCAAGAGGCTTTGCAAGCCATTGCAACAGAATGTGCTTTTAATGATCCCATCCCATTGTTCGAGGGCTTAAACAAATTTTCTATAGAAAATATAGAAAAATTTAAAATAAGCCTTTTACAAGAGTTAGTTTTAACAGAAAACTCCACTTACATAGCAAAAAACATTAAAAAATTTAACATCAACAATCAAAACGATCTCGATACAATAGCTATTACTTGCCTGCAAAAAAACTTAAAAGAAACAATTGATCATCTTGAAAATTTTTTGCTAGAAAGACCAGAAAAGCATTTTCTCACATCCCATATTTTTGAAGAAAATGGGGCCATGTATTCTCAAGGGTACCGAATCAATCTAGTGAGCAATACCGTAGAAGCAGGCACGTTCAATGAATATCGAGAGCGTCACGGATATTGCTCCATATTTTATCAAAAAGATTTGTGGATGGAGGGAAATTTTATCAATGACTTCCAGGTCGACAGTAATATTTCCAATATAGGAGAACCTAGTTTTATCAGTTTATTATTTAATCTACCCATTGGAATAGGAGAAGCAGGTCATAATTTAGGAATCATGATCGACTTTCTAGAAAATCACGGCTATGCAAAATACACAGCAGAATTGAAACATTTACACCATCGAATCAAAGAGCCTTCGATTAAAAGCCAGGCGAACACCATTTATGACGGGTTAATGAATGAAAACAAACCTCAACTCCTCTTCTTTCTTCTTCAAAGACATATCGCAGCAATTAGGTTAGTTCCAAAGGGAGATTTTATCTTTTGTCAGCTCTTTAATTCAGGTAATGGGCTTAACTATCATATCAATAATCAAGATCCATCTCATCTAAAATATAGAATGTTACAAGTCACTACTTCAAGCAAAGAGCTCACTCTCGATTGGATCAAACAAATTCTGAGCCTCAACCCTTCTGTAGATAGGGGCTATGAGATGATTTTCTCTCTACAAACCCCTGAAACCTCGCAGCAAGAAGAGATTCCCGTTATCTGGAAATCCGAGCAAAAGGGGGGAAATTGTAGCCTAAAATGGATGTTTCATTATTTGAAATACATGATGTCCGAAAGAGACTATAAAGAAATGTGTAAAAAGCTTTATCGAATTTCTTTTGAAGAAGCAAATAAGCATCTTATTTCTCAAGAAATCATCGAAACGTTTCCATCTTATTTTAAGAAAAAAATCCCTGATCTATCTAGAGATCGTTGAAAGAACTTATTCAACCGGCAAAAAAAGATCAATCGTCTACGTCGTTTTCTTGGAAAAATCCAAGAGCGTTCTTCTTGTGCTCATTGTGGTTGCTTTCCACCTCTTTAAAACGCTCACATTTTTCAACGACAACCTTTTCTATCAACTTTCCGTCTTTAAATGTAGCTGTGCAACTCACATAATTTACATCTAAATACCCTGAAGGATTCTGACGAACCTCTTCTTCGGCCTCTTTCTGAAAAGAACGCAGCCGCTCTTGATCAAATCTCCTCATCACCACATTTCCAATCAGTGGAATGATTTCTAGAAATCCTCTTTTGATTTCTCCTAGACACTTTTTATAATCTGCGCCAGTAATCGCGTAAACTATATGCATCAAAATTCTTTTTACCCCAGTAAGAACTGGAACATATTCTGAAAAATTTACTTTTCTCTGATCTTCATCGAACGAAGAACGCCAGGCTATGTTCCTTGAAAAGAGGGCGCCAGTTCCCATTCCTGCAATGCAAGACTGAGCTAAGTGCGTTTCAAGTGTCATAACAGTGGTGACAGATGGCCTTTCCATTGGATTTAAATATAAGTCTTTAAAAGAAAACGTTAGCTGTAAATTTAAGTCTTTAAAAGAAACCACGTTAACCTCATTTTTTTCAGATTTCACATAAATTATACAAAAAAAACAACAATAGCAACAAAACAAAAACAAGCTATTAATAATAATTATTTAAAAAAACAACACAACTGAATGAATTGATTTTCTCTCTTTTATTTTCATGAAAAAACCACAAAACTTATCTTCTTGACGCCCTCCTTTTTTATCCGCTAAAATGCCTATGCTATGGCAGAAAAAACTGAACAGGCTACCCCCAAAAAGCTCAGAGACGCGAGAAAAAAAGGGCAGGTTGCTAAATCCCAAGATTTCCCCGCTGCGTTCACATTCATTGTTGCCATGATGGGGACATTGAGCGCAGTGTCTTACCTTTTTGACAATATCGGCGCTTACATGATCCGGATGTTTCAAGCATCAGCCCATCTTGAAGGATTTGAAAGCAAAGCCGCAGGATATTTTTATGAGGCGGCCAGTATCATTTTGTTCACCAGCGCTCCAATCATGGTTGCCGTGTGTATCATAGGAGTACTTGTGAGTTTTTTAGTCATAGGCCCTGTTTTTTCCTTTGAGTCGATGAAATTTGAGCTGAAAAAGCTCAATCCTGTTGAAGGGATCAAACAAAAGTTCAAACTCAAAGTGCTGATAGAGCTTCTTAAATCAGTCGCCAAAATCATGGGAGCCGCCATCATCATCTACTTGGTTCTTTGGCAAAGTTTACCCCAAGTGATCTCTACAGTTCTTATGCCAGTGATTGGAAGCGCTCTTGTCGTTCACGATTTTTTATTCACCGTCACGATCCGCGTTGGAATCTTTTTTCTTCTTATCGCCCTATTTGACTTGGCTTTTCAGAAAAAAAACTTTGCCAAAGAGATGAAAATGGAAAAGTTTGAGGTCAAGCAAGAATATAAAGACACTGAAGGCGACCCACAAATTAAAGGCAAACGAAAGGAGTTATTTCGTGAAATCGCCTATCAAGAAGGGCCTAGATCGGCCAAAAAAGCTCGCATGATCGTCACAAATCCAACCCACATTGCAGTGGCCTTAAAATATCAACCGGAAGAAGAACCCGCCCCTATCATCTTAACGATGGGAGCTGGCCCTATTGCTACCCAAATCATTAAAATAGGACTCGAAAACAAAGTCCCGATCATGCGAAACGTAGATTTAGCAAGAGAGCTATACAGTAAAGGGAAAATCTCCGATTATATTCCTGAGCACACGTATCAGGCCGTGGCAGAAATTTTAAAGTGGATCGAGGCATTGGAACAAAACCCAGATATTAATACGGAACTCTTTAAACCATGAAAAACTTCTTAAATCCCATTATCCGATTCTTAGGCGGAGACAGAGCCTTAAATGCCATCTCCAGATCAAGCGATTTGGCGCTCGCTGTCGTGATCATCGCCATTATCGTCATGTTGATCTTTCCTTTAAGCCCTCCTATCATCGACGTGCTTATTTCCATCAACTTGGCCGTATCTATCTCCTTACTTTTTGTGGCCATCTATATCCAAAAAGCAGTAAACCTCTCCATGTTTCCCTCTCTTTTGCTTCTGACAACACTCTATCGTCTTGGGGTCAACATTGCCTCTACCAAGCAAATTTTACTTAAGGCCAACGCAGGTCATATTATTTTTGCCTTCGGAGACTTTGTGGTAGGAGGAAATTATGTCGTCGGAGCTGTCGTCTTCTTGATCATCACGATTGTCCAGTTTATCGTCATTACCAAGGGCGCAGAAAGGGTCGCCGAGGTGGCAGCCCGCTTCACTTTGGATGCGATGCCTGGTAAACAAATGTCTATCGACGCCGATGTAAGAGCTGGCGTGATCGATCAACAGCAAGCACGAGAGCTTCGCCTTGGACTTACGAAAGAAAGTCAGCTATATGGCGCTATGGACGGAGCCATGAAATTCGTCAAAGGAGATGCCATTGCAGGAATCGTGATTGCCGTCATCAACATTGTAGGCGGACTCATTATCGGCAAGATGATGCATGGGATGAGTTTGAGCCAATCAGCCCAAATCTACACGCTCCTCTCCATTGGGGATGGCCTGGTCTCTCAAGTCCCAGCCATCATGATTGCTATCACGGCCGGTATCGTCACAACGCGCGTTTCAAGCGAAAAGAAAGATTCCCACTTGGGAAAAGAAATTTCCGAGCAGATTTTAAAACAGCCAAAAGCTTTGCTGATCGCTGCAGGAACGCTTTTTTTCTTAGGATGCGTTCCCGCCTTCCCTACCTGGCCCTTTATGATTCTATCAGTCTTTCTTGGAGTCGTCGGCTACGTATTTCTTACGAATGCAAAAAAAATCGCTGCTAAAGAATCAGCTGGCATCTCTTCTGTACAAACCGATATCGAAGGACACGCTGTCGTAGGGGGCGCTCCGGAAGATTACGCCTTGACCCTTCCTGTCGTTTTAGAAGTAGGATCAGCTCTTTCCAATCTGCTACGCAAAGATAAGCAAGGGATGTCCTTTATTGACCAAATGATCCCGAAAATGCGCCATACTCTGTATCAAGATCTAGGAGTCCGTTTCCCTGGCGTCCATGTCCGAACAGATTCTCCTGTATTAGAGCCAAATGAATACGCTATCCACCTCAATGAAGTGCCTATTGTCCGAGGAAAAGTGGTCTTAAAACATGTGCTGACCAATGAGACAGAAGAAACACTCCGCCGCTACAACATTCCTTTCACGATCTCCAAAGGCTCCTTAGGGATGCCAGCTATTTGGGTCGACGAAAAACATCTGCCCGTGCTGCAAAAAGCTCATATCCGTTTTTGGACTGGCCTTGAAGTGCTCATCTTGCATATCTCAAAATTCTATCGCCAACATGCCCATGAATTTATCGGTATTCAGGAAGTCAGAGCTATTTTAGAATTTATTGAAAAATCCTTCCCAGATCTCAGTAAGGAAGTGACTCGCTTGGTTCCTTTGCAAAAGTTGACTGAAATTCTGCGTCGTCTCGTACAGGAGCAAGTTTCTATCAAAGACCTGCGGACCATTTTAGAAGCGCTGACCGAGTGGGCTCAAACCGAAAAAGATACCGTCCTTCTCACAGAATATGTCCGCATCTCTCTCAAACGATATATCAGCTATAAATATTCTCTTGGTCAAACTGTTCTTTCGGCCTACTTACTGGATCCAGAAATTGAAGACATGGTTCGGGGTGCGGTCAAGCAAACGTCCGCAGGTTCTTATTTAGCCCTTGACCAAGACTCTATCCAGCTCATTTTACATTCGATGCGAACGACCATCAAGCCGACGCCTCCAGGAGGCCAGCCCCCTGTCATGCTTACAGCTACTGACGCACGTAGATTCGTACGCAAACTGATTGAACAAGAATTTCCAGATCTTCCAGTACTCTCCTACCAGGAGATCGTCCCTGAAATACGAATTCAACCTTTAGGTCGCATTCAATTGACATAGGCGTCTTTACAATTTCTAAACAATTTCTTGACAATATAGCCAAGCGAGGTAGAACATAAACTCGAGTTTAGACAAACTGGAGGCACCTATGAATAGTCTCTCTGATCTCACCCCTAAAGCACCACCTAAAATACCAACGCTTTCCCTTCCTGGGGGAGATCATCGATTTTTCCCATTTCTGAGTCCCAGAAAACATGCACCTCACCTCGTGTCTCCAAAGAGCCAATTTGACCTAGCAACCGATGCTTTAAAACAATACTCCATTGAAAGAATTTGGCGCGATATTCTCGAAAAGATTGCAACCGCTGAACAACAGAAGTCTGTATACATTGCTTCTGTTCCTTTTTCTTTAGGAGTTTTGATTTGTGAGTTGTTAGAAGATCATCGTGCCATTAAACAAATCACAGCAGCCAAAAATGACAGGCTAACTATTTTCTTTTTTGATAGTCTTACAAAACTGGATAAATACTCTTCATCCAGCTGCATTCAGCCGATCAGCGAAAAACCCAAGGATTTGCATGGAGAGTTTTCTCCAGAATCCCCTGATTATCTGAAAAAATTCCTCGAAATCTCCCACCATATGCTTCAATCCGTCAAAAAGGGTGAGCCCGAATTGATCGTCGAGGCCGAAGAGTTTGATCGGTTTTTTCTGAAAGAAGCTTTATATTTTTATTATCCTAACTATTTCAGCCTGATGATGATCAAAAAGAAAAAGAAAGAACCTGCGTTTATGCAGATTGTTCTTCAAAAAGACATGGTCAATGTTGACAATTTATCTCAAAAAATCGAGAGATTGGGGGCCGTAGTCCACCAAATTGACAATTTCTCTTCTGATTTTTTTTATGATCCACGTCAATTTTGGAGAAGTTTCTCACCTGAGAGTACACCTTCAAATCGATTCAATTCGAAAACAGCGTCCTTTCTCAAATCTGGACCTTTCAACCCAATGTTTTCTCTTTTCCCGTCACCACTTCCTAATGAGAGCGAAAGTTTTTTATCAGACAAAACTATTGATCTCGAAATCAGAAATCAACGCACGAACCAGTTAATTTCTCGACTAGCTGAACTTGTAGAGCAAGATCTGAAAGGTACAATGCCCAAATCCATTAGAACCAAGAGCTGGAATAAGATTTGGCAAATCGCGGAAGACGTAGCACCCAAAAAAGAGAAAACCTTTCAGTCGAAAGTACGAGAAGTAATTTCTCTGAAACGCGCGCTCTTTCAAGCTTCATTTGATCTGCTTCCTTTTTTAAATGACGATCATGTAGAGAAAAATGTAAGCAAATTCCAACAAATGAGAAGTATCCATGAGTCGCAGATCCTTCGGTCTCTCTTTCCGGATGAAAGCGAGCAATCCCTTGTTCACATCGGAGTGAATAACCGGCATTTCTTTTTCGAAAGTATTTTCTTTAAGGGAAATTCAGAAAACGCCAAACACTTTTTTAGAATGCTCTTAAAGGAGCTTTTTACTGCTCAAGGAAGATTCAGCGAGCAGCACGTAGAACAGTTGATTGAAGATCTCTTTGACATTGATCAGTCCATGCATGAACACCACCTTTTAGATGCTCATATTTTCTCCATGCTTCAAGGGATTAGCTTTGGATTTGAAGCGAATGTGGTTTGGATGCTGAGAAAAAATCTTCTCCCCCAATTAAATGAAAATTATACCATCAAATATACTGCCGATCAAACTTCTCTCTGCGAGTTTTTCACCAATCCCTATGGAACTTGTGAAGCGATCCGAACCTCATCATTTACTCTCTTCAAAGATCATCAGGAAACGGGAATCCTCATCACGAGACTGATCAACTCACTCTCGATGAACAACAAAAACTGGTTATATAGAATTGAAATTCCTTTCTTTCATCCAAGCATTCACTGCTCGCTATCTGAACAGAAGAAGATGTATGAAGCGCTATTACAAATTAAACAAAAATCAGACTCGAATGAAATCTACTTTCCCAAAAAGTCTCAAATTTTCAATGATTTTTTTGGCTGAGGTGAAGAGGTCTAATCATTTACTAGCAACAATTTTGAAATTGACATGATCGTCTACGCTTGTTATGTGAACAGACAGGTACCTCATGTCCGAATCCAATTTGCCCAGAATTTCTCCAGTCAACTCGATGGCTTTGAAGGCAGCTCAAGAAATTGCCCGTCAAGAGCTCATGAATCAAGTAGAGAGCGAAATGGACATGCTCTCATGGTTTGATAATGCCTTCAATCCTGTAGCTATGATGCGCAATTTCAAAACTCTTGAAGAGCAAAAACTGGCCTCTTCCTCTAAATATGAAAAAAAGACGGAAGCTGGGGATGAAGCCCAAGTCTTAGCTGTAGAAGCGGTCTCAGAAATCGCTGAGAGAATCCAAAAACATAACTATGAACTGCAGGCAAAAACTCTTCTTATCATTCGAGGCCGAATTACAGAGCAAGACAGCGCTGATGAGATCCTCGAAAAAGTCCTCGAAACGTATCCGGATCACGCTCTAGCAGATGAGGCTCTGGATTTTCTCATTGAAACCTCTAGAGGGAAACCGCAAGAGCTCGCCAAAGAGGCTAAACAAAAACTCAACGAACAATTTTCCCGAGAAATTCAAGCAGGACGCAATATAGGGACTCAAGCGAGGGAATTTTCTCAACAAGGCCTTGGATCTGCCACCTCTCTTAGAGACCTCTACCGAGAGATTCTTGGAACTCCAAGAGAGCCTCTCGTGCTCTTTCAAGAGCTCTCAGGACGCTTTTCTTATGAAAAACTCAAATCCGTTATCTTGTTTATCCTCCATTCTCTTGGAGCTGATCTTAAATCCAAAGGTCCTTCTATCCCAAGAGGCCAGCTCAAACGTCTGATCGATGAGATCCAATCTTTGCAAGGAATTTTAGGAGTATTTCGATTTTTTCAATCAAGAATGCAGCTCATCTCTAGGCAATTCTCCTCCTACGAACTCTCTTTACCATCTCAAATCACCTTTGAAACGCTCGCCAAACAATTGATCAAACTCTTGGCTGAAAAATACATCAACGCTGAAAAAATTCTCCAGGCAGCCCAATTGTTAGGAATTTCTGAAGAGACCATCGCTCAAATCATTCTCTTCACGCAAATGCGCGACGCCATGAGACAAATTGCCATGCGCTACTACCGAACACCCCAACATTTTCAAGAATTTTCCAAAGCCATGTTAGAAGCCTTGGAAAAATTAGAAGATCAATGGGAAGAAGAGGAAGAAAAAAAAGATCGGGAAAAAAAATGACAGATCGATTTACTGAACTTATCAGAGAACTAGCGAACGTCTTCGATTTGCCTTTATTTGTCGATCACAATAAAGCTTGTGCACTACAAGTCCATGAAAAAATCCGCATTCAACTGCAAGCCAATCTTGAGGAAACCCATCTTCTCATGGCTTGCATAGCCATCGAGATTCCACCAGGGAAATTTCGAGAAAACGTCTTAAAAGAGGGCCTGAAAACCAACAACCTTCCAGATCCGAGACCTGCGGCCATAGGCTACCTCGCCCAAAATAATCATCTCGCCTTTCATCAATCTTTACCCTTTAACATCCTCGATGGTCAGCGGCTCGCAGGGTTTTTTAGCGTTTTCTTAACCGAAGTAGAAAAGTGGATTAAAGCCATTGAAGAAGGTCGAAGTGGACCTGAAAACCTCTAAACATTGGCAAGCTATTGGCAGATCTTCTCACCACGGCATTGCACTGAGTTTATCTTCTCTTCGCTCTCAAAAAAGCTGCGGGATTGGAGAATTTTACGATCTTCTTCCCATGATAGATTGGTGCTCTCAGCTAGGATTCGATTGCATTCAACTCTTACCCCTCACAGATAGCGGCAGCGACACCAGCCCTTATAACGGCCTTTCTTCTTGCGCCTTAGATCCGATGTATCTCAGCCTTCATGCACTAGCTGATGTGAATGTAAGTGAACTCACCGAATCCTTCAAACCTCTTACACATTTACCTCGGGTAGCGATCAAAGAGGTCAAACAAAAAAAACTCGCTTGGCTCCGTCAATATTTTCAAAGCCATTTTTCTTTCTACTCCAGTGCAGCAGAGTACAATGCATTTATCACGAATCACTCTTGGCTGATGCCATACGCATCTTTTAAAGTCTGCAAAGAGCAATATAAAGATGCCCACTGGAAAGACTGGCCTAAGGAAGCAAAGCACCAAATCCCAGAGCAAGAAATCAATTTCCACCTCTTTACCCAATATCTTTGCTATATGCAGCTAAAAGCTGTTAAAAAACATGCAGACTCGCGCCAGTTTTTCCTCAAAGGAGACCTCCCCTTATTGCTCAGCCCCGACAGCGCGGACGTCTGGGCAAATCCATCCCTTTTTGATAGAATGCTCTCGGTTGGAGCTCCCCCTGATTACTATAATCGACAAGGACAAAAATGGGGCTTTCCGCTTCCTAAATGGGAAGCTATGGAGCAAACCAACTTTAGCTGGTGGAGGGAGCGGCTACAAACTGCCGAAGAATTTTTCCATCTTTATCGAATCGACCACGTCGTAGGGCTATTTAGATTATGGGTGATGCCAATCAACGCTCCTCCTCGGGAAGGCTATTTTCTTCCACAAGATCCCTCTCTTTGGGAAGCTCTAGGGGAAAAACTCCTCGAAACTCTCCTCAACATCTCTTCTTTATTACCGATTGCAGAAGATCTAGGAACTATCCCCAAAGAAGTCCCGAAAGTTCTTAAGCGGTTAGAGATCTGTGGAACTAAGGTCATCCGATGGGAAAGAGATTGGGAGAAAGATCAAGCCTATATCCCCTACTCTCTCTATGAGCCTTTTAGTATGACTACAGTGTCTACACACGACTGTCCCACTCTCAGCGGCTGGTGGGAAGAATATCCTGAGGAAGCAAAAGCTTTTACTGAGTTTAAAAACTGGACTTATGAGCCTAAACTCTCCTCCAAACAGATTCAAGAAATCCTCTACGACGCCCATCATACACCCTCTTATTTCCACATCAACCTCTTACAAGAATATCTCGCTCTTTTTCCCGAGCTCAGCCGGACCAATCCGAAAGAAGAACGGATCAATATCCCTGGCCGCGTCCTAGATAGAAATTGGACCTATCGTTTTAAGCCTTTCCTTGAAGAAATTGTCCAACATGGGGGGCTTATGGACATCATGCGCTCTTATACAAGATCAACCTGAAATATATTAATCATTTTTTAACAAAGACGATCTATTGCTTATATTAAAAATTTAACGCATAATTCATTAGATTTTTTAAGTTTTAAATTTAAATTATACAATGCAAGGAAAAAACAATGACCCCTTCAACATCATCCTTTTCATCGTCTATTACAGGAGTGCTATCAAGCATTTCTATTAATACAGAGCAACACAACGATCCTGTTTCAAATATTTATTCGAACTATAAACCATCTGTTGATTCTCCTTTTAGCTCCGTTAAACCTCGTACATGGGTTGAATTAGAGCAGTGGCACCAAAGTCTCCGGAATTTTTTAAACCAAGATAAGGCCATCCAACCGCCGAGACGATATTCTGGAATACCTTATGGAGAAATTTTAAATCCTCATGTAGAGCATGAAATTCTTTTCGCTGATGAGGAAATCCTCAAGATTGAACAACTCACGTTTGCAAAATACAGTCCTTTGGCCCCTGACTATTCAAAAGTAGTTACGGATGTATTTAAATTGGTCTTTCAAGGAAATAGTGCAAATGGAAAAAAATCTGTTTGTAGAAATATAGAATATGGACTTTTTGCTTTGGCCAAAACTTTCGATGACCGTCACGTAATTTTTCAATCAGGACTTGAGGCATCTTGTGCTGCTATGCTCATCATGGATCTTGGCAAAACACCAGATTTAAAAGCTCTGAATTGCCTGCTATTGGGAGACGATCTAGAGAGCTACATTAAGAGATCTGAACTAATCCCTGTCAAGACAGAACTTTCTACAGACGATGTCATGGGGAAAATCCGTGAAATTCAAAAGCTTATCCACAAAAATGGTCCAGGAATTTTCATGATAAGCACATATCACTATCCTTTCATTATAGACCAAATCGTAATCGATCGACACAGCGAAGCTGAAGGCGCAGTAGACATTCGCGATCCTCATCATGGATGGGCTATTACCGTTACCTTAAAGGCTTTAAAAGATTTAATAGAGGATTTTTATCCAGATCGGATGACCTTCTTGCAAATGGAAAGAGCCGTCAGTTTTTTGGCCCAAGAAGCTCGATAATGATCGAAAATCGCATCACCAAAACCCAATTTGGTGATGCGAAAAATATTTTCCCTTCTTACGTATAGGGGATTTTTGATATAAGCCGTATTATACAAAGGTTCCCTGATGTGGCGCTATCTTCTACTCATTGGCTTAATTCTGCAAAGCTCTCTTTCAGCCCTCTCTACGCCAGCGCTCATCTATTCTACGTTGGACCCCACCTCGATTTCTCAGCATGTAGCCTTTTATGAGCTCTATTCCCATACCCCAGAAGGAAAACAAGCGCTCAAACATGCTTGGGGACTTTTGCAAGGGTATCAGATTCAAGAAGATCCTGAGCTAGTCTGGCCTGCTCTCGATCTACAACCTCTTATCTCCTTCATCAACCGCTCAGCGCAGGAAAAACCGATCAATCTGGGAGAAGAAGAGCTACTAATTATTGAAAAGCTTGGTGCAAACCTGGCCAATCGAAAGCTTAAAGGACATAAGATTTGGAAGTTAGAAGAAGCTCTTGCTCTCGATTCTGAAGAGCTAGATCTTGCCCGCGCCCTATTTTTAGCTGAAGACGAACCAAGCGACACCCTCGCGCTTAAAGCTCGTAACTATGAGGCCAATATCGACCTGATGGCCCTGCAAATTTTAGCGCGCCTTCCAGAGAATCCTACAGCCGAGCAAAAAGTGCGCGCCATCAACGACTACGTGTTCAATGAGATGCGCTTTCGGTTCCCTCCCCATTCTCTCTATGCAAAAGATATCGACATGTATACCCTACTTCCCTCTGTATTAGACTCTAGACGAGGTGTTTGCTTGGGGGTTTCTATTTTGTACCTTTGCCTTGCGCAGCGGCTCGATTTGACGCTAGAGGCCATTACTCCGCCTGGTCACATTTATGTCCGCTACGTTAGTCCCAAGGGAGAGATCATTAACATTGAAACCACAGCTCGAGGGATCGACGTCCCCTCTGAGCATTATCTGGGTCTTGAAACAAAAGCGCTGCAGCAAAGGACAATACGCGAAGTTGCAGGTCTTGCCTTCATGAACCAAGCAGCTGTCTGCTGGCATCGAGACGATCCTGCAACCGCGATCAAGCTCTATGAAAAAGGTCAGCTCTTTCTACCGGATGATTATTTACTGAAAATGTTTTTAGGCTTCAATTACTTATTCCTAGGAGAGAAAGAGAAAGGGAAAAAGCTTCTTCAGCAAATAGAAGGGGTGATTCCTCCTCATATGATCACAAGCGATAGCGTCTCTGAAGATTATCTCCGAGGACATATCGATGCCGACGGAATCCAGGCTATTTATGCCCAGGTCGATGATTCTAGGAAATCGATCTTAACCAAGCAAAAAAGCATCGAATCTACGCTTGCCACTTACCCCCTCTTTCGACAAGGCCATTTCCATTTAGCGGTCACATGGCTGCAGCTGGGGCGCTATAAAGAGGCTTTGCCCATTTTGGAGCGCTACATTGAACTGTCTCCCCAAGATCCTTCTGCAAATTACTATTTAGCGGCCATTCATGCAGAAAGGTTAAACTACAAAAAGGCTTGGGCGTATCTTCAAGCAGCAGAAGCGCTTGTCCATGCAAAGGATCATGATCCCCGCGCGCTTAAGGAATTAAGACGCAGTCTGGAAAAGATCTGTCCAGAACCCATTGCTGATTCGTAAACAAGATGTTAAATTGCCCTTATTCAGCCTAGTACCCTCTCAGAACGAAGCGTCGACAAAAGATCTACCCCTTCATTGAGATAATAAATCTCTGCAGGATCTACGCTCGCACGCAGATCTTGCAAATGACCATCTTGCAGAACAATCGTATCTACCTCTGGCAAAGAGGAGAGAAGATGAATGATCTCATCCGTAGGCTGAGGATCGTTGATATAGACCACTAACCGATAGTTTTCTCGTATAGATAGTTTTTTTATAGCTCGAAGGACAAGACCTACTTCTACGTCCCCACTTTGCAAGATCAATAAAGAGTACGGCCTATCTTTGAGTACATAACGAAGTGCATACGAATGACTCCGATCAAAGATTTTCCTGTTCCGATCTGTTTGCAATAAACGATAAGCCAGCTCTGGCAATGTCACTTGCACGCACCCTAACCTCTCTATAGAAATACAGGCCGCAATATTTGCAAGAGGAGCCGCGTCTTGCATAGAAAGTCCGGAAGCTAGCGCTAAACAAATGACTGAAAGGACTGTATCGCCCGCTCCTGTCACGTCTTTGACTTCTTTCGCAAGAACAGGGAAATCAATCCGAGGCTTGTTTTTTTCGAAAAGAGACATCCCCGCTTCTGAACGAGTAATTAACAACATGTCTACTTGAGAAAGCTCCAATAAACGCTCTGCCACTGCATCCAACGTCGCAGAAGATGGCATCCCTGCTGCAATATATGCTTCACTAAGATTGGGTTTTAAGACAGTCGCAGACCTATATTTTGTAAAATCAGCTCCCTTAGGATCAACAATCACAGGAAGATCAACTAGACGAGCCATCTGAATGACGGCTTCAATGAGCCGGCGGCTTAAAAAGCCCTTGGCATAATCGGAAAGCGCGACAATTTGAGCCTGCTGCATCAAACGAGGCAGCTGAGCCATGATGTACTCTTCTGTCTCGTGCGCCAAAGGTTGGATCGTTTCAAAATCGACACGAAGCAGTTGCTGGCTATCTGCAATAAAGCGGTGTTTCACGGGGGTTTTATAAGAAGGTTCAATGACAAATGCTGAAGTATCTACGCCGCTTGCTTCCAGACAGTTTTTTAACATCTGTCCTTCCTCATCATCTCCTATTCGCCCAACAGCTAATACATGCGCATTGAGAGCAGCCAAATTAACAACAACATTGCCAGCTCCTCCAGGTTGAGAAGCTTGTTTGATGACTTCTAACACAGGAACTGGAGCTTCAGGAGAAATACGCTTTACTCGTCCTGTAATGTACATATCGAAAAAAAAATCTCCGATCACTAACGCTGTAAAGGGACGAAAAAATTGGAAGGCATTAGCTAAATGAGACATCTGACCAACATGGTTAACAAAGCTGACATAGTATCATGTTAAAGAAAAAAGCAGGAAAGGATTTTCGACTAAGTATACTGCGATCGGGATGAAAATTGGAATTTTCATCCCGATCGCATTATGACTCTCTATCTTAAAAATTTCTAGAGCTAGAAATTTTTTCTAAGAAGCGATATCATATTCGCTTGAATGGAAATGATATGACTCATATTGGATTAAAACACAGCGACTATATCGTCTATGTTGATGAGAGCGGAGATCATAGCCTGACCTCAATTGACGAAGGATATCCAGTATTCGTTCTTTCCTTCTGTGTATTTCAGAAAAGCCACTACTCCCATACGATAACTCCAGCTTTGCGAATGCTCAAATTCACCACATTTGGGCACGACATGGTGATCTTACATGAACAAGATATTCGGAAGAAAACAGGCGCTTTTCATCAAATGAACAAGGAAAGACGCGAACTCTTTTTTGACGATCTCAATACTTTAATCACTCAAGCAAATTTCACCTTCCTTGCGACAGTAATCGATAAATACAAACTAAAAAGAGAGCAAACTAAAGATACCCACGTCTACCACTTGGCTATGCAACTAGGATTAGAAAAACTACACAACTTTCTTCAATCTCGAGATCAGCACAATTATCTTACCCATGTAATCTGTGAAGCCCGAGGAAGAGTTGAAGATCGAGCCCTGGAATTAGAATTCTCTCATGTTTGCGCTGGCCATAACTCTTTGAAGAAAACACTTCCCTTTGAGCTAATCATTGCCGACAAAAAAACAAACTCTGAAGGATTACAATTTGCAGACCTAGCGGCAAGACCAGTAGGTCTCTCTGTCGTTCGACCCCATCAATCTAATCGAGCTTTTCAAATTTTGGAAAAGAAATTCCATAAGAACAGTGAAGGCGAAACATCCGGATATGGTTTTCACCTATACCCTCTAAAAAGCGAAAAACCCCAAGGAAGTCCTTGAGGCTAAACGCCGGCCAGGTAGTCCCAACCCATTTATAACCTCATTCTAAGCCATGCTAGAATTTTTTACATCCAAATGTTTCACTCACGAAGAACCTCCATCTTTATAGAAGGAAATAAAAGCAAAAATATGCATAATATTTGGGAAAATTGCCCTAAGAGTGTGCCTAAGAATTAAGGCTTCGTCGATAGCACCCGAAAGTCAACAGAAGCTTAATTTTTAGACACCCTCTAAAGGGCTCTTCTAAATTCCTGTTATGGCGTACTAAAGCTATGATCCACTCTATTTCTCAACAATTGGCCGAATCTTTTAAAGCTCTCCATTTACCGGTATTCATTGAAGAATATAAAACTTCTGTATCTTCCTGGGCCCTCGAAGAAAAAAAAGGATCCTTGCATCACTTTTCTCAAAATATCAACGTCCTTACACTCCAAAAAACCTATCAAAAAATTGTAAAAGCAGCTCAAAGCATCCTCTTCACCCCAGACACTTCCGTAGTAAAGACCCCAGAGGCTCCTCCAGAAAAGCCGGAAAATGTAAAAAAAAGTTTTCTATCGAATCCTGAAAAGCTCAAAAAATACTCCAAACTCAAAAAAGAGAAGACTCCGTTTTCTTCTCTACTCACCCCGTCTGTCCTCTCCTTTCTCTCTAAAAGGTCTAATGAGGACTCTTCAGAGGTGTTTATCTCCTCTCTTACTTATTTAAGAGAATTTTTCAAACACCAAGATAAACCGAATGATCTGCTGACAAAAGCGAATCTCAAAGCCTTCCAAACAGCTATCGATCAAGAAATCAGGCTCAATTGGCCCCAATATAAAAACAAGGCGGCCGCTGAGCAAGAAGAGCTCCTTAAAACAACGATCGCTGAGATGCTAGAAAAAGTAGATCATCTTCCGCTAAAGGGAAAATATCTCTATTTCGGGAAATTAGGAACTGATCCTAAAGTTCCTGTTCATCCCCTGATCTTTTTGGCACTTAAAGACCAGTTGCCTGCTGAATTATCAGACTATCTCACCCATCAAGATAGCTCAAAATTAGCGACAACTCTCGAGAAAAAAATCTTTCAATCTGCAAAACAGCAAGGGTTCCTCTCAGAAGGATTTCAAGAAGGTTTCACATCGATCCAAACAGTTCTTCAACAGGTCATGAGCTCTGCAAATGATGCGGTGGAGACCTCTGATTCTCCATTGACCAAATGGCTCATATCTAGCTTAAAAGAAGACGCGCAAGAGCTTCTTAAAGAAAACATCCCTGAAACCCTCCGAACATGGGGAGATCTTCTCTTAAATCGTGGCATCGAAGAGTGCATTCATCAATTCCTCGTCCATTTTCTCGATCAGCAAAAGCCTTTTTTCTTAGAGCAGCTAAACCAATGCTCCCGCCAAGGATTAGACTTAGTATCGCCCCTATTGACTGAGCTATTTTTAGGATCGCAAGAAGCATTGCAAGGAGAGCAGCTTTTTTGGATAGAAATCGCCAAAGAACAAGATAACACCTACACGCTCTCTTTTTTTTCAAACGCTGTAGATGATTCTATTCATCCTACGATGCAATCGGCCACAAACCAGGCCAAGGCCATTCCTCTCGTATTTAAAAACATCAACAAAGAGACTCTAAACCGCGACTTTTTTTATCGCTTTCTTACGTATCAAGCATGGCCCCATTGGAAAGAAGGCTTTTCCTACTCCTTTTCTCATCTGTATGATTGGCTGAAAGAGACGTGCGGAGAACCTGTCGACTGCTCCCTTTCTACAGTAGTTCCCCTCCCTTTCTCTCTTTCTTCCCATAAAAGAGATTGGCTGCAGCTCTATCTCTACCATCATCTAAAAGAGCACAGGTCAGAGCTTTCAACGCTCTTTAACTACAAAATCTCTCTCCACGCTCTTTGTCATCTATGGCCCAACATCAAAGAAGATCTTTTGCAAAAAAAAGAGGCTCATTTGCGCCAGCAAATGAGGTCGTTGGCAGATGTTCTTTCTTCCAGCGGCGCCTCCTTGTACGAACAGAAGAAAATTTCTCTCTTAGAGCTCAAAGAGCTCTACGCAACTCTTTGGGAAGTAGAAACAGTCCTGGGAGAAGAAGAAAAAGCTCCCCCCACAAATTCTTCTCTCTTGCTTCCTCAAGAGCTGCACCATCTTATCAGCCAGTATCTTCCTGAAATGAGCGATCTGAAGGAAAAAAAAGAGATGCTGAACGTCTTTTTAAAGTCCCTTTTAGGAGAAGAATTTGATGCAACAATAGAGAAGCTCAGCGAAGAGCTCGCTTCTTTGCCATCTCAGAGCGCGAAGGGACAAAGCGTAGAGAGAAAAGCTGCTGAGCCTCCCTTAAGGCTAGAAACCCTTTACGAATGGATCGAAGGACTCTACCCTAAACGGATATCGCCTCTTCATCTCTATAAAACGCTCATCAAACTCTCTCATCTATTCAACTACGCTCTTCACCTCACGCTCCAAATCAAACTGCTAAACCAGTTATTTTCTCTCTATGCACATCTCTTTTTAGGAGCAGCTCTTCCCTACACAACGCTTCTTTCTTTAGCTATCGCTTTGGCAGGCCCTTATGTCTTAAGGCAGTGGATCCCTCATGAACTTTTCTCTACTGTCCATGCGATTTACTCTCTGACTCGAGAGGTTTCCGATTACCTGATCAAACGGATATTTATCAATATTCTCCCCAAAATCATCAAACCTTTGATCCCAGAGCAAGAGCTCGAGAAAATCCGTAGGTTCGCCAGAACGATCCAGCAAAGACTTACACGCGTTGGAGAGCTCGAATTTACCATCACCCCCTATCACCCTACTCCCAAAGTCATGGGCACCTATTCGCCTGCCTTTTTAAGAGAGAAGAAACTTCCCGAGCTAGTAGGTCCGCAGTCCCCAGAAATGCCCGTCTTGAACATGTCTCCCGAGACGTTCATCGGAAATGTGAAAGAATGGACTCTATATGCAGATAAGCTCTCAGAGAGTGAAGCGCACTGCTATATCCATCAATGCATTCGAGAGCTTCCCATCCCGATAGGAGAAAATAAGCAGTGGTGGGATCATCAGCCACCTCTTGTAGCCATGGAGACTCTGCATGAACTTTTATATCGATTAAGCACGACGACACGAGCAGGAGATCCATCCAGGAAGAATAATGCGCAGCTCTATGTAAGTCATTATACCCTCTACGCCATCATGGATTATCTCTGTCGAAAACTTCCAGAAGCGCACATCCCTCAGCATCTTACACCCAATGCTACTGGGTTCATCGTATGGCTCCAACGCCCAATGGGCGCCTGCACAAACCCTCGCACCTACAAGCAGCTCATGGACCTTCTTGAATATTTTGATATCGATCCTACCAAGACATATACCGATAAGGAGCTGAGTTTCATGAATGACAGCTCTTTATTTCGACATGGGATCAACTCTATTCGAATGATCGATACCCTGCCAAAGCTGTCGCATACCCTATATAACTATGAACAGTTCACGATGGCTCTAGACGGCACATCAAGGACAGCATTCTGGAGAGCAGAGCTAGACTACTACCTATCGCTCTTGCAAGATGAAAAAGTCGCCAAACGTCTTGATCTACACTTTAGCAAGCTACAATCTACAAAAAACCCTTCCTACTATGAAAAGCTGCAGCTTCTCTTCCAAGATCCTTCTCTGAAAGAGAGTCTAGCAGAGAAAGCCGACGTTTCTATAAAAGCAGACTATTTGGAGGGAATGTCTCAGCTCGCAGACTTGCCAGAAGATCCAAGACTTGGCATCTTGCCGCGCTCTGTCTACATCCTTCGGCTGACTCACCTTCTGGCCTCTTCTTGGCAAATTCTTAAAAAATCAGAAGACGCCTCTCCTCCGGAGCTCAGAATTGAAAAAAGCCGTTATCTCATAGCCTTCCCATGGCTCGATGCTGTAGGGAAAAAACTTCATCAACTCACAGGTCATATTTTTCACTACGAAGAGTTTCATTCTAATATCATTTCCCGTTCGCTTGTCCATCCAAATACTGTCTGTATTGAGGGACTTCCCTCCTCCAAGTTAGAAGAGCTTGCCCAAACCACTCATTCGAAAGCTTCCTTTTTTAACCGAGACAGAAGAGACTGGGGCTACTCTAGCCGCACTCAAAATGAGATCGTGTTAAAGCCCAAAAACTACTTCCCTCAAGCTTCTAGAGAGGAAAATCGAGTGCTAGAAATGATGAGGACAGATCCTGCAGATCAGGTTGTAAGAGCCCTTAGCTTCTTTAGCCAAGCAAAACACCTTTTAAAAAACCCCCATTATTTCAAACTCTTTCAAGTGCTTGTGCATAATACATCGGCCCTTCATAAAGCGCTGATAGAGCGCCCCTCTTTAGCGAAAGAGATCGGCCAGCAATTTGGACACCTGGCCGATTATTTCAGTCGGCAAAAAGAATGGAACGTTTCTTTTGAGCTGACGCGCCTGGCTCAAGAGGTCCTTAGCCATTGCCAATATTATGAGCCCACCGCCGCTGATTTCTTCCCAGACCCTACTGATCTAGTGCTAGATCAAATCATCCCTTTCTATCGAAAAGTTAATCGGTACATCATACAAGATAAGTATAAAAACCTTCTTTCCGACTATCTTCTCCTAACCCCTGAAACTATCAAACCTTCTCAACGAAAAAAAATCATGCACGCCATTGCACGCTGCGCCTATGCTCAAAGCTGGCTTGTTCTACCTCCAGCTGAATGCAAAACTGTATTTTATACCTGGAAAGCAGAGATTGAAAAAACTATTCAAGAAGACGGCGAGTTTCGTGAAAAACTGCTCGATGAGCTCGCGCTAGACTTCTTCATGCAAGATACCCATTATCCGGAAATGCATCTCGCTGCCTGGTCTGGAACCTTTCCTCTGTACCGAAAAAAAAGCCTCTCTCTTCATCTAAACCCCTTTTCATGCCCCTCTACTTTGGGCGACCTTTTATCTTTTAAGTATGTAGGTGGCGATTGGTACAGAAAGCTTGGGCAAGAAGAGTATCAAGGAGATGGATTCAGAGAAGATCATATTCTTTGGGTTCAGACGGATCAAGAAAAACCCTTTATTATGCATGAGCTGCCTAAAGAGCAGCCTGCCAAACTCTACATGAGCACAAAGGAAGGAGCTCAATCCTCTGCCGTACAGATTGTCGACATGTCCACCTGGATCCCCTTGGGAGAGATCAGCCATCAGCTCTCTCTTCTCTACTGGTTTCAACCCTCCTCGGCGATTTCCGTACGCCTTTCAACAGATCATTCCAAAATAGAGGAACTTCGATTCGACGAGCTCAAACTGCTCTTTACCCTTAAGACAGTTGAAGGAGTAGAGAGAGCTTTCGATCAAAGCGGCGCCGCTCCAGGATATTTCATCACTCCTAAGCAACACCATCCAATACTCGTGGAACATGGACAGTATCTCCTTCTTGAAAATGAGAAAAAAGAGAAAAAAGTCCATCTGGTCACCCTTTCCAATGAAGTGCTCATCACTGCCTATTTAATCCGCCATCTCGGTCATATGAATCTAGCTCCTTGGATAAGGGCTCAAATACAAGAGATCTGCGCCGGCGCTTCGAAGATGGGTTATAAAACCTATTCCCTCTCTGAGAGTGGAGAGCTCAAGAGTTTCGATCCTGAAGCTCTCTTGTATTTAGCGCTCTTTTTCCATATCCAAGGAGATCACACGAAAAGCAAAGACTACTTTATTCAATTCAAGCAGTGGGGAAATATCCACCCCTTCCCAGAAAACGTCTTTGCAACGATCGAAGCATTTCTTTTGCCACTGCTTCTCGTTCAAACTCCAGAAGCAGAAAAGCTTCTCTTGGAACTCGTTACTTTAAGAGAGAGAAACATTCTCCTCCAACACTCGCAAAAAGAGATCACATGCTCTTCGAATCTCAGGAAGATTCTTTTAACCATCGCTACCCAGGCAAAATACCAAAGCTATCTACAAAAAATAGAGCGGGGAATGGCTCCCTATTTATCCCCTTATGATGAGTTATTTCTCTTAAAAAGCCTTTTAAGAGAAACGTCCGATTTTCTCTCTTGGATCAATTGGTCTCAATTACATGAATATAAATTAGATTGGATTTTAGAGCTTGGCCTGGACAATATCGCTCCTCGTCTTCTATTTCTCTCGAAGATTTGTAACCGTTATTTATCTTTAAGAAAACTCTATGAAAAAGAGAGCGAGTCTTGGAAGAGTGCAGCAAGCGAGCTTTTACTCAACCAATTGTTCCCCCTCGAAAACAATTCCCCCCATCCATCTCCTGGACAGCCAGATACCTCCAGCTACGTAAAACAAACTTCTTTGCTTAAACTCTTCTCCTCCATGACGAAAAAAACAGCGCAGGAGAGAAGCCTTTCCACTGTAAAAACTCTGTACTTCAGTTTTTTCGAGCCGTGCAATCTAGAAACTCTCACCCTTCATCCCTCAACATTGACTCCTGAGTTTATTCAAAAGCATTTTTTCTCGCTCTACAGACTGGCCATGAATAGAGTGCCTACAACGTGGAGAGAGGATGAGGAAAAAAAAGCGCTTTTCCAAAGACATTTGGAATGGCTGAAAAAACATCTCCCCTTAATGCAAGGAGATTTTCAGAAACAATCCCATTTTTTCTTATTTGATCTTCTGTTGACTCTTCTTTTCTCAGAAAAAGATAGAGAGGACTTTCCCTCTCCCCCAAAGCTTGAAAAGGCGAAAAATCTGTCTGAACAACTCACCAACATCTTTCAAATTTATCAACGCAAAATTTGTGGCCGCAAAATTGTAAGCATTTCGGCAAAAGCCTTTGCCTCCACCTCTACCCTAAAAGCAACTTTTGAGTTAGGCAAAGCTGCAGCTCTTAGATACGTAAACATCTCGTCGGGCTATTCTTTCTACAAACCAATCGCAGACAAGGCCATCTCGATGTTCTCTTCTGTGTTGTGGCCTAAAAACTCTCCTCCTGCTCTTACAGTTGAATCGGCTCCCTTACCGCCCTCAGTTTCTGTTGAACTGATCAACGCCATGAAAGAAAAAGAGAGCACGATCTCTCAGCAGATGACCTCGCTGCTTGAGACCTACTTTGATATAACGATTCTCCCCGAAGAACCTAGAGAACCTCATCGGATTGAACGAGAAGATCTCTCGTTGAATCTAGAGGAAGGCTCGATTGAAAAAGCGATCAAAGAGCTCAATCAAAACCTAGAAGAATTTTATGCCAGACCTCAACCTCCTCAAAAGGCCTACCAATGGAAAGAAGGCAAAAATGCTGATCTATTTATCCAAGAGCTCAAAGCGCTAAAGATTCAAGCATCAACCCAGCTTGAAAACGACGCGCGCGCAATCGAAAAGATCGTCGATCAATCTCGTAAAAAGCCCTCTAAAGATGCGAGGCTTCTCTCTCGACTAAGAAAAGAAGAGCACTTGCAAAAGTCTCTTTCCTTTGAAGAGATCCTCTACGCCTGGGCTCAAGGCCATCTGAAAGGACCCAATATAGACAATCTCATTTTCCCCTATCTCATAGCGGCCTCTCGCTGGAATTTTTTCTCTGAGCAGACGGATCTTCTCCTTGCTTCTTTCTCAGAAAAATCGCTCCCCTTGATTGCTGTTGAGCTCGATCGAAAAAGGGTCTATCGGTTTCTGAAAAAAAGGCCTCTTCGTTTACTCCAGGGGAAACTTTTGTTTGAAACGAAATTCAAAAAACTCCTCTGGAAAAACCAATCGAGACAGATTGATCGTCTTCTAACAAGCTCGCATCAAAACCTTGTTGTTGAGCTCATCATGGGAAGCGGCAAAACCATCTTTGGGATCCCGCTTGAGGGCTTTGTGGGAGCCGATGGGGAGCAGCTTGTCATCAATACCTGGCCAGCCTCACTTGCAAAAACAAACATCGCCACGGCCCTCAAACAAGGGACAACGATTTTTGGACAAGTCGTCCATGCTCTCGAGACTTCTCGGAGTACCAAATGGACCGTTCATAAAGCTTGGGCTCTTCGGATGCTCTTTGAACAAGCGATTTTCCAAAAAGAGCAGATCAACAAAATTAAAGAGGGGCTCCAAGCTCTCGAGCTTTCTTGGCTTGAGATGAGTCTCGATATCGACATCAAGTTTTCTAGACAGTTTGGGACAAGCAATTGGATAAAGATCCTTGAACACTTAAGACAAGCTCTAAAAACCCTTCGGCTCAAAGCCGTTAACCATGTCGATGAGGCCCATTCAGCCTACCAACAAAGAAAAGAGCTCAACTATCCTTTAGGCCGTTCTAAAACTCTCCCAAAGCGCTTTGTCAAATTCATCGAAGAGGTTTTATGGCTTCTCCTTCAACTCGAAGATTTTCAACATCTGTTAACTATTAAAAAGCCGCAACCGTCGCCTCTAAAACCGGAAGAGTTTTCTACCCACATAGCCCCTGCTTTAGCTGCAGCTATTGTCGAACTACACTCTTTACATATCCCTCTTCAAGAAAGGGAAAGCTGCCAAGAATATCTACTTGGAAAAGCCACAAAAATCCCCGACTTCGTGCAGAAAAGTCCTTTTAGAAAAGAGCTAGATCTTGCAAAAGGGCTCGTTACGATCCTTCTTCCTGGCGCGCTGAGTAAGACGATTAACGTCAATTTTGCCTCCTCACAAACAGGGAATGGGGAATACGCAAGACCTGCCGAAGGGAATAATAATCCTTTGGAAGAAGCTACGATCCGCAACCCTTTTGAAGCGCTTGTAAAAACAGGCCTCTTGCTGGCTCATAATCGATTAGAAACCTCGCAACTAGAAAAACTCCTCAGTTCTTTGCATCAACAAGCGCAAGCTGAAGCTGTCGCAAAATCTGTTCCTCTAGAAGACACTCCAACAGCTCGCCTGTTTGGAAAAGAGATTCCAGGACATCAGTTATCGCCTCAAATCTATGAAGGAACAAGCTCTCTTTATCCTCCAGGGGAGCTTCAAGAGATCTACCAAGCAATGAACCGAAGCGATAGACTCATTCTTACTTATCTCTCTCTTTGCATCTCTCGAGAAATCCGTTATTTTGATAAGAACCTCTCGAGTACCTCTGCGAATTTCGCTTCCATGACGGCCCGCACTTTGGGCGACACAGGAACCCCTTTCAACGACGGAGAATATCTTACAGGAACAAAAGTCCTGTTCGATCCTGGGACAAATGGCGAAAGCATCGACCTTATCCTCCAGCCTGGAAAGGCATCTACTCACATCCTGAAAACAGAAGCCCCTTTGGAGATTCTTCAAGAGCTCATCGAAGAGTTTTTCGCTAAAAACCCCAAGATTCGAGCCATCATTGACCGAGGAGCTCTTTTAAACGGCCTTTCGAGTAGCCTAGTCGCAAGTGAACTGCTGCGCTATATTTCCCGCTCAAGAGAAGAGATCAAAGGGGTTGCTTTTTACTCGAAAGACCAATGCATGATCTGGGAAAAAGGAGCCACTTCTCCCATTCCTATTGAACAGAGCTCACTCAAAATTGAAGAGAGAATCTCTTATTTTCCGCAGCCACAAACATTTGGAGCGGACATTCTTCAAATTGGAGATGCTGTCGGACTTGTGACGATTGGAGAAGATCTTGGCTTTAGCGAACTGGCTCAAGCGATTTGGCGCTTTCGGGGTCTCAGAGGCGCTCAAACGCTCGTATTTGTCATGACAGATCGAGTAAAAAGACAAATCACAAACAAAGAATCTCCTACCATCCAAGAGATCTTTGCGTTTGCAAAAATCAACGAAAATCAAAAGCTCTTTGAATACTATGAGAGCTCCCGAAAAAACATGTTTAATGTGATCCGAAGAGCAGTCCTTGATAAAATGGAGTTTGCGCCGAGCATCTATGATCACCTTGCCCTAGTGAAGGAATTTTCTTCTCTTATCGTCCATGAAATTCCTCAAGACCCGACGATCCTCTTTGGATCGATAGACCTCTATACCGAACCTGAAAACGTATTTCAAGCGCTCATTGAAACTTGTTATGGAAAGATCAAAAACAGCAAATCTTTTACTGTAGAAGAAAAAGAAAACATCCTGCTTGAGCTCAAAGAGCAGCGTAAAGGGCAATATCCTCCCCTCGTACACACTTATGAGAGCAACGGGGCGCTCAAAGCCGACTCTTTACTCGACTTAAACCAAACCTCTCAAATAGAGGAAACGACAGACCAAAACAACCACCGAGAAGTCGATCTCCAGGCAGAGCAAGAATTAGAGATCAATCTCGATCAACAAAATTCTCTCTCTGGCCAAAAGCCTAAACCTCAAGTATTTTGTCCTTGGCCTACCAATCTCAATCCCACGCAAGTGACCACATGGCTCATACAAAGCCCTTCAGAGAAAAAAGTAGGCTCTTGGTGGCAAGGAGCGATCAAGATTCCAATGGACTCGATTGGCAAAGTGCCTCCTATTTTTTCTCTCTCGGAAGCCTTTTTTCAAGCAGAGCAGCCGCAAATGCGTTTCATGGCAAAAACGATTGCCAAACGAATCCTGGCTTCCAATAATATCATCCATTTACAAGCACCTAGCGGCTATCCCATCGATCCCTTTAGCTTCTACCAAATGCCTCTCTTAGAAGCTCTCATCATCAAAGAAGAAAGCAAAGATCGCCCTGAGATCCTTTTACTCAACCAACAAGAGTGCAAGTATTGGCGTCAAAAACTCAAAGAAGATCGAGAAGGGAAATATGAACGAGATGATTCTGTGAAAATGTGTCTCTATGATTTATCGACAAGGATGATCGTGGCTGAAGGGTTTCATCCATTTGAGACGAAACACCTCCAGGCCATCCTCTTCAAAAGAGCTCTAGCGCAGCTTCGTTTTCTCAGAGGAGATGTCTCTTTCGATAAGGATCTTATTGAGCCATTGACTCAATGGATCAAGCATAACCTGGCAGCCTGCTCGCAATACGCGCACTATATCTCGACTCTTCATGGGATAACCCCCTTAGAGGGAAGTCAGTTGAACCTAATTATTCTACAGCTTGAAGAGGCTGAGAAAAAAATAATGAAACCCAACTAACTGTTTTCCGGAAAAACTCTTACTAAAAAACAAAGCATCAGTTACCTACGGACCCGCATTTTGGGCAATATATACTCCAGTTATCGGTAAACCACCAAACGTTACCACATCTTGAATTGCTGCAATTTAGCTTAAAATCATCAGGGCTGCGAGAAGAGAGATAATAACCATTTTGGTCAAAGGAGAGTCTCGGTAAAACAATTGCTGAGCGTCCATTGCAAAGCACATATCCGTTGCAAATAGGAAATGTATTCTCTTTCTTTAGATAGATTTTTTCACCTTCTAAGTATTCAATTGAGTCTGGCTGCTTTGACGTTACTTGCAAGATGCTTGAAAGTTCATATGATTTTTCATATACTTGATCTTCACCAGTCTCCTGAGCGAAAGCACAGGAAATTAGAAGATAGAAAAACGCAAAAAGTCTTGTTAACATGTTTCCCCCTTCATTTTTAAGAAAAAATATTTTCCCTAAATTATATATCTTATTCTTTACTGTCACTATTTTTTACTTCACCTCATGCACAAACAACCATTCTGAGATTGTCTGCCCACGCTTGACCAAGAAAGAGGATACAAATCTAAAGCATTTTTTAAATTTTCTCCTATTTGAGAATTATGGTGCATTCGTCATTTTTGGTAGTAAACCGCTCTGTCAACTATCCTTGGGAAATCCGAAGTCGAAAACTGCAAAGGATGCTTTTCTCAAATGGTTTGATTCCCTAGAAGATGAAGAGAGAGCAAAGATTGAAATTGTGAAAAAAAAAGCCTTGGAAAGACCTCAACCAGATCTAAAAATAAGGGAGCATATTTATGAAGGATGGGTGATCTTTAACAAGGCATTGAAGAATCTTGAGATGAAAAATTATTTGCTCCGAGTAGTCCCTCTAAGATGCCCAGACGCCTATGAGATAACGTTCATCAATGTTTCTGAAACGATACGGGTACTCACTGAACACTATGATTTGTTTAAAAAAGCAACAAACATAGAGTTCGATCCACACAAGATTGTATTAGAAGCCCAAGACCCACAGTCCACATTTTGGAAACGGGTATTTTCTATGGAAAATCATCTTGCTAAGGGTCTTCTTTTCGGATTTGGATTGAAAAACTCTCTATTAGGAGATCGGAAATTCTCCAACGCTCTCGAAAAAGAAGGTGGTGTTGACAATCAATTTATCGCTCTCGATGTATCTACTGATCCTGTCGAATATGGCGAAGGATCCATCAATAATTTCAACATTCCCCTATTCGGCACTTCCTCTGACGATGAAATAGCAGAAAAATATAGAAGGGAAAAGAAAATTATTGAAGAGGTTTACAGAAACAACGACATGAAAAAAGTGACATTTCAGCGCCTTTCCGATTTATTTAATGTGAATTCAGAACTATCCCACATTTCGCCCTCTGACCCGATAGAAAACCTTAAAGAAACAGTTGCTTCCAGCACGAATTGAAGGGAATGCCTTTTTCTTGAGCGGTCGTTTGGAGGCGCTCTTTTAGAGCTTGTTCGTTGATCATGTAGTTGCACTCAGCAGATAAGGGGCAATATTAAATCGAAGTTTCTTAGCGTATACTTCCAGCTTTATAAGATCGAGACGATTTTTCCCGCCTTTAGCAGTCGCCATTTTCAGCGCCTTGATTGCAGTCTCACGACTTAGAAGGCGAAAAGCATCCACAATCGTTCGTTCAAGGCCGAAAATGGGAATGGAGATACCATCGATCTCAATCTCTATTTTCCCCAATTCCAGATTTCGGAAACGGACGATTTTGATTTGACGGGTGCTTCTAGCTGAGGTTCCGTGTCGGATGCCGATCCAGTGCTGACGAGGCAGCTCTTCAGTCAGGGCGTAGATGGCTAGGGCAGATATAAGACAGACAACTCCACCAGAAATAGAATGGACAGCCTCTGATAGGTCATCCCAGGGCGTAGAAGATGGACTCTCGTAGTCTGTTCCTCGATAAAGCCCACGACTAATCCGTTTTAGTTTCCCTGTTTTGACATAATGGGAGAGAACTGATGAAGACACGCCAAGAGATCGAGCCTCTTTTGAGGTAAAAGAGCCTTTTTTAAGAAGGGGGCTAAGAGTGAGAAGACAGATTTTAGATCTCATTCCTTTAATTTAGCAAAAACGCCCAATATTGCCATCTGGGCGTTTTTAGTAAGTTAATTTAGCGGCGGCAAAAAATGCAAGAGAATCCATGAATGCGAAGAAAAAACGACGAAAACAATCAAATAAATATTTTAGCTTTTTAAATTGATTTTATTTTATTTGTTTTTTAAAATATTCCCGTTTTAATCAGATGGTTGTTTATGCAGATTTCACCTTGTTTCAATTACACATATTGTTCTTCTTCTTTGGGACAGATAAAAAATTATTTGCATGAGAAGGCAGAGGTTATCTCACAGGCCGTCTTTGAAATTTTTGGCACTATTCAACGTGTTGGGAAGGATTTTGATTTCGATATTTTTGCTTGGCCACGCCTTTTATTTACGCCAGCAGTCTCATTTCCTAAAGGATTTTTAGAAGAACTTGAAAAAAACAACCGGGGAAAACCGGTCGACGCCCCCTTAGCACTGATACTTTTTTCCCAACCAAAAGTAAATGACGAGGCTTTCTACTCTAGTAGCACCTTGCATGTTTTCTTGCAGATCGCAAAAACGCATCGAGTTGTATTGAAAATGATCGATATGGGATGGCTTTTTGGAAGACGAATCAAGCAAACGGCTTTAGAACAAGGACGACAGATCGATTTACTCTTTGTTAGTGCACACGGAACTCCAACAAGTTTAAACTTTGGGCAGTTTGGATGTTGGAATAGATATCCTATTTTCAGACTATCTGATCTTAAGTCATCTGATTTCAGTCCCCTTTCTGAAAAAGCCACCATTGTTCTCGCTTCTTGCTATACAGCCGAAATACTAGCTCCAATAATGACTGCCATCGCAAAGCGTACTGTTTTAGCTTCGAAAGAACAAATCAATTTAGTGGAAAGTGTATTTTGTGATCGTCATCTTTTGGTATATAAGAAAGAGCAGCCGTTGATGTATGAATTTTCTCCCAATATGAGCCCGAGGGTTCTTGGGGAAGGCAAAAGAAGTCTCTATAAAGAGCTTTTTCAAGAAAAACATAATTATATTACTAAAGCTGCTAACACTGGAGATCCACATGGGCAACAAGAGCTGGGGGAAATCTTTGCTTTAGGAGATCTCGTGGAACCATCCTATGAACACGCAGCTCATTGGTTTTCTTTGGCTGCTCAACAAGGTCTATCCCATTCGCAATACTGGATGGGGAAGTTTTGTGAATCTGGCTTAGGGGGGATTCCTCAATCAGATGAAGAGGCACTTCGTTGGTATAGTCTTGCGGCAACCCAGGGGCATGCAATCGCACTTCGCAAAAAAGGGGAATTTCATATGAAAGGACGAGGCGGAGTTTCTCCCTCTGCTGAAGAAGCATCAGCTTGTTTTTCATCTGCAGCAAATCAAGGTGAGCCAGGAGCTCAATTTATGTTAGGAAAATTCTATTTTGAAGGGCTCGGAGGTTTGGAAAAATCGACAAAAGAAGCGTTTCGCTGGTTTCGTTATGCTGCAGATCTAGAATTCCCTGATGCAGAATTTGTTGTAGGATTGTTTTACGAGAGTGGAGAAAGAGGAGTGGTAGAAAAATCACCCCAAGAAGCCTTTCGTTGGTTTAAGCGAGCTGCGGATCATGGACATAAACAAGCGCAGAATGAACTCTCCTCTGGACAACCAAAATTAAACAACTGAACTTCCACACTAGGGAGATGAAACTTGCAACGGTTCTAAGTTGTCTTTCAAGGTTACATTCTTATTCTCTGATTTTTGAGAGCCACCGATAAGGACCAATGGCTTTGATTGTTTCAGCTTACCCACCATCTCACGATAAAAAACACCGGTAAAGTAAGGTTGTTGAATAAGAGACTCTTCAATT
Source organism: Chlamydiales bacterium (assembly GCA_030681135.1). Classification (GTDB taxonomy): domain Bacteria; phylum Chlamydiota; class Chlamydiia; order Chlamydiales; family SM23-39; genus SZAS-17. Next base: position 108,200 of record JAUXXF010000025.1, read on the forward strand.
TTATTATAAAAAGAAGAATTCTGCACCCAATCTAAGTCAATAGATTTTAATGCAGGCAGCACCCCTACACTTTGCAAATCAATATCTAATAATTGCACCTTGATCATAAGAGCAGAGCAAGGAGGCAGCGTTGTCAAAGCACCATAAGCTAATGTTGGATGAATAAAAAGAATGCGTTTTTCTTGCACATGCATTTCTTGTAATCCATGAGCAAATCCAGGAAAAGTCTCCGATAAATGTACCCAGCTATCGTGGTTAGCAAAAAGAACATTTCCATCAACGTCCTCAATGACAAATCCGATTCGTACTCGGTCTTCGCTGCCTAACTTTGTTTCATTTCCTTGAAGGATGGTTTTAAAGTAGAGTCGCTTAAATACAAGCTCTTTCAATGTAGTGTCTTGTGACAATTGATCAAATTGTAGATCTGCCTTTGCAAGATTGTTTCGAGCTTTTTTTAATCCTTCCAAAACAGCCCTTGAAGTACCCATCATCGTTGGCGCCTTACGATAACTGTCTTCTGGTTGATTAAATGCTTTAATAAAAGCTAATTTCGTTTCTTTATCTACAAATCGATTGGCAACGCTGTGCAAAATTTCGTTCCAGACATCCGGATCCAGCTCAAAAATCGATGGATTGTTGGAAATTGCTTTTTTTCCTCGAATCAGAGGCTGCTTTTTATGAATTTTTTCCAATACGCGCTCAAGAAAACAAGAGTCACTTAAAAGCAATCGAATTTTCTTTTGCGTTTCGCTTAACTGTTTAAAGAACGGTTGATTCGGGGCCCCTCCTTTAAAGGCACCGAAAATGAATTTAGGTTCTTGCCGAAGAGTAGAAGGTATTTCCTCCTCCAGTTGATCTATCTTGTTCAATTCATCGATTAAGCTAAGAAATTTCGATTGCGACTTGAGCCTAGGAAAATCTACTCTAAAATTAATATCATCTCCCCCCGCTATTTCTAAATAGTAACTGCCGTATCTTTCTGGAGTGAGAAAGTCTAGACTATGTTCGCCGCTACTTTGCATTAAGTAACTTTGAGGAGAAAAAGGAGGGCAATCTTTAGAAATGGATAGAGCACAAATTGTCTCTTGTCGTCCTCCCACAAGACTATTGTGAGTTCCGAATCCGAGAACTATGCCCACTAAAGTAAGATTGTTATTCAAAATGTTAATGAGAGATTCGTTAGAATTAATCATTGTATCCACAATGTCCTGAATCGTATTTGTAGGTCCTAGGATATAGCGAAATAAATCGATATTTTTCTCAACAACCTCTTGTAGTTTAGCAACATTAATAAAAGCGACTTCTAATGGAGATAAAAAAGACGAACCACGCTCGTTTAAAGTGATAACTTTGAGAACGAAATTTTTCTGTTGTCCACAAAATTTCTTCCAGAGAGGGATTACTTTCCGAACCAAAATTCCATGATTGAATTGTTTTTCTTCATATTTCAAATCATTGGATATTGGAAAAGAATCCAGTGCGGGAAAATTTCTTATAGAAATGGGTTTGGAACCTTCGAGGACGTAACCATATTCTTCTGATAGAACTGTCGTTTTAAAAAACTGATCTAGAATTGCATATTCTTGAACACTATCAATACAGATTGATTTTCCATGGCAAGAAATACATATTACAATGCAAGCAGTGACTAAAATCCACATCTTTTGAAATTCGAAAAAAACACGGTCTATCATTTTCGCCTCATAAATTCTGTTTTTAATATCAAAACAACTTGAAGAATCAGGATTTTGGCAAGGAGGCTCCTCAGAATTTTTTGTCTAAAGCGGAAGACCTAAGCCGGAGGCAAGGCACGAGTGAAGACAAAAATTTTGAGGTAAAGCTGACACAGCCAAAAACCCATTCTTTAGGTTGTTTCGGTATAACTTACTTCGATGCTGAACATCGCGGTATATAATCAGCGCAAATTCTTTTATGGCACATGTGACAGTGTGAACAAAGAGAATGACCCCAAGGACATTGATAACGTGGATCAAGATTTACTAACCATTGATCACCCATTCTTTTTAAGGATAACGCAAAATATAAGGTTCCATTTAAGTTTACCTGAATTCCGTCATCATCAAGAAACAAATCTTCTTGTGAAACTATATGGGAATACTCTCTCGAAAATTCTTCTGAGACTCGAAAATTCTTCTGAGAGTTGAAGATTCGGTTCAGAACAAACAATTTTTTGCGCACTGAAAAAAGCAATGCAGACAAGAAGCAACGAGCAAATTTTAAATAATTTTTGCAACATACATACCTCCGTATAGATTGAGAAAATGAGAAGTAATGTAATACGAAACTTTTTCATTGTCAAATAATAAAATTCGATGTCCCTGATTGCAGCAGAAAGGTTTCATCCATTTGAGACGAAACACTTACAGACCATCCTCTTAAAAAGAGCTCTAGAGCAGCTTCGTTTTCTCAGAGGGACCGTCTCTTTCGATGCCTTTGATTTTCTTTTTCATGTCCCCTCTGATAAGAGGTCTAAATATTCCCAATAGCTGTAGCGTTTGTCGCGGCGCTTGCCGGTGATTTCTTTGAGGATTTCGAGAGAGACGAATTGATGCATGAGCGTTTTGGCGCTTTGGTAAGAGGTTTTGAGGTGAGCGGCTGCGTCTTTGATGGAAAGATGAGGTTTTTCAACGAGATAATCGAGGAGGGCAATGGCGTAGGGGGTGGAAAGTTTAGCTGTGATGAGTCGCTTTTTATGGGTCTCTTGGATCTGTAGGGCAGTTTTGATGGTTTGTAGGGCGGAATTGCAAGTCCAAATGATGCCTTTGAGGAAGAAGATAACCCATTGTTCATAATCGCCGTTGGTGCGGACAAGGTTAAGGCGATCGTAGTACTCTTGGCGATGCATTTTAAAATAGTAGCTGAGATAGAGAGTGGGATATTCGAGAGCTTTTTTCCAATAGAGGTAGAAAGTGATCAGGAGTCTGCCCAATCTACCGTTGCCATCGAGGAAGGGATGAATTGTCTCAAACTGGTAATGGATAAGCGCACAGCTGATCAGTAGTGGAATATCGGAGTTTTTGTATAGAAAAAGCTCAAGCTTTCCCATAGCATCCATCGCCTCTTGTGGTGGCGGTGGAATGAAAGAAGCTGTCCTTGGAGTGGAACCGGCAGGACCGATCCAGTTTTGGCTTTTTTTGAATTCACCCGGTGTCTTATCTTCTCCACGCATTCCTTCCAGGAGGATGGCGTGAATTTCTTTAATGAGACGTATGCTCATAGGGAAGTCATTGAGTCTTTGCATGCCGTGGTTCAGAGCTTTGATGTAATTGACGACCTCTTCGACGTCATTTACGTTCTTCACGGGGATTTGGTTTTCGTATTCAAAAATATCTTCGAAAGAGGCTTGCGTTCCTTCGATTTGGGAGCTGAGAAGAGCTTCTTTACGGACGTACATGGCGATAATATGGTTTAGATTCGGCGCTAAATAGCCCATGGCGTCTAGTTTTCCAATAGCGATGTTGGCGTCAGTGAGAAGGCTCTGTATTTCTCCTTCTATCCGGATGGGGGGCTCTGGAGGAAGATCGGTTGGAATAAATGCTTTATACTGATTAGGCTGTGGAATGTATCTGCCGCTTCTCATGTCGGGCTCCTTATTCAAGCATTCGAGAATAATGGCTTGAAAAATCGACCGTTATTCAAGCCTTCTTCAATAAGGGTAACAAAAAGGGGCCTGTTATTCAAGTCTTCTTTAATAGCATCAAGGAGTATTGCTAGGACAGCAAGGTTCAAAAACCGCTAATTCAAAACAATCCTTAACAACAAAATCACTCTGTAAGATCCTGATTATTAAGTTGATGTGTGTAAGGATCTGGCAACACAGGCACCCAAATAGGTCAAATGGATACTTTAATTACACAAAAATCCACTGCTAACACTGACGATAGATATTAGACCTCTTTCGAAACTAAGGTTCTGTCGATTTTAGGGTTCTTTTGAGTCTATTTTAGGGGCGAAATAACTCGGGAGAGATTGGAACCATTCCTTCTTTTAGTGGAAAGAACGGAGTCGCGCATAAAAAACTGCTTCTCAAGCATATTCGCGATAATCAGAATCCCGGTTCTTCAGGTATATACTCATCGTGCTCTTTTTTCCCAAGCTGCTAACCGAATTCGATAGAGAATATTTCTTCTTAATGAATGACCTTCTTGAACTTTCGGATGATCGAAATCGTCTTTTGGATCTCGATGCATATCGAGTTTTTCCATGACCCGGATCGAGCGAACATTCGCAGAAACTGTGATAGAAACGATTTCCTCCAACTTCAATGTGTCAAAACCGTACTGAATCGACGCTTTTGCTCCTTCTGTAGCATACCCTTGACCCCAAAACTCTGGAAGTAAACGCCACCCAACTTCAATTGCTGGAGTAAAGTGCGTCTCAAACCCAATAGGCCATAGACCAATCCAACCAATAAAGTCCGAGACGCCTGGAACAGAGACAGCCCAAAGTCCCCATCCATGATCATGAATGTGTTTTGTATAAACTTCTAGGCGAGCTGAACTTTCTTCGCGAGTCAAAGGACTAAACAAATATTCCATAACTCTAGGATCCGTATTAAGCCTGCTAAGCGAATCCAAGTCCTCATTTCTCCAAGGACGCAAAATCAAGCGCTTGGTTTTGATTGTATTTTCAAGTGTCATATTTTTTTTGTATTGCAGCGTTTTTTAAGAAAAACTGTAAAGAGAAGGCAATAGTCCTGCTACCACCTTGCTTGGCTTAACAAATACTGCTGCACATACTCCAACACGGCCTCTTTTGTAGGCGTCGTGTTGGCCAGCTGCGGATCATGCCCGAAATGCTCTTGCCATTTACTCATATCCGCGCAGGTATAATTTTGATATTGATTCACTAGAGCAGCTGGCATCTCCGTATATTCAATGCGGACAGGCTGTCCTAGAGCCTGAAACAAGGCTTCAGCCAGCTCATTCCATGTTGTAGGACGCCCTTGTCCTACATTAAATAGACCACCAAGGGTCCGATATTCAGGCTCTAAAAAAGCGCAAGTCATACGGACTGCATCTTTCACATAGATGAAATCGCGGCACTGTCCCCCATCGGGATAGTTAGGATCGTTGGACTTGTATAATTGGATAAAATGATCTTGCTTGGCCTTTTCCGTCATTTTTAACACCATGGAAGCCATGTGTTTTTTATGATACTCATTCGGGCCATACACATTAAAATACTTTAGTCCTACAACTTGATGAAGGACATTTTCTCTCTTCATCCATAAGTCGACGAGCTGCTTAGAAAAAGCGTACATATTTAAAGGACGGTAGGATTCAATCATCGATTCATCATCTGAAAATCCGTACGATCCATCGCCATACGTGGCTGCAGAAGAGGCGTAAATAAATCTCTTCTGATGAGTAAGAGCCCACTCGGCCAATCGGATTGAAAATTGATAATTATTCTCTAAGAGATAATCGGCGTTCGTTTCCATTGTGTCAGAACAGGCACCTAAATGGATGATCGCATCGACTTCATCTGAGCGATCGTTTAACCAATCAAAGAGAGTATGTTTGGAAATAATTTCGAAAAAATGTTTGCAGGTTAGGTTTTTCCACTTTTCTTCTTGCTTCAGATCGTCCACAAGCAACAAGTGGGTATGTCCCAGATTATTTAGATGACGGACAACTCCAGAACCTATAAGCCCTGCAGCGCCTGTAACTACGATCAATGGTTTAGATGTCACACATCCCTCAAGAGAAAATACCCGCCTTTAAGAAGGCGGGCTTTTTAAAAGAAAGATTTATTCACTCTCTGAAGCAGAAGCAGCTTCTGGAGGCAATGGAGCCACGACAGACTCTAATCCAACGTGAGAGAGCCCCTCTGGAATGATATGAAGAGTACAGGTAGCTGAGACTTCTTCTTTCAATTTTAGAGGAATCTTATGAACGCCCGTTGCTTTAATCGGACGAGGCAGCTGTATATAACGTTTTTCTACAGGGAGCCCGTTTTGCTGATAAAGCTGAGCGATATCAAGAGCAGAAACAGATCCATACATATGGCCTTCTGGATCCACTTTGACTCTGGTCTCTAAAATCAAAGACTCTACTTGTTTAGCTAGCTCATCAGCTTCTTTCCGATCAACAACTGCTTGCTGAGCGCGCTCTTGACGCAATCTTTCTCTTTTGCGAAGCGCATTCGGAGAGGCGACTACTGCTAAACTTTTCGGCAATAAATAATTGCGGACATAACCTGGTTTTGCAGAGACGATGTCCCCTTTTTGACCAAGAGACTCTACATCTTCAAGAAGTAATAATTGTTGTTTCATAAGTGTAGCCCTCTTATTCTTCCGCAACAAACGGCAAGAGCGCCATATGACGAGCTCGCTTAATCGCTTTTTTCAATAACTTCTGGTAAAAATGAGAAACACCAGTAATGCGGCGCGGCAAAATCTTGCCTCGTTCTGTAATAAAGAGTCTCAAATTTTCAACATCTTTATAGTCGATCGTTTCAGCTTTCATGAGAGTGAAAGGACAGCTTTTGCGCTTTTTCGCAAAAGGAGAATCACTGGCACTTGCAGAGCCTGAAGTACTCGACGATGGATTTCTTCTAGCAGTTGGCATCATATAGACATCTCCTTTACTGTATCTGAATGGCTGGGAATTCAAGTGTCTCGAGAACCTTTTCGGTTTTCGTCGTCATGAAGCGGATCAGATCTTCATGTAAAGGATAGTCTTTCCAAAACTCAATAATCGCTTGTGTAGGAGCTTCAAAATATACTAAGTAGTAGTAGCCTTCTCGCTTCCCATCAATCGTATAGGCAAGTTTACGTCGGCCTTGTTCATGAACTTTTAGAACCTTTCCTCCTTGAGAGGCGATTCCATCAGTAATTTTTTCAAATGCCTTTTTACGGGACTCATCACTTAGCGTAGCGCTAATAATGTACATCCCTTCATACAAGGCACTGCGTTGTCTTTTCAATGACATAATTTTTCTCCAATGCTCGGGTTCGATGAATATTTATTTATTTGCAAAATTCATCGCACTGGTTATTCCCTGGGTTAACCATATTTCAGTCGCTTGGACTGAGCGCTCCACAACTGAGGGAACGACTTTTTGTTCGTCCTCGGAAAATCGGCCTAGCACATGGCTTGACAAATCTCCTTCCTGACGATCTCCGACTCCAATTTTGAGCCGGGCATAGCGCTGAGTGTGCAAATGCTCCTCAATACTCTTGAGGCCATTGTGCCCTCCGCAGCCACTATTGATCTTTAATCTGAGCTCTCCTAAAGCAATCGCGACATCATCTACGACAACTAAGAGATGCTCTACTGCAATCTTCCAGAAGTTCACGCTCAAAGCTACTGCTTCGCCGCTAAGGTTCATAAAAGTCAGTGGCATCTGAAGAACCACCTTCTTGGAACCAATCATCCCTTCAGCAAGATCACTTTTAAACTGGGATTTCTTACTAAACGTAAACCCATGCACTTTTGCAAATTCCTGGATCGAGGCAAACCCTATATTATGGCGAGTCTTTTCGTAAGACTTACCAGGATTGCCGAGACCCACGATCAAATATCTTTCTTGCTGCTCAAAGTTCTCATGCATGTGTTAGAACAGACTTTTAACGCTTAGCAATAACAACCGCTACTTCATTCATACTTTTCGCGAGAGGACGAACTGCAGCCGGAACCGCAATATCCGATAAACGCTTTGCCCCAGCCACTTGCAAATCTTGAATATCCAAGAAAAACTGCTGTGGGATGTCTTTAGGCAAACATCTCACTTTCAATTTCCGGATCACTTGACGCATAAAACCGCCTAGCTTGATTCCAGGACAATCTGCAGCGCCTAAGACAATAATAGGAATTTGGACGCTTACAGGAGTATCTGATTCTAAAACAACAAAATCCACATGCTCTACTGCATAGGTCGTAGGATGGTAGTGAATCTCTTTGATGATCGCACTATATGTCTTTGCTCCATCTTCCAACGCAAATATCGTTGTAGACAAAAGACCAGGCTTCAAACCTCGAAGGATCGCTTGGAAGGCATCCCCATTTATATAAATATTTTGCACTTCCTGTTTCACACCATAAAGAATGCCAGGAACGTTTCCTTCTCGGCGAATCTTTTTTGTTTCACTTTTTTTCCCAGGAGTTCTTTTAAATAACGAAAGTTTCATAAAATCCCTTAACTGTTAAATAGCGATGAGACAGACTCAGCCGAAACTATGCGTTTAATCGCTTGAGCTAACAAATCTGCTATCGACACTACTTGCATCTTTTTACTATTTCCTAAAGCCGGCACTGAATCAGAGACAAACATTCGATCAATCCCGCTTTTTTCCAATATGTCTTCTGTCACTAACGCATGCGATACGAGGACTGTAACGCTCTTAGCTCCTTCAAATAGAAGGGCTCGAGCCGCTGCTTTCAATGTACCCCCTGTAGAACAAATATCATCCACAAGAAGAACGTTTTTCCCTTTTACGTCGCCAATCACCGCGCCAGCTTGCACTTTCTGAGCGCTTATCCGCCTTTTATCGACGATAGCTAAATCTACGCCCAAGTCTTCAGAAAAACGCCTTGCCATCTTATTACTCCCTACATCAGGAGAAACAACGACGATATTTTCTAATCCTAGCGCCCTTACGGCTTTCACAAATAAAGGACGGGCATAAAGGTTATCTACGGGCACATTAAAAAACCCCTGAATCTGCTCTGTATGCAAATCCATGGTCAGCACTCTCGACACACCCACCCTTTCCAATAAATCGGCAACCAGTTTGGCTGTAATAGGAACTCGAGATTTTTCCTTACGATCCTGGCGTGCATACGGATAATAGGGAAGCACCGCGATCACACTGCGAGCCGAAGCTCTTTTTAAAGCATCAGCGATAATCAAAAGTTCCATGAGATATCGATTCGGATGCCGAACTGGCGACTGAAGAACGAATATATCCTTCCCTCGAACATTCTCAAGAATCTGAACTCCGATTTCACCATCGGGAAAAGTTTCGATGGAAATCTTACCCAGTTGAACCCCCAGTCTTTCAGCTATTCTTTCAGCTAATTCCCCGTGAGAGGATCCAGCGAATAACATGAAGGGGTTTTCGGTCATCTCATTAACAACTGTTAAGGTTTGGGGCGGAAGGATTCGAACCTCCGCATGGCGGTACCAAAAACCGCTGCCTTACCGCTTGGCGACGCCCCAATATTCCACTTGAGCTTTTCAAAATAAAACAGGTGCCATCATAGCCAACCACCTATTTTTTTTGCAAGAGGTTCATTCATGAATATATTCAATTCTCTCTGAACCCACTGTTCGACCGAAATTAATTAAATCCTTTACGTCCATTTCGTAGGTGGCATACCGTCTATGTTCAGGATCTTGCAGCCTATCCATTTCATAGAGCAATTTAGCGCTATTCTCCTCTGGAGGAGAGTAGGTAGCCTCATTTGATTTATACATGACATCGACCGTCACTTTCGGCTGGCTGCCTATTTCAAGGTACGTCACTACCCTGCCACTGCTACAAATTTCTTTACAAATTTCAGTAAAAGGCCGGTATCTGGGCACAGAGAGCAACTTGAACTTATCCTCTGTTTGATAGATCACTTTCCCCTCTTCTGCCGAAAAACGATCAAGAGGGTCATCTATCAAAACGGCCACACGATCAGGTTCAATACATTGCCCTTCTTGCATGTACATTTTTTGAATAGGGGCACAAATAGCCGCTTTTGCAAGTAAACTGAGAGTTGACGAGGCTGCGCTGATCGCACTGGTGCATTTTGTCCACTTGCTCTCCTTTGCATTCCAAATTGTGGTCCATAATCCTTTGATCTTGCTTACATAAGGAAAGGCATAAAAGGGAGTGTGGTCAATAAATTCGGAATATTCCTGTTCAATCTGAGCCTCATATTTTTCAAGGGCCGTCAGATCTGATGCTTCTCTCCACTGGGCTCCATGAGTTAATCGAGCAACCAACATACTCGGAAGACTTGCAAGCTGTCTTGATCCACACTGAAAGATCATGGAAGCAAGAATAAAGACATTCATCGCAAAATTATCAGAAAAAACAATCTGTCCTAGAGAAAGATCTTTTCTTGCTCCCTTCAGATAGTGGGTAAAATACTGCCAGTGCTGTTTTAAATGGCCGATGTAATCGAATGCGTACCAGTGTCTTGTTTGAATAAATTCAGCAAATTGTTTGGCGTAGCGCACATTGCCCCACTCAATCCAAGTAGCTCTTGTCCCATCTGCAGGCCGAACGCAATCTTTCCGATACCTTGAAGCGATTTGAAGCTCTTCTATATTTGCAGGCTCTTTGACAAAAGCCATCATCCCATTTTGGGTCGGATCATTTTCTAAAATAAGAGGGTCAGGAGAGATCTGAGCAAATTGATGTCTCTTCAGGAGCTGAGTCCAATGATCGGCGCTATGAAATTCTCGAACCTCTTTGCTTTCCGCCTCCCAAGACGCTCCATCGGTAGCATTCACAAAAGAATGAACGACAGAGACAATCGCATGAAGTCCAACATTCGTCACATCATGGTCTCTTAAAAGCAGAACGCCGCCTGGCCTTATTTTTTTGGACATGGAGTGGACAAAGACGTCTACTCTCTCTGGTGGAATATGATGCAGTCCGCCTAGACAAACGAGTAAATCGGTGCCGCCATTTTCTACTTCATCTCCGATCGGCTTATGGGTCTTTTCCGGCTCCGTCTCAGGACTTTCGCAATCAGCATCATTTAAAAACACAGAATTTCGATAGGGATAAGAAGAAAAAACAGCTCCTGCCTCTAATTTTTCTTTTAAACTTCCCTGATAGGGCTTGTCGCTCACATCAATAATTTTTCCATCGAAAGCAAGTTTTGCCGTTTTTTGAATCGTGTTAAGATACCTTCTAAAATACACTTCCAAATAGTTATGAAACTCCTCGGAACGAAAACCCTGCAGCAACTGAGCCGCTTGAAGACCCATCCCTTTTTGAAGCACAAAAAGAGATTTAAGCTGATAAAAAAGGCTTGGGAGCGTTTTTCTCATCTCATCAATCTGTTCGGCAAGCTCCTCGTAAATTCGCTGGTCGGATTTATTAGGGTAAGCGAGAATCTCATCCATTCTCTTCAGAACTTTCTCTTCATCGAGCTGATAGAAAATCGTTTGAAGAAATTTAACGAATTCCCCTCTTAATTCTTCCGAACCAAATACTGTCCGAAAAGGAGAATCTACGAATGGAGTTGATTCGATTTGCTCTTCAACAGCGACTATGTCTGAACTTCTATCTACTGCTCTAATACTCATAAAACCTCTTTATAATATTTTGCTGTATGGGCATTGCCAAATACATCCTCTGGATCAAAGCGCCGTTTTAATGCACGCATAGCAGCTACCCTCTCAGGGCCATAACACCTAATAAATTGCTCTTGCGTTGCATAAGGCATATAAGCCTGATAAAACACTCCCTCCTGCCCTGGACTTAACAAAAACTCTTGGACATTTTCGATCCATTTTCTTGTTTTGGCCATCTCAGCCTCTGTCTTGACCTGCGCAAAACAAATCACAACAGCATATCGATCCTGCTCTGCGTAAGGGAGAACAGAGATATCATCCTTTGGCGTCGGACGGATGGTTGCATTAATCATCCTCACCTCATTCGCTTTCAGCTCCGCACCTAAAAACCGGAGGAAATTAGGCAGTTGCTCAGGTTTTACAAAATATTCCTGAAGCCACTGGGCATGAAGATCGGAATGATGCAGGATCTTAAACGCATTAATAGGAGGATGCAACGCTTCGTTTCTTGTCACAACTCTTCCGGAAAACATTGCAGCTTTCTCCTGCTGCCAAAAATGGCTAATCAATCTTTTCACAGAAAAATAGGAGAGATGGGAAATTAATTTCAGACCAATTCGTTGAATGCGGGTTCCCCACTTGGGCTCCTCAGTAATTTTTCTCTTTGCAAGATCTCCTTGTTGATCTTCGGACCTGCGATAACTCACCATGCAAATCGTTCTGAGAGGATCGCCATCCAATGTATCCAGAACCAATCTGCCCCCAAAAAGAGGGATCATCGGATCTGATTTAATCTTCTCATACTCTTGGACAAATTGATCCCTCTCTATCTCTTGGGTAGACTCAATCAGCACATCATTATCGACAATATCTAAAGTAGCCTCAACCACGACTCCAAAATAGCCCAACGTTCCAAGCATACATTTAAACAAGAGCTCATCGTCCGTCAGCTCGCAGTTGAGGACGTGATCGCGAGGGCGAGATAATACGCGAAGATCGCCATTTGCATCAACGACCTTCAAAGACCTCACCGTCTTCGAAATCGGCCCATATTGATGAGCCCATCCATGGGCATTCATGCCAATGGTTCCGCCAATAGAAAAAATATCAGATGCCTGTTTTACAATGGCCGATTTATTCGCTTCATCCAAAGCAAGCTGAATCTCTTCCCAGGTAGCACCAGCTCCCACAGTCACTGTATTTTCTTCCGGCTCGACCTTTATATGATTCAAATACTTTGTATTGATGACACACTGATCAACAGCTGTTGGGATTGTTTGCTTCCCTTGGCTTAGCCCTGCGCCAATAATGGCAACCTGCTGTTTGTTTTTCTTGGCTTTTTGAACAATGTATTGCACATCTTGAGCAAACATTGGATAAGAAATCCCCTCTTTTAGAGTGAGACCAAAAACTTTTTCAACGCCGAAAGGTCTAATTTCTAGATCATTCCTTTGTCGTTTTACAAAAAATCCTGGAACCCCTTCTGGCGAATGAATTCCTAAAATAATCGAAGGGATAATAGATAGGATAAATTTGAGAGACTTGTCTGCTTTCCGATCAAATTTTTCCGTTCCAATGGACAGCAGCATTTTAGGAATTCTTTTAAAAAGTAGCTCAAGGGTTAAAAACACAGGAAATACAACTACACTGACCGCTCTAGCACCCACTCCACACGCCCCTTTAACAAAAAGATTGGAACGCTCTCCATAAATTACGATATCTTCAATGCCTCTTGCTACTGCGGCTGTTGGATGAGTCAACGAAAAAGCAGTCATTTTTTAACCCCGTTTATTTTTTTGCACGATAATGGTAACACGAAAACGGGAAAACGAACAATTGTAAAAAAAAATTTTAAAACATTGCTTTTTTGAAATTTACGTTTTTTCGAAACTAAAGCATTGGGGCTCTGCCCCACACCCCGCTAAAGGACTTCGTCCTTTAGAATCCTATTTTCTTTTTTTTATTTTTTTAAGGCCCGCGCCTAAAGGCGCGGCCTTAAAAAAGCAGGATTCCATAAGGATGAAGTCCTTTGGCGGGGTATGGGGCGGAGCCCCAATGCCTGTAAAGATAAAATAGTTGCTATTCTTTTGTTCTTCTTGTAGAGGAAAAGAATATGCGTATTGTCCATATAGCAGCTGAATTTGCTCCGATTGCCAAAGCGGGCGGCTTGGGAGAGGTCGTAACGGGCCTTTGCCGCCAGCTTACGTTAGAGCATGAAGAAGTAGATATTATTCTTCCAAAATACAGCTTTATTTCTGACGATTTATTGGGCGATCTCAAGGAGGAACCTTTTTTATTTCCTTGCAAAGAACAAGGTGTCATCCGTCAGAACAAAATGTGGTCTGCTGAGGTCGAAAATTGCCGGCTACACTTATTAGAGACAGATCATCCAAGCGGGTATTTTAGACATCCGCATATTTACGGGTATCCTGATGATTTAGCTAAATTCATCTATTTTTCAAAAGCTGCTTTAGAATATCTCAAGCTCAAAAACGAACCCATTGATGTTTTACATCTTCATGAATGGCATACAGCTTTATGCGCGCTGCTTGCGAAAGAAGAAAGGGCGCTTGATGTCCGCTCTATTATGTTTACAATCCATAACCTGGAGTATCAAGGAAAATGCCTCCCTCAAGATTTAGATGCTATTGGCCTTTCAGGAGAAAAGTATCTACAACCAGACCTGCTTCAAGACGACGCCTCCCCCCACAATCTCAACTTGCTAAAAGCAGGCATCGTCTATTCGGATGCCATCGTAGCAGTTTCTCCTACCTACGCCCAAGAAATTCAAACCCCTTTCTTCGGGTGCCATCTACAGCAAACGCTCATCAAACATAAAGCAAAACTGTTCGGCATCTTAAATGGAATCGACCAAAAACTCTGGAATCCAGCAGAAGATCCGAACATAGCAGCTCATTTTGCAGGGCGAGATACCTTATCTCACGTTAAACAAGCAAAGCAGCTAAATAAAAAGGCGCTTGCAAAGCAGTTTCATTTAGATGCCACCAAAAGCCCTTGGATCGGAGTTGTTGCCCGCCTTGTACCCCAAAAAGGACCTGAGCTCATTGAAGAGGCCATCCATTACGCCCTAGAAAATGATGCAGTCTTCCTGCTCTTAGGATCCTCTCCGATTGGTCCCCTCCAAGAACATTTTCAGGCTCTTAAAGAACGCTATCAACATCATCCTCAATTACTTCTTGAGCTTAGCTATAACGAAGCTCTGGCCCACCAGATTTATGCAGCCTCTGATTTTACGCTGGTTCCATCCCACTTTGAACCTTGCGGCCTCACACAACTGATCGCCATGCGCTACGCTGCCATCCCGATTGTTCGAGCTACAGGAGGCCTCAAAGATACAGTATTTGATTGCGAAGACTACAACATCCCTCACGGCTCTCGAAACGGCTTTACATTCTCAGATCCAAAAGAGCTCATTCCAACTCTCCAAAGGGCTTTTGAGCTCTATAACCAAGACCCAGCCACCTTCCAATCTCTTATTAGACGCGCGCTACAAGCAGACTATAGCTGGAAAAAACCGGCAGCTCAATACCTCAAAATCTATAGCAAACTCGTTGCAAGTAACTCAAAACAACAGCATGTCAAAATCACAAATTAATCAAGAGTGAATTATGGCTAATTGGGCCTAGTACAACCTGAAATCAGGATAATACAACCAGCCTCTTTGACACTCATAATTCCCGTCTCTTAACCTTCGTCCCCTTTATTGTCTAAGGATGAAATTTCAAATTTTCCTCCGCATATTTTTTTTATTTGATTTATTTCAAAATAAGTCATACGATCACAACTCACTTAAAATTTTTCCCTTATGGAGGCTGCATATGCCAGGGTCTACAAACTCCAACAAACACCAAAATCCTTATCCTGAAAAGTGTTATTTACCTTTTATTTTTTATCCCACAGCCATGTGGCCCAATTCTTATGGGGCCTCATTTGTGAGTGAACATCTTGATGTAGAGACATCTTGCGGTGATTATGTCGTCTATATTTCCATCCCCTTTTGTCGTGTCCGTTGTAAGGGATGTCCTTATTTTGTCGAGCTTTTGACGAAAAATGATCCGAATGAAAAAGAAAAAATCTATTTAGATGCCCTCATTAAAGATATTCGGAAATGGGGACAGTATGGCCGTTGGAGAAAAAGTCGTCTGCGAGCTGTATACATTGGTGGAGGCACTGGTTCAATTTTAACAACACCTCATTTGAAACAATTGATCGAAGCTCTCTGCGAATCTTTTCCTGTCACTAAAGATACCGAAATTACCTTGGAAGGAAACGCTCGAGACTACGATGAGGAAAAAATTGCCTATGTTGCAAATTCTCCGATTAATCGAATTAGTTTAGGAGTCCAGTCCTTTGATCCGGAAATCCTTAAAATTGTCGGTTCTCCACATGCTGCCGAGGCAAGCGAAAGAGTAATTAAGGCTCTACAAAAACAAGGGATGGTAAATATTCAGCTCGACATGATGTACAACATGCCAGGTCATAGTATGGACATTTGGAGACGTGATCTTGAAAAAATCAAAGAGATAGGGATCACTCATTTAACAATTTATCTTTATCGAATTCATGAAGGAACACCTCAAGACAAGTTAATCAAAGAAGGAAAAGTTCCAGAAATGAACGATCGAGAATCTCCTCTCGTAAAACTCATGTATACAGAGGCTCGTGAAATTGCTGAGGAGCTTGGATTTGAGATGTATATGCATAACCATTTCTGTAAGCCGGGGTTTAGAAGCGTTTATAACGATTATAATCTGGAACATGTGAGCGACACTCTTGGGATTGGCGCAGGAGCCTATAGTCTGATTGATAATTATCGAATAGGGACCTCAAAAGCTGTAGATGAATATGTCAAAACTATCAATGAAGGCCATCATATGGTGACGACTATCTCCGAGAAAATGGAGCTTCTGAACCATAAAGAGCGCTATATCATGTTTACTCTCCAATATTTTCGCGTCTATTTTCATCGATATCTTGAAAGATTTGGGTCAGGATTAATGGATGATTTTGGATCTATTGTCCGTAGATTAGAAAAAAAAGGTTTAGTTCGCCTTACTGAAGAGACAATGGATATGACAAGTCTCGGGAAAGAGTGGTTTTTAAATGTTGTTCTTGAATTTGTAAACCCCAAATTTTGGGGAAATAAAACATCTCGCAATCAGCCAAATTGGTCGATGAATGTTGTTCTCGTCGATCTTCTTGCAGACAACCGTGAGAAATGGCTTGGAATTGAAAAGGAGGAATTTTCATGTGTATAACCATTGAAGAAATAAAAAGCATTATCAGTGAATTTGGCATCGATAGCTCAAAAATTGGCCTTCATTCAAAATTGGGAGAATCGGAGATCGGTTTGGATTCTCAAGAAATCGTCGACTTTACCTGCATGGTAGAAAAACGATTTAATATCAAATTGCCATCAGCGTGTTTCATAAAAAAAAATACGCTAGAAGAAGTGACGAAATGTATCCAAGAGAAATTCCTTCCTAGAGAGCTTTTTGAAGGGAAAGTTGAAGTGTCATTAAAAATTAATTGTCTAGCTGAAGAAGCCTACAAAGCAATCTATGAAATGGAAAAATGGCCAGAGAAACTTCCTCATGTAAAAAGAATTGAAACTCTTTATAACGACGGCGTTTATCAAGAATTTTTAATGGATGTCCAATCAGACACCGGGATGATTCAAGTTCGTTCGATTCGTCGTTGTCTAATAAATGAGGAAATCACCTTTTTTCAACCAAATCCTCCAAAATTTTTAAAACATCATTGTGGAGGATGGAGTTTTCAGAAAGAGGGCTCTGCTTGCCAAATTAAAACATGGCATGAGTGGAATGTCAAAAAGGAAAAAGCAGAAGAAATGTTTCCTTTGCAAACACAAAATCATGTGGCTAATCTCCTTCAATCGCATGCCGAATTAGCTTTAAATACCTGGAAAATTTTATTGGAAAAAACGTCGTGAACATTGTTAAACAGGTAATTATCAAAGCCCCCATTAAAGCAGTCTATGGTCTTTACGCAGACATTCGACAATGGAAAGAAGTGATGGATGATGTAATCGGCGTCTCTATTGCTTACGACGATGGATGTCATCAAGAATTTGATATGACCGTGCAACGAGGAAGTAGACAAGAGACGGTCCATTCTGTGCGATTTTGCTATCCTTATTCATCAATAGAGATTTTTCAAACAAAACCTCCTCCCCTTTTTACAAAAATGTCAGGTGTATGGAGGTTTAAAGAAAAACAGGGATCTACTCTCATTGAAGCTACGCGTCAATTTGAAGTTAGAGAAGGCGCTCCCTTCGATATAGCCATTTTAGAGAAATTTCTAGAGAGCAACTTGCATTCTTTTAAAAAGAGGCTAGAAAATTCATGCACACAATAAAAACAACAAAAAAAATTAGAGCGCCTTATAAAAACGTGTGGCAGCTTATTTGGGAAATAAAAGCATGGGCTCATTTTTGGGAGCCGCTTCAAGTGGTGGATATTCTTTATGAAGATGGGATGCACCAAGATTTTGTCATGTCTTTATCCTGGCAAAACCGTGATGCCAGTATTCGCACCGTCCGTTTTTGCGCGCAGGATGGAACCATTCATTTTTTTTCTCCTGTCCCTCCCTTTCCAACAACTATTCATCAAGGGTCTTGGAAGTTTGCCTCTCATGGAGACGATGCTGTTGAACTTACGGCAACACGCTGGTTTGAGCTGCCGATGCTAGAAAAAGAGAGCACTGATAACTACTTGCAACGCCTAAAAATTTTCTCTCAAGAGTTTCAAGTAAGATTAGAAACATTGCTCGAAAGATTAGGAACCGTATGCGAAAAGTAGATGTCATTGTACTTGGAGCCGGAATTAGCGGAAGTCTTACTGCCTTGCTTTTATCTCGCAAAGGGTATCATGTAACGATTATTTCTCAAGATAACGGCACCAAGAACCACCTTCCCGAATCTTGGGTATATAATCCGCCAAATAGCATAAAAAATTTGAAGCTAGAAGAGAACATTCTCTCAACGCTCAGAAAGCAAAGTAGATCCAGTTTTTGCTCGGCTGATGGACGTTTTTCTATTGAGATGCGTGTAGCTGATACGAACAAAAAGATAGAAAATGGCGATCTCGTTCAAGTCGATCGCAACCAATTCGATCAAGTTCTATTAAGACTTGCTCTAGAAGCTGGCGCTGATTTTTTTCCTGCAAGTATCATAGAAAGCTGTAGCATCTCTCCTTCAGAAGTAAAAATTTGTATTTTAAAGGAAGGGAAATCTCACGAATTTACAGCTCCTTTTATCATCGATGCAACCGGCAAAAGAGCATTTTTATCAAACCATTTACATTTGCCCACAAAAGAGGTCAAATTAGATGCACGGTTAGCTTACTTTAGCCACTTCGAAATGCAAACGAGGAACTTGGATGAAATACGCATAGTTTCTATTGAAGGAGGTTATCTATTTTGCATCCCCATTTCTGAACAAAGATTGAGCATTGGGTGTGTTCTTTCAGAACAAATAGTTGATACAAACTCTTCTCATGACACTATTTTTGACTGTGCGATTTCTTTATCTCCCTATGCAACTGAGTTAATCGCCGGAGCAAAAAGAGTTCTTCCCATTATACCTGCAAAAAATTACAAAAAAATTTGCCTCGAACCAGCCAGTCCATTTTATCGGCTTGTTGGAGATGCGGCAGCCTTTTTAGACCCGTTTTTCTGTCCAGGAATCGATTTTGCTTTTTTTTCAGCAGAACAAGCGGTGTTGAGCATCGAAGAAAATTCACCCTCCAACTATCAAGCTGCTCTCATGAATTGGCTGGAAGAAGCAAAAGAAACTGTCTATCAAAAAATAGCACAATCTGAGTGGGGAGCTCTTATGCGTCTTTTTGCAGATCCTCATCTCCCCTTTGCTGTACCTCTGATGCTAACCCAAGCATTTACACAAATTGTGGGCAAAACACTCTCTTTAAAAGAGGGAATGGAAGTCGCAAGGAGAACCTATGAAATATCGGCTGATTGATCTTTCTCTTCCCCTTGAAACAACACTATCAGAACCAGAACCTATCCATATTGAAAGAATCGATCATCGACAAGGGGCTGTTTTATTGACCCAAGGAAGCGGCTTACATGCCGATCATTTTCCAGATGGACTAGGACTTAGCCTGGAAAGAATTCGATTGACTTCACACTCAGGAACTCATGTTGATGCTCCATTACACTACGGTCCTTTAAGCGAGGGGAAAAAAGCTCGATCGATCGATGAAATGCCTCTCGACTGGTTTTTTGGACCTGCGGTAATGCTTGACTGCAAAACCGAAATGAGCTTTGAGCCTGTCACATGCGATGATCTTAAACATGCCATCTTTTCCCAGGAACTTACATTAGAAGCCGGCGATATTGTTTTTATAAATACAGGAGCTGATTCTCTTTGGGGCACTCATGAATATTTTACATCATTTCGAGGGATCAGCGCAGCGGCTACAGAGTGGCTTCTTGATCTAGGAATTAGAGTGATAGGAGTTGATAGTTTTGGATTTGATGCTCCCTTTCAAAAGATGATTCAATCGTATCTTCAAAGCGAAAATAGTCAAACATTATGGCCATGTCATGTATTAGGACGCTCTCGAGAATATTGTCAGATTGAGCGGCTAGCTAATTTATCAACATTACCGAATCGCAAAAAATTTCTAGCCTCTTGTTTTCCAATCAAATTAAAAGGATGTGGAGCCGGCCCTTCCAGGGTCGTTGCATTATTAGAGGAGGATCATGACTAAAGAAAGAGTTGTTATTACAGGAATGGGAACGATTAATCCTATTGGGAATAATGTTCCTGACTTTTGGAAAAACTGCATCGCTGGAAAATCAGGTGTCAGACAAATAAGCACATTCAATATACCATCGCATATGAGCCAAATTGCAGGCATTGTACAAGCTCCTTTTGACCAAAAGAACATAGAAGAGAGGAATTTATTGTTTGCTGAAATGGCTGCGAAAGAGGCGCTTCAGGATGCGGGGCTTCTTGATGTCTCTCTTGCCTATGAACGCTGCGGTGTATTTATTGCAACAGCTATTGCTGAAATTGCATTAATGGAATGGTCGTTTAATCAAAACAAAAGTGGATGCGGCCATGTAGGACTTGTCTCTTCGAAAGCTCCCTATTTTAGCCAAAGTTTTTTCTTCAATAATGTAGCCAAGATGCTTGCTTTAAAGCATCAATTCAAAGGTGGATCTATCACTCTCGCAACAGGTTGCACGGGCGGTAATGATGCGATGGGATATGCACTCCATATGATTCGAGGAGGAAGAATAGACGTAGCACTTACAGGAGCGACAGAAGCTCCCATTACGCCGCTTGTTGTTGCTGCATTTAGTAAAATTGGCGCTACTTCTAAAAGGAATTTTGATCCGGAAAAAGCTTCTCGTCCTTTTGATAAAGATCGAGATGGTTTTGTTCTCGCTGAAGGCTGTGGGATGTTTGTACTTGAAAGTCTATCCCATGCGCTGAAGCGTGGAGCGCCAATCTATGCCGAGGTCGTTGGAACGGGAAGTGTGAATAACTGTTATCATATGACCGATATTCCACAAGATGGCAAATCAATTGCCAAGGCTTGTCAGCTAGCTCTAAAAGATGCTCATATAGAACCGGATGAAGTTGATTATATCAATGCTCACGGTTCATCCACAATCCAAAATGATATCGCTGAAACTCACGCTTTTTATGAAATATTTGGAGCTCGAGCAGCTACAATCCCTGTGACTTCGATCAAATCTCAACTTGGACATGCACTTTCAGCTGCAAACAGTCTGGAGTTGATTACAGCTGTCTTATCCCTACGAGATCATATTATTCCCCCCACAATCAATTTAGAGGCTCAAGACCCTGCCTGCTTATTACATGTTGTGGGAAATAAAGCCTTAAAAACATCGGTCAATACAATCCTAAAAACAAGCAGCGGGTTTTCTGGCATTCACTCAAGTCTGCTTCTAAAAAAAATGGAGATATAAAGAAGATGAAAGATCTAGTGATTACAGGAGTTGGAGTGATTACATCTATTGGATCTGGCAGCATTGCAATGATGCAACGTCTTATAGATGGGGAGAGTTGTTTTTCTTCTCATCGTCAAATCCAAGATGAAGGACATAAACCATTAGTGGCTTATGTCGAGGATAAACATTTGGTTGAAGAAATTGGCATTAGAGCATTAAGAAAATTAGATCGATTCACTCTGCTATCCATGCAAGCATTTCGTCAAGCTCTAAATAGTGCCAAGTTGGATAGTGAGACAGCTCATGAGTTTGGACTTCTTATAGGCAATTCTACTGGGGGATGGTCATTCGTTGAGCCCCAGATGGATGATATTTATAAGGAAAATTACGATGCTCTTAGCCCCTATGTTGCCACTGCATGGTTCCCTTCAGCGCCGCAGGGAGAGATCTCGATCCTTCACAAAATTTCAGGTTATAGCAAAACATTTGCAGCAGATGCGTTAAGTGTCGGCTATGCTTTAGAGCATGCCTGCTACCTCTTAACCCAAGACTATTTGCCTGGCGTTTTTTTAGGAGGAGTAGAAGCTCCGCTTTCACCACTTGTTTATAACAGCTGCCTTCGTATCGAACCACTATCTGTCTCAGATCGTTATTTACCTTTTCATACTCAATCTGATGGATATTTGCTGGGAGAAGGAGCTGGATTTCTAACTATTGAATCTTACGATCATGTTGTGGAGAGAAAAAAAATTCCTCTTGCTCGTATTTCTGGGATAGGAACTTCTAGCACACTTTCTGAGTCAATCAAAATTTGTTTGGACAATGCGAAGAAAAGGCCCGAAGATATTGATTGTATTTTACTCGATGCTAAGGGGACCAATGATTACGATGATGATGAGTACGCCGCCTTAGAAAAGATTTTCTGCTTTTGCGAAAATCTCCATTTAACAACGACAAAAACCTTGCATGGAAGCCTACTTGCAGCAGATCTTGCCGTTCAGCTAGTCATTGCAGTTTTATCATTGACACATCAAACAATTCCAAGAGGCCTTTGGTCTAAAGATGGTCACAAACATTCCTCTTTTGGAAATTTAGTGTTAGATAAACCAGTCAGAAAAAAAATCACGAATATATTAACTTACGCAAGAAATTTAGACGGGTCTAGCTATGTCGTTCTAATCAGTCTTGTGTAATTGCGAAACAAAAAAAAGGATACTTTATGTTCAGATGGACTTTAACTGCAGAAGTAAAAACCAAGGCAGATCCTAATGCTATATGGGATCTTTGGGTCGATGTTCCTTCATGGCCAAAGTGGGATCATGAGCTTGAATGGTGTTCACTTGATGGCCCATTTAAAGTCGGCACTACAGGGAAGCTTAAACCAAAAGGTTGGCTCGCTTCCACATTTCGTCTCATCTCAGTTGAAGAAGGCAAAGCGCATAGCGATAGAACTGAGATGCCCTTTACTAAGATTATCTTTAATCACTCACTGAGCCCTTGTGAAAATGGAGAAGTGACTATTGTTCATCAGGTTGAAGTTTGTGGGCTTCTTGCCCCTCTTCTTTGGCTTACAATGAGAAGAGCTATTAAGAAAGGTTTACCACAAGCTGTAAATAGGCTTGCTCAATTAGCAGAATTAAAAACACAAAGTTCATAAAAAAAAGGAGTCAATGATGTCAGCAGCAGTTACTACAAAATATTGGATGAGTACAGTTTCAAGAGAGCATGTCCTTATTGGAGTTGAAGGAGGATTTTGTCAAGTATGCCATGGAAAGAAAGGTCCATTAGCTCGAATGAAAGAAGGCGATTGGCTTATTTATTATTCTCCCAAAGAGTCTTTGGGAGGAAATATGTCTTGTCAAAAGTTTACGGCGATAGGAAAAATTGCCGATAACCATATTTATCAATTTCAAATGAGCGATAATTTTATTCCCTTTAGAAGAAATGTCACTTATTTGCAAGATGTTAAAGATCAATCTATTCGACCACTTTTGGAAAAACTTACCTTTACGCAAGGCAAAGCAAATTGGGGAATGCAATTTCGTATGGGACTTTTTGAAATCTCTAAAAACGATTTTGAGCTAATCAAACAACATATGGAGAAGGAATGAGCTTAAAAATTGAACATACTGAATTTGCTAAAGCAAAAGCTGAAACTGTCTGGAAATTTTGGAGTGATGTCTCTACCTGGTCATTATGGGATCTCGGACTGGAATGGTGTAAATTGAAAGAAGGACATACATTTCAGCTGCATGGAGAAGCTTTATTGCTACCAACCGGAGCTCCTCAGCCTGTGCATATTCGCATTACTGAGTGTACTCCGAATAGAAGTTTTACCGACGAGGCAAAAATGGAGCTTGGCTCCATTTTAGTATCGCATGAAGTGATTGTCTTTAAAGATGGAGTACAAATTACTCATTGCTTTCACTATACCCCCTCAAGCCCTCAAGCAGAAATCATGTTTAGACAGCAAATTTTACCCAGACTGGAAGTAAAATGGCCACAAACAGTAAGAACATTAGCGCGTCTTGTTGAAAAAGAAGGTTGATTACATGAAAAGATTTCATTTATTTGAGTTTGAAGATTTAAAGTGGTTACCTAAAATTTTCCGTCGATTTATTACAGATTTACTCGCCTATCAAATGGACCATTTTGGCATCTACCATGCGACTCAGGAAAAAATCCAAGAAATCCTGAATAAGACAGAGCATGATACTCTTGTTGATTTATGTTCTGGCAGCGGAGGTCCAGCACCGGAGATTCGAAAAAATGTCTCCTCGGCTCTGGGTCGCGACATTAATCTCATTTTAACGGATAAATATCCTAACCTGGAGGCTTTTAACGCTTCTAGAAAACTGCATGTAAATCCTGTCACTGAACCTGTGGATGCGACAAAAGTTTTGCCGCATCTAAAAGGATTCCGTACAATGTTTACGGCTTTTCATCATTTTAAACCAAAACAAGCTCAACAGATTTTACAAGATGCAGTCAATGCGCAAATGCCGATCGGGATTTTCGAAATTACCGAAAGGAAAGCAATTTCTCTAATGACTTTGTTGATTGCTCCAATCACCTGTTTTATTTTTTCTCTTTTTGTTCGTCCTTTCAAATTCAGTCGATTTTTTTGGGTCTATATGATTCCTGTGATCCCTTTAATGTATACCTGGGATGGATTGATTTCCAATTTAAGGACGTATACGAAACAAGAATTATTAGAAATGACAAAACAGCTCAAAGGGAATGATTTTATTTGGGAAACGGGAGAGCTTATTTCAAAATTTCATATTAAAGTTTCTTATTTAATAGGCCATCCAAAGACCAGGTAAAAAATATTTTTACACATAAGCAATCGAGATTTATACAAAGAGGATCCTCAGAACTAGTCGGAAGCAAAACGCAAGGGAAGACAAAAATCCTGACCTAGGGCCGATACACCCAAAAACTAGTTCTTCAGGTTGTTTGTGTACAAAAAAATATTCTTGTTGTCTTTCAAGAATTCCTCTATACTTTTTCTCATTCACCAGAGGTGCTTGTTCGTTGAACAGGCTGAAAAAGCGAAAGCTTAACTCTTAGAGACTGTCTTCGCATTCGGTTTCAACCGAATGCGAAGACAGTCTCATACCTGATCTAGATAATACTAGCGTAGGAAGCGTTGAAACATGAGATCTATAACAAATTATTTAGCAGCTATTTCAGGAAACATCCTGAAACACTATGACCAATCGGTCTACGGGTTTTTAATCCCTTTTCTGGCTCCCCTATTTTTCCCTCACGAAGACCCTGTCTATTCTTTGCTGGCAGCTTTTGCTTTGCTCCCCTTAGGATTCATTGCCAAGCCTCTGGGGGCCTATGTCTTTGGCTATTTCGGCGATCGATATGGAAGAAAAAAATGCCTTGTAGTGACTCTTTTTGGAATGGGATGTACAACAGCATCGATAGGCTGTTTACCGTCGTTTGAAGAGGCAGGATGGACAGCTCCCTTGCTTCTTGGTCTTTTCCGTCTTGCGCAGAGCTTTTTTGCAGCTGGAGAAACTACAGGAGGCGCTCTGTTTCTTTTAGAGCAGACGACTGCAAAAAAGCGAGGGTTGATGAGCTCTCTCTTTGATGCCTCGGGAATTTTAGGGGTGTTAATGGCAGCTGTTGGAGTTTATATCCTCGGACAAACTCATTGGCGCTGGCTCTTTTGGATTGGCGGAGTCTCTGCCATTCTTGGTCTCATGCTCCGAAAAACCACATCAGAAACCTACATAGCTCCTGAAAAAAAAACATGGAGCAGATCCGACTGGGCGTCCATGCTGACCATTGCCGCAGTATCTGGATTTTCTTATGCGAACTATTACCTGCTGTTTACCTTCTTGACCAGTTTTTTACCTCTAGTCAGTCATGTGAGCGCTCAAGAAGCTTTAGCTCTCAATACACTCTTGCTCAGCATCGATTTCCTCCTCCTCCCCTGTTTTGGCTATTTGAGTCTACACATCAGTAAAGAAAAGCTCATCCTTACAGCAACAATGCTTGGAGCGATGCTAACTTACCCTCTTTTTCTTCTCCTAGATGGAGCAAGCGCATGGACGGCAGCTGGAGTACGCGTTGCATTTACGGTCATCGGAGTCTGTCTTGCAGCTCCCTATCATGCCTGGGCCATGGAAACTGCTCCGGAAGAAAAACGATTTACGATCTGCTCCATGGGATCGGCTGTAGGAGGAAGGCTCATTGGCGCGCCCATGCCTATTTTAAGCCTGTGGCTCTATCATCAAACAGGATCGGTTGGAGCAGCTGGGATTCCTTTAGTTCTGACAGCTCTGTTGGCTAGCGGCGCGATCATCTTGAGTAAGAGAGCTGTTGTGATAAATTCCTCTTCCACTTTATAAAACAAAATTATGAGGCGCCTTCATCCTGCAAAGATTTTAGTCCTTGGCTATCTGTTCTATTCTCTTATAGGATTTCTCCTGTTATCGCTCCCCATTTGCCATAAGGAATCTGTTCCTCTTATAGACTCGTATTTCACAGCCGTCTCTTCTATCTCAACAACAGGACTTGCAACGATTGATATTGGAAGCGAATATAATTTTTTTGGACAACTGATCATCTTGCTATTGATCCAGCTGGGAGGTATTGGTTATATGACCTTCAGCTCCTTTGTTGTTCTCTGTACTTCCCAAAAACTCTCCTCCTATAGGCAAAAAATTGGGAAAAGCTCTTTTCCTGTCCCTCAACATTTTTCGATCCAAGAATTTATCATCTCTGTTGTTGTATTCTCTTTTCTGGCAGAGCTCATTGGAGCCATCGCCTTGAGCTTGGTATTTTGGTATAAAAATATCGATTATTGGCTATGGCAAGGCATCTTTCATAGCATCTCTGCTTTTTGCACGGCGGGCTTAAGTCTATTTAGTGATGGATTTGTTCCTTTTCAAAAAAATGGCGCCTGCAATGTGATCATCTCCACGCTAGCCATTTTAGGGTCGTTAGGATTCATTGTTTCTCTAGATTTTTATAAAAAATGGACCAAAAGGGGACATTTTTTATCGTTTACAACGAAAGTCATTTTAATCATGTCAGTCTCTTTTCTCACTTTGGGAACCATTTTATTTTTTATCTTAGAAAGTCTCTCAGATCATGCGACAACATTTGACAAATTTCTCATCGGTTTTTTTCAAGTAACCTCTGCTACAACCACTACTGGATTCAATACAATCGATATTGGCACACTAACTCCTCCCATGATTATCTTGCTCGGTTTTTTGTCCACTTTTGGAGCTTCTCCTTCAGGAACTGGAGGAGGGGTAAAAAACACCTCTTTTGCAGCTCTTTTTGGTTTTGTGAAAAACACCCTGAAAGACCATCCAACTACTTTTTGGAGACATCTTATTCCTGTCAATCGAGTCAAAATTGCTACTGTTTCCTTTATTTTCTATGTCTTTACTCTCTCGCTTTCCCTCTTCGTGCTTAGCTTGTCGGAGCACCGTCACCAAACAACGATCTCCTTATTTTTCGAAGCCGCCAATGCACTCAATAACTCAGGGCTCAGCATGGGGGTCACCTCTGATCTCACAGACCTAGGGAAAATCTTTATTGCTCTCTTAATGCTTATGGGGCGAGTTGGCGTTTTGACCTTCGGAGTGGCCATCTCTTCCCAAACAGAGGAAAAAATATTTACTTACAAAAAAACCGAACTGATTACGTAAAAAATTTCTCCTCTTTTTTTTTCTTTCCATTCCAGGTATCCTAGTAGGCATGACTGACGATTTACAACAAGCTATTTCCAAGCGACGCACTTTTGCGATTATTAGCCACCCGGATGCCGGGAAAACAACGCTTACTGAAAAACTTCTTTTATACTCAGGGGCCATCCTTGCAGCTGGCATGGTAAAAGGGAGAAAGGGGCGCAAAGCAGCCGCTTCCGACTGGATGGCCATGGAGCAAGAAAGAGGCATTTCCATCACTTCTTCAGCCATGCAATTTACCTACAAAGACGTCATTATCAACGTTCTGGACACTCCTGGTCACGAAGATTTCTCTGAGGACACCTATCGCACATTAACGGCTGCCGACTGTGCGATCATGGTCATTGATGCTTCAAAAGGGGTCGAAAAGCAGACAAGAAAACTCTTTGAAGTCTGCAGGCTTCGAAAAATCCCGGTATTGACCTTTATCAATAAGATGGACATGCCTGGAAAAGAGCCTCTCGATCTCATGAACGAGGTAGAAAATGTTTTACAAATCCAGTCTTATGCGATGAATTGGCCTATTGGCACAGGGAAAGAGTTTTGCGGAGTCGTAGATAGAGCAAAGGGAGAATGTATTTTCTTTTCTAAAACCTCTCACGGAGGCTCTCTTAAAGCAGACCTACAAAGAATCCCTCTTGAAAGCCCCGAGGCTAAGCAAAAGATTGGGCACGGCTATACTGGGTTAACTGAAGAACTCGACCTATTAGATTTAGCCGGCAATGCATTTAGCATGGAAGATTTTTTACAAGGCGCAGTCACGCCCGTTTTTTTCGCTTCAGCTCTGACAAATTTTGGAGTTGAACCCTTTTTTGACGCCTTTATTGAACTCGCGCCACCTCCTCACGGACGCCTAGCCGACCTTTCCGATGGAACGGAAATTTTCATCGATCCAGTGACAACACCATTTAGCGGCTACGTCTTTAAACTCCAAGCCAACATGGACCGCCGTCACCGCGATAGCATGGCATTTATCCGCATCTGTTCGGGCCTCTTTGAAAGAGATATCATTGTCAAACACCATCGCCTTGGCCGCGAGATTCGTCTCTCCCGTCCTCATGGCATGTTCGCAGGAGAGCGAAGCACGCTCGATGTCGCCTACCCAGGAGACATTATTGGAGTCATCAACCCGGGCTTATTTACGATCGGAGATACGCTCTCTTTAACTGGTGGCTTCAATTTTAAACCACTTCCCCAATTCCAACCTGAAATCTTTGCCAAACTCCATCCAATAGACGTTGGCAAAAGAAAAGCTTTCGATAAAGGAATCTTACAACTTACTGAAGAGGGCGCCATTCAGCTCCTCAAAACAGAACATGACTCCATCTTTGCAGCCGTAGGAAAACTGCAATTTGAGGTCATGCAATACCGTTTAAAAGACGAATATGGGGTAGAAACCCACTTAACCCCCCTTCCCTATCAATGCAGCGCATGGATATTAGGCGATGTCGAGAAGTTCACCAAAACCACAAGCTCTTTGATCGTCTACGACAGACTAAAACGTCCTATGGTCCTCTTTCAAAGCATCTGGGATAAACAATATAGCGCCAAGCAAAACCCGGATCATCAGCTAATTGACATCTGTTAAGAAAGGAATTATTTATTATGTCAGCTTTTTTCAAGATAGACTCCACCCAACAACCTACCAATCCATCTGCTATCACCTCTTTTCCGATAGAAAAATCGGAACAAACTGCATTAGAAAGCAGTAGCGAGCGAATTCAACAAACTATCCCGCAGATGATGATGTGGGATACTCGCAATAGAATTCGGGAAGAACTCAGATATCCGATGATTAAAGATAGAGCCTTTCCTTTGCAAACGCCCAGTGTTTCGGATGAGGTTCAGCAAATTGGAAACCCCGCGGAACGGCTTCTTCAAAGAATTTTCGAAGAAAAAGTCATCACAGAACAAGCTAGAGTAGAACAAGGAACAGTTCAGGCTGCTCCCAAACCTTCTACTTCTCATGAAAAATTCACGGGAACGGTTTATGTCTTCACAAAAGATGAAGGAGGCCTACGCAAACCGTTTTGTACAGGCGATAAATTTCAGCTTCATTTCCGAACAAATGATGAAATAGGAACCTTGACTCTTCCTGCAGGAACAGAAAAGCTAATGCCAGGCGATAATAGCGAGCTAGAGGTTGAACTCCTTAGTCCTGTTGCTATAAAAGAAGGGATGCGCTTCGCAATTCTTAAAGGCGACCGAACAATCGGAGTCGGAACAATTTCTAAAATTATTAAGTAATGGAATAGACCTCTTGAGTAACTAAGGTTCTGCCGATTTTCAAGGGTTTTTTGGCCAAAAAAACTCCTGAAAATCGGCAGAACCTTAGTTACTCAAGAGGTCTAATAAAATAAAGCGTTTCGCTGTATCAAAGCCCCAAGATTCTTCTCTCCCGTCCTCGTGGAATGGTTCTCAAAAGAACAGAACGCACTCAATGTTATAGCCATTTAAATTAAAATAAGCCTCACTTTATTAACGCAGACATTAATTAAAATCAGCCACCCCATCAAACAAACACAACCAACCAACTACAAACAACTTACATACAAAGTAAGTAAATAAAAAGCTTTTATTGATTGAAATACAATGAAAATTATGTTATAAATTATTATAACAACAAAAATACATTATATGATTTCATCAGAAATAGAACAAAGTAGTTTATATATAAGACAACAGGCCCCCGGCGTCTCAGAAGAGCCCTGTTCGGAAGATACCATTGCCGACATTGCACAAACATGTTTTAGTCTTCAGCCAAACTCTTCTTCCAATAGAGAAAGTTCAATTGTTTCAAAAAAAATTCATTATCAAGAAGGCAGCATTTATATAGGTCAAAGGCTCAACAGCAGGTCGCACGGACAGGGACTTCTCGTAAGAGGATCTGAATATTACGAAGGAAATTTTGAAAATGGCGCATTTTGTGGCTATGGAATAAGCATCAATCGCAACACCAGGATTTATTATAAAGGGGGCCATAAAAATTCCCAATTGCATGGGCAAGGGATTCTCATCAAAGATCGCAACCAGCACCATGAAGGGGCTTTTAAAAATGGCTATTATCACGGCATAGGAACCCGCTTTAATCCTGATGGAACCACAACAAAGGGCCTGTTTGTCTATGGTCAAAAAATCAACAGCCATCTTTCAGAAATAGGTAACGCCGACTTTATTGGACCTTTGTTTTCCTTATCTCTCGGATCAGCTTCTATTGGAAATGTATTAGGGGTTCTCATAGATGTTTTAAACCGACATGACGAATATCGACAATACGGCAACGCTCTCAGCCAAATACATCAAAGATTGCAAATCTCCCCCTCAAGTTATAAGCAAGAAGCCGAAATCATTCATCATCAGTTAACAGAAGATGGCCAGCCTCAGTTGTTGCTCTACGGAATTCAGGGACATACGATGCTAGTATATCTTACAGCAGCCTCTGACGGGGAGTTCATCAACTGTGAAATTTTTAATTCCGGAACAGGGCTCAAATATCATGAAAGGAAAGACGGCAAATTCCAAACAATGTTACGAGTCAAAGCGGAAAAAGAAAAAATAACAAAAGAAACCATTGAAACCTTTCTTAATTATCTTAGATTTCAAGATATTAAAGAGCCCTATCAAGCAGTTTTTGATTTAGGACAAAGGCAAAAGCTATCCCCCGGAGAAGAAGTTTGCCAAGCGCCACAAAAAGATAAAAATTGCGCTATCGAGTGTTTATTTGCGTTTCTTAGAAATAAGATGCCGGCGAAAGACTACTACAAATTGCGTTGGCTCCTATTTAAAACATGCATTGAAGAAGCCAAAAAAAGCGCAGAGCCCGAAACGCAAAGATTTTTGAAACGATATTGGAAAGAAATTAACGCAAAACTGAAGAAAAAATACGAAAAACACTGCCAGGTAGATCCTTCAGCACTCACAACAGATGAAGACCTAAAATCTTGTCAAATTTCTGAAGAAGAGCTTCTGCATCTTCTAGAAAAAATACAATCTATAGGATTTAGCGCCGTTCATTATCCAAACGGATCTTGCTACCAGGGCCAAGTCCAAAACGGCAAAGCGCACGGCCTTGGCAGATTAAGTTGTGCAAATGGAGATCTCTTTGAGGGGCAATTTGTCATCGGTCAACTTTTTGGAGTTGGTAGGTTGACCTATGCAAATGGGTTTTTCTATGAAGGCGAGCTGCTTTTTGGAAAACCTGATGGTTTTGGTACATTAATCGATGCAAACAAGGATCGCTATCAAGGCGAATTTATCCTAGGCAGAGCCTTTGGTTATGGTAAGTTAACTTACGCGAACGGAGATTGTTTTGAAGGGGAATTTTTCATGGGAAAACCTTCCTTTGGCCATTTTACTTCCGCAAGCAACGAGAAGGATTCCTATAGAGGGTCATTTGATTCAAAAAAATCTTATAGCGCAAAAAGCGACCCTAATCAGCCGGGCAATCCCCCACTATCTCGCAAAAGAAAAGATAGATAGGACCTAAAAGGTGGAAAGGGCATACATCAAACCCGTCAATTTTTAATTTAAATAAGATTCATTAAATTAAATAAATACTTTACAAAAGAAACTCTTAATTGATTTTTAACACAAAAGTGATATAAATTATAATAACAATTGTGATTTATATGAATTTATCAGAAATACAACCAAATGCCCCCTACCTAAGAGAGTACTTTCCTAGCTTCTCGGAAACGCCCTGTTCGGAAGATACCATTGCCGACATTGCACAAGCATGCTTTAGAAGGCAACCAGGGGTCTCCCCTAGGAGAGAAAACCTAACTGCTTCAAGGACAATTCGTTACTCGAGCAGTTCTATGTATATAGGTCAAACGCTGAATGACAAGCCTCATGGCCAGGGAATCCTCATCAAGAAAAACGAATGTTATCACGAGGGGGCTTTTGAAAACGGCAGACCTTGCGACCAGGGAATAAACATCAATGTAAAAAATAGGGTTTCTTATAAAGGCGGCTATAACAATGCCAGAGGGCATGGCCATGGGATCATCATCAAACAACGGAAACAGCATTATGAAGGAATGTTTGAAAACAGTTATTATCATGGACCGGGCATTTGTTTTAATCTAGACGGAAGCGCAACAAAAGGTATATTTTCCTATAATCACAAAATAAGTGGCCATATTTCTGAAATGGGTCATACCGACTTTATTGGACCCTTATTTTCCTTATCTTTCGGAGCGAGTTCTATGGGAAGCGTGTTAGGGAGCCTGATAGATCTGTTAACCCAACACGACGAATATCGACCATATGCTAATGCTCTGAGCCAAGTACATCAAAGGTTACTCGTCTCTCCCCAAAATTATGAGCAGGAAGCTGAAGAAATTCACAGCCAATTAACAAAAGATCGGAAGCCTCAGTTATTAGAATACGGAATGCTTGGACATTCCATGATGTTATATCTTGCACCTGACCTAGATGGAGAGTTTATTTTTTGTGAAATATTCAATTCTGGGAAAGGGCTCGAATATCATGAAAGCAAAGATGGCAAATTCCAAACAATGCTACAAGTAAAAGCGGGAAAAGAAAAAATAACCAAAGACACCATTCAATCCTTTCTTAACTGGTCTAAATTTAAACACATTGAAGAAACCTATCAAGCAGTTTTGAATTTAGGAGAAAAGCAAGAGCAAACACCCGGGGAAGAGATTTGTCAAGCGCAGCAAAAAGCTTCCAACTGTTTTCTAGAGTGTCTATTTGCCTTTCTTAGAAATAAAATGTCAGCGCAAGACTACCACAAATTACGTTGGCTTGTGTTTAAAACGTGCATTGAAGAAGCAAAAAAAAGCGAAGAGCCGGAAACACAAAAATTCCTCGAGCGCCATTGGAAAGAAATCAACGCAAAACTGAAGAAAAAATACGAAAAGCATTGTGCGACGGATCCTTCAATCAATAAAAACGATGAGATGTTGAAGTCTTGTCAGATCTCTGAAGAAGAGCATGACCTTCTTCTAGAAAAAATTCAATTTGCAGGATTTCAAGTTGTTCATTATGCAAACGGCTCTTGCTATCGGGGGCAAATCCGAAATGGCAAAGCTTGGGGTGTTGGTGAGTTAAGCTGTGCAAATGGAGACTTCTTTGAGGGGCAATTTGTTGTCGGCCAACTTCATGGATTTGGCAGGGTGAGCTATGCGAAGGGATTTTCCTACGAAGGCGAATTGATCCTTGGGAAACCTCACGGCTTTGGGGTATTAATTGACCCAAACGGGGATCAATATGAAGGCCAATTCATCCTGGGTAGAGCCTCCGGTTATGGCACGTTGACGTACACAAACGGAGATTGCTTTGTTGGGACATTTGTTATGGGCAAACCTAATATTGGCAAATTTACCGCATCAAGCCCAGAGAGAAACTCCTATACTGGTCGGTTTCATCCGAGAAAATCTCAAAGCCCAAAAGACAGCCCAGCTCAACTCCTACAAAAATCCCCGATCTCTCGCAAAAGAAAGGCTGACTGGTAGCAGCTTTTTTCAAAAGCAATCTTCAAAAGGGCAGCCTCCAAAAAATTCTGCAGGCTGCTCAAATTGGATCCCATTTCTAAAGCGAGGAACTATATCCAATACTAAACTGCGAAGTTAGGTGGTAGTCAATCTGGTAGACCAAAGATCCATTTTCTTCAGCGAGGCCCAACACTTCAATCCTGTCAGGCTCTATATATCCTAGAGCAAGATCAGGGTCTTCATTGGTAAGAAGAACAAACTGACAAAAAGCATTTCTGACAGAGTCATTGGCACAAATATTTTGATAAACATTCTCGCGAAGAGCTCTTCCTGTTAACGAAGAATTTGTTGCCCACTCTTGCAAAACTGTCTCAAAGTAGGCAAACATTGTTTTTTCCCATGTATCTGGATCGCAAGAAGGAGCTCGCAGTAATGCCAGAACTATCTCACGAATGAGTTTTGCAGACTGAAATAGCCTTGAATCTTTGCGTGCGTAATCTAACACAAACTGGAGATCTTTTTCCAACTCCACATAACGACGAACCAATTCTGAAAAAAAAGAAGGAGCATCCTCATCTGACATCATAGGTCTCTCGAAGAAAGCTAACCCTTTTCGAAATACCAATTCAGGATTTTCTTGTAGGGTTTTTACATCTAACGAAGCTATTTTTTCAGAATAAAAATCAAAGAGAAGCTCCTCGCTATCTTTTTCGTACTCTAGCTCGTGAGCTTTCAAAGCGTAAGCTTCTTCGTAGATTCTGGAAACAGTACTGTCCGCATATCCGAAAGAGCAACTTAAAACTAGTAGAAAAAACGTAATGACCTTCATGATCCTCCTCTTAAAATTTCTTAAATATCGAGGAGTTGTAGCATATTTTTTTATTAACAGCAACTACTTGAAGAATCAACGCACCAAGATCTTGCAAAAAAAAAATCTATCCAGGTATCATCCTTTCGATAAAAAAAATAGGAGGCCAAAACATTAAACATTTTTGCAATGCTTTGGCCGCCTGAAACAAGAGAAAACCTATGGCTATTTCTAGTGCTCTAATCTATGCTGACAAAGTTTGTAATTATATCCCATTCATCAGCACCCTTTCTAATGCAATGAATCTATTCCAAAAATACGGTCCTTCCTCTTGCCTTCCTGACACGATCACAAAAAGCCGCTACTGGGAATATATTCAAGCAAAAAATACTAGAATGTCTGTTGCCTTACTTGTGCCTATATTTGGAAATCTCATATTTCTCACATACAATTATGTCTACGACGATTTTATCAAAAAAATTGAAGAATTCTACGATGTCACCAAAAAGAAGAATGAAACAATTAAACAGGAAAACTGCGATCTTCGAATGAAGATTCAACAACTCACACAAGAACGCAATCACGTCCTAATTGAGGGTATAGTGCTAGCTCCTTGCTTTACAGGAAAATCTTTCTATTCTCAACAAAGCCTCCAAACTCCTACTACGCTACAGCGCGAATTATACTTCGCTTGCTACAGCAACAACCCCGACAAAGAAGTCAGAGAGCTTCTCTCAACTTCTGTAGATCCAAATTTTTACCAATCGGGAACTACACCTCTCATAATAGCTTGCGAGCACAATCAAGTGACTACCGCTCGATTACTTCTTGAAGCAAACGCAAATGCCAATGCACCAAATTTTTTAGGACTAAAACCCCTCACCATAGCATGCGCAAGGGGACATTTAGAAATAGTAAAACTACTTTGTAATCATCAAGACATTAACGTTCCTCTAGATATCCCTAACCTAAATTCATCTCTTAGAAAAGCCACTCCCCTAGAAATTGCTACTGCTGCAGGACATAGTCACATCGTTGCTTTCTTAAAAGAGCAAGGAGCTCAAGGAACTACAGCACAGCCCCCGGAAACTTTCCGCACACTGCTCAAATTGTACCCGCTTTTGCATTGAGAAGTTATAACTTTAGAACCTGTGTCTAACCCTCTGGGACCAGGGTGGTGACATTTTAACTTTGGTTTGACACACTTGAAAATCAACCAGTCAATACGACTCTTTTAAGATGTTCGAAAATTTGGCTGTGCAAAACAAGACGTGCATGAGGAAAATCTACTGAGCCTACGTAAGAAATAACCCATTTTTCTACAATATTTAATTCAAGAGAATCTAATAACAGGTTTTGTGGTGCAGTAAAATCGACGGGCGTTGTTTTTACTTCAATAGCAATATATCTTTGATTGGGAAGCTGAACAAGAAAATCCACCTCTACTTGCTTTTTAGAACGGACAAAATAAATTTCAGGAGGCATTCCTTGGTTGATAAAAAACCGACAAATTTCTCCCAAGGCTAAGTTCTCTAATAAATGACCAGAATAAGGACTAGTCACTATTGGTTCAAATTCACTCCATCCCTGCAATCTGACTGCTAACCCTGTATCTTCCAAATAAATTTTAGGATTTTTAATCAATCGTTGATTGAGGTTCGTATAATAAGGCTGAAGAACTCGTACAATTCCATTTTCTTCTAAGAGCGAAGTCCAAGCTTGCACTGTAGTTGTATCGATTCCAATATTTTTAGCAATATCACTATAATTTAATAACTGTGCTACGCGTGCGGACAACAATTGAAGAGCTTTAGTAAAAGCTGCCTTTTTTTCAATGCCAGCAGCAGTCACAATATCTTTTTCAATAAACGTCGCAATAAAATCATTAAGAAATTGTACAGGATTTAAATCTGGAGAAATATACAGCTCAGGCCACCCTCCTCGCATAAATAGCATTTTCAAGGAAACTGGAGGGGAAAAAGCATTTTTTAATTCATGAAGAGAAAGAGTGTTAAGCTGAAAATAATTAGCTCTTCCTGCAAGAGATTCTCGCACTGCTTTTTGTAAAAGAGTCTGATTAGATCCGGTAATCCATATATCGATAGGAGATGCTACAGGAGCATCTTGTTGGCTTCTTCTTTCTATATCCCCCGGCGCTTAAGTTCGGGAAAAATAGAAGGCGCTAGTGTCGCCTCATCGAGGATCAGAGGCCCAGTGAATTGTTCAAAAAAAAGCTGAGGATTTTCCTGAGCTAAATTTCTAATGCCTAAATCGTCGAAAAGAATCAACCTATGAGTTCCCAACCGATGCAACAAAGAAATTTTCCCTACCTGCTTTGGCCCTTTTAAGATTTTTATAGGGAGAGTTGTTCTTTGAGATGGCCGCAAAAATGTAAAAAGGTCTCTTTCTATCCACATCTTGGCTATTTTAGAATAACAGCTAACAATAGACAAGACTGAATTTCAAGGATTTACAGATTATAGACTGACTTCTTGATCAAAGAGCGATTTGCATAAAAATAATCACACGCAGAAAACAGCGTATAGAGAGCGACAACAGCCACGACAACGAAACTTGTCTGCCGCATAGCCTCTAAAGAAAGAAAGCCATGTAAATACAGCATTAAACAAAGAAGCACTAAAAAAGCGGCGCCCGCTTGAAGCACAGCCTTTAACTTTCCGCTAAAGCGAGCAGCCAAGGCAACCCCCCTTAAAGCACAAAGCGTCCTTAGCGTACTGACAAAAAATTCCCTATAGATAAATACAAATACCAGAAGAAGAGGAAGCTCCACTACTCCTTGGGTAAAGGTAAGGAAAAAAGAGATATGGGTGACGCTATCTGCCATAGGATCCAAGACTTTGCCTAAGTCAGTCACCTGATTGCAACGTCTGGCTAAAAATCCATCGAGAACATCTGAACACTCACAAATGAAGAGCAGCCCAAATAAGAGATAAGGAACTACAATAAAAGGAATCCCGAGCGATTCATATCCCAAATAAAGGACAGGAAAAACAGGACTAATCACAATACGAAGTAAAGTAAGATAATGGGCCAAGTTCATCTTGGCTTAAGACTAAAGGATCATCTAAAAATAAATCAATGGGTCTTTTGCATGGCCAATTGCCCGCAAGCGGCTGCGATATCTTTCCCCTTGGTATAACGCCAAGTCGTATTAATCCCCGCATCCACTAATATGGATCGGAATTCCTCAATCGCTTCTTTTGCAGGTCTTTTTAATTTTAATCCATCAACAGGGTTATAGGGGATCAGATTGACCGTGCACTGCTTTCCTGAAAGCAGCTGAGCTAGTTCTTCAGCCTCTTTTGGCCCATCATTGAGATCTGCGAGCAAGGTATATTCATAAGTAATATCCCTTTTTGTCTCTCGGCTATAGCGCTCCATAGCCATCAAAATTTCCTCTAAAGGATATTTTCTTGCATAAGGGATGATTTTTTTGCGTAAGTGCTGGTTAGGAGCGTGAAGAGATAACACCAAATTCACGGAAAGGTCTTCTTTAGCTAGCTTATCGATTCCCTCTACGACGCCCACAGTAGACACTGTAATCCGACGTTGAGAAATATGAAACGCCTTAGGATCATTAAAAATAGAAATAGCCTCTACAACTGCGTCGTAATTTTCCATCGGCTCGCCCATACCCATAAATACAATATGGCATACCCTCTCCCCTTTTGAGCGCAAATATCGATCGATATGGAGCACCTGCTCTACAATCTCGCCTGTCGATAAATTACGAAGGAGGCCCTCTTTGCCAGAGGCGCAAAAAGCGCACCTTGCTGGACATCCAACCTGGCAAGAGACGCATACCGTCCTTCTGGCAGCAGAACAAATAAGGACCGACTCTACTAGATTCCCGTCAGACAGCTTCCAAAGGAATTTGATCGTCTCCCCATCTTCCGATTCCACCGTACGGACTAATGTAAGGGCGGGGAAGAGAAAAGCCTCGGAGAGCTTGTTTCTCAAAGAAAGCCCCAGGTTCGTCATTTGCTCAAATGACTGAGCCCCATGAACATAAATCCAATCATAGACTTGAGCTGCACGAAAAGCCTTTTCGCCATGCTGCTCTAGCCAATCCTGAAGGGCTGATAAAGTGAAAGAAGAAATGTGTTTCATGCCCTGACATCATATCAAATGGGGAGAAAAAACTCTCTTGTTTTTTATCTCCCCCAAACATATAGGGAAGAATATATAGAGAGAAAGAGGCCTAATGATCTACGTGAACCCCAAACTCAATTTTTTTGCTAAGTTCTATAATTTTTTCTTAAAAATAGGCAGCAATCTACAAAGTATTTTTCTTTTCTTCATGCGGGTCACCTGGGGACACCAATTTTTCCTAGCAGGCGTTGCCAAGCTGCAAAACATTGACCATGCTAAAGAATTTTTTAGTGCCATGGGAATTTTTTGGCCTGAGATGAGCGCCTACCTTGTCAGCTATTTTGAAATCATCGGAGGGATTTGCCTCATGATCGGCTTTGCCTCGCGCATCATCACGATCCCCCTCATCATCATCATCCTGACCGCACTGGGGACTGCTCATTCCTATCTTCTCAAAAATGTCATATTTATCTTAGACCCCCATTCTTTTGCGCAAGACCTCCCCTTCCCCTATTTTATTACAGCGATGCTTGTTTTTTGCTTTGGTCCCGGCAGACTTTCTCTTGATGCTTGGATTAAGCGCTGGGTGGAAAAACAACCTAGATACTAAAGGGAATTGCCGAATGGAGTTCCCTCTAATCCCTGAAACAGCTATTATATAGCTTTTTAGGTGTAATAATATGTCTCAGCCAACTATCCAAGATTCTCTAAAACCCATCGTCGCCTTATGTAAACGCAGGGGATTTATTTATCCCGGCTCAGAAATTTACGGCGGATTTGCCAATACCTATTCGTTTGGCCCCTATGGCGCTCTGCTCAAAAAAAACATCAAAGATCTTTGGTGGAAGACGTTTGTCCAAAATAGAAGAGACATGGTCGGTCTTGACGGGCCTATTTTACTCCATCCGAAAGCTTGGCAAGCATCAGGTCACCTTGAAGGATTTAACGACGCTCTGATCGATTGCAAAGCTTGCAAAAGCCGTTTTCGGTGTGATCATCTGATTGAAGAGATTCTCCATGAAGATGCTGACGGATTAACTGTTGAGCAAATGACTGAAAAAGTGCAAAGCAGCCATCTCAAATGTCCCAAATGCGGAGCTCGAGATTTTACAGAGGCGCGCCATTTCAACTTGATGTTCCATACCCACATGAGCAAAACTGGCGCAGAGGGAGATGTGGCTTATTTAAGACCAGAGACTGCTCAAGCGATTTTTCTCGATTACAAAAACATCATCGATACGATGCGCGTGAAAATCCCCTTCGGCGTTGCACAAATCGGCAAAGCATTTCGCAATGAAATCACTCCTGGCAACTTTGTGTTCCGAGTGATCGAATTTGAACAAATGGAAATTGAATATTTTATCCGCGAGAGCGTCTGGGAGCAGGTATTTACTCAGTGGCTTCAATCAATGCACGATTGGTGCGCTCTGATTGGTCTAAAAAAAGCGCACGTTCACGAGAAAGAGCATCCTAAAGAACAGCTGTCCCACTATTCAAAACGAACAGTTGATCTCGTCTACGATTTTCCTTTTGGGCGCAGCGAACTCTATGGACTAGCCTACCGCACCGATTTTGATCTAAAAAAACATGCGGAATACTCAGCCACTAAACTTGAGTACACTGATCCTGAAACAAAAGAGAAATTCATTCCTCATGTCATTGAACCGACATTTGGAGTAGAAAGAACTCTTCTCGCTCTCTTATGCGACGCCTATGAAGAGGAGCTTCTTCCCGATGGAGAAAAACGGACAGTCCTCCATTTTGCTCCTTGTATCGCTCCGATCAAGGTGGCTATCTTCCCTCTTATGAAAAAAGAGCCTCTCGTTCAAAAGGCAGAAGAGATCTACTCACAGCTACATACTCTTTGGTCTTGCGAATATGATGAATCAGGAGCGATTGGCAAGCGCTACCGCCGTCAAGACGAGCTAGGGACTCCTTACTGTATTACTGTCGACTTTGACACCTTGGAAGACAATACAGTGACTCTCCGAGATCGAGATTCCATGAAGCAAG
This sequence comes from Chlamydiales bacterium, assembly GCA_030681135.1. Classification (GTDB taxonomy): domain Bacteria; phylum Chlamydiota; class Chlamydiia; order Chlamydiales; family SM23-39; genus SZAS-17. The sequence continues at coordinate 149,065 of JAUXXF010000025.1, forward strand.
AGCGGGTGCCTATCGCAGAGCTCGCCTCTCTTTTGGCCTCTCGTCTTAATGCTTAAGTTTCACCATCAATAGGAAACATGTATGGCCATCGAAAGCATAGCCCGAGCAGAGTACCTAATCATGGAAAAAGCAGATGAATGCAGCATTTGTTGGGAAGAGATTCCAACAGGAACTCGCGCATTGGTACACATCGTTAGCCAGACAGCAGCTCAACATCTATTTCATGAAATATGCCTAGGAGAAGCGCTTCGCCGTTCCCCGACATGTCCAATAACCCGAATTCCTCTGCAGTTGCCTGTTTCAGTAGATGCGCCAGCAGAGGCCAATTCTGTCCAACAAGCAGCGCAAGCGGTTTTTCCTCCAGTGGCTCCTACATATGCGCGTCCATCCGATGGCGAGCGCTGCCTTCTTCCTATAGATTTCGATGAAATAACCTTTGCTAGTTCTTCTGATGACGAGTACGTCAAGACTTCTAAGGAGGAAGCCTTCGCTGACCTGTCATGGATTGAACTGTCACCTCCACCTACTCGAAGCAGAGTTATTGCCGAGATGTGTATTAGCTCTGACGATGATTCTTAAATAAATCCCCCTAGTGCTATATATTAAGCATTAGGAATCTTCTCATGAAAATATTGATCAGCGGCGCTTCTGGATTTATTGGAAGAGCTCTAATTTCTCACCTACGAAAAGAACACCAAGTCCTGGTGCTTGTTAGAGACCCCTCAAAAGTAGTAGAGGGGAAAACTGTTTTTTGGGATGTAGAACAAGGAATCATCGAAACGGATGAAGGGATCGATGCCATCATTAATCTTGCCGGCGAAGGAATTTTTTCTGGCCGTTGGACAAAGAAGAAAAAAGAGGCAATTCTCTCCTCTCGCCTAAAAGCAACAAACCTTCTTGTTCAATTTGCGCTGAGCAGCAACAAACCTCTCTCCGTATTGATTAATGCCTCCGCCGTTGGATTTTACGGGACTCACCCCTCACAGCTTGTTACTGAAGAATCCAGCAATGGCGAAGGCTTTTTAGCGGACGTCTGCGAACAATGGGAAAAGGCCACTCTACCGCTCCAACAAAGAGCAGTACGCACAGCTTTATTAAGATTTGGGGCCGTTTTAGGAAAAGGAGGAGGAGTTCTACAAAAAATGCTTTTGCCCTTTAAACTCTCTCTGGGAACTATTCTTGGAGATGGCTCTCAATGGATGAGCTGGATAGCGCTGGATGATTTAGTGCGTGCCATTGAACACGTCCTTAAAACTCCTTCTCTAGACGGACCTATTAATGTTGTCTCTCCTTATCCAGTCTCCCAGCGGGAGTTTGCAAACACTCTTGCAGTAGAGCTTCATCGCCCGCTCTTTTTTTCGATTGGAAAATCGATCATCATCCTGATTTTCGGGCAGATGGGAGAAGAGCTGCTACTTGCTTCACAAAGAGTCTCTCCTACAAAACTGCAAAACAGCGGTTTTTCTTTCGACTACCCGACTCTTAAAGAAGCGATGCATCATATTGTTTCAGGGTCTTCTTAACTTATTTATTACTCACGTAACGAGCCGTCTTGTCGTATCTATCAACTTGAATTTAAATAACTATAAAAAAACTAGGATTCCAAAGGACGAAGTCCTTTGGCGGGGCTTGGGGCGGAGCCCCAACAGCAAACAAACATCTAAGGCAAGAAGCGATCTTGAGGGCCAATAGGCTTATCGGGACGAAGACGGAACTGATGGCGATGGGAGGAGATTTGGTTGTAGATAAAATCGCCGAGGAAGGGTGGAAGGAAAGAGAGCCAGCCGTAGAGTTTCCATTGTCCGCCGATGAGCCAGTAGGTGCGGAGGATCGCGCGAGAGCGAATCCAGAACTTACGATCTGTGGAACGCCAATTTTCTATGACGACGAGGCTGTTGGCTTTTTTGAGAGACTCTTGAGGACCGATGAGAAGGTTGTGAGCGGTTTCTCCTCGAAGAGGGGCGAAAGTGAAACGGCGCTCTGGATCGTTGAGGATGATGTGACGAACGGAGCGAACACAAAGGGGACATTCATCATCAAAGAGAAGAAGATGCTCAGACGTTTTGTTCAACGGATACCTGGGGACGCTCTTTTTTCAGAATATCAAATTTCCTTGCTAAATCAAGAACTTCCTCTTCAGAGCATTTTCCACTGTAGATTTTGATCTTGATCTCCTCGCGCTCAGCCATCCAATGGCGCTCGAGGATTCGCTGGATTGTTTCAATGAGACATTCTTGAGCTTTTTCTCGATTGACCTTTTTTTGCAAGACCTCGGCCATAAAAATTTGCTGTTCGGGCTGCTCGAGATCGATGGCAAGAGAGAGAAGATCACAAGGCTGACCACTTTTTACAGCGCTGATATACTTTTCATAGAGCGCCCTTGCTGGCGAGTGGCGAAAATGCTCTAGCTTGAGATTGCGCTCAGCAATCTGAATGAGTTGAGGCATACTCGGTCCCATGAGAATCAGCCAGCGAAGCAAATCCGCTTCCAAGATCCGATCCGGATCAATATCTGTAAATGTCACGCTGGCCTGGCGCTTAATATAGACTTGAGGGGCTGAGGTCTCATGAGGGTTGATCAGAGACTCGGGCGTCTGCGTAAGACGAGCTAGTTTTCTAAGACTCTCGTGGACCATGAGAGGATGATCCCAATCTCGAATCCGCTTGGAAATCGATTGGACAAGTTCATTTTTGCCAGCTGGCGAGTTGATATTTAGTAAACGAGACTGATGATCCACTAAGAAAGAGAGATAATCACCGCTCAAATCGAGGATTTTTTGCCACTCTTGAGGGCCTTTTTCCTGCAAAAGCTCATCAGGATCCGATTTTTCCGGCAGAGGGACGACCAACACCTCAATCCCCTCTTTTTGAAAAAGATGTCCAATCTTGACTGTAGCTTCTCTCCCTGCAGCGTCGCCATCGAGAGCTAAATAGACTTGATTGACCCCTAGTTGGATCAGCTCTTTCACATGCTCTTCTCCAAAAGCCGTCCCCTGTCCCGCAACAGTCCAATTAAACCCCGAATAAATCAGACGAAGCGCATCGATTTGTCCTTCAACAATCAGCGCTTTCCTCTCTTTTGTAATCCGTTTGCGAGAGTAGCTTAGGCCAAAAAGAACCTTTGATTTTTTAAAAAGAGCCGTCTCTGGAGTATTGATATATTTGCCCCCAAAGGTATCCGTCTTAAACTTGCGAGCAGAAAACCCAATGATTGAACCCATTGCATCCCGAATAGGAATCGTAATCCGATCAGAGAAAAACTCCCATTTATTGCTCGAAAGAAGACCTGCCGCTTCAAGAACATCATCAAATATTTTCTGCTCTTTCATCACTTTGAGAAAAAGCTGAGGCTGCTTAGGGGCGAGCCCTAACTGAAATGTCCGAATAAAATCTAAATCGATCCCTCGATGATACAAGTAATCGAGAGCAACGCGCCCCTCCATAGTGTGGAGCAAAGAGAATTGATAAAATCTACACGCCTTTTCCAAAACGTCTTTCAACATCGTCTTTGAAGGACCCTTGGCTGTCTGCTCCCCTGCTTGCGTTTCTTCTAAATGGACATGAAATTTATCGGCGAGACTCTCTACCGCCTCTAAAAAATTCATCCTCATATGAGTCATTAAAAACTCAATCGCATCGCCATGAGCGCCGCAGCCAAAACAATGATAATGGCTATCGCCGCGCTGAATGACAAAAGAGGGAGATTTTTCCTCATGAAAAGGACATAGAGCCTTATAAGAAGCGCCTGTTTTTTGCAGCTTCACATAAGGGGAAAGCACTTCCACTAAATCGATTCTTGAGCGTAAAAGCTCTAAACTGGCACGAGAAAAACTAGGCATAGAGATCCATTAAATCAGTTTGGAGTATGTCGACGATTCTGTCAAATACCCATCGAATGCAGAGGCAATCAGGCGGATAAAAAGATGCCCCAAAGGCGTAGCGAGCAGTTTATCCGATGTCTCTTCTAAAAGACCCTCGTCTTTAAGAGGCTGTAGAGGGGCTTTTCGAAAATGCGTATCAAAATTAATCCTAAATAACTGTTCGCACTTTTTTTTATCCACTTCAAAACGGCACATCAGCTCCTGAATCACCCAATGGCGGAGCCGATCTTCTCCGTTTAAGAGAACCCCTCGAGAAACGGGCAAGAGGCGGCTTTCCACACTTTGAGCATACTGCTCGAGCTGCTTCGTATTTTGAAAATACGCTCCACTCACGAATCCTACCGAAGAGACCCCTAGCCCAATCATATGGTTTGCCAAATGAAGAGAATATCCTTGAAAATTCCGATAAAGCTTCCCTTCACGGTACCCTAAGCTCAAAGAATCTTCGCTTAAAGAAAAATGATCCATGCCAATAGCTGTGTATCCATGAGCTAAAAATAAGCTGCGCGCCTCAGCATAAATCGCAAATTTTTCTTCCGTCGTAGGAAGGGTCTCCTCGGGAATGGCTTGCTGATGCTTTTTTAACCAAGGAATCTTAGCGTAAGAAAAAAGAGCAATCCGATCAGGCTTCCAAGAGGAGATTTCTAAGACTGTTTTTGTAAAACTCTCTACCGTTTGAAAAGGAAGCCCATAAATCAAGTCCAAATTGATCCCGTCAAAACCAAGAGAGCGAGCCATCTCAAATGTTTGTAAGCTCATCTCCTTGCTTTGCCGCCGTTTAACAGCTTCTTGGACTTTAGGATCGAGATCTTGAACGCCAAAACTGACCCGATTACATCCCAGACGCCGTAATAACTGGAGCTTTTCTCCTCCATCAGCATACACCGTTCGAGGATCGATCTCAATGGACAGCTCTGCCCGCTCTGTAAAATCAAAAGAGGAGCGCAGGAGAGAAAATATCTGTTCAAATTCTGTAGAGTTCAATGAGGTAGGAGTTCCTCCTCCAAAATGAAGCTGCGAAACGGGAGCTTTTTTTACCAGTTCTGCGACAAGACGGATTTCCTGAAGAAGATCTTCAACATACGCGCTTTGGCGCTCTGGCCTTCGATTTAAGACAACAGAGCAGCCGCAAAATAAACACATGGAGCGGCAAAAAGGGATATGAATATAAAGAGAGATCGGCTCCGTACCGATGTTAGCCAAATGTTCTTTATAGACAGCCTCATCCATAGGATGAAACTGCAATGCAGTCGGATAGCTCGTGTAACGAGGCACAGCTCGATCGAGCCTCATCAACATCTTCGGATCAACAAACATAACTTTTTACCGTATCTACCAAACAGCGCACAGCCTCCACAGGTGTTCCCGGCTTAACCCCGTGGCCCAAGTTAACAATAAACCCAGGATCGCCTTTCATAGAATCCAACAGATGGCGCGTTGTTTGCTGAATCATATCCAACGGAGCAAATAACAGATCTGGATCTAGATTGCCTTGTAAAGGAAGACTTGTTTGACCTCTTGCAAAGGCCATCGGAACCTGCCAATCGATACTAATGGCAGAAGGGGTAATTGTTGCAATCGAGGGAATCCGAAATGAATTTCCCCTACCATACACAATGCCTGGGACATTCACAGCTTCCAATAAACGTTTCCAAAAAGGGAGACAATACACATGGAATTGCTCGTCTGTCAACACATGAGCCCAGGAATCAAAAATTTGGATAGCTTGAACCCCAGCGTCTACCTGCATACGCAAATACTCAATACTAACGTCGGTGATCTTATCTAACAGCTGATGAAAATTTGCAGGATGACGATAGAGCCACTGCTTTGTTTTTAGAAGATCTTGGCCACTATGTTTTTCAATCAGGTAGCTAGCTACCGTAAAGGGAGCTCCGCAAAAACCAATCAGAGGAACATCTGACTTTGCAAGAGTTACTGTTTTCCCAATCGAGCTAAGAACTTCTCGAGGGTCGAGACATATGAGGCCTTCGACATCCTCGGGCGTTTGCAATAAAGGAGCGATGACAGGCCCCTCTTGAAAATCGAGAGTAAACCCCAAAGCAAGCGCGATCACGGTAATATCAGAAAACAAAATCGCCGCATCGACTTGCAATTCTTTCAAAGGCAGTAGAGTAATCTCAGCTGCCAGTTCTGGAGTAAAAAAAAGTTCTCGAAGGCCATATTGCCGGCGCATCTCTTGATAAGAAGGCAAATAACGACCCGCTTGCCGCATCAGCCAAACGGGAGGACGCCCTCGATTGCATCCGGCTAAAGCTTGCAAGAACAAGTCCATTTACACTCCACTTCGCGCAATGAGTCTTTCTACAATGGCGTCAACAGTAAATCCAAATTCTTGCGCTAAATCCGGAGCTGGAGCCGACTCTCCAAACCGCTCCATACAGATAGCAACCCCATCGATACCGATGTATTTATGCCATCCAAAATCAGAAGCTGCTTCTACAGCTACCCGCACCCCTAAATCCCCACCGATGACTGACTGTCTGTAACTATCCAATTGCTGATCAAATAAAGCCCAGCATGGCATAGAAACCACCCGCACATTTTTGCCCATTTTCTCAAGCCGCTCGGCTGCATCAAGCGCTAAAGAAAGCTCAGAGCCTGTCGAAAATAGAGTAAAATCGATCTTTCGAGAGATCTCTTGTTTTACAATATAAGCGCCTCGAGCCATCCCCTCTGCATAAGGAAGGTCCGTACAAGAAAGCTCTGGCAAATTCTGTCTTGATAGAACAATGGCCGTAGGTCCTTTATAATGAAGAGCTGCGATCCAAGCCATTTTCACCTCATGAGAATCGGCAGGCCTAATCACATGCAGACGAGGAATGGCTCTAAGGGACGCGAGCTGCTCGATGGCTTGATGAGTAGGACCATCTTCTCCGAGAAAAATCGAATCGTGGGTAAACTGATAAATGGTCTGATACGGAGACAAAGCAGCAAGCCTAATCGCATTGCGCATATAATCAGAAAATGTCAAAAACGTTCCACAATAAGGGATAATCATCCCTGTTAGAAATAAGCCGCTGGCCATCGCAGCCATCCCAAATTCTCTCACGCCGTACTTAATATTGCGTCCGATAAACTCTCCAGGGGCAACGAGAGGAAAATCTTTCATCATCGTCATATCAGAGCCGGAAAGATCTGCGGATCCTCCATAGATCTGAGGCAATAATTTCCCTAAAAGTTGCACTACCTCATAAGAGGCAGAGCGTCCTGCAATCGGCGATTTCACCGGCAATTTCTTGAGCAGCTGCTCCAAATTTTCTGGAATTTGCCCAGTGTGCATCTGCTCAAACTGGCGAGCGAGCTCAGGATAGTCGAGAGCCCATAGACGATACATCTCATGCCAGCTAGCTTCCAATGCGCTGTCTTTTACAAGCTTTTGTTCAAAAAAATCATGCACTGCCTGCGGCACATAAAAATCTTCTTTTGGTAACCCCAACGCTTCTTTTGTCGCTGCTACTTCATCCAATCCAAGAGGAGATCCGTGGACTTTATGAGTTCCGGATTTGTGAGGAGAACCTTTTCCGATGACGGTACGAAGAATGACAAGTGTAGGTTTTTGCTGATCTTTTTCTAAGTCTCGAAACACCTTTTCCATGGCATCGAAATCATATCCATTAATCTCATGCACATCCCAATGATAAGCCAAATATCTCGCCTTTGTATCTTCTGAGCAGCACTCAAGCAAGGGACCGTCTAAACAAATGTGATTTGCATCGTAAATGAGCACCAAATTATTGAGATTTAGATGACCTGCAAGAGAAGAGACTTCCGAGCTGATCCCCTCCATGATGCATCCATCGCCAGCAACGCAGTAAACTTTGTTTGAAAAAAGAGGATAATTGTCTCGATTGAATTGCGCAGCCAACAACTTCATGCCAAGAGCCATCCCAACAGCATTGCCAACGCCTTGCCCTAAAGGACCAGTGGTCGCCTCTACGCCGTCTGTCATCCCATATTCAGGATGTCCTGGCGTCTTTGAATGAAGCTGTCTAAAGCGTTTAATCTCGTCTAAAGAGAGTTTAAATCCGGAAAGATACAAGCAAGAGTAGAGCCACATGGAGCCATGGCCTGCCGATAATACGAGGCGGTCTCTATTTAACCACTTAGAGTTTTTCGGGCTGTGTTTGAGCAGCGTCCCATACAAAAAAGCTCCCAGCTCGGCACATCCCATGGGCATTCCTGGGTGGCCTGAATTGGCCTTTTGCACGGCGTCCATAGAAAGGGAGCGGATCGTATTGGCAATTCGTCCCAGCTGTTTTTTCATATCATCGTTCATGTTGATTCCTTCAGTCGTATGGATGTTATTTTGATGAACTTCGGTTTCCTAAGCAAGGGGAAAATGCAGCGCGTTTGGCATCTAACGTATCTAGCCAGAACCGAGCCCGGGCTCGAATTGGAGCTAGATGTACTAAAAGCTCTTTCACTAAATGTGTAAATTTGCGAAACTCATCGGCATATGAGCTCACCGAACTTAGGTCCTTGGCGTTCTTTTTTCTGGCCAATCCATAGACATGAGCTTGCAAAATTCCTGTCGCTCTTCTCGATCTTTTTCTTTATTTCTTTCAATTACAATATACTAAGATCTTACAAAGACACGATCGTTGTGACAGCTTCCCACTCTGGAGCAGAAGCCATCCCTTTCATTAAGCTGTGGGCTGTGCTGCCAAGCGCTATTTTGTTCACCCTGCTCTATACCAGGCTATCGAATCGCTTAACCAGAGAAAAAGTGTTTTATATCATCATGTCCATTTTTGTGGGCTTTTTCTTTTTGTTTACCTTTGTACTCTACCCAGCTCAAGATGTCCTTCACCCGACAGAACTAGCCACTCGCCTGCAAAATCTTTTGCCGTCGGGGTTTAAAGGGTTTATTGCCATTTACCGCAACTGGACATTCACCTTGTTCTACATCATGGCTGAACTTTGGTCGACAACGATTTTTTCTGTCCTCTATTGGGGTTTTGCGAATGAAATTATTTCGGTTCGAGAGGCCAAACGTTTTTACGGTCTGATTACTTTCGGTGGAAATATTGCGGGGATGTTTGCAGGCTATGGAGCCATCGTTTTTTCCAGTCAGACATTTTTCCATTGGCTCCCCTATGGGAAAACAGCCTGGGATCAATCGATTTTCTTCGTGGGTTGCACAGTGATTATCGGCAGCGTTGTGACGATGGCGATTTTCCGCTGGCTCAATGTCCATATCATCCGCCCCTCAGAAATCAATGCTCCGCCTAAAGAAAAAATCCGGATGTCGATGCGAGAAAATTTTCTCTACCTCTCCAGATCAAAATATTTAATATGCATTGCGCTCATCGTCTTTTCCTATAATCTGGCGATCAACCTGATTGAAGTGGTCTGGAAAGATCAAATGAAAACGCTCTATCCAAATCCCGCCGATTATAATAGCTATATGGGACAGGTGATGTTCACCATGGCTATCTTGGCAAGCCTTGCTAGCCTATTTACCACCAGCAAAGTCATTCAACACTATTCTTGGACTGTTTCTGCTCTAATTTCTCCCATATTAGTCACTGTAACAGGGGCTTTATTTTTCCATTTCGTGATTTTCCCCAATCAAGGATTCTCCTGGATTGTCGGGAGCTTGCAGATGTCCCCTCTCATGCTTTGCGTGACTCTAGGCTCGATCCAAAATTGCATCAGTCGCACCTGTAAATATACCTTTTTCGACGCCACAAAAGAGATCGCCTTTATCCCTTTGAGCAAAGAATCCAAGCTCAAGGGCAAAGCTGCCATCGATGGAGTCGGCTCACGCATTGGCAAATCAGGAGGATCCATCATCCATCAAAGCCTGATTCTTCTCTTCTCGACTGTCGCCAGCAGCATCCCTTACGTAGCTGTTATTTTTCTCGCCATTGGCTGTATTTGGATTGTCTCCGTTGTGTATCTCGGCAAGCGATTCGATCAGGCAACTCAGCCGGAAAGACAGAGCGCAGTAAACTAAAAAATTCCATTTGCAGATTTCTCATGTACTAATTAGAATCCCTCGCTAACGAAAGGCGAGTCTATCATGAGCTCCATTTCTGGTATCTTTTCTTATTTGAAAGATTCTTTTTTAGGCCCACCTCCCATTGCAGCTGCCGAAGCTGAAGATCCTCCTCATATCAAAGAGATTGAACAATATGAGCTAAAGATCCTGGCAAACTCTGGGATGCCAAGCTGGGATCTTGCTTTTTCTTATTACGAAGCAGCCGTTCGCTATCAGCAAATAGGCAATGATCTAAAAGCTTGTATCTATTTTTTAGAGTACGCAGAATTTGTGATCAGCTATGTGACGGCTCCCAAGCTCTCACACTTTGATTCTTCAAAACAGGCAGAAGCCCCTCCCCTTGACTCGGCAACACGGCTCATTGCTAACTGTGTGCTCTCTTTACGAAGACAAGAGCTAGCAGATCAAGAGCTAGAAGCCTTGCGGCTTTTGGAGGAAAAAATCCAAACATGGGAAACAGATCGTTCCTGGAAATACATCTCCTTTCATTGTTACCCCACCTTGGCAGATATGTATCTTGAGTTGGGCAACATCCCAAAAGTCATCGCGTGTTACGGCCGCCTTGCCAGAGTCCAATATGATCTGGCAGCCTCTCTGGGCTATTTTCAAAAAGCCTTGAAAGTATGTCAAGAAGGCGCAAAAGATCCCGCTGTCTTAGAGAGCGCTAGAGAGCTTTCTGAAAAGATTTCCAATCATCCCTTGCTAAGACTTGAACAATATATACAAGCGCGCTCTTCTACACCTAAACTGCTCCTGGATTTTTCACGAACAACTGTAGAGGCCTATGACCAATTGCAAATGCCTGTTTTGGCAGCAGAGCATTTGAGCTCCTTTGAACATAATAAAAATATTCAACAGCCAGACTGGTACTTCCGTCATATCTTTTACAAAGCAGCCAATCACTATTTGTCTACAAATCCTCCTCAATTCAAGGAAGCAGCAGAAACGCTTCAAGGAGGAGACCCTCTATTTTGCAAGCCTTGGGTTACTGTAGAAATGCTTATCGAAGCTTCCGAGTGCTATTGCAAGATGACCCCCCCAGAGCATATAGATGCAGCGAAGTGTTTTATTTCGGCTGCCGATAGAGAACAGGGTCATAGAAGAAAAGATTTTTTGCAAAAAGCGATGATCCAGCTGCATGAAGCGAAACAGCTTGCTGTAACAAGAGAAAAGCAAAGCTCAATTGCCTATCGAGCAAACCGTTTGGCAGAAAATCTTTCTCGGCTAAAGTTTTTTGCAGAAGCTGCGGAAGTATTTATCTTAGCTGCAGAATGCCACTTTGCAACAGATGCAGAGAATAGCCGAAGATCTCGGATACAGGCCGCCAACGCCTATGCAGAGATCAAAGAATATAGAAAAGCTGCTCAATGTTGGGAAAAGTGTAACACCATGCTGGTTTTTTGTTTTTATTCAGAAAACCGCAAACACATCAGAATTTACTGGGAGAAAGCCTTAAAGCAAAGTGTAGACCGCCCTGAAACACCTAGTCCTATCAATCCGGAGTTTATGGACGCTTTTCTTTTATTATCCATGGAGAATCGACAGGTTTTTCTCGAGTTTTTAGATCTTTTGAGTAAAGACATCAAACAACATCCAAGAATTTTACATACGCTCCTACTCAATAAAGATCTGAAAAGGTGCTTTGATTTTTTTTCAAAACTCTCTTCAGAAAATAAACATCATTTTCCCACAGTGTACAGGTTACTGAAAATGGGAATCGTTTTTGAAAAAAAAGAGGCTTCTTTTCTACTTGCATTGGGGCAGTTCACTGAACCTTTTCAAAAATGGTTAGAAGTGATTGAGTTGCCTGCTAAATTTTCTGTTGATATAGCGAAGCAAAAAATGACCCTGTTGACAGAAGTTATTCTCTTTTCAAGAAAAGAAAAGCGGCGAGATTTAGAGCAGCAAGCCATTCTTTTCTTTCAAAAGCATACTGCAAAATGGGAATCTCTAAAACTTTTGAACCATCATCATTTTAGCGATTTTGCAAAAACCCACCTTCAACTCAACATATTTCCTGAAGCTTGGCATTATTTAATGCATGGCCTGTCATTTCCAAAAGTGGATGAAGACGAAGATTATCGTAAATATTTAGCAAAGGAACTTCCAGGCTTTTTCCTCAGTGGGGAGGATTCGAAGATTGCGCTGCAAGCAAACAAATTTTCTGAAAAAATCAGCGACTATTCTTTCGGTCCAGATTTTTTACAAATCATCTCTTCTTCGTACGAGAAGATTGGGATGTATTTTTTGGCGGCAAAGCACGCAGAAGAAGCTGCTCATTGGTATCGAGAGCACGGCACAATCCTCTCTCCTACACGGTCTTGCTATATGAATGCGGCAAAGCTGTATCTCCTATCAATCTCTTGGGGATGTGAAGAGATTCCAGGAGAAAGAGCGACCATTTACGCAAAAGCTCGAGATCTGACTATAAAATGCTTTGACCGTGCCATTGCTGCCAGTGGAACTTATGGGAAAATAAAGGACTATCATGAGTGCCTAAAACTTTTTGGAACAGAGGATGCAATTCATAAAAAATATCGTCATCTGCTTGATATAGCTTGGGCCAAAGAAGTGGAAAAACTTTTAGGCATTACACTGGAAGAAAACTACCGAGAACATTGGCTTTGGAAGATCCTTGTAACAAGCTCTTTCGAGGAGCCTGAATTGCTTATCACCTGCTTATCTTTAGTGAGGTTTCCAGCAAGACAACATGAAACAACGATGAGCTATCTGATACAAAGCCTTGAAAAAGGCTCTGAGCAAACTCGTCAAGATATTGAAATGCTTTTGCGTAAATTAACTCCTTCTGATGCAGCCTCTGCAAAAATCATTGAAACCGTTGTAAAAACCTATTTTTTGGCCCCTGAAAAAACACAGATCTTTAGCAAATTGCTTGGGCTCCTAGATGCCGACCAGGCGATTCAAGTCCTTCTCTACGCACTTAAATTTGAGAAAGATCCAAAGATAGCGGAAGTGATTGCAGAGAATCTTGAAATACTTCCTTCGGGAGACAGGCGCGAGGCCATAGAACTACTTTTTTTAATGATCTCATTTGTGGAACCTCGTGAGCGATCTGTGTCTGTTTTGTTGAAATTCCTTTATATTCCTACAACATACAGACAAGATTGTGTGAAGCAAGTGATAGAACGCTGGGACGATCTGCGAGATCTTTATGACATTGATGAGACAATAGCTCTGCTAAAATATCCGATAAATTGGAAGATCCCAGAATCAAACACCTATTGGATAAAAGAGGAGAGCGAATTTTCAGAGCCAACTAAACTATTATTGGCACTGAGAGCTATTCAATGTATCTCAGGCAGATTCCCTGAAAAAATTCGCTACAGATTTTCGAAAGCGGTGGATGTTGGAGGAGTGACTCGAGATTGCATCGCAAAGTTATTTCAAGAGCTCTATAGCATAGCACTTCCTAACTGGGCCGGAAAAGTAGAAGAACAAGGGATCATTCCTCAGTGTAAAAACCTGGAAGACCCAATAGAGCAAAGAGAACAGATCAAATGCTATGAAGCTCTTGGACTGCTTTTTGCTTTCGCTTTAGATGACGACCGTACGGTACGAACTGGAGCTTATTTTCATCCCGCTCTTTTCCAGATGCTCCATGAGCTGACAACTGAAGATTTGGGAAAAATTCAGAGCATTCCCCTTCATTTATATATTGATCAAAGCGATTCTATCTCTGTGTACAACAAATTATTAAAAGTTTTTTTACAAAACACCCGCTATAGAAGTTTTTTTGGCGAGACGGACCTTGAAATCAATACAGCCATTGATGAGTTTATCCAAGAAAACAAAGTTCCTCCTTCGCTACAAGCAGCAGAGGTCGAAACAAAAGAGGCCTTTTTGCAAGCGGAAGGCATTCATCAAATCCTTTGCGCCACGCTTTGTATGGCGATAGGAATCAATAATTATAACCTCAACTCTTCCTGGGAAGTTCTGAAAGGAGCCTCTTATAAAGATCTCGCGCTGAATATCCAAGGCTCTGTCGATAAACAGCTGATCCTCGCCTCCTTGAAGTGGGATAAAAGCGGCTCAACAGCAGAAAAATTTTTGATTGACTGGATCCAAGAGGCTACACCAAAGGATATCCAGCAGTTTCTCCATGCGATTAGCGGGTCTTTTGCTTTGCCTGTCGGCCGGGACCTGCACGTTCATATTTATGAAGAGAAAGATAAGCTCCCTACTTTTCATACATGTAATTTTTCGGTTGATTTGTCGGAAAATTACCTTGATTACCCAACCTTTGCAAGACAAATGGCGACGGCTCTTGAGTGGATCGAGAAAACTGGATTTTCCGCAAAATAATAAGCCTCTTTCGAACCTAACATTGGGGCTCTGCCCTTGGAGGCTACTACAGGATTTAGTTTCTGTCGATTTTAGGGTTCTTTTGAGCCAAATTTCGTTTCTTTTTCGAGGGGTAATATCAACTTCCAGTATATGACCCCTCGAAAAAGAAACGAAACTTGGCCAAAACAATCCCTAAAATCGACGAAACCTAAATCCTGGAGCAGCCTCTACCCCGTTAAAGGACTGCGTCCTTTAAAATCCTTTTTGTTTTATTTTTCTGAGGCAAAGCCTCTAGGCTTTGCTTCAGAAAAAAAGAAAAATGGGTTTCCAAAGGGCGCCAGCCCTTTGGCGGGGTTTGGGGCAGAGCCCCAATATTGGCTTCGAAAGAGGTCTAAATTGACTTTTCTGGCCAAGTCTCGTAAAATGATTATCTCATTCAAGAAGAGCCTATCATGCAATCCCAAGAAATTCGTAGAGCCTTTTTAAACTATTTTAAGTCGCAAGGCCATACTATCGTTCCCTCATCACCCGTGATTCCCCACGATGATCCTACCCTTTTATTTATCAATGCGGGAATGAACCAATTCAAAGATGTTTTTTTAGGACAGTCTAAGAGGGAGTATACGAGAGCCTCCACAACGCAAAAATGTATCCGAGTCGGAGGCAAGCACAACGACCTCGACAACGTAGGTCATACCTCTCGCCATCTCACATTTTTTGAGATGCTAGGTAATTTCTCCTTCGGCGACTATTTTAAAAAAGAGGCGATCGGCTACGCATGGGATGTAGTCAATCAGGTCTTTGGATTTGATCCAAACAAAATCTGGGCGTCGGTGTACAAAGACGATGATGAAGCCTTTGCTCTTTGGGAAAAACACCTTCCTGCAGAACGAATTGTCCGTTTTGGAGAAAAAGAAAATTTTTGGGCAATGGGAGACACAGGTCCCTGCGGTCCTTGCTCGGAGCTTTTATATGATCGAGGGGAAAAATACGGCCCTGCCAGAAATCCAAAAGAAGACCTGTCTGGCGAAAGATATTTGGAATTTTGGAACCTCGTCTTTATGCAATATTCTCGAAGCGCTGATGGACTGTTGACTCCTCTTCCTAAACAATCGATCGATACTGGAGCAGGACTTGAGAGGGTCGTATCACTAAAAATGGAAGTGGACACCGTCTATCAGACAGATGTGCTGAGAAGCCTCATTGCTCAAGTAGAAACAGTGAGTGGACAAACCTATGACGAAAACGATGTCCATAAAGCGCCCGCTTTTCACGTCATCGCAGATCATATTCGAAGCCTCTCCTTTTCCATTGCAGATGGGGTGCAGCCAAGCAATACGGATCGAGGGTATGTGCTTAGAAAAATCCTCAGAAGAGCTGTTCGCTACGCGCGCCAGCTGGGATTGCAAAAACCCTTTTTAGCAGAAATCCTTCCACGGCTTGTCGCTAACATGGGCGACGACTTCCCTGAGCTCAAAACGGCTCAAAACCGGATCGCAGAAATTCTTACTCTAGAAGAAGAAGCCTT
The DNA here is from genome assembly GCA_030681135.1 of Chlamydiales bacterium. Lineage (GTDB taxonomy): Bacteria > Chlamydiota > Chlamydiia > Chlamydiales > SM23-39 > SZAS-17. The sequence continues at coordinate 164,807 of JAUXXF010000025.1, forward strand.
TATTAGAACGCTGCAACGAGGCGGCCAGCTGCTTGGCCAAGTGATCGAAAGATCCCGAAACACTTCCCAAATAGTCAGTGGAGAAGATGCCTTTAAACTCAAAGACACTTACGGATTTCCTCTCGAAGAGATCGTCCTGATGGCAAAAGATGAAAACCTTGCCGTAGATCTCCCAAAATTCCAAGCTCTTGAAGAAGAAGCGAAAGATCTCTCGAGAAAAGCTCATAAAACAGCCAGCCAGCAGTTCGATCAAAATTTCTTTAGCGATTTCACAAAGACGCACAGCCCCTCTCTGTTTGAAGGCTATGACCATACGCAATCAGAGGCCACGCTCATCGGCCTTGTTGTGGACGGCCGATTTGTCGATGAAGTGCCGGAAGGAACGGAAGCTCTTTTGATCTTGGACAAAACCCCTTTTTACGCAGAGATGGGGGGCCAGGTAGGAGATACCGGAACCATTTCTAAAGCCAGCAACGTCTTTCAAGTATACGATTGCATTTCCCCTTTTCCTGGCATCATCGCTCATCTAGGAAAAATGGAGACAGGCCTTCTTCGAAAAGCAGACAAAGTTTCCAGCAAGATCGATACAAAAAGACGCCAAGAGATCCAAAACAATCATACAGCAACCCACCTGCTCCATTGGGCTCTACAGCAAGTGCTCGGCGGCCATATCAAGCAAGGGGGCTCTTTGGTTGAAGCCGCAAGACTGCGCTTTGACTTTAGCCACCACAAATCCGTCTCTAGGGAAGAGCTCGACCAGATTGAAGAGCTCGTCAACGAAAAAATCCGCACTGATATGGCTGTAAAAACCTATGAGCTACCCTACGGCGAAGCGCAAAAACGGACAGACATTAAGCAATTTTTTGGAGAAAAATACGGAGAGACCGTGCGCGTTGTTGATCTGGACTCTTCGAAAGAATTATGCGGCGGCACTCATACTTCCCGAGTAGGAACAATTGGTCTTTTTAAAATCCTCAAAGAAAGCAGCATCGCAGCTGGAGTCAGACGCATTGAGGCGATTACAGGTAGCTATGCAGAAAGCTTTGTTCGTGATGAAGAAAAGCTTCTCCAAGCAGCAGCCTCTTTATTAAAAACAACGCCACCTCGCCTGCTTGAAAAAGTTGAAATGCTCCTCGAAGAGCAAAAAACACTTCAGGCAGAGATCAAGACTCTGCGCAAAGCGAAACTCAAGCAAATTATAGAAGATTGCCTAGCTTCCAAACAAATGATCCACTCGATTGCTTTAATCGCCCAAGAGATCGATATTCCCTCAGAAGAGGTAGGCCCTTGCGCTGAAGAGATCCTCTCAAGGCTCAAATCAGGAGTTGTGGCACTGGGAGTCCATGCGGGAGAAAAATGTCAAATCACTATTGCCGTCAGCGAGGATCTCGTCAAAAAGAATATCCACGCACAAGCTCTCATCAAAGAGATTGCTCCTTTCATTCAAGGAGGCGGCGGAGGGAAGTCCCATTTAGCTCAAGCTGGAGGGAAAGATAAAACTGGCATAAGCAAAGCATTTGAAAAAATGCGTCTCATTGTAGAGGGGCTCGGTGTGGGCTGATCTTCAAAGTCGATTGCTGCAAAGCGCTTCTATCAAACATCTCCAAGAAGCGCTCTTAGGTGGCAAATCTGTTCTGCTCGAAGCTCTTTGGGCGACGCCAAAAGCTCTCCTAGCTGCTGCCATCTTGCAAACAACCGGACGATCTGTTTTGTTTTTAACAGGAGGTGTGCACGAAGATCGACTCTTTGATGATCTTTCCCAAATCGCTCCAGGCTCTGTCCTTGAATTTCCAGCTTGGGAAACGCTGCCGACAGAAGAGATCCTCCCAAGTCCTGATATCATCGGGAAACGTTTCGAAACGCTACATGCTCTTGCAAAAAAAAAGACGCCGACAATTCTTCTATGTCCCGTTTCTGCGTGGCTCCAAAAAGTCCCTAAACAAGAAACCCTCGCCCCCACCTTTCTTCACTGGAAAAAAGGAACCCTCATCCCCTTTTCTTCTCTTCCAGAGCTATTAACAAATCTCGGCTATAAACGAGCGAGCGTCGTATCAGATAAAGGAGAATATGCTCTGAGAGGAGGCATACTAGACCTCTTTCCAGTCGCTGCAAAAGAGCCTTATCGGATCGAGTTTTTTGATGATGAGATCGACCAAATACGAGTCTTTGACCCGATCGGACAAAAATCGATTTCCAAGACCGATGAGATCTTCATCTGTGGGGCTAATGAATTATCTCTCATTGAAAAGAAACAAAATCTGACCTCCATCTCTGATTATCTAGGAGAAAACCCTCTCCTTATGTGGGACGATCTATTAGCTATAGAAAACGGCTACGTTGCTCTAAAAAATATGTCTGGCGGGGTATCTTCTTTTTTCTATTCCACCGATGAACTGCAACAGCTGCTGAGAAAAACTCAACATATTTTTTGTTCGGAAAAGCCTATTCATGAGCTGTCTGAAATTAAAAAGGAAAACCGACATACCATTCATTTTGAAACTCTAGGCTTTCCCTTCATAGCTGAACAAATCCATCATCAATTCCACCTCATTGAGGAGTTTTTTGCTCCTATAGGACTCGAAAAGGGGCAAGAATACAAACTCTTAGAACATTTTCAGCCAGACCCTTCTTTTTCTTTACTCTTTATCACCAGCAATGAAACAGAAGAGCTACAGCTAAAACAAGAGCTCAAAGAGAAAAAACTGCCCATCGATACTTTCTTTTCTTTTGGTTATCTCTCTTCCGGCTTTGTGATTGCTGACATTCCTCTTGCTGTCATCCCCTACTCAGAAATCACCCATCGAACAAGAATTCGGAGACAAACATGGAGAATCTCTTATCATACCCCTGCAGCTGAATTCCATGAACTTTCCCCTGGCGATCTCGTAGTCCATTTTCATAGCGGTATTGGAAAATATCTCGGCATGGAAAAACACACCAATCATTTAGGTGTAGAGACCGATTTTTTAACCATTGAATATGCAGAACATAGTAAACTATTCGTTCCCCTCTCGCAGGCCTACCTCGTCTCTCGCTATATCGGCGCCAAAGAGCAGCTTCCCACTTTAAGTACATTAGGCTCCAAGCGTTGGCAAACGACAAAAGCGCAGGCGCAAACGCAAATTGTGGGGTATGCAAATGAACTTTTGCAACTTTACGCTGCAAGAGCCATCGAAGGAGGCTTCCATTATCCCCCCGACTCGAAGACCGTGATCTCTTTTGAACAAGAATTTCCTTATATCGAAACAGAAGATCAGCTGCTCGCCATTCAAGCTTTAAAAGAGGATATGATCTCAGATAAAGCGATGGATCGATTGATCTGCGGCGATGTAGGCTATGGAAAAACTGAAGTAGCAATGAGAGCTGCTTTCAAAGCTGTGGTCGATGGATCCAAACAAGTAGCCGTGCTTGTTCCCACCACAGTGCTAGCCATGCAGCATTATGAATCCTTTTCCGAACGGATGCGATCTTTTGGGGTAAATATTGAAGTCATCTGCCGATTTCGAACCCCTAAACAAACAAAGGAGATCATCTCTCGTCTAAAAATGGGAGAGATCGATATCATTATAGGCACCCATCGGCTCTTATCGGAAGACATCTCGTTTAAAAATTTAGGACTGCTTATTATCGATGAAGAGCAACGATTTGGGGTAAAAGCGAAAGAACATCTCAAACGCTACAAAGCCAACGTAGACTGTCTCACTTTATCAGCAACGCCTATCCCCAGAACTCTCTACATGTCTTTAGTACAAGTTCGGGACATGACGACCATCAGCACCCCTCCGCAAGACAGGCTTCCCATCAAAACGATCATTGCTGAAACCGATCTTTCTCTCATTCAAAATGCCTTGCTGAGAGAATTCGCTCGAGGAGGCCAGGCTTTTTATGTCCACAACCGCGTAGAGAGCATCACAGAAAGAGCCGCACAAATCCAAAAGCTCGTTCCGTCCGCTACCATCGGCATTATCCATGGACAAATGTCTGCAGACGACGTCGATGTCATTATCCATCGCTTTCGGCTTGGAGAGCTCAATCTTCTCTTTGCAACAACCATCATTGAAAACGGGATCGATGTCCCTAACGCCAACACGATTTTTATCGACCGAGCAGACACCTATGGACTTGCAGATCTCTATCAGCTGCGAGGCCGAGTCGGGCGGTGGAATCGAGCTGCTTATGCCTACTTTCTGACTCCCAAGCACGTTCGCCTATCAGAGCAGGCCCAAAAAAGGCTTCACGCTCTCGTCGAGTCCAGTGGCTATGGAGGAGGCATGAAACTAGCCATGCGCGATTTGGAAATTAGAGGCGCTGGAGATATTTTAGGGCTTCAACAATCAGGGCAGGTGTCAGCCATCGGATTTCATCTTTATTGCAAACTTCTTAAAAAAGCCATCGACTCGCTGAAAAATAAAAAACCGATCACTTTCAACGACACAAAAATGGAACACGCCTATGATGCGAGACTTCCAGATAGCTATATTGACGAAGTTTCTCTACGGATGGAGCTGTATTATCGATTCGGCGAGGCCTCTACGAAAGAAGAGCTGACTGCACTCCTTGAAGAGATGAATGATCGATTCGGATCGCCCCCGCAAGAGGTTCTATGGCTTTATCATCTTGCCTGTATCCGGGTGTTTGCCGCAGACAGACACTTTACCCTGCTTAAGTTTGGAACTCTTTCTTTTATCGCAGAAAAGCAGCGCGGGAAAGAAACGATCTCCCGCACCATTATCCTACCGAAAAAAATGCAACGCCCTCAAGATCTAGAAATTTATGTCACCTCTGAACTACAAAAAATTGATTCTTGAACATTTTTCAGTATACTTCTAAGAAGCTGTCCTAAAAGAGGTCTATATGTTCTTGCGATATCTACTTTATATAAGTCTCCTAGCATCCCCCTGCATGTACTATGCAGATGAACCGATTGAATTCTCGACTGAGCAGTCCATTTCCCATCCCACAACACCTGGAGATTTTTTTACCAGAGTAAGAGCTCTTTATATTTGGCCAAATGACAGTAGCGGCCCTCTCAATGCGATTCCTGACTCGGGGGTAAGCATCCATCCTTGTTGGACAGGAGAGTTTGATATTGGCTACATGTTCTCCAAGAATTTGGCCCTAGCGCTTATGTTAACCACGTGTCAAAATACGATCGTAGGGACAGGCCTCCTTGGGGGGATTGACATTGGCACGACATGGCTCTTTCCTCCAGCTCTTACGTTGCAGTGGTGTTTTTTTTATCACGATTGGCTGCAACCTTATCTAGGTCTTGGAGCAAATTATACTCTTTTCTATGGAAGCCACTGCTCTATTACAGAAACCCACATGAAACTGCGTCACTCTTGGGGGCCCGTAGCTCAAGGAGGGCTCGATATTTTTTTCTATAAAAACTGGCTGTTCAACCTCGATGTCAAATACATGGCTGTGAGCACAGACATTCTATTAAATGGTCTGCTTTCAGGAAAAGTCCATTTAAGAGTAGATCCTTGGATTTTTGGCGCTGGAATTGGATGCGAGTGGTAACCTCTGATTTTTCTTGACATGCCTATGCAGCTCATGCCAAAACCAAAAGTAATGAGAAGGAACGTATTATGTTTCAGAAATTGAGTATACTCTGCGCGCTCTTATTCTTGAGCGCTCTACCAACAAACGCCTTTGCTTCTCGAAGACTCCAAGATCCCCCGCCGCCGCCGCCGCTACTCAAACACGTGACCCAAGCTGGAGACTGGTTTACGAGAATCAGAGCTCTTTACCTGTTGCCTCATAATAGCAGCCACTCTTTCAAAGCATCCTTACCTCCTTATGCAGGAGGAGGAGTAGATTTCCGTCCTTGTTGGATGGGTGAATTTGATTTTGGATGCATGTTTACCGATCAGTTTGGATTTGAACTTGGCCTTAGCACGAGCAAGACAAATGTTAAAGGGACCAGAACGCTCAACAATGAAAAATTGGGATCTACGTGGCTTTTTCCCCCCACTTTTACCCTTCAATGGCGCTTTGCCCCCACTCAGGTGTTGCAGCCCTATATTGGAGGTGGAGCCAATTATACTCTGTTTTACAGCACCAGCAGCTCTCTCCCCAGTACGAAATTAAAATTAAGCCACTCATGGGGTCCTGTTGCCCAAGCAGGGATCGATCTTTTCTTCAGTGAAGACCACCCTTGGATCTTCAACTTCGACATCAAATACATCTGGATCAAAACAAAAGTCTCTCTAAGGAGCCATTCAACAAGTATTGCGACAAACACAACGCATGACCATATTAATCCTTGGGTATTCGGCGTCGGCCTTGGCCGCAAGTGGTAAATGTCTTGCACAACAATAAAGTTTTTTTGTAAGATCTTCTGTTCCAATGAGGATCTTATTGATGAAAACACTTATTGTTCTTTTGTGCATGACTTCTTTCTTGCACGCAGCCTCTCCTGAAGAAGATGCAAAATCAATTGCTCCAGCAGCTATAGAGTCCCAGGAAATTGCCTCTCTAGAAATCATGCCTCTCTTACAGCAGCAATCTTCGCTGTCCCTAGACATCCTTCCTCCTTTGCCCCCCGCCAAGAAAGCTCCCTGGGTTGCAGCTACCCTAGGTTTTTTTCCAGGACTTGGGCATGTTTATTTAGAAGATCCAATCACAGCAGGAGCTCTTCTAGGGACAGCTGGCGGAGGTATGATTCTTGCAGAATCCATTAAGAAAAACGAATCTCTACTTAACGCAGTTGACGCTACGACCATGGCTTCAATATGGTATAGCCCCTATGCAGCTTATCGAGATGCTCGCTTAATGAATGGCTCATCGCACTATTCCTATCAAATGCCCACTGACAGTCTGATGGATCTAACTCTGGCTCCTTTCAGATGGGAAATCATAAAAAAACCTGAAGTGTGGGGCGGGGTGTTAGGTTGTTTAACAGCTGCTACACTGATTGGCACCCTTGCCTCAAACGTATCTCTTAGCGCTTGCAGAGCATCCACTGGATTAGACACATTTTGCGCGCTGCCTGTAGGTGTCGGAGAAGAAGCGTTTTTTCGAGGATATTTGCAATCGGCTATTTCAGAAGTATCTAATCCTGTGGCAGGCACAATCCTTTCATCCATCCTCTTTGGAGCAGCTCACTTTCCAAATGGAGGTTCTCTGTCAAATGATGGCGCTTGGAGGTTCCATGCATTTATCCTGCCTCTGATTACAGGAATAGGAGCTTACTGTGGATGGCTTACTCACAAAACCCACTCTTTGCAGGCAAGCGTAGCTTTGCACACATGGTATGACTTTATCATCTTTTTGGGGAGAAGTTTAGCAAAAGAGAGAGCTGCAATCACTACTCCAAAAACTTTTAGTTTCTCTACAGCTTTTTAATAAAAATACATCGCAAATAAAGAGATATTATCATGCATAACGTTCTTCAGACTAGCCGGCCAAACGATACTTTTAATTTTAAATTTAGAGCTCCTAATCCTGAGCCAGAACAAAAGATTCACAAAATTTTTGCATCCGTAATGCAGCCTGCCATTCAGGCAGCGGAGAGAACCTACCTAAACAACCTAAAGAATCAGTTTTCCCCCACTTTATCTCAGGAATCGCAAATTCAAAAAATTCACACGCCCATACCCTCCTCTCTTACGCTAGAGCCTATTGAATATAAAAAAATTCTAAATCGTCTCCAAGCTCCTCTCTCTTCGCTAATAGCTTTCAATCTTAATCAAATTAATTTTTGCACCTATAACTTAGGCCAAGGCATTCATGATTTTAGTTTTATGCTCCATGACCAAAGAACTGAATTAGCCAAGAGAATAGAGAACTTGTGGCCCCCAGAACTTCGCGAGATAAAACAAAAACAAAGGCTTAATTCAGAAGAAAGGAAGCTTCTTGAAACAGCTGAAAAAAATAGTCTTGTCGAATTAGAAGAAGACGCCGAAAAATCTGCAGCTTACCGGTTACTCGACCGTGATATTATTTGTTTACAAGAGGTGATGACTTTAAACCGTCCTTTCATTCAAATTTTACAAGAACATGGCTATGCAATTCTTTCTATAACACCCGATCAAGCAACCGATCGATTTAGCACAGCAGTTGCCGTAAAAACAGATCGTTTTAGCGAAATCAAAAACATTTCGATAATAACTGAAGAAAACAGTCCTTATGTTTATGGGAAAGAGGTCGCGGCTGTCATTGTTCAACCTCATGGCTCTTCTGTCAAATTAGCTTTCTCTTCTCTCCATTCGATAGGATTTCGTTTATTCCCTCCAAATCAAAGGCAAGATCTACATCATCTTCATGAAGAAAAAGATAAAAAGGCGCAGGCGGATGTTTATGTGAGCAAAGCGATCCAACATATCCCCTATGTTGACCATTCGATTTTAACAGGTGATATCAACAACAACCCTGAAAATTATCAGCCTACATTCGATTTTTTTCGGACAAGAAATTATGAGATTCTTCGCTCTGACAAAGCTACCAATATAAATCCAGCAGACAGCGAATATCAAGAAAGAGAAATTGATTTTATCTTCTCCAAAACAATGACCTATCTTCAATCATTTTGGAAAGCCCTACAATCGGTGTTCATCTCAACAGCTTCTTTTAGGGCAAGCAAGCCTACTCTTGCTCCCGGCTTCGCTTTTACCATTGAAGGGAACTGTTCCGATCATATGCCGCTTAATTCCACGCTTCAAATAACGACTACGCCGTCTCTTCTTTCAAGAATAAAAGCGTTTTTTTCAAATCCGCGTAAGAGAGGGCCTGCAAAGTAATGTTTATTATTTTTCTCCGACTTCCTGAGGAGCCTCTGGAGAGGCTTCTGGAATAGCGTCTGATTTTCCTTCCAGATTCCCACTCAAGTTGCGGTGATAGGCGCCCTTCATTTTTTTCGCTTGCATGCCGCGGGCTGTTCGGAGAATCTTGATCCCTTTTTCCACATGGTCCGAAGTATAGGTATCATAGACTAGCTGGGAACTTTGTTTCGTCTTGATTCCATCTTGGTTCAAGGGTAAATCAGAAATGAGCAGAAGAGCTCCAAGAGTAAATTTCCTCTTATAGCTTGCGGCAAAGAGAGTGGCACATTCCATCTCGATCCCCTGCGCTTTCGTGTTTTTTAGACGATTTTTAAATTCTTCGTTAAACTCCCAAAAACGCATATTCGTCGTATATGTGATCCCAATATGATAAGAAGATTTCTCCTCTTCCAACACATCCGTTACCGCTTTTTGCATTAAAAAATTAGCTAACGCGGGCACTTCAGTAGGAAAATAAAAATCTGAGGTCCCCTCTCCTCGAATAGAGGCCACAGGAACCAGATATTCCCCCACCTTGTAGCGGCGACGAAGCCCTCCGCACATCCCGAGCAACATACTGGCCCTAAAAGGTAAAAAGGAGCACACATCCACAACAAGAGCTGCTGCAGGAGACCCTATTTTAAAATCCAAAATACTCACATCTTCTTTTGGATTATGAGCCACTTTAAACATAGATCCCTCATAAATAGGCACTTCACGCGTACGCGCAAAATAATCCACATAGCGAGGAAAATTCGTTAAAATTAAATTTGAACAAAACATCCCAGATTCGCATCCGGAATATCGTTCTAGGGTTTGGCGAGCAATCTCTGCTTCTTGGGGATTTCTTTCCATAGTAGCAGTAATTATAAACGAAAAGGGGCTAAAAAGTCTATAAAAGGGCCTCTAAACATGAAACTTCTGTCGAAAATCGGGCAAAATCATTCGGAAAATCGACGAAGCCTTAATTCTTAGAAACCCTCTAGACATTTTATTCTCGGATCCGTTAATTTATTCCTATTTCAAGGGATTGTACATGGCATCGGTAAGCACTAATGAAGTTAAAGTCGGCATGAAAGTCGAGGTCGATAGAGAACCCTACTTAATCATTAACAACGAATTCGTAAAGCCAGGGAAGGGCCAGGCTTTTAATCGAATTAAAATGAAAAATATGATCAACGGTCGCGCCGTAGAAAAGACGTATAAATCAGGAGACAAGCTTGATTTAGCCGACATTGAGGAAAGCTCAGTGAGGTTCTTGTATAAAGAGCCGGATGGCGCTGTATTCATGGATGAAAAAACATTTGATCAAACAACGATCTCTAACGATCTTATAGGGCAAAACGCCCAATGGCTCATGGAAGAGGTCATCTACCATGTCATTTTCTACAAAGGTTCTGCTATCCAGTTAGAACCCCCTACCTTTATGGAAATGAAGGTTGTAGAAACTTCTCCTGGAGTACGCGGAGACACCTCTGGACGCGTTTTGAAGCCCGCGCTTACCGAGACTGGAGCCAAGATCCAAATACCTATCTTCGTTGAAGAAGGAGAAAAAATCAGAGTCGACACGCGCACTTGCGAATATGTCTCCCGCGCCAATGACTAACTCTTGTTTGCGCCTGCGAGCTCAAGGGCTCGCTGCAGCCAGAGCGTTTTTTGCTGAAAGAAAAGTCTTAGAAGTAGATTGCGGCGCTCTGCGCCGCTGCCCTCCTCTCGATGCCAATATTGATGCGATGACAGTGAACGTCTTCGATGCAGAAATTGGATATCTTCATACTTCCCCTGAATATGCGATGAAAAAACTTTTGACGCTTGGTTCTGGCGATATTTATTTTTTAGGCCATGTGTATCGGAAGGGAGAACTAGGCCCTCGCCATAACCCTGAATTTACCATGGCGGAATGGTATCGATTAAACTATCAACTAACGGATATGATTGATGAGACCTGTCAATTCCTCTCCCTCTTTACAGGAAACTTACCCAAAAGGATTCTCTCGTATCAAGACGCTTTTTCTTCTTCTATCCACCTCGATCCTGAAACAGCTTCCACAGAAGATTTATTAGAAGCTGCCAGACAATGCCATATCGATCTCCCTCTAGACGCTATCTCTTGGGGAAAAAATACATTGGTCCATCTCCTTCTTACGCACGTCATCGAACCTCAGCTAGGAAGAGGCGAGATGACCGTCCTCACAGATTATCCTCCACATGAAGCAGCTCTTGCCTGCGTTGTGGAAAAAAAGGGGCGTCTAGTTGCGGAACGCTTTGAAATTTATATCAATGGACTAGAGCTAGCCAACGGATATCATGAGCTATCTGTTGCAGCTGAACTGCGAGAAAGATTCGAAAACCTCAACCAGGAAAGAAAGACTCCTTATCCCCTCGACGAACAGTTTTTAAGCGCCCTAGAAACTGGTCTCTTTCCTCCCTGCTGCGGCGTTTCTGTAGGGTTTGATCGAGCGCTCATGATCCAATATGGCCTCTCGAATATCTCAGAGATCATCCCTTTTGGGTGGTAAACATCCCACTTATCTCCATCTTTGCACGACAGGAACCACCCGCCCTTTGGTGAACGCCTTTTGCGTGACTCTAATCCCTAGCGGCGCTTGTCTCCGCTTATATTCAGCAGCATGAACTTTCTGAATCAGATCTTGAACGAAAGGCAATGGAACATTTCTTGTCTGAGAAATCACTTCCAAGCTCATCTGCTTTTCCAAATAATCCTCTAGAATAGGATCTAATATTTCATAAGGAGGCAAAGAATCTAGGTCCGTTTGATGAGGACGCAGCTCTGCACTCGGAACTTTATCTAAAATCGACTGAGGAATGATCTCCTCTTGTTGATTCACAAAATGGCAAAGCTCATACACCCTGGACTTCAGAAGATCGCTAATGACCGCAAAACCTCCGCATAAATCGCCATAAAGAGTGGTGTAGCCCATAGCAACTTCACTTTTATTGCTCGTGTTTAAAAGAAGAGCTCCTTCTTGATTCGAATGTGCCATTAAAAGCATTGCACGAATACGAGCCTGAAGATTTTCCTTCACAAGATCGATAAGCTCCCCTTGCATCTCAGACTGCAATACCTCCAAATAATGTTGGAATAACGAATCAATCGACACCTCTTGCAAAGCAATCCCAAGCCGTTTTGCTAAACAAGCCGCATCGAAAGAACTTGCTGGAGAAGAAAACCGAGAAGGCAAAGCGAGAGCCTTCACGCAGCCAGGCCCTAAAGCATCTTTTGCAATACAGGCCACTAAAGCCGAATCGATCCCTCCAGAAAGGCCAATAAGAGCTTTAGAAAATCCTTGTTTATGAAAATAATCTCTCACCCCTAAAACTAAAGCGCCATACAGATCGGCCATCTCATTTTGAATCCGAGAGCAAGGACATGCATGAACATCTAATTCAATCAGTAAATCCTCCTCAACAAACCCTTTGGCCATATGAAGAAGTTCCCCTTTTTCATTGACATGTAGACTATACCCATCAAATACCAGCTGATCATTAGCTCCTACCTGGTTGCAAAGAACAACAGGACACTCCAGAGTCTTAGCAGCGGCTTTGCAAATATCGATGCGAATTTCTTTTCTTTGAAACGAATAAGGAGAAGAGGAAAGATTGAGCAATAAATCGGGCCTTTCTTTTTTAAGGCTAACTACAGGATTTTTCTCATAGTTTGTATAACCGAGAGCGCCGCTATGCCAAATATCTTCGCAAATGGTCACAGCCACGCGCCACCCCAAATACTCCACTAAAAGCGCCTCATCTCCAGGCTCAAAATATCTCCTCTCATCAAATACATCGTAGGTCGGGAGCAGAGTCTTATCCTTAAACCCAATTAACTCTCCATTTCGAAAGACCGCCGCGCTATTACAAAGAAATTTTTCTCCCTTTCGCGGGTTGCTGCGAGGAAGTCCAATCAATGCAAGTAAACCCTTAGTAAAAGGGCAAATCACTTCTAACTGCGCCTCAGCCTCTGCAATAAAGGCAGGGTCTAAGAGCAAATCTTCAGGAGGATATCCAGTAACACTCAGCTCTGGAAAAAGAACGATATCGACAACGAGTTTTTTAGCCCTTTGCAAGGCGTCTATTATTTTTTTTACATTCCCGGCAAGATCTCCAATAGTAGGGTTGATTTGCGCTGCCATTAATTTCATAGATAATTCCGGTCCAATATTTTACAATACAGTAAAAATATTTTAAGCTGACGCAAAAAATCAACAAGAAAATCGACCAGAATTTTTTATTCGGGTAGGTTCTTTGAATTGGAACGGGTATGAGCCTATCCGTAATCTAGAGGGAAAAAGATTCCCCAGATTTTTTCTCTAGATTACGGATAGGCTCATAGGTTCACAGTATAGCATTGAAAAAAAACAATAAAACCTGTAAAAACAGCTTCGAAGATCACTTTTAATTAAAAAAATGAGGAATTTGCTTATGCGAGAAAACAACTTAAAAATTCATAGTGAAAATATCTTGCCGATCATTAAAAAATGGCTCTATTCCGATCGTGAAATTTTTCTACGAGAACTCACCTCTAACGCTTCAGATGCCATTCAAAAAATGCGTCTCCTTAGTGAATCAGGATCTGCACGAACCGATAGCACATTTAAAATCTGGGTTGCTATTGATAAAGAAAAGAAAACACTGACGATCTCCGATAACGGAATTGGGATGACAGAACAAGAAGTGGAGACGTACATTGCCCAAATCGCCTTTTCTGGTGCTGAAGAATTTTTAGCAAAATATAAAGACACTGACAAAGAAGCAATTATCGGCCATTTTGGTCTCGGGTTTTATTCTGCTTATATGGTGAGTTCGAAAGTAGAGATCGATACCCTCTCTTTTCAAGAAGATGCGACACCTGTCTTTTGGTCTTGCGACGGAAGTTCTACCTATTCGATTGGAGCTGGCAAAAGGACGCAAAGAGGGACAGATATCATTTTACACCTTGATGAATCGGCCGAAGAGTTCCTCAATGAAGCAAAAATGCGAGAATTATTGAATCGCTATGCCCGATTTTTCTCTACTCCTATCGAGCTCAATGGAACTTCCCTTCATAATGGAGATCCCCTATGGCTTAAATCGCCCGCTTCTTGCACAGATAAAGATTATCTTGAGTTCTACCGAAAACTTTTCCCAGCAGATCTAGATCCTATTTTCTGGATTCATTTGAATATCGACTACCCCTTCAGACTTCAAGGTATTTTATACTTCCCTAAAATAGACACCCACTTTGAGCCAACTGACAAAACGATCCAGCTCTTTTGCAATAGAGTGTTCGTCTCTGATCATTGCCGGGACATTTTGCCTCGCTATCTAACGATCTTGCGTGGCGCTATCGATAGCCCCGATTTACCTCTAAATGTTTCCCGTTCTTCGCTTCAAGTAGATAAAAGCGTTAAGCAACTCAGCGCTCATATTAGCAAAAAAATTGCCGATCGCTTAACTGGTCTTTATCGAACAGAAAAAGAGCGCTTTTTAGAACTTTGGCCAGATATCGAAGGAGTTGTGAAAATCGGCATTCTCAACGATGACAAATTCTTCGACAAAGTCAAAGAAGTGCTTACTTGGAAAAAAGATGATGGCTCTTGGACAACAATTCCAGAAATATTGGAAAAAAGCTCTGAAAAGAAGATCTTCTATTCTACGGAGGAGCATCGAGGAGCCTCTATTTTTGATGCTTATCGAGCAAAGGGGATTGAGATCTTGATTGCGAACACAACGGTCGACGTTCCTCTTATCCAATTTTTAGAGGGAAAAATGGGTGCCTCCTTTCAGCGAATTGATGGTTCATTAGACTCTTGTCTATTAGATCCTACCCGTGAAAAAACGATGCTTGATGCTGAAGGGAAAACCTATGCTTCTAGACTGGCTAGCTTTATAGAAACTTCTCTGAAAGAATCAGAAGTGAGCGTAGAGGCAAAAAGTCTTGCAGCGGACAATCTGCCAGGACTGCTTATACTCGATGAGCAGCAAAGGCGCGCTCGAGACTATTTTGTGATGCAAAAAATGAATGTTGCTCATCTTTTACAAAAGAAGACATTCGTGGTCAACACGAACAATAAACTCGTCCAGGCCATCGAAAAGCTTACCGCTAGTCATCCAGAAATTGCTGAAGAAATGTCTAAAGGCGTTTATGGGCTAACTCTTTTAGCTCAAAGAGAAATTGAACCTAAAGACTTCGAAGAGGTGATTAAACAACAGACACAAATCATGGAAAGACTCTGTTCTTTGATTCAGTAAGAGAGGTTTTCCTAATTTTTTGCGGAGAATAGAGGAGTTATTCTCCGCAAAACATGCGGAGATTAGGAGGGGCATTCTCCGCACACTTTTCATAACCGGTTTATTTTCGAAGAGATAGGATAAGCCCTAAAACAAAAAAAAGGATCCGCTTTGCGGATCCTGTTTTTCTCAAAGACTATTTTAAGAAGCTAGAATTTAAGATTCAGAAGAAGGAACTTCTGACTCGGAAGAAGGTTGTACTTCAGTAATAGCGGCTTTCAGCATTTCAATTTTGGCGCCTTCAACCATTTTGAGCACCACTGTCTGCTCTTTAATCCGATCAATTGTGCCTACAATCCCCATAGCTGTAACGCGATCGCCTTTTTTCATCGAGCCTCTCATCGACTCAGCTGCCTTGCGCCGTTTTTGCTCTGGTCTCCATAAAATCACATAGAAAAACACCAAAGCCAAACCAATCATAAGCATGGTTTGCATCAAACTACTTTGAGAACTTGCTGCAGAATCTTGAGCGAATGCAGCGAACGGGAAAAGAAGAAAAAATTTTTTCATAAAACATCCTATAATGATCTTATCTCTTAACAAAGATGCCCGAAAAAGAGTTATCTTTCAAGATAAGCAATATTTTCAATGTGGTAAGTATGAGGAAATTGATCTACAGGCTGAAGAGTTTTTATCCTATACCCAAAAGCCTCAAGCTCTTGAATATTTTCTTTTTGAGTGGCCGGATTACAAGAAATGTATAAAATACCTTTAGGCTTTAAAGTTTTTACGTGATGCAAGGCCAAAGGATCCAAGCCCGCTCGAGGAGGATCTACAATGACAACATCTGGCGGCAAAAACTCCTTACTTGCCATGAATTGCGCCAACACCTTGCCCACATCTCCTTGATAAAAAGAAATGTTTTCCAGTCCATTGCGCAAAGCATTAGCTTTTGCATCTTTAATCGCATCTGGAGAGAGCTCTATTCCTATTACATGCGAGGCCATGGAAGCAGCTACCATCCCCAAGGTTCCCGTCCCACAATATAAATCATAGATAAAAGGA
The DNA here is from genome assembly GCA_030681135.1 of Chlamydiales bacterium. Classification (GTDB taxonomy): domain Bacteria; phylum Chlamydiota; class Chlamydiia; order Chlamydiales; family SM23-39; genus SZAS-17. The sequence continues at coordinate 180,865 of JAUXXF010000025.1, forward strand.
CGATCAAAATGGGCAATCTGGCTCAAAGCTGCAGAATAGATTTTCTCTGCTTGAAGCGTGTTAGGCTGAAAAAAAGAACTTGGACTAATCGCAAAAGACAACCTCTGCCCTCGAGTCTCAAGCTCTTCAATAATATACTCAGGTCCTGATAAATGGACTTCCCGAAACTCCGTGGGCTTTCCTTTATTCGCTTCATGAATGCGAAGAAAAATGCTGATATCGGGAGAAGCAACTTGTTTTACAGCGTCCACAAAATCAACATGTAGAGCCTGCTGCAACTGCTCTGGAGGCATTTCTGAACGATTGGATATGTTTAATACCACCATTTTCTGGCCTGTATGAACAGAATCTCGCAACGTTAAATAACGCAGCGTTCCCTTATCATAAGCTGGATGATACGCCGGGACGTTTGACTTTTCCCACCAAAGACGTACAGCTTGAAGCACCTCTGAGCACCAGGGCTTACATAAATGACACTCTGTCACGTTAAACACATAAGGCTCTGCCTGAGCAATCATCAGCCCTAAAAACTTCTGGCCTCCCCGATTTTCCGAAAAAGAGAACTCCATTTTGTTCCGATAGCCAAAAGGATCATCGCAAGGCATGATCGGCAAGACGGGCGCTTGAAAAAGCTTTTCAACCAGCTTTTGTTTTCTTTGAAGCTGCGCTCCATAATCCATCTGTTGCCAGGAGCATCCTCCGCAGACCCGGGCATGAGCGCACCTAGGCTCTACCCGCTCAGGAGAAGGGACAATCACCTCAAGGAGACGCCCTTTTCTAGGAGGCCGCGTCTTACGACGCATCTCAATCAATACCTGATCCCCTGGAAGAGTATGCGCGATTTCAACTTCTATAGGATTTCCTTGAGGACGAGGCAAATAAGCTCTTCCATAGCCTCGTGAAGTAAATTCTTGAATGGATACTTGGCAGGTCTCGTCGTTCATAAGAAGGAGAGTATATTAGACTGTCTCTAAAAACTCACCGTTTTTTTCTTTTGACGCCCTTGCGGCTTTTTTCTGACTTGCCCTTTTTTTTGACCTTGCCACCTTTTTCAGCTGTAACAGATTCTTTTCGAAAGATTTTAGCTATTTTTTCTAACTTAATCGTGCCCGTGCGAACTCGTTGAGCCGCCGTTTTATTGCCCCGATAAGCTTTAGCTAAGTCTTTTGTTAAGCTAATGAGTAGATGATTCAGTTGATTCATCGTCTCATACAATGCCATGACAAGCTCCTCTCTATGCAATTTCAGTCAATAAATAGTGCCGATTTATCTAGCAAGTTTTTTTTATTGAGTAGTATTTTTCATTTTAGGACAATGACTTGAGCGCGCTCTCTGTTAGAGGATGTCTGAACCTATCCCCAAAATCGACAGAAACTCTTTATTGGGATAGGTTCCTGCGCTTCTGTTATAAAAAAATTTCAAACCCACCCAAAGGAGAAGTTTTTGCGGTATCTATCTTTATTCGCCTTGCTGACTCCTTGCATTCTATGGAGCATGCTCATCGGCAATCCTGGACAACCTCTTATCCAAAAATATGGCGTGCTGCAGTCTTGTCCCACCTGGTGGAGTCTTCGCGCTGGGTATTTATCCGACTTCATCTATCGAGCCAAATTTAAAGATGAATTTCCCAGCCTTGATACCCCCAAGACTTCGAGCTATGTTCAACTGTCTACAGATGCAGCTCTTCTCACACTAAACATAAAAAATGTATTTGATTTTTACGGAATTGTCGGCTCAGCAGCCATGCAATTAGATCATGAAGTGTACACAAATAAAGAGTTCGCCTGGGGAGTTGGAGGAAAGTTCATTTTTTTCCGATCAGGCTCTATTCGTCTTGGAGCGGACTTTAAATATTTTGAAACGGATCAAAAACCTCTATACTTCGTCTCCGATGCACTGACTTATAACGTGGAATCAGACTTTCATCTGAGATATAGCGAAACCCAAGTCGCAGTTGGAGCTGCTTATCGAACAAAGCTTCTGTCCCCTTACCTTCAAGTCACCTACCTTATCTCTAAACTAGACCCACATCCCTATGTAGCAGCCGTTCGTATACCGCTGGCAGAATTTGCAGACACTCCTGCAGATATTGACTCTAAATCAGTGATCGGAAGCAAACGTTGGGGGTTAGCTGTAGGAGCCACAATCATTAGCGGCTCTAAAGGCTCTCTTACCTTGGAATCGAGAATGATCAACCAAAACGCCGTTGATCTGACTGGAGAAATTAGGTTTTGATGAGGTATTGATCTATTTCAAGACGCCGCTGTTCACTTTCCGTGATGATTAATCCTTCTTTAGACCTTCAAATTCCCTGTTTTTTCACTTCTTCATTCTAACCGTGCACTGTCAATGCACGGTTTTGCTGTTTTTCATGCACTGCCAGCGCACGGTTTGAAAAACAAAGAATAAGATCCTAACAGCCAATATGTTATGCCTCTTCTTTTCGTTCTGAGTTCAATAAATAAGATTAAACTATCGCTTTATCTCCATGCTTTTAATTAAAATAATTTCTTTTTTTTCAATCAAGATAAATAAGAACTCAAATTATCTTTATAATTTATTAATGATATTAATATAACATTAATACGAAAAACAAAAATACAGGCAATTATGATTAATATAACCCGATTAGCAGCTCAAATTGTAGAACAGGCCATTGAAACAGTAGCCCAAGAAACAAACGTGTATTTGGTCGGATCTGTGGGCTTAGCAGCCATAGCCTGTTTTACTGCCTACGTTTACAATCAAAGATACAATGAACGATCGGGCCAAAACGCTCAGTTGCAACAACTCGACGCCGCAGCCCCACTGCAAGAGCTTGAGGCCGTAGCCCCGCCAGATGTAAACCAAAATGCTCAGTTGCAAACACTTAACCTCTCCTCCAACCATCTCCAGGAGGTAGACTTAAGCCTCAACGCTCAGTTGCAAAAACTTAACCTCTCCTACAACGAACTCGAGGCCGTAGATCTAAGGCACAACACTCAGTTGCAAAAACTTAACCTCTCCTTCAACAAACTAGGGGCCGTAGATCTAAGCTACAACACTCATTTGCAAGAACTTAACCTCTCCCGCAACGAACTCCCGGCCGTAGATCTAAGGCACAACACTCAGTTGCAAAAACTTAACCTCTCCCGCAACGAACTCGGGGCCGTAGATCTAAGGCAACATGCTCAGTTGCGAAAGCTTAACCTCTCAACCAACAACCTACTCGGAGGCGTAGACTTAAGCCAAAATACCCAGTTGCAAACGCTTTACCTCTCCGACAACCAACTCGCGGCCGTAGATCTAAGCTACAACACTCAGTTGCAAGAACTTAACCTCTCCGCCAACGAACTCGGGGCCGTAGATCTAAGGCAACATGCTCAGTTGCGAAAGCTTAACCTCTCAACCAACAACCTACTCGCAGGCGTAGACTTAAGCCAAAATACCCAGTTGCAAACGCTTGACCTCTCCGAGAACCTATTCGTAGCTTCGCCAGATGTAAGCGACAATACTCAGTTGCAAACGCTTTACCTCTCCCATAACCGACTCACCGAGCTACATGACTCCATTCTCTCTTTATCAAGAGAATGCTACGTCGATGTCCAATTCAATAACTTTTCACCTGAATATATAGCAGAGTTCGAAGAACGTTTAAGACTGCACCGCCTAGCCCATCCGGATCAAGGACCAACAGTACTCTTTTCCATCCAGGATGATGTAGCCCCTGCCCAACCAGTTTCTTTAGAAGAGCGGCTTGCTCCGTGGTCCCAGGAAGAGCATCCTGAACGAGGAGCTTAACCTTTTAATCACGCTCTATTTACAAAAAAACACTCATTAAACACTTGAATTAACTCGAAAAACTCTGTATTGAGACAAATTAAAATGCCTCGTTTATTTGTAGACTATCAAGATGCTTTAAAAACCATCGATGCCCTGGAAATTTTCACTTTATATGCGGCTCAATCTAAACGGTTAGCAAACCCAGAACAGGCTGAAAAAGAAGTTAAGACTCTTCTGAAAACGCTTACAGTTCTGGAACAACTAAGGGCATCTACTGAGAGCAGCCGTAAAGTAGACAAAATTGTAGTAAAAAGAGCTATTCAACTGATGAATAAGGTCTATACGAACTGTTTAAGTGATGCGGAACGGAAAGCATTTTCTAAAGACTTCAAGAAAGCTACAACAGTATTAAAGAAAAGTTCTTAAATATAGAAAAATCGATAAACAAAAAAAAACCCTTAGTAAGATTGCTCCTACTAAGGGTGAAAAGAAAACCTGGCGGCTACCTACTCTCCCGTGCTCTTGTGCACAGTACCATCGGCGACGAGGGGCTTAACTGCTGAGTTCGGGA
>JAUXXF010000032.1 GCA_030681135.1 Chlamydiales bacterium
GAAGTTTCTCAATTGTCTTCTTTTCTTTTTCAGTTAAAGGCCGAACTAATCCTCGAGATCTAATATCAAACAATCGGCATGCTATCGGGTGCGGTTTCTGCATAAATTCCTTGTGTTGTTTGAGTTGATAGTTAGCAAAAAAATTATTTTACACCAAGATTCAAATTGTTAAGCTTTTTTGAGAAGGCCAACCACTAGAGAAGGAGAAAGTTTTTCCTCAAGGATTCATAACTTGAGCTGCCGACTTGCCAACACTGGCAAAGCGATGTAAGTTTGTGAGCTTACTTGAAAAACGCCCTCAGAATGTGTTTTAAGACCATTTTTGTGAGATATTTTTGTTCAAGCAACTAAAACATGTTTAGGCGCGCTAACTGAAGAAAACGGCCTCTAAACGCATTTTAACGAACACCGTCTATGCGCCGGCTTTAAAACATCTGAAAGTAAAAAGCCTATTTTAGAAAATCCTGTGGCTTCGTGTTGAGAAATAATACCTAAAAATGGTAATATGGCTATGTTAGAATTAAGGGCCGACCTGTGGCAGATATTTGGGACGTAACATTCGCAACTCGAGCTTCGAGAGAGTGCAAAAAAATGCCGAAGAAAATCCAAGTGTTAATTGACTTTCTCGCTAAGGAAATCGAAGAGGCAGGCCCATACAGAAAGAATTGGTCTCATTATGGACCTCTAAAGAAAGATAAAACCATCCCAGCGAACGCATACCACTGCCATCTTAAAGATGGCAAGCCTACATATGTGGCTTGTTGGTGTATAGATAAAAAACACAAAAAAGTGGAGATATTTTATGTCGGTACGCACGAAAACGCGCCATACTAGCAGAGCCGTCCAAAGAAAGGCCGTTCGTCCAAAAAAGAAGGCAGAAAGAAACATCGGTTGGCGTGAAGTCGCTAAAGAGAACATTGAAAAGTTTACAGAAACGGGTCTAGCTGTGAGGGGGGCGCGTTTTAAAGCAAATATGACTCAGCAACAGTTGGCGGATGCTATTGGAGCAAAACCTCATCACATTTCTGAAATGGAGCACGGAAAGCGTTCTATTGGGAAAGACATGGCTCATAGACTTGCGGAAGTTTTGGACGTAAATTATAAGGTATTTCTCTAAGACAAAAAGTCTTCAAAAGACACCTTCAGAAACGTATTCAAATTAGTATCCGAGTATCTTATTGGCCTCTTTCCTCATCAAAGAAAAGCATAACTGATTGCTCTAGGTCTACTTTTTTGAGAGCTTCCCCGACTTACGCCTTCGGCGTGGCCGTTAGGCCAAAAGCCGAAAGGCTAACTAACGTAACTCCGTTACCGTTACCGTCAAAAACTTAATTCCATAACCAATTGATTACCAACATGTTTCGACATTGAGTTGAGTAACCTTTCCCTATAAAGGTTAGGTAACCTTCTGCTGGGAAGGTTAAGTAACCTTAACTAATTAGTCTATTCCCAATATGCCAGCTTTTTTCTTAGCCGCTTTTTGAGCCGATTTTCTTCCCTGTTCTGCGCCCCGAACTCGCAACTCACCTTGTTCTTGGAGAAATCGAACGATATCAGAATGTTCATTCGACAAGGTAAACTCTTCCCCGTCTCTTTGAAGAAAAACTGTTCCATTTGTTGAGTTACTTGTCCACCCATCAATAACTCTTTCAAGACACGACAAAGGCAACTGAGCCTCTTTTGCTAATTCTTTCCATTTCTCCAATGAGATATTGGCCGATCCTCTTTGGGCCAATCGATCACTTTGATTCGATATCTCTTCTAATACAAGAAGTTGCAGGAATGCCTGGGCGGCATATGTGTTTGGAGAACCAACCAATGGGGGTATATCCGTAATGGGGGTGAGCAACCTTTGTCTTTTTGGCAATGAAAAAAGAGAATACGGAAACAGCAAATCCCCAAGAATAATTTTAATTTTATTTGGCTCTCCATTTTTATGACGTTCCATTTCTTGAAGAATAATTAAACTACTTGCCTTATCGCCATTGGGCATATAAAAATTGGCATTTGCTTGCGCATATAAGATAGCCTTAATTTCAGAAGTCCTTGCAGGGCTTTTCCCACATCCAATCAGATTTGCAATTCCCTCATATCCACCCTCAGTAATTAAAACCCTCTGATCCGGAACTGCATCAATAAGATTTTGACAGCCACTTTTTAACTCCCACCTTAGAAGACGATGTCCCGAAAGAGAGCCAAGAGCAGTAATTCCTTTAATAACTAATTTTAAAGACCCTTTATCAAGACAAGGGATCTTAACCGATACTGCAACCTTTCCAGTATCGCCAATAACATCTATCTGATTCTCACTTTCTTTTAACCGACTCTTCCTTGACAGCGCTGGCTTAAAAGTCTGAGCAAATACAATTCTTGGGAGCGCTGGTAGATATTTTTTTAGCCTCTCAAATCGCTCTCTGATCCGATCTTCCCAAACGACTTCTGCAAGAATTTTGAAAAAGCGGCAGTTATATGGGAGCATATCTATATCTACCCAAATTCGGAATAACCTCGATGCCTTCTTGTTGTCCCGGAATTCTCTCATCCATGTCGCGGAAGCGGCGGAAATTTTTACCGCGAGCCTTTCCCCGTCCTTACCTATCCCTCCTATGTGCTTTAGGAATAACTCGTCCAACCATAGTCTTCCGTCGATCTCAAACACCAGATGCTGAGCCTGTTCGTCATTTTGAGTGATTACGAAAAGGCTTCTATCCTCGCTGTTCTCTTGCAAAAAACTGATCGGAATAATTTTTGCTGCAAATGCTTTGCATTCCTTCACCAATTCGCGAGCTAGCAAGTCTCTGGCTCTCTCGTCTGCTTCCAGTTCTGAGCCACCAGCTTCTTTTAAGACTTCTCTAGCGACAGCGTAGTGTAGCTGCAAAGGATCTTCGGCTGAGAAGAAATTAATTTGGTATATTGCCATTCTAAAATAAACAGAAATTCCACTACCATCGTCATCGCGTGAATGGCTTACGAAGTCGCTGACAAATTCAGGACTTGGAATGGAAAAAGAGCCGCATGACAAAAGAACATCAAAAATCTTTCCCCGCGTTTCCGCAGGGATATTGAGAAAACCATCGGGTATCAATTCACTTTGTTCGTTTATTCCGTCGCCCAATATTTACCTTCTTTTGGTGACTGAGTTTCTGCGCCCAGGTCTTCCATACTTGCTTTGTCAAAGTCAATTCGTCCTATATTTCCATTAAAAGGAACCGCCATCTTTTGCTGCGAAGGCCCGTGTCGGTTTAACATGACGCTGAGTAGCATTTCGTTTTCTCTAGGTTTTGTCAGTTTCTTTCCAACACTCTCAAACTGGGGCATATCGCGGTTAAACATTCCAAAGACCAGCGCCGATTGACGCTCGATCGCACCCCCTTCTCCTATCGCTGAAGGATGAAGAGCATCTTCATTTAGCACCGTTCGATTGAATTGAGCTGCGGTAACGATCGAAAGCCCAGTTAACGCCGAAAGATCCTTCAGCCGAAGACAAATTTCCTTTAAGGCTTCATCCCGTGACATTCTCCCACCTTCATCTAGGTTCATAAGTTGCAAGTAGTCCAGAACAATCATTCTAACGCGCGGCAAATGTTTTTTTATCTCTAGGACCTGATCTTCAAGTTGCTTAAGATTGCCAAGAGTCCCCCCTTTGTGATTAAAGTCCAAAATTCTCAACCTTCCGCTGTCTAGGAATTTTTTAGAGAAACTGTCTTTTCTCGATTCGAATTTATGATGATCAACTTCTTTAGAGAACATGCCAAATTTTTGATCTGATTTTTCGTGTTTGAAGTAGTGGGATAAGCTTCTTGCATTGTTTTTGGAAAGGATCATTCCCAGATGCCGGTTTAAAAATCTCAAATTGATGGGATGCACCAGCTCTTCTAGCGTTATAAAAACGACTTCAAAGTCTTCGCTTCGATTAATCGCAAGATAGGCGACATTAACCAGAGCGTGTGTCTTCCCATGTTTTGTGGGAGCAGCAAAAGTAGTAAGACCTCCGCTTGGCAGCTCAAGAGACTCCCCTTGGACCATCAACCCAATATCCACTCCAGAGGGCTTCGTTTGATAATATTCAGAAGTTGCCACTAAACTTATTCTCCCCAAACTATCCAAAGCCTCAGGGCTTGTTTTATTCTTTTTCAATTCCTGAATCATCGCCAATGCCTCAGCTAATTTATTCTCCTTAATCAGACTTTCGATTTCCTGCGCTTTCTTCTTTCTTTCCCTTTCCTCTTGAAGTTTTTCCTCGTTTACACGCGCCAACTCAAATTCTTCCTTAAGAACATCATGACCAAGTTCAAAGATGGACGACGCCGATCCTAAACAAATCCCCCTGTCCAATTGGCTCATGGAGGCATATTCTTTTCCTAACAAGGAAAGGGCATCATGTCGTCCAAGATCTGTTTTGAGATCGTATTTGTAGTTAAAGTAAACCGAAAGCCATCTGGCCCTAGACAGGACACTTTCTGATAAGAGGTGATTGAATTCAGCAAGCCCATACTTGATAATGTATTCCTCGGGGTCTTTGCACTTCCCCATTTCCGATGGCATGAGGACAAAGGCCTTAATGTCATTCTTTTCTAAGAGATCGGCTGCTTTTTTGCTTTTTTCTATAGAAGGCACTTCGCCTTTTTGGTTCAGCTGATCGTTATCGAATGCAATGATGACCTTTTCAATGCCGTATAGCTTTAACCCTTCGATGTGTTTTTGATTGAGCTCTCCCTGACCTGTAGCAACGATTCCTTTAAACCCCAATGCGGGCAGATAGGCAGCATCTGGCAATCCCTCTACAAGCATTAAAGTTTTGTTTGATCGCCCCCATCTCTTACATTGATATAGCCCGAACAGGTCGTCCTTTTTTAATTCGGCCGTGTAACTCCAGCGCATTTTCTTTCCCTCGATCTCTATCCCCTCTTTTATTGTTGCCCGTTTGGCAAAACCTAAGATTCTTCCAAATCGATCTCGATACGGAAGCGCAGCCCTAAAAACGTCGCCTCCCTTCCCGTTCAGCTTGAGCTCATCGATTTCATGATGTCTTTCTCTAGGAAGACTCTTTTTCAGATGTTTTCGAATTTCACTATCCTTTGGCCATGAGATCCATTCTGAATCCAAAAGAGATTCTTCCGAATACCCCCTTACATTAATGAAGTAATCATAGGCTTCTTTCCCTTCTGACTTACTGAGAACGTCTTTCCCAAGGTCGAATACCATTGAGTAAAGAGCAGAAATGGAATATTCAGCTTTGCTTTCAAATTTCTCGCTCCCCGATCCCTTGGTTATATCTTCAAGCAGGTCCGGGCAGAACTGCTCCGCAAGATATTTGCACGCTTCTGGAAACGTGAACATCCTCTGCCCCATAACCAAGCGAATAGAATCGAAAGATTCCCCACAATTGAAACAATGAGCGTAATTGTCTGTTGGGTGTACTCGAAATCGCCCCCCGCTTTTTGATTCATCCGGGCAGCTTGGGCAATTCCCCATTAACGGCCCTTTATTTTTCGTTCTTTTAAGATTAAGCTTTCGATCCAAGCCTAATCGCTCAAGAACCTCTTCCACTAAAACTCGCGTCTTCAGCCGTTCTTTTACATCGATGTCAATCATGCTGTTCCTCCAGAAATTTGAGCTTGTTTGCCTTCGATGTTGCCCTCCTCCGCGTTTTTCTCAGCGATTACGGCAAACCACTCTTTTTCATCGATAAGCACACGACGGCCAATTTTTCTGAAAACTTTCTCGAACCCATTGGTTGTGCAATGAAATCTGATATGCCTGAGCCCTCCTAGAGGCGGCCAAGAATGAAATTTGTGCCATTCAGAAATGGGTATGAGCCGTGTTCCTGAAGTTGGGGCTTCATTTTTTGACATTTTCCTAATTCCTTCATTTAAGATCTTCCGCGACACTAAACGGCATCGATGAAAATCTAACATGATTTTAGAACGAGAATCGGAGAAATAAAATTCCTTTAGTTAGGAAACTAAAAAAACAAAATTAGGGAATTTATAATACTGGAAATAAGCACATTAAGAAAACAGGATATCCTGAATTAACGGATGAATACGACGCGAAAAAAAATAAGGGATCAAGGGACTTAGCCAAGAATTCAGTTTTGAATCTGATTCGAGATCTGCAACCATCCGCGAAATTACTCGATATACAATCACTGCTTTTTGCAAGTTCAATTTCTCGACTCCATTTTCCTGAAGATAAACACCCGGTATTTCTCGAAAGCACGAAGCTATCTTTTTGTTGTCGACGAAAGATTTTGAAGGCCTTCCCCGCTTTCTTTTCTCTCCGACTGGATCAATTTTGCTTAATTTTTTAAAAACCTCACCACTCTGACCACTGTTATTATAGTACGAGCTATGGGGGTTATATTTTTTTATGAAGGGATGGTTGGCAATTTCCGTTTTATTTAGTTCAGGATAAAACCACCAAGTCGTCTGAGCCACTGAAAGGAATTCAATCTCGTTTTTTTCTGACTTAGTCATTTTGAAATTGGCTAGTTGAAAAATGCTGAGCGCCTCTTGTAGTGGTTTCGGAAATGGAAATCGATCAATACCCCATTCGAGGAGGTCGCCTATTCTCATCGAGTCAATCTCTCCACGTCTCATTATATACATGTTCGTAGGCCATTTCCCTGCTCTGATATCTTTATTAATCGCATTATAAATTTCTTCAGCTTGGAGAGAATACTTACAATCCTCCCGCTCAAGCTCCTCTTCAGACCAATGCGATAAAGAATCTGGTACAACAAGGAAATTCCCCTCGCAAAGCATACCTAGAGCATCATCGATATCGATTAAACTCCAACTGCAACACTTGGAAAAGACCTCTCTATAAGATTCAACTGTATAATCCTTCAAATAAGGTACCTTATAGTTTGCTGGAATCATCAGAGTCACCTATCCAAAAATCTTATCGTTCATGCTCGAGACGACATTTGCAGTATGATCCTCTGTCAGGTGAGAATATCGCGAAGTAACGGATATTTGCTTGTGGCCGAGTAAATTTTTGATATCAACAAGACTTGCCCCATTCATCGCTAATTCAGAAGCGCATGAATGACGACAATCATGGAATCTAAAGCATTCTATCCCTGAGACTTTTAAAGCCCTTTTCCACGGGGATCGGAGATCAGCTGGCTTTCGAGGATCGCGGCTCGGAAATACAAACATGCTATCAATCCTGCGGACTTTATCTAGATCGCGCAAAAGTTTGAGAGCGAGCCCCACGACGGGCACTACTCGCCTCTCTCCGTTTTTCGTCTCATGTAGAGTAGCTCGACCCTTGTCTAGATCGACGTCAACCCAACGTAGATTCATGATTTCTCCTTGTCTCATCCCGCTCGAGAGAGCAAGCACTACGACTGGATAGAGAAAGCGATTTGAACTTTCTTGGCAGGCTGCTAAAAGTCTCTGCCTCTCCTCCGACGACAAAAATCGCACGCGCCCTCTTGGCTCGCGAGGTTTTGTCACATTCTGCATCGGGGAATTTTCAAGCCATCCCCATTCTTTCACTGCGATCGTGAAAGCATGACTTAGAGCCGCTAAATAGCGTACCACTGTTGAAGGGCTCCGAACGCGGCCTCCTTTGACAAAGCTCCGACCAAACTTATCTCTTTGTTCTATAAGTAATGGCGTGGTCACATCGGATAGCAATTTATGGCCAATCTGAGCTTTCCACCAAAGGAGCTGAGCGCGCTGCTTTTTCTCAGATTTAGGCTTAGTAGGTAAGACATCTCGAATATAGCGATCGATTAATTCAGCGAGAGTGTGCTTTTTGGATTCGGTCGTTTTGAAATGCCTTCCCTGTCTGATTGCCGACTCGATGTCCTGTGCCCACTTCTTGGCGTCAGTCAGTCGCTCATGGTTAGAGCTCTGGGGAGCGCAGCCCTTACGACGAATTTGCACCCGATAGCTAATGATTTTCCCATTTTTATCTTTAATCGCCTTAATAGAAGCCATAGTCTTTCATTTCCCATCGTTTTGAATGAAGAGTGTAACAGAAAGGTCGAAAAGGGCACAACTGGGGATCAACAATCCCCTGAAAAAATAGACTTTTTAATAGAGAAGACACTACGTCAAAAGTTGGTTTGGCACACTTTTGGCACAATTCAAATCTAAAATAAGCATTTTTCACCAGTGTTCCGGTTTTTAATTTCCTGCGGTTTATTTGTCGTTGAGTGTTGTGGGAAAATGTGCCAAAATTGTGCTGCGGCACTCAAAACGAATCCGATTTCTTTTTGCTTTTTAGATCCGATTTTGTCTATGAGAATGGGGGCGGCTGGACTCGAACCAGCGGAGGCCGAAGCCGGGGGATTTACAGTCCCCTGCAATTGCCGCTATGCGACACCCCCAGAAAAAGATTTGCTGGCGAAAGGAATTGAACCCTCAACCATCCGATTACAAGTCGGGCGCTCTACCAATTGAGCTACGCCAGCTTAGAAAAAAAAGATCGTAGCATATGGAGGTTTTAAGATTCAATTTCTTTATCAGAATTTTCTGAAGAAGAGTCCGGAAGAGGAGGGTTTTCCTCTGGAGGAGTCGTTGGTTTTAAAACTCTTTTGACTTCAGATAAAGACGGAATATCTGCCAATTTTGTATGAAACAACCCAGTTAATTGAGACATTTTTTGAGGAAGAGCGCTTGCCCCATCTTCAATTTTGGAAGCCTTAAAACGACCTCCCAGCATACTGCTTTCACAACATTTTTTAAATTTCTTTCCCGAGCCGCAAGGGCATGGGTCATTTCTTCCAGGTTTTTTCATTGCAATAACTATTTTTAATTGTTCAGCTCCATGATAACACAGAGAAATCAGACTTTGCAACAACTCTCTACTTGACGATTCAAGGGAAAGCACTTAAAATCTTACCCCATATGAATCCTACTATCCCTATCGCCAAACCTCCTTGGAACGCCCTCGGTAAAGAATTAGAAAGCAGTTTCCGCAAAGCTCTTTTTGATTTTGATCTTTTACCTAAGGCTGACAAAAAAATAGCTGTTGCCCTTAGTGGAGGAAAGGATAGCCTGACTCTGCTCTATTTACTTCATGCAGTCCGGGGAAGGGGCTTTCCCTTCTTTGAGATATGCGCCATTCACGTCGACGGAGAGTTCTCCTGCGGCTCAAGCGTATCAAATCAATTTTTGCAAAATATTTGCCGCGAATTAGAAGTCGAGTTCATTGTCTGCCAATCTACCCAGACCAGGGAAAACCTCGAATGTTACAGATGTTCTCGAGAAAGAAGGTCTCTTATCTTTCGTGCAGCCAAGGAAGCAGGGGCTACAACGATCGCTTTTGGACACCACCAAGACGACAGCGTCCAGACACTGCTGCTCAATCTTCTTCATAAAGCAGAATTTGCAGCCAATTTACCAAAAATTTTTATGCATGACTATGGCATAACCATTATCCGCCCTCTCATCTACATGAGCGAAAAGTCCATCCGGACATTTGCCAAACAATACGGGTTTGCAAGGATTACCTGTCAGTGCCCCGTCGGACAAAACTCAAAGAGAAAAACAGTCGATCAACTCTTGGAGCAAATCGAAGAACATTTCCCCCACGCTCGCAGCAACCTCGCCAAAGCCGGCCTTCTCTATGGTTCAGACAAAGCGTTAAGAAAATAGTGTTGTCAGATTATTAAAAAAATCTGTATAAAACAATAAGAATGGACACCTTACTTAACTCTAGTTATTTTTCTCTCGAAATCCTTACATTTGTTATTTATTTTGCCGTTCTTTTAGGAATTGCGTGGTTTTCTTATCAAAAGCAAACTTCCGATACAGACTTTTTACTAGGCAACCGCTCCTTAAATTTCTGGCTCACCGCCCTTTCTGCCCACGCCAGTGATATGAGCAGCTGGCTATTTTTAGGCTATCCAGCCCTCATCTATGCAAGCGGCGTGTTTTCCGCTTGGGCTGCCATCGGACTGACTTTCTTCATGTTCTTAAATTGGCATTTTATAGCCCCAAGACTTCGGACCGTCACCGAACAATCCAATAGTTTAACTCTCAGCTCTTACTTTGAAACCCGCTTTGCAGACACCTCGGGGACGCTTCGCCTTTTAGCAGGGTGTACGTCGATCATTTTCTTTCTTTTCTACATCTCTTCAGGACTCGTCGGTTTAGGGATTCTCGTTGAGACGCTTTTCAACCTCAATTATCTCGCAGGCGTCTCTATTGGACTGCTCGTAGTCGTTACCTATGTCTTCATGGGAGGATATAAGACCATCGCATGGATCGATCTTTTCCAAGGGTTTTTCTTGCTGGCAGTCATTATTTTCATTCCGATTGCTTTGTTACAACCCATTGGAGGTCTTGACCCCGTACTCAACGCGATTGCAGAAAAAAAATTATCCACCTCGCTCTTCCCCGACTACTCTCTAACCACGTGGGTCAGCATCTTTCTTACCACCACAGGATGGGGGCTCGGTTATTTTGGCCAACCTCATATCATCACAAAATTCATGGGAATCCGCCGGGTAAGCGATATGCACAAAGCAAAATACTTAGGCATTAGCTGGCAAGCCATCGCTTTAACCTGCGCTACTCTCATCGGCTTAATCGGCATTTATATGTTTCCTGAAGGCTTAGCCGAACCTGAGCAGCTCACCTTGCAAATTGTCAAAAAAACCCTCCCTCAACTCTTTGCAGGACTCGTTCTTTGCGCCATTTTAGCTGCCACTACGAACGTCATGGCTGCCCAAATATTAGTCGTAGCTTCCAATGTCTCCGAAGATATTTATAAGAAATTTTTCCGAAAAACAGCTTCCCCTAAAGAGCTACTTTGGATTTCCAGATCCAGCGTCCTCACCGTTTCTTTGATCGCCTTTATCATCGCCTTTTTCAAAATCAGCACAATTTATGAACTGGTTTTATTTTCCTGGTCAGGTCTAGGATCTGCTTTCGGTCCCCTCATTATCCTCTCTTTATATTGTACAAGCATCAACAAAAGAGGCGCATTTGCCGGTATCCTTGCCGGAGGCCTCACCGCCCTTATTTGGCCCTATTTAGATAAACACTACCAATGGTCAATCCCCTCTTTAGTCCCGGGTTACTGTTTGAGTATCATTTCGATCTTTGTCTTTTCTTCTCTCAAAGAGCCTCAAAGCGAACGAGATATTACCTTGTAGAATAGACCCGTTCCACCTCAAAAGAACCCTAAAATCGACGAAACCTAGGTTTGTGGACGGTCTCTAATATGTACAAAAAAGTGAATTTTCTGCACAATGTATGTCAGAAAACTTTTTGACAAATTTCAAATAAACACTTACACTTATGAGCTTTTTAAGAGGAGGTAAAATAACAATGATTTCCCCTAGAAAATTAATCAGTGCATTCTTACTTTCATCTTCCCTATTTGCCGTAGAAAGCGCCAATGAGGCCTCGAAAGGGACAACTGTTTTAGAGCAAACGTCCAAAGCTTTCACACAGATCGCGAAAAAAGCCATGCCAGCCACTGTGTTCATTAAAACAACCCTCTCTTCTTCACAGCAAGATCAGTATTGCAGCCCTTTTGACTTTTACGGAGAGGATTTGTTCCAAAGATTTTTCGGGGCCCCTCGCGAAAGAGGGCAGCAACCTCAAATGACGAGCGGCTCTGGTTTTCTGATTTCAGCCGATGGATATATCGTCACAAATCATCATGTGATCAAAAACGCCAAACAAATCACTATCGTACTCAATGACGGCGAAGAGTTTACAGCCACTGTCAAAGGATCCGATCCAAGAACCGATTTAGCTGTAGTAAAAATTGAGGGGGAAGATTTTCCTTTTTTACAATTTGGCAATTCTGATGAAGTAGATATCGGCGAGTGGGCCATAGCTATCGGCAACCCGTTTGCTCTAGAAGCTAGTTTAACAGTCGGAGTCATCAGCGCCAAAGGAAGACAAGATCTGGGAATTGCTGCTTTTGAAGATTTTATCCAAACTGACGCTGCCATCAATCCTGGCAACTCGGGAGGCCCTCTATTAGATCTCTATGGAAAAGTCATAGGCGTCAATACGGCTATCTTGTCCCGCAGTGGAGGGTACATGGGCGTTGGGCTTTCTATCCCCAGCAAAATGGCTCAATACATCACAGACCAGATCATTCATGAAGGAGTTGTGAAAAGAGCTTACCTCGGAGTCTTGCTGCAACCGATAGACAAACAGCTCGCGGAGGCCATGGCCCTTGAAAAGCAAGAAGGTGTGCTCATCGCCGATGTCATAAAAGACTCACCTGCCGAAAAAGCAGGACTCAAGCAAGGCGATATCATTTTGTCCTACAACAACAAACCCGTGAAGACTCTCGCTCAATTTCGCAACGATATTGCGATGATGTCTCCCGGACAGTCCGTTGCTTTGACCATTTTACGGAATGGAAAGACCATGAAAATCACCGCTTCTACAGGCTCTCAATCAGAGGGAGAGGTCGCTTCAACAGAGATCATGCAAAAACTAGGTTTAGAGATCGACAATCTCACTCCAGAATTTATTGATCGTTTAGGCTACCCTGCAGATATCAGCGGCGTTATCATCACTCGCGTAAAACCAGGCTCCGTGGCAGCTGCCGCCGGACTCCGCGCCTCTTTAGTGATCACTGGAGTTGCCGAGGATTTGAACAGCCAGCAAAAAGTACGCAATATAGAAGAGCTTGAAAAAGCCTTAAAAACTGTCAGCAACAAAAAATACATCATTTTAATTGTACGCGGACAAAACTGTCAATACTACTACACCATGAAACTCAATTAACACTATGCCCCCCATAACTACACCTATCGGGGCGGGGACTTTCCTCCCCGCCCTAGACATTACCTACTGGAATGGAGGGGATCTTCAACACAAGACCTTATCTCTTACAGAAAAAGTTGCCCATTACGCCTCTCAACTCTTTTGGCTCGGGCTGGGAGCTATTCTGTTGCCTGTAGCAGGCTGCTATTTGGCTCTTCGCCACCTATACCTGTGGACGACAACAACAAAAAGCCCTTCTCTCCCTTCAAAAGAGCCTCCAGCAAAAGTAGAACTCTCTTCCGTACTCCCTGAAAAAGTAGGCTACGCGTTTCAACTATTTCAAGATGGTGGAGTTGGAACCCGCTTTTCTGCTACGAAAGGGCTCGAAGGTCAATGTCAATGGGATGATTATTTAACCCCAGAACATATTGACAATACGCGAGAAGGAGATTTTGAAAAATTTTTCGTAGATATTTTGGGCACCCCTGCTCCTTGGACCGACATCCTGAACAAATTAGGATCGAATGCATGTCGCTTTTCTCTGGAGTGGTCGATTATTCAACCCAAGCCTGGGGGAGAGTATAATCGAAAAGCTCTCGATCTCTACCATCAATTCATTAAAGAGCTATTAGATAGAGGCATAGAGCCTGATGTTACACTCCATCACTTCACTCACCCTACATGGTTCGAAGAGATGGGAGCTTTCAAACATGAAGAAAATGGCCCCTTATTTAAACAGTACGCTCTTGACATGATGGAAGAATTTCCAGAGATCAAAACATGGTACACCATTAATGAACCTGGAGCCCTCACATTAGAGTGTTTATTGAAAGACCACCCCTCTTCGATCAACACGGTTGATCAAGCAGGACGGATGATCCGAAACCTACTGATTACCCATTGCCAAATCTACTCTGAAGCTAAACAAAAAAAGATTACAGCCAACATTGGCATCACCCACCAGTGGCTAAAATTCTATGGGATTAATCAAAATCCTCTAGAAAATGCTGTGTGTTCTGTAGCCGCCAAAATCACCCACTGGGCTATCTACAATTTTTTCAAAACAGGACAATTTTCCTTTGAGGTCCCTCTACAATCTAATCTTCATTTTTCGATTGACCCAGAAACTTTTCAGAAAAATAACGGATTTTTAGATCATATAGGAGTCCAGTTTTATGGCCCTGCTCATATCATTTTAGGAAGCAATGGAGGTAAAAAATTTCCTGGACATCGCATTCACAATCTTATTTTGAGTGAAAAACTCGGTCTCGGCCTCTCTTTTGGAGGCACGTGCCCCCCTGGAAAAAGAGTCATGAGCTTTGGTCCAACAGTCGATACAGGTGATTTGACAGAAGTTTTACAAGAAGCCTCCGAGCTCCCCTGCGGCCTTAAAAAGAAGATCCGCATTTCAGAACTTGGGGTAGATCGAAGAACTCAAGGTCATGGGGATGAGGGATTTATCGTCAATGATAGGCTACAAAAAGAGATCTTTGAAGAATATGGCGCCGTCTTAGAGCCATTTAAAGACAAACTTGAAGCGCTCTTTATTTGGACGCTACAAACAAGTCCTGGCTATGATGGAGAAGGTAGACTCATCCCCTCTCAAATCGAGTGGCAGCGAGGCGCTGAATCAGGTCTTGGCGTCTGCGTTGTCGGTAAGGACGAAGAGCGAAAGCCCACAGGAGACTATGACTTGCATCTGGCCGGAAGGCTCCTGCAAAAAGCTTTTCTTCACCGCAGGGCACTTTCAAATGAAAGTTCTCCGTTGGTATAATTCTTTAGCTACAGAGGGGATTGGAACATTTTCATATCTTTATATATGAGTAATTGCTATAACTATGGACATTCCCTTAAAAAGCTATGGAAACTATGACATTTACACAAATTCCTTTACATTCAAGTCTCTTAAAAGCCATCGATGAAATGGGGCACACGACTCCTACTCCGATTCAAGAAAAAGCCATTCCCGTCATCTTAAATGGCTCTGATTTAAGAGCCTCAGCGCAAACAGGAACTGGAAAAACAGCAGCTTTCGTTCTTCCTGCGCTCCACAAATTGACCATCCCCTCAAACAAAAAAACAAGAGGGCCGAGAGTCCTTATTTTAACTCCCACAAGAGAACTTGCTATGCAAGTTGCGACAGAAACCGCCAAGTATAGCAAATACTTGTCTCGTGCAAAAACTGTTTGTCTCTATGGAGGCATTCCTTATGCAATACAAAATAGAGAACTTTCTCGCCCTTATGAGATCCTTGTCGCCACGCCAGGAAGACTGATCGACCAAATAGAGCGAGGACGTATCGATCTTTCAGGGGTTGAACTATTTATCCTCGATGAAGCAGACCGAATGCTCGACATGGGATTTATAGAGCCGGTTCAAGAGATTGCCACCTCCTTACCATCTACCAGACAAACACTCCTCTTTTCAGCCACCTTGAAAGGAGCTGTCATTCGTTTATCAGAGAATTTGTTAAAAAATCCTGTTGAAATTTGTATAGCTTCCGCTCACGAAAAACATGAAAACATTGATCAGCGGATCCATAAAGTGGATAACATCAACCACAAATATCAACTGCTCGATCATTTCCTCTCAGATGAAACGGTTTATCAAACAATTATTTTCACAGCCACAAAACACCAAGCCGACACTCTTACCGATAAGCTGTTAGATCAAGGACATAAAGCAGCCGCTCTTCATGGAGATATGAACCAGCGTCAAAGAACTAAAACGCTTTCCCGCCTTCGTAAAGAAGAACTGCGCATTCTCGTAGCTACAGACGTTGCAGCCAGAGGGATCGATGTACAAAGCATTACGCACGTCATCAACTTTGATCTACCGATGAGCCCTGAAGATTACGTACACCGCATTGGCCGGACAGGACGAGCAGGCGCCAGTGGAGTTGCCCTCTCCTTTGTCGCTCCTAAAGATCGCCATCTTGTAAAACGGATTGAACAGTTCACAGGACAGCAGCTCAGTTTCCACATCGTCCAAGGAATGGAGCCAAAAATGCAAGACACACCTCGCAAACAATTTTCGCCAAAGAAAAGATTCAGCGGCGGCGGCGGTGGGTACGGTAGGCCATCCACAAAAAACAGAAGACCAGGAAGAAGCCGATAAGACCCACTAGGGGGAAACTTAAAAACCCCCATAGCTTCACCAAATCTTTTGAACATTCCGTTTGCAGGCCGCATAAAGCAGGAGAGCTCATGGCAGGGACAAAAATACCCACTACCTGATAGAGAGCCAAAACCCCTCCTAATGCGCTTAGCGGCATTGCATACACAACAATTCGCACGTCATCTTTATAAGCTGCAATCCCAAGGATAATAGCTAAAGGAAAAAGACAAATCCTTTGATACCAACAGAGCCGACAAGGTTCATGGTGGAGGATCTCGCCAAAAAAGACGCTACTAATCAGGCCGACCAGGGTGATCACCCAAGCAATATAAAGAGCGTATTCTCGAAGAAAAGATTTCACGTTTTTCAATAGGCCTCTTTCGAAATTAAGGATTCTACTCTGGATTGAATTTCTTCAAAAGAATGCGCAGAACTGGGGACTCCATTAATATACAAAGCGGGCGTTGCAAAATCTCTTCCCATAATCTGCTTTGCTAGTTCCAAATTTTTTTCTAATCGCATCTCCTGGCAATCGGACATGACACACAGGCGGAACCGGGGCAAGTCAATTCCACCAATCCTTTTAGCTAAGTCAACTAATTTTTGTTGCACTGCCGAAAGCGACTCCCCCTCATCAGCCCAACGGCTTAGTTCATAGATATAAGGCAATAATCGATCAGGTGCCATGTCACAAAGCTCTAAGACAGCATTGGCTAAAGGCTTCGATCCGGGCAAAAAAGCTAAAGGGATTAACGTAAATTGCACGCGGCCAAAATGAATGTATTTCTCTTGGATTTTCGGCAGCACTTCTTGATTAAAAACTTGGCAATGTCCACAGAGAAAGTCTTCAAATAAAACCATGTTTACAGGTGCATTTGCCTCCCCAAAAACTGGACAACCTAAAACTTCTATGTGCGTGGGCGAAAGAGATCTTTTGGAAGAATAGTACCATCCAAAAGCCAGGCCTATAAGAGCCAAACAAAAAGTAATAATTACTAAGAGCTGCTTGCGAGTATAAAAATGCTTCATAAGTTTCTCATACAAAAACGAACAAAAGAGTTCAAGTTATCCGAACCGAAAAGTCAAAAAAATCGGCATAGTAGAAAAGACTATCCTTTTTTGGTCTTGAACAGAAGATCGATTCCACTGATCAATCTTTGTTAGCTGAGTCTCTGCATGGGCTCTCAAAGCTAAAGGGATATTTTGTTTTTTCAGGAGGTTCTTATAGACCATTTGAGCCTCCTGAATCTTTCCTAAATGCACTGAGCAATCTGCCAAGATCGCATCTATTGCAAAATGATAAACCCATGAATAACAACCCGCACTCAAAGGAGTTGGTCTGGGCAAAGAGCTTGCATGCTTCATCAAGATATATCCAAGGCTATAATTTCTAGACTCCAAATAAAAATTCGCCATCCTCTCCAAAGGCTCTGCTCTCAAAGGATCAAATTCATAAGCTTTTGAATAGCTTCTGCAAGATATTTTTGGATCTTTTTTCAAGAACTCCTCTATTTGCCCTACAAAAAAAAGAGACCAAAACGTCTCATCATGAGCTCCTTCCATTTGTCCCCGAAGTTGATAATACCTCAACGCTTCTTCAAATTTTTGAGCATTGAAATACGTTTGAGCCAAATAAAAATAAGCTCTTGGCTCTTTTGGATCTTCTGCTACCATCTGATGCAAAATCGCAATGTCTTTCTCATGTTTTTGAGGATCTTTGGAACGGGCCCCATCCTGAATAGATTCTGTCCAAATGGAAAGCAGCCAATCTCCAACGGATTGTCCCCGATTCTGAAGGGTCTCATGCAAAGCCCCCACCCATCGCCACAAAGGATCATTCCTGATCAGTTTTGGGAAAAAAAATTCCTGTCCAGATCCAACTGTTTTTAGATAATAATAGTCTTTCGAAAGGCTGCTTTTGCGAAAACCTGAAGTAATATGCATCACCTCATCCGCATCAACCAACAGCAAATAGTCCCCTTTGCCCGCCGCCAAATCTAAGGCCTCATTCCGATTAAACGCAAAATCGCGCCAAGGTCTCTCATAGAGCTGCCCTGGAAGGCCTTTCATGCACTCCCGAATAATCTCCTGAGTCCCATCCGTAGACCCTGTGTCAACGATCACCCAATAATCAATAACCCCTTTCACAGCTTCTAAACATCTTCTAATTACATGTTTCTCATTTTTTACAATCATGTTTAAACAAATCGTATTCATTACTATCCTTTGTATTATTAAAATAATTAAATAACAAAATCGAAAAACAACATCAACAAGAAAAAATCCTATTGACAGGATAAAGCATTTCCTATAGGATACATTCTTTATAAGGATACTTTTTATTATTCGTGCAACCTAAAATCTATACCGTCGATGAACACCGGATTCTTCCAGAAAAAATCGACTCCCACGCCTTTTATGTGATCGAAAAACTTCGAGAAGCAGGTCACAGCGCTTACCTTGTAGGAGGTGGAGTGCGGGATCTGTTGTTAGGGCAAAAACCTAAAGATTTCGACGTTTCCACATCAGCCTCTCCTGAAGAAATTCGGAGCCTTTTCCGCAACGCAATTTTGATCGGACGAAGGTTTCGATTAGCCCATATCCGATTTGGTCAAAAAATCATTGAAGTGGCCACTTTTCGATCAGGAGATACCGAAACTGCTGACCTGATCTTGCGCGATAATATTTGGGGATCTGAAGAGCAAGATGTGCTACGAAGAGATTTTACAATCAACGGTCTTTTTTATAATCCGAGAGAACAAACTGTTATCGATTATGTACAAGGCTACCCTGATCTCGAGCGGCGTATTTTGCGCACGATAGGACAACCTGACCTCCGTTTTATCCAAGATCCCGTCCGGATGATCCGGCTCATCAAATTCTGCGCCCGCTTCCAACTAGCTATAGATCCACCCACCTACGAAGCTTTACTCAATTGCAAAGAGGAGATTGTGAAAAGCTCTCCTGCCAGAATTCTTGAAGAACTACTGAGAATGCTTGAATCAGGCTCTTCTAAATCTTTTTTTCATTTGCTCCATGAATATGGCCTCTTGCAATTATTATTGCCCATGTTAAGTAAACAGATCGGAGAAGATCAAACAGCAGTTGCTATGCAACTGTTGGAACAGGTCGATATACATGTGCAAAAACAGCAAAAAGCTTTAGATAGAGGAGTTTTACTGGCCGCCCTTCTCTTTCCTCTTTTGCATACACATTTATTACAGCATATTGAGAAAAAAAAGCAGATGCCCCATCTAGGACAAATTGCAGAATTTGGCAATGAACTTGTGCACAATGCATTTTCTCCTTTCTTTCAACTCCCCCGAAAACTTCACTATACGTGCGTCTCAGTTCTTACCTCTCAATATCGATTTGTCCCCCTTGACGGCCGTTTGCGCAGGCCAAAATGGATTCATGAACCAGCTTTCCCTTTAGCTTTATCTCTCTTCAAAATCCGCTGCTCCTTAGAGCCAGAGCTACTTCCCTTTTATGAAAAATGGACAGAGCTCTCTTATGAGACGCAAGAAGAGGAAGAAGAACCAAGCTTACGTCCTAGAAAACGTCGAGGACGCCGTACAACATGATTCATCACCCTTCTTGTACAGCTTTATCAGTGACTCCTGAGATCGTTTTATACCATAAAGGCCCCCATCTCGATCTAGGCCCCCTTCCTGCTGTCTTTTATTTTGCTCTTTCCGGACAAGACAGTTTGTGTTTAGATCCCTTTAATCAGCCCATCGAATATCTAGCGGGTCAGATGATCAGAACTTTTTCTTTGACTCTTCCAGCGCACGAGGCGCCCCTGTCGCCCCATGATGCGCTAGGTGTTTGGGCAGAAGATTTTTCCAAAGGCATTGACTGTTTGCAAGTTTGTATAGATCAAATACAAATCGCTTTGCGCTTTGCTATCGAGAAAAAGTTCGTTGATCCTGAAAAAGTGGCCATTGCAGGTCTATCCAGAGGAGGACTAGTCGCTGCCTTTGCTGCAGCAGAAGAGCCGCTCTTTCGATATTTACTCGCCTTTGCACCTGTTACAAAACTTGGGGAGGCAAAAGAGTTTCTTTCTCTGCAAAATTCACCCCTAGTTCGCTTCTATGATGCTGCAAGACTCGCTCCTCTGCTTGCCGATCGGTGTGTACGCATCTATATTGGCAACCGCGACGAGCGCGTCTCGACGAAACATTGCTTTGACTTTACTATGGAGCTTGTAGAAAAAGCCCATGCTGCCCGAATCCGTCCCGCTCAAATTGAGCTGATCATCTCCCCTTCTATAGGGCATATGGGACATGGTACATCTCCCGATGTGTTTCACCAAGGAGCCAAGTGGTTAATACAAAATCTACAGTAGATCTGTTGATCCTCGCCGGTGAACCGAGCGGAGATCTCCATGGAGAAAGCCTTATTCAACAGCTACTCGAACAAAAACCCGATTTGCGAATTGCAGCTCTGGCAGGACCTCGTATGCGCAAGCTCCCTATTCAAACGATAGGAGCCATGGAAAGTTTGCAAGTCATGGGATTTATGGATGTCCTCCTCGCCTTGCCACGAATCCTCCGTCAGTTTTTTTCTCTTAGAGATACAATCTTAAGACTAAAACCCTCTGCAGTTGTCTGCATCGATTATCCCGGCTTCCATTTGCGCCTACAAAGAACTCTTCGAAAAAAAGGCTACAAAGGGAAATTAATCCATTATATTTGTCCTTCCGTATGGGCATGGGGAAAAAAACGAATCCATTTAATGGAAAAAAACCTCGACTTACTCCTTTGTTTTTTTCCCTTCGAGAAAGACTGCTTTGCTTCTTCGAAACTCCCCGTCTCCTATGTTGGACATCCCCTCACCCAGGCCATTACAAACTACTCTGGAGAGAGCGATTTTCGAGCAATCTATGGACTAAAAGGATCAATCATTGCCCTTTTTCCGGGAAGCCGAAAAGAAGAAATCGAAAAAAACCTTCCTCTGCAACTTGAAACGGCCAAAAAACTATGCGAGAGGGACCCTACATTGCAAATTGCGATTTCTATCGCCTCCAAAGATCTTGAAGCACAAATCTGGAGTCTTGCCGGCTTAAAAGCCATTTCTATTCCCACAGAGCATACGTACGATCTGATGCGTCATTGTCACATGGCCATCGCCACTTCTGGAACCATCACTCTTGAGCTAGCTCTTCATAGAGTTCCTACAATAGTCATGTACGTCATTAAACCGATCGATTTCTTCCTAGCTCAAAAAATATTCCGGATTCACCTCCCTTTTTATTGCATTGTGAACATTATTACCTCTAGTCACGTCTACCCAGAATTTTTCGGTCCTCGACTCACTTTACAACATCTCTATGATGCCTCCTTAAGCTTGCTCCAAGACCCTGCCGCTCGAGCTGAGTGTCAAAAAGGATGCGATCAATTAAAAAAACTCCTAGGCAATCTGCCCGCCAGCACCATAGCCGCAGAAGAGATTTTAAGGAACCTTGATTTTTAAGAAGACCTCCATTACACTCTAGGGTTATCAATTGATAAGTTTTTCTATGTCTGAGCAATTTAAAATATATATTGACCGCTTAAAAGGGGGAGGAAAGCAACTGATCAATGCTTCCTTAGACCCTTCTTTTTTAGCAGTTAACGAAGATGACCTCTCATTTCCTCAACCAGTTGAGTTAAAAGGAGAAGCTTATCTTACGGATGATCATCTTATTATTTACCTGACAGCTTCCACTAAGGCAGTAAGGCTTTGTGCTATTTGCAATCAACCTGTGCTGACTACCCTTCAGGCAAATAATTTTTACCATACAGAACTCATGAAAGACATCCCTTCTGCTGTTTTTGATTTTACAGAAGTTTTACGAGAAGCTCTTTTAATAGAACTTCCTTTAATCGTAGAATGCAATGAAGGCAACTGTCCAGAAAGGGAAGCAATAGCTCCTTTTATGAGCTCAAAAAAGCGAAAAGAAAACCCGACCTATTTCCCTTTCACTGATATAAACATTTAGGAGAATAAACCCATGGCAGTACCACGTAACCGCGTTTCAAACGCAAAAAAAAATTCACGCCGTTCGCACCACGCGAAAACACCGAAAAACACATCAGCATGTCCCACTTGTGGAGCTGCTCGTTTGTCTCATCGGGTATGCCCCGCTTGCGGCCACTACGGTTCCCGCGTAATTAACGCTAAAGCAGCAGAATAACGGTTCGCTTCGAAACCTTAACTAGGTAAGCGGTTTTCATGCTAAAGCAGAATAACGGTTCGCTTCGAATTGGTGTAGACCTCATGGGGCATGACAATGCACCCGAGGTCTTGCTTAAAGCACTCCATCAATTATCACAGCCCCCGCATATTCAGATTTTAGCGATTGGAACGCCCGAGTATGAGCGCATGGCTGCGCCTCTACAGTACCAAGTTGCAGATGAAGTGATCGAAATGAGCGATTCTCCTCTCAAAGCAGTCCGCTCAAAGAAAAACAGTTCGCTCTGCGTAGGCCTTCGCCTCCTCAAAGACAAAAAAATCGATGTTTTTATTTCTGCAGGCAACACGGGGGCTCTCGTCAGCGCTTCAAAGATTATTTTAGGAATGAAGCCTCATTTCACAAGACCTGCTCTACTCACCCTTATGCCAACCAAAAAAAAGCCTCTAGCTGTATTGGATGTTGGTGCTAATAGTGACATCAAAGCTTCCCATTACGTCCAATTTGCTCTCCTGGGCGCCGAATATCAAAGAATGCAGGGCATTGAAAAACCAGTTGTTGGCCTACTCAACATTGGATCAGAGCCCACAAAAGGCAGATCAGAGCTTCGCTTAGCCTATAAAGAGCTAAAAGCTCTCACCTCCGCACCTTTTGTCTTTGCAGGCAATATCGAAGGGACATCTGCGTTTGAAGGCGAGATCGACATTCTCGTGACTGATGGATTTACAGGAAATATTTTTCTAAAAACATCAGAAGGCATTGCGAACCTACTCCTCGATCAGCTCTCTACGCATATCCCAGAGGAAGTTCTTCTCCCCTTTATGAAAACCCTCAAACGGCAAATTTCTTATGCCGAATATCCCGGAGCTATCTTAGCCGGCGTACAAGGCGCCGTGATCAAATGCCACGGTTACTCCACAGCGCAAAGTTTTGCAAGCGCTATTCATATGGCAAGCAAGACGTTTAAACATGATCTATAAACGAACAATTAGACCTCTTTCGAAATGAAAGTTCTGTCAACTTTAGTCATCTTTTGGACTAAAAAAGATTTGACGCTAAGATGTTGAATATTTTTTAACTCATGGAGCATCCAATGTGCGCTATAGCCAAGCGACCGCGAAGCCAATTCCCTGACGAAATAACATTATTCCACTATCTTGAAAAACATCCTTCAACAAAAGAAGGCACTAACTATTCGCTTTGGGGAAGGGATTGCGGAATGCATCAAAAAATTAATGCCGTTGCAGCCCAATTGTTTGTTAATTTACCTACTAAAAGCCTAGAGAGAGACGTCCGAAATCTCTTCTATCATATGTTAAGCTATGAGCTTTTAGAAAAGCGCCATCTGCCAGATTTTATCCTCGACGAAATGTGCACAGCATTAATCAAGGCTTTGGGAGACTATGCGAAAGAAGTAGAAATTGCAGCTGATAAGGTGTAAAATCTATTTTTTTGGGGATCTCCCAAACAATGAAAAATTAACCTGAGACAGGTTCCTACTAGAAAATCATTTTCAAATACTGTACAATAAAGTCTTTCGGAGCCTCCTATGCATGAAATTTTACTCAACGTCGAATCGAAAGAAACCCGTTTTGCCTATATGAGACACGGCCAACTGCACGATTTGATCATCGATCGAAAAAAATCACGTCAAATTACAGGAAATGTTTACCGAGGTCGCGTCACAAATACCCTATTGAATATCCAATCTGCCTTTGTCGACATTAACGAAGGAGAAAACGGCTTTATCCATATCAGCGATATTTTGGAAAACACCAAAAAATTTGAAGAAATGTTTGACATGGACTTTGAGCTGGACTACGACATTTCAAAAATGGGAGCAAAACCCAAAGCCAAAGACATCACTCAGCTGCTAAAGACAGACCAGGCCGTATTAGTGCAAGTTGTCAAAGAGCCCATTGGAACAAAGGGAGCTAGACTCACCTCTAATATCTCTGTTGCTGGACGCTATTTAGTGCTGCTTCCCAACAATCCTCATAGAGGTGTCTCGCGAAAAATCGAAGACAAAGGCTCCAGAGATCGTTTGAAACAACTCATCCGTTCTTTTGAAATGCCGCAAGATATGGGGCTGATTTGTAGAACAGCTAGCGCTCAAGCGACACCCGATATGCTGATTGATGAGGCCACCGAGCTGCTTCATAACTGGCAGGTCATTGTCGAAAAGTTCAATCAAGCGAGCGGACCTACTCTTCTCTATGAAGAATCGGACCTCATTAAAAGAGCCGTCACCTTATGCGTCGACAAAAAATATGACAGACTTCTTATCGATGACTATGCCACTTTTCAAAGATGCAAGCATCTGTATCAAAAATACGCCAATGAACATCCTCTAAAAATTGAATTTTACCGAGACAAAACCCCCATATTTGAACGATTCAACGTGGAAAGGGAAATCGATAGAGCGACGAAAAGAAAAATCTGGCTCGGCTCAGGAGGATATCTCTTTTTCGACCGGACAGAGGCGATGTATACAATCGATGTCAATTCAGGAAGAAGCTCATTAAATGTCAATGGCACCGATGTAGAAGAAACACTCGTTCGAATCAACCTAGAAGCTGCTGAAGAGATCGCCCGTCAGCTGAGAATCCGCAATGTAGGCGGACTGATTATCTGCGACTTCATCGACATGCGCTCAAAGAAAAACCAAAGGCGCGTTCTCGAAAAACTCAAAGAGTGCATGAAAGAAGATAGCGCAAAATGCACCATCTTGGGAATGAGCGAGTTCGGCCTCATTGAAATGACTCGCCAAAGAAACCGCGAATCATTGACCCAAACCCTCTTTACCTCTTGTCCTTATTGCTCTGGCCATGGCCTTATCAAAAGCCATGAAAGCATTTCTGTTGAGATTGAACGCTCTCTTAAAAAATTAATCCATTCCCAAAACCATTATGGACTGAAATTAGTCATCCATCCAGAGTTAAACCATTACCTGGAGGGCGGCGATAAAGACTTTTATTCGCGCCTTGCCATTGTAGCCAATGCTCAAATTGAGTACGGGATTAATGATCAGCTCCACTTAAATGAATTTGTTTTTTACTCGACGCTCAATGGACAAAAAATCGATACCTGAACAACTTTTTTTAGATAGACTTGCAGAGCTTCATAAACAGGGAACCGTTCCTGATAAGTATCATAAGATCATTCTGCAATTCTATCATTGTTTGAAAACTGCCATCGAACAGGTAGATCATCCTATAGAGTCTATTATCCCTACCTTTTTGCTTTTTTTAGAATTAGTCCGAGAGCAAATTGAACATCCTCACAACTTTGAAGCCTATCACCAAAAAATTCGCCATCCCATCGATTATTACGAATTTAGTCTCGATTTCATTCGTCCACTAATCAATTTTCCTCAATCAACCATTCAAGGGAAAGAGCAACTAGACAAGATAGAAGCTCAGATCGCTAACAAAGAAAACGTCATCTTTTTAGCTAATCATCAAACCGAGTCCGACCCTCAAGCTATTGCCATCTTATTGGAAAAAGAACATCCCCGCTTAGCAGAATCGATCATTTATGTCGCAGGAGAGCGAGTTGTTACAGATCCTATCGCAATCCCCTTTAGCATGGGATGTGATCTTTTGTGCGTCTACTCGAAGCGCTATATCGATGATCCCCCTGAAGAAAAACTAGAAAAACAACTCCACAATAAAAATACGATGGAGCTCATGAGCCGTCTTTTACAAGAAGGAGGAAAAGCCATTTATGTGGCCCCTTCGGGAGGAAGAGATCGAAAAAATGCTCAAGGTGTTATCGAAGTGGCTCCTTTTGATCCTCAAAGCATCGAAATGTTTTATCTCATGGCCAAAAAATCCAAAACACCTACCCACTTTTATCCGCTTTCTTTATCTACGTATAATCTGCTTCCCCCTCCTGAAACCATCCAAAAAGAGCTTGGAGAAACCAGATCTGCCAAATACTCCCCGATCCACCTCTTCTTTGCCCCCGAATTCGATATGGAACATTTCTCAGGCTTGCAAGAAAAAGATAAAATGAAAAGACGAGAAATTCGAGCCTATGCTATTTGGAATCTCGTAAGACAAAATTACAGTTTGCTTAAACATTTAGGGATATAATGATTCGACCTCTTTTTTTCGCTACCATTCTTTGCATACAGTGCTGCGCAAATCAACTAGATTATGGAATACAAGAAATTGAGGATCGAACTGATCTTCCTCTCCTCAATCCTGATTTAACCAATCGAAACATGGCCAAGCTTCGCCTTGTCAATGGCTTGGAAATACTACTCATCTCAGATCCCGAAGCTGACCAATCGGCAGCAGTCATGGCTGTAGAGGCAGGCTCGTGGAATGATCCAAAAGAATACCCAGGGATGGCTCACTTTTGCGAACACATGCTCTTTATGGGCTCTTATACGTTTCCAAGTGAAAACGAATTTTCCAAATTAATCGCTGATTACAACGGCCAAACCAATGCATTTACCGCCTCTGATCGAACAGTGTACATGTTCTCATCAAAGACGGACGGTTTTTTAACCATTTTAAATCGGTTTGCCCATTTCTTCATCGACCCTCTTTTTAACCCATCTGGTATTTCCAGAGAACTTCATGCCGTTGACCAAGAATATGCCAAAAATCTTGAAAATGATGGTTGGCGGGAATTTATGGTCTTTAAAGAACTCGGTAATCCAGACCATCCTAATCGAGGATTTAGCATCGGCAATTCCGCAACGCTGCAAAATATTCCTCAGCAAGCCTTAAAAAAATGGCATACAAAATACTACGGCTCAAACCGGATGCACCTGGCCATCTATTCTCCCCTTCCCTTAGACGAACTTTCGACAGAGGTTGCCTCTTTATTTGCCTCTATTCCTCTAACTACTTATCAACCGCTCTCTTACGAACAAACATTAACTTCGGAAAAGCAAAGAGGCCACATTACCTATATTAAGCCCATCAAAAATCATAACCTCCTCTCTTTACTATGGGAACTGCCACCTGAACTGTCTAACGACCCTGCAAAATCAGCAGACCTACTCGCTTATGTACTCAATCAGGGACAAAAGTATAGCCTCTATGAAAAACTCAAAAGTGAACAATTGATTGATTCCGTGTCTATTGGAGTTGAAGATGTTGGAGGAAAAGAGCATCAATTTTTTAGCATCAACCTCACTCTGACCGAAAAAGGGATCTCTCAATTAGAAACCTCAGTACTCTCTTGTTTTGAAGCATTAGCCACTTATCGTTCCACGGGCATCCCTCTTTATCTTTATCAAGAAAAAAATGCTCTAGCTAAACTCTTTTATCAATACCAAACCCGTCAAGATGCCTTTCAATTTGCTATGGATATAGGCAGAGCAATGCCCGACGAGGCTCTCGAGACCTATCCACGCCATCAAATATTGGCTACAAGCTATGATCCCGAGAAAATAGAACAGCTCCTCCAATTCCTCACTCCTGAATCTTGTGTGTTGTCTCTTTTGGCACCCTCAGAGCTCACTCACGTACAGACAGACAAGAAAGAAGAGTGGTTTGGAGCAGAATATACAGTTCGTCCAATTCCTTCCGAGTGGCTCGCTCTTTGGGCAGATGCAAAGCCTCATCCAACTATCCGCCTTCCAGCTCCCAATCCTTTTGTTGCTAATAAACTGACCATCCTTCCTACTGATGGACCATCCATTCCTCAGAAAATTGCAGAAAATGAATTTGGAGAAGCTTATTATTGCAGGGCGCCTGCTTTTAAAACGCCGGAAACAGCGATCCATCTCCATATTCGCTCTCCTCAATTCACCCCGGACCCCAGAAGCTCCTGCATGGTCTCTTTATATCTCGATCATCTCACAGATCTTCTCCATCCCCTCCTCAGCTGCGCGCAAAATGCTGGCCTTACTACAACGTTTGATTTCAATACACCAAAACTCTCGCTTGAAATCGTTGGCTTTAGCGAAAAAGCAACGCTTCTTCTGCAGGAAATTATCCAGCAAATGCCGATTACCCCTCCTACAATCGATCAATTTAATCTCTATGTCGAACGGCATAAAAAAAGTTATCTCAACAGCAAAAAAGAACTTGCAGTCTACCAGGGGAAAGAACTTCTCGATTCCTTATTAACTTATGGAAGAAGCACAAAGATGCAAAAGCTCGTCGAATTAGAGACGATTACTTATGAAGAATTCCTCAATTTCCATAAAAAAATGTTTGAAAAGACCTATATCGAGGCCATGTTCGGAGGCAATCTTTCTCTAAAAGAAGCAGAATCCTCCTGGCTCGATGTACAGCACATCTTGGCAAAAACCCCCTATGTAAAAGCGCAACACTATAAGAAAAAAATCCTCTCCCTTCCTGAACAAGGCGGCCCTTTTATCATCGCCAAATCTGTCGAGTCTCAAGGAAATGCTGCTTTGCTTTTATTAGATCAAGGAGTTTTTACCTTCGAACATCGAGCAGCTCAGGAAATTCTTTCTAACGCCTTAAGAGAAGCTTTTTTTGATACGCTCCGCACAAAACAAAAGACAGGCTACATCGCATCGAGTTTTGCAACAACGCTCGAATCTCGCCTCTTCCAATCTTTTGTTGTGCAATCCAACTCACACCAACCAGAAGATCTCCTCTATCGTTTTGAGCTTTTTTTGGAAACGTTTCATGAAGAATTAGCAACTACGATCCCAACAGATCGTTTTGAGATGATTCGAGGCGGCATGATCCACTCCTTGCAAACACGCTTTCGCAATCTGCAAGAAAAAATGGATCTCTGGGATATGCTTGCTTTTGAAGAAAATGGGAATTTCCAGTTCGTCGAAGAGAGAATCCAGGCGTTGGGAAACCTCTCTTATGAAAAGTTCATTGAGACTTCGAAACGATTTTTACAAAGAGATAATAGAAAGCGTTTAGCCATTCTTTGTGAAGGAAAGCTCGCTAACCCTTTCAGCTATGAGCTCGTCCCGGCTGAAAAAATTCCATCCATCGCAACCTACAGCGCGCGGAATGAGAATTAGAAGCTGAGCAGAAAATTAACGGTTTAACGATAAAAAATTTATCGTTAAATCGTTATATCGTTCACTTTTTTGAAAGAATGCATGTAAGAAACTTTTGCTTTTTCGAGAAACTGTCCCTGCTGAATCTCTTCTACAGCTGAATCATTACACCGAAAATAATGCTTATTTCCTTGGCTATCTTTTCGTGATACATAACCTATATAATGGCCGGTATTGGGCGTTGGACCCACGTGCTCAATAAACCCTGTTAGTTCATAAGCAATTTTAGCTTCTTGTTTCAATCCAAGATGCTGGGGGGCTAGATCAAGCCTCTCTGGAACTTCAACGGGAGTATGAATCTTATTTCCCATGGCATCAAAAAGCTTAATAAAAAAGACTAAATTTTCTAAGGGCTGATCGAAAGACATTTGAGCTCTCAGAGAATCTAATGGATCCCCTTCAAAATAAATCGTTACCAAATCTTCAAAATGAATCCCTTGACTCTCTTGAGGAGCCATAGGGAAAGCAAGAGGAATTCCCTCTCCTGAATAAGGCTCTTTTTCCACTCTTTCTGCGGCTGCACGATGCACAAGCTGATTGCATAAAACGTGGTTGAATGATCCTAATACACTAGCTAAAGCTTCTTGTGGATCATGTTGTCCTGTAGCCCAGGCTCCTCGAGGTTCTATCTCCATCAAGAGATCTCTCAACATCCTCGTAGACAAAGGAGTATTTTCTTTGTAAGCCTCGATGAGATTTCGAATCAACGGAAAGCGCTCGGATAAAACACCCTGGATATAAGGGTCACCCAAGAGGACAACTTGAAATAAAGCATTCAAAAAGCAATCATTGCCGCTATTATATAGTCCTCTTAGGCCAAAAGAGTTCGCTTCTGTATTAAATTGCGTAGTAAAAGCCAAGGGACTGGCTTCTTGCGGAGAAGAGTCGAGGGTTAAAAAATCCAACCCGCTAGCCGTTATAGCTCCTTGGTCGAATAGATCTAAAAGACTTTTTGAAGGGGCTGGAGGCTCCTCTTGTGCTCTTCCATTTTCCAGGTCTTGACTGAGAACTTGGACAATAACAGTTCTATCTTGTTTAGAATAAGTATCATATGCCTTGCACAGGCACTCGATCTGGGACTGATAGATCTCAGCGACCGTCTTCTCTTTCATCCAATCACAAAGCTTTAACTCAGAATCATTTACTAAATGGACTAAAGGAGGTGGGCTCTTCTCTATTGGGAATGGCATACGATAACCTTAGTTTATTAAGGCAAAAGTATAGCATATGCACGAGAAAAATGCCAGAAAATTCTTTAAAAATCTTCAAGAAATCTTCATATTGTGGTACACGGCATCGACGTCATCTAAATTTTCTAACCACTCGATCAAAACAATATTTTTGTCAGCATCTTCATCAGAGACCTCTACCCAAACTTTGGGAACCATGGCAAGTTCAGCCTCTTCAGTGCGCGCGCCGGCTCCTTCTATAGCCTCTTTGACTTTATAAAAAGCCTCGATCGGAGTATAGACAACGTAACTCTCCTCCTCCACAGCTAAATCATCTGCGCCATGCTCACTCACAAGTAGAAAAAGATCATCTTCTGTAGCGCTTTTTTTCTCTACCCGGATCACACCCTTGCGCTCAAAATTATAAGAGACAGCGCCAGGCGTTGCAATCGTCCCTCCGCACTTATTGGTCGCAATCCGCATATCGGAGGCTACACGATTCTTATTGTCGCTCATGATATCAACGATAATGCCAACTCCTCCAAATCCATAAAGCTCGTAGGTCATCTCGACAAAATCTTGCTGATCAGGACTTGCCGCCTTTTTGATATTGCGATCGATCACATCATTGGGAACATTCACTTCTTTTGCTTTTTGGATCGCAAGACGAAGCTTATTATTTGTTTTAGGATCAGGCCCGCCCCCTCGGATAGCGGTAATGATTTCTTTCATCGCGCGGCTATAAATTTTTCCCTTTTTTTTATCCGACCGCTCTTTGCGATGCTTAATGTTTGCCCATTTGCTATGTCCTGCCATGTGACCCTATCCAAAATTTTAAATTTTTCTTTGCATCATAATTTTTCCGATGTATTCGCCATTATCTTTAATAAAGGAGCGCTGAAATCCATACTGCTCAAAACCTAGCCTACGATACAAATGAATTGCAGGATTTCCATCATATACCTCTAAATGAAGCATTGTTAGCTGAAAACGCTCTTTTCCTAAAGCCATAAGATCTGTAAGAAGTTTTGTGCCAACCCCGCGCCCTCGATAAGGCTCATCAACAACAATCGCAAATAAACACTGGTGCGCTAACTTCTTAAATGGTTGTAAATAGAGAACCGCAACTCCGCAAGGAACCCCATCTACAAGCGCCGTAAGAACAGCCGATTGCTTAGCATGATACATCCAAATGCGCACGGCATCTTCCACTTCTCTCAAATCATAGAGAGGAAACCAGCGGAGAACTCCAGGCCGCATCAGCCAGGTAACCAACAAATCATAATCGCTCTCTTCAGTAAATCGGGTGGTGATCTCAATCATGTTTAAAAAAAATGCTCCAGTAATAGACGGGCTTTGCTGCAGCCATCTTTTTCCAAATACCCTTCTTGTCTTGCAAACAGTTCAAATTGCTGCCCTTGAAGGATCGAAAGTAAAGGACTCGGTTCAAACAGCTCTACATGGACGCTCTCCAAGCGAAAGCGGGTCTTAGCCAGATTCAAGATGTTACGGACCATCGACGTACCTATGCCTTTACGGCGATGACTAGGATCGACCATCAAATAAAAAGAACAATGATGAGCCACTTTTCTGTAGGGCATTAAAAATAACGTTGCTATAGCGCAAGGCCCCCCTTTCCATAGACCTGTCAAACTGGCTTTATATTTTGCAAAACCAATCCAATTTTTCAAAGAAGCTTCCATTTCCTGCTCATCAAAAGCAAAATCATTGGTTGCTCCAGGCTCAGAAAACCACTTTGCAAGAAGCGTCAAGTCTTCTAGTGAAGAATAGCGAATATCAAACTCTTCTAGCATGTAACCTCTACTGCTCCCCAAATTCTTTGAGATAAGCATTCACAAACACATCAATATCCCCATCCATCACATCGCGGATATTACCCACTTCTACTCCCGTCCGAGTATCTTTGATAAGGGTATATGGCTGAAACACATAATTGCGTATTTGACTGCCCCACGCAATCTCTTTTTTCTCCCCACCTAATGCCTGAACCTTCTCTTTTGTTTCACGCACTTGCCGTTCGTATAACTTGGATTGAAGCATTTTTAAGCAGGTTTCTCGGTTTTGGATCTGGCTCCGCTCGCTTTGGCAAGAAACAACAATTCCTGTCGGCAAATGGGTCATGCGCACCGCAGAATCTGTTTTATTGACGTGCTGTCCCCCAGCTCCACTTGCTCGATAGGTATCGACGCGCAAATCCTCAGATCGAACCTCAACTTGGACATCTTCTACAACCGGAGTGATGTCAACAGAGGCAAAACTGGTATGGCGTTTTGCGTTTGCATCAAAGGGAGAAATACGAACTAAACGATGAACACCTTTTTCAGACTTGCAGTACCCATAGGCAAAATTCCCCGACATCCGATAAGTAATGCTTTTAATGCCGGCGATATCGCCATCGAGTCGATCGACGATCTCTATTTTCCACCCTTTTTTGGTAGCCCAGCGCTGATACATTCTAGAAAGCATTTCTGCCCAATCGCAAGACTCGGTCCCGCCCGCCCCAGCATTGATCTCAAAATAGCAATCCTTGCCATCCATTTCTCCAGACAGCATCTTACGGATCTCCAAGTCAGCCAGCTTTAATTCCACGGCGTTTAAAGAATCGAGCAATTCTTTTACCAGCTCGGTATCTCCTAATTCTTCTGCTTCGGGAAGGAGATCTTGAATGTCTCGAAATCGACTACAGACCTCTTTGTAAGGAACCGTCCAAAGACGAAGAGCATTACACTCCTCAATCATCTTTTGAGCCAATCTTTGATCATCCCAAAAGTCGCTCTCAGCCATTCGCCGCTCTAAACGCTCTACTTCAGTTTCTTTGACAGCCAAGTCAAAGATACCTCCACATATCAGAAAGTCTCTGTTCTACTTTTTTCAGACGCTCTTGTATCTCAATATGCATACATATCCTCATTGGTTCTCATTACAGAGAATATCAAAGAGAGCTGAATACAAGAAAGAAGATCTTTTTCCTTTACATTTACTTGACTAAGTTTATAATAATTGCTCGTCATCACAGGACCATGTCCTGTTGAAATCTGTTTACATATTGATCAATAACCATTAGGAGGTTTTATATGTCACTATCAGGAATATCTCACAACCCATTCATTGGAAACATCGCACAATCTATATCACTAGAAGGTGCAAAAGCTTGGGGAGCAGACGTCCTTGCTAAAATTGCAGCAGTAGCCAGCGAAGTGTTTAACACCTTAAGCGCATGGTTTGCTCAAGGATCTGCAGGAGCCGCCGCTTTCTACGCAGCAAACCAAGCTTGGTTAATCCCTCTCGGCGTTGCAGTAGGCGTTGTAACCGTGATCGGCGTGGGCCTGGCTATCAGCAAACGATATGCTGCTGCCAAAGCTCCAGAAACGCCAGCAAAACCAGACGAAACACCTGTAGATAATGTTGAAGGAGCTGGCGTAGCTAACCCAGAAACACCTGAAAACAACGGTGAAGGATCTAGCATAGCTAACCCAGAAACACCTGCAAATAACGGTGAAGGATCTAGCGTAACTACCCCAGAAACACCTAGCGCAACGACTCCAAAAGAAAACGAAAAAGAAGAAGAGGTTTCAGTTGCTCTAAATGAAATGGCAACCGTAACTCCTAAAGATTTTGTAGAGCAAAATCGCCATGTATTGGCTCTTATAGAAAGAGTGGGGAACTCAGTGGAATTTGTTCAAGGGAGAATTCAAAATATCGAAACTCGCCTTGAGACACTATTGAGTTATTACCAACCGAATGTTTCTCATATTGAAGAGACAGACGAGGGTAATAGCACACAGTCAAACAGCCTAATCTTGGATAAACTAGGTCGTATAGAAGAAGCAGCAAACCGTGTAGAAGAAGTAATAACTACAGTGAAAGGCTTAACAAACTCTGCACGTCAAGTAAATGTTTCAATGCCTGACTCTGGTCTTTCACCCATTAAGGAAGAACGATCTATTCCAACTATTGGAGAAGACGAGTTTCTTAATTCAGAGATTGCAGACTTGGTCCATACAAATGGTCAACAGCAAGCAGTTTAATCAACTTAAAGCTGCTATAACCAAAGGGAGTTTCCTCCCTTTGGGTTATTGTAATGCTTCAATGATAGTCCCTTGCTTGGAGACGATCATGCGCATTCCATCTTCAACAATCAAATGTTGATCTCCTAAGAGCTCAACATCTTCAGCAATCAACTCACTTTTCCCTTTCAGGGAAATCTGCAAAGACTCAAATCTCACCAATTGATAGACCCAAAAAGGATGGGAGCGCTCCCAATCAACTCCTTTATTCACCGCTCGTACGTTTTTTAGAACACAGCGCGACTCAGTCGGCCTGTCAGCTATAATACGCAAGCTTCCTTGAAGGTCCAAAGAATCGATTTCTGCTTGAGCAATTTCAAGCTGCAGTTCAGATCCCAAGGACATTCGTCCCTTGCGCACTTTTTGTCCGATGAGAGAATAAAGGGGCCCCAAAGCTGGATGGTAGAGGAAGACGCACTCAGGTCCAAATTGCTGCATCTCTAAGATAGAGCGTTTGGGAGGAAGAGAGAAATCAGAGTAGTTCTCTAAAACCTCTCGAGAAGCTTGCAGTAAATCATAAAACCCCTGCTCTGGCGTTTCTTGGAAAGATCCTCCAGGAAGATAGGCTTTCTTTGTCGTCGAAATCGTTTTTTTTCGCTCATTGTATATCACAAACGTTCGATCAGTTTTTAACGGGCTTCCAAGAGGGTGCTGTTCAACAAAGACATCAGCAATATTTTGCATCGTTGACTCTAAGCGCCCCATAGATATTTGCCGTTTTTCTCCATCCGCCAAAGAAACGTTTGCCGGCTTGATATTCACTAAAAGCCCAGGATAAGGACATTTCTGCACCGCTTGTTCAAGGTCCTCTAAACGGGCAAACAAAATGTTCGTATTACAGGTGAAGCGGGAATAAGGTTCCCCTTGTACTAATGGCGCATCATCAATGCCATAGCGAACAAAATCACAGTACTCAATGTTCGTCAACATCCTCTCTACGAAAGCGTCTCTTTTTTTCTCAACGAGGACATTGACCCCTTCTGCTGCTTTCAATAAACGAGGACAAGAGACGAATCCAAAAGCCATCTGGAGCTTTACACCAAAACCTAAAAAAGCAAGCAAGCCATAATCGACGCCAGCTATTGGATTATTCACCTGACGAACCATTACTTGTTTCATTCGCTGCTCTTTTAACCAGGAAAACACCCCTTCATCTTGAGCCATTTTCCAAAGAGCTCCATGACCTCCCGGCTTAAGCAGCAATTTTCCAGGCCTTAACCAAATCCAGTTGCCCTGCTCATCGACTACAGGCACTGAAGGCTGGCAAAAAAGCCGAAAAGACTCTTTCGGACGGCCAAACCACTGATTCGATTCACACATCTCCATAATGAGACGATGATTGTCTTTTTCAGCCGATGTCATGATCCCTATCGGCATCACTACAGTCTTTCCGTATCGCTGCTTATACAAAAACTCGCGAGCTTGTACATCGCGGATTAATCCTTCAAATAACGACTTTCCCATAAACTGGAGCTTTGCAGCTGGCAGATCACAGCCTGTAGCTGAATCGACCAAATGAAGCCTATCTGCAGCTCCTCCCAAGGGGTAAAATTCGGCTGTAAAAG
Source organism: Chlamydiales bacterium (assembly GCA_030681135.1). Lineage (GTDB taxonomy): Bacteria > Chlamydiota > Chlamydiia > Chlamydiales > SM23-39 > SZAS-17. The sequence goes on from JAUXXF010000032.1 coordinate 35,831, forward strand.
GAAGAGCTTCTATTCCTTGCCCAATGGCCTCCTCTACATCTGCCGTAGGCGTTGAAATATCATAAAAAGAAGGAGAATGAAACGTTGCATCTTGAGAAAAATCCTCTTTAGGTTTTTCTAAACGGCGTAAAATCTCCACTTGATAGCCAACAAGCCCTCCTAACTGCCAGTAAAACTGGTCAATCAAGAGTAGCTGCTGACAGACCTCTTGCAAATCAGAGACACTCGCCTGAGCCAAGCAGCCCGCCTGCCCAATGACTATCAATTGCTTTAGTAAATACTGCTGCTGTAAGCTACATTGAGACATCCACTGCAAAAAATCTGGCGAACTATTTCGAGATAATTGCCAATCTATATGCCTCATCCGTCCTTGCATGGAAGGCTCAGAGATTATTTTTTGATGCAAAAGCTCTAAGCTGCGAACTAACATAAAACCCTTCTCCTGCGCGGAACCGACTCTGCCAAAAAATCATCTTAAATACAATATCTTAAAATTTTATCCGATTTATTTTGACTATTATATCCCTGGAGAGATAAAAGATTGCTTTTGAGAACCTCTCGCAACTTTCAGGTTCTGTCGATCTGCAAGATATTTTATGATCTTCCAATCGGCCTTACTTAACACACTTAATCGCCTTTTTCCAAGGAGAAAAACATGGCAACCAAACAAA
>JAUXXF010000033.1 GCA_030681135.1 Chlamydiales bacterium
TCGACGAACCCTTAATTTCGAAAGAGGTCTAATAGAAAAAATCACCACGCAGACGTCATCTTCCTAGAAAGAACAAAAGGTAAAAAAAGACGAATTTGCTCCTTTGTCTCCAAAGGAACAAAAGGATTGACTTGCAATCTCTCATAAGCTTCACAGGCCTCTTGAAATTGCCCGACTTGCACAGCGCACTCTGCAAAAAGGAGCTCGATTGCATAATCATAAAGCGGATGCTCCACTAACATACAATCTATACAACGAGGGATCTTTAAAGCTTTTTGCGAAACTAAATAAGCATGAAAAAAATTTTTTTCAGATAAATAGTAATGAGCTAAATGAAATAAAGGCTCCGCACGAGTAGGTCTAATTTGAAAAGCCTTACAATAACTATCTATAAATACATGGGAAGGATAATTCAAAATTCTTTGCAATTGAGCTATTTTATAATAAGAATAAAAGACCTCTTCCTCCCAACCATGAATCATCTGAGAACGCCTAATATACATGTCTAGCGCAAGTTCATTTTCCTGAGCTTCTTCATAAGACTGCGCTAAATAATAAGCGTAGCGGCAATTGTCAGGCTCCTTATCTAAAGCCTCTTTTAGTACAGCGGCGTCTTTTTGGTATTTCTTGGGATGAGAAGACCTAGACCCATCTGCCGTATTCGACACATTGACTACCCCTTCTAAAAATTCATATCCATTCATGTACTCTGGACAAATATCCTCATGCAATACCCCTTTCCATTCCCAAGGAATATGATTATTAATCAAAATGACCCTTCGATAAACAGACCCATTAGCAACTTTCACAGAAGCTACATAGCAATCCTTTTCAAAATTTGGCATCACAAAACTTTCAGAAACATCAAGCCACTCATCTGCATCAATGAATAAAAGAAAATCTCCTTTTCCTCTAGACTGATAAAGCACTTCATTCCGATTGTGCGAAAAATCCACCCAGGGCCTCTCCATCAATTCTCCGGGAATATCTTTCAAAAAAGAACGAATCTTTTCCTGCGTTCCATCCGTCGAACCCGTATCAGAGATTACCCAATAATCAATAAAAGGTTTTACAGAAGCAAGACATCGTTCAATCACTTTTGCCTCATCTTTAACAATCATATTCAGACAAATACTTTTATTCTTTTTCATAACAACACCTTCAAAAGAAATACAAATAGGGAATAAAAAAATAAAAATCAATTAAATTATTGAAACGATTATAAAGCGTGTGATAGAAAAAACAGTTACAAAATAATAAAAAAGAGTGTCTGCATGAAAAAGACGATCTGCCTAAACATGATTGTAAAAAACGAAAATAAAGTTATTAAAAGATGTCTCGCATCTGTAAAACCTATTATTAATTACTGGGTCATTGTCGACACAGGTTCGACAGATGGAACTCAAGAGACCATTCGAGAATTTATGCAAGATATTCCTGGCGAGCTCCATGAATATCCCTGGGTTGATTTTGCTCATAATCGCAATCAAGCATTAGCTTTATCTAAAAATAAAGGAGATTATCTTCTCTTTATTGATGCAGATGAACAGCTGATATTTCACGAACCTTTTGACAGCTCTTCTATTCATAAAGACTATTATTTTTTTCCAGTTCACCAACCCAGCGGCATTAATTATTTTCGAGAATCGCTCGTTCAAAATCATCTCGACTGGATATGGGAAGGACCTGTACATGAAACGCTAAAAAGTTCGAATGCTAAAACCTCTGCTCTCATGCACGGGGTCACAAATTTTTCGAATACTTTAGAAGGATTTCGCTCTCAAGATCCCAATAAATACCTAAATGATGCTGCCATCTTGGAAAAAGCTCTTGAAAAAGAGCCTGATAATAGCCGTTACGTCTTCTATCTAGCTCTAAGCTATGCGAATGCTAGAGAGTATGAAAAAGCTCAAACCTGGCATGAAAAAAGAGTTTCCATGGAAGGTTCTGAACAAGAAATTTTCTATTCTTTGCTCTCAATTGCAAAAATCCGAGACTATCTTGGAGCCGACCCTGACACCATCATCAATAGCTATACAAGAGCTTATCTTTACCGCCCCTCTCGAGCTGAACCTCTTTATTTCCTTGCACACTACTACATTCGAAGAGGAAATTTTACGCTCGCGTATCTCATCAGCAAAAAAGGGAATGAACTCAAGCAGACGGGAGACACGGTTTTTGTACAACACGAAATTTATGATACAGGTCTTCTTTTACAATTTGCCGACGCTTCTGTTGCGGTCGGAAGCTATCAAGAGACTCTTACTACCTACAACAAGCTACTAAAAAAAACAACCCTCTCTCAAGAGCAGCGAACAAATATCGAGAAAAACATTCTTACGATCCAACAAGCCGTTCAACAACAAAAAAAATAAAAGGAAATTTCTCATGAAAACAATCGGTATCGTTACATTTCTTCCTCAAGGAGTCAAACCTTGGGATCCAGATAGCATTCACTCAGGAATTACAGGTTCTGAAGAGGCTGTCATTTATGCAGCTGAAGAGCTTGTGCGCCACGGGTATCGAGTCATCGTATTTGGTGAACCGCCACAAAACTCCCCCCACAGCCACCCATTTGCCAATCCCCGCTATGTAAGCATGTCAACCCAAGAAAACATCCCCATTGATATTGCTATTTCCTGGAGAGCGCCTGCGGCGGCACAGCATCTAAAAAAATTTGCCAAACAGGTCTATTTATGGCCTCATGACATCACCAACCAAAAAATCTCCAACGCTCTGGCTCAAAGTTTTGACGATGTCTTTTGGCTCTCCGAGTTTCAAAGAGCTCAATGGATTTCTGTAAGCCCCGGGTTTGCTAAATATACAAACATCTACGGCAATGCCATTCAACCTCACCAATTTGGCGAGATAGCACCTAGAGAAAATCCCTATTCTTGCATTTATGGGTCCAATTATGGACAAGGACTAGAGTATCTTCTCGATTTTTGGCCTCATGTAAAAAAAGCGTTTCCAAGAGCTACTTTGGATATTTACTATGGCTGGGAACACTGGGGATTTTTATCTCCTGCAGAAGAGAGCAAAGTGCGTAAGCAGATCCTCGATTATGCTCCTTTAGGCGTCAAAGAACACGGCTTAGTCAGTCATGATCAGCTCCATAAAGCGTATCAAAACGCCTCTTTTTGGACATATCCGCTCAAATTTCATGAAACGTTTTGCATTACAGCCCTGAAAGCGCAATTTAGTGGAGCCATTCCAGTGGCCAGAGCAGTAACCGGTCTTACAGAATCCATGCGCCACGGGTATCGCTGTTTTTTACAGCAAGAATTCCCTTCTTTATTATTTCAAGCGCTCCAGCAAGCAGAAACGATCACAACAGGGCAAAGAAAAGCTATGCGGGATTTTATTTTAAAGGACTATACTTGGGCGCAAGTCACAAGGAAATGGAAAAAGCAGTTTGATCAAGCAGAGTCTAGTATGGCGTAGCACACACATCCATTTTTGGAAGGAGCATCCGGCCTTATTGTTAGCTCTCAGCCTGCTATGGGGTATAAGCTGCTATCTTTACCCTTCAGAGGTTCTCTTTTTTGCCGCCATCTGGCTGATCTATCTACTAGTTATCGGATCTTCTTCCGGCATAAGCCTACTCCTTATAGGATGGGGTTATGCCTTTTTTCTCTATGCAGGGGCTCCTTCAGCTGAAAGCCGCATCCCTATCGAAGGGATTTTTTGTATCTCTTCTCTGCAACCCCACTCTTCTCCTTTTCACAAAGATCTTCTCTACAAAGGGACCCTTTATACGCCACATCCTATTGCCTGCTCTTTTTGCCTTCCCATCAAAAACCGTTTGAAAGCCGATAAAGATTATTGGGTCTCAGGCTCGCTGATGGAGCGAGGCACACTACAATACACTTTTAAACTGAAGCAGTCGAAACCTCTTCCAGCTAGTAGATATAGATGGGCTGAAAAACGCTACCAATACAAAGAGAGATTTCGAACGTTTCTTCAAAGGACAACTTCTCCGAAGAGTGCCTCTTTATTGGGATCTTTGATTACAGGGGATGTGGAAGATCGACTGCTGCGCTACACCTTCAACCGGACAGGACTGCAACATCTTTTAGCCATTTCTGGATTTCATTTCGCTCTCCTCATTACGCTTCTTTCAGGCTTGTTTAAAATGACGCTGCCAAGAGTGATCCACGTCTACTTTTTACTAGGAGCTCTCACTCTCTATTTTCTCTTTGTCGGCTCAGCTCCCGCCATTTTTCGAAGTTTTTGCACAGCCTTTCTCTATTTTCTTGGAAAAATTTTGCATCGGAGATCGACAGCCCTCAATCTTTTAGGTGGCGCGATGCTTCTTGAACTATTGATTGATCCTTTAGTTTGTTCACAAATCGGCTTTCAGCTCAGTTTTGTCAGTTGCGCAAGCCTGCTGATCTTTTTTCCAACGCTGAATAAACTTCTGCAGCGCCTTCTTCCTAAAAGAGAAATTTCGGAACTTGCAACGATGAGCCCTTTTTCAAGTGTTGGCTACTTGCTCTGCAGCTTCTTTCGAAGCAGCCTTTGCGTGACACTCGCGGTCAATCTAGCTCTTTTGCCGCTCTTGTTTACTCATTTTCATACATTTTCTCTTTTGAGCCTTATCTATAATCTCTTCTTCCCTCTTGCCATCAGCGGAAGTCTTTTTTTATTGCTTATTAGTTTAGCCCTCTACCTCCTCTGCGCTCCTTTAGGACAGTTTTTTTTATCTGTCACTGACTTCTGGACTCTTCAACTTCTTGAACTCCTCTCTTATCCTCCTCTTTTTCTCGAGAGATGTTGGCATATAAACGATCTGCCTGCCTGGGTATGCATAGGATATTTATTGGTGATTTTTTTAGGATCGATAAAGGCTCCCTGCGTGCGTAAGGTGAGTTAAAACAAAAAATCCACTGAACCAAGATTTTATTGTCAAACATCAACGATGAGAACGATTTAACGATAGAACGATAAAAAACTTAAACAGTGGATATTTAGAAAAAAATCCAACTGTCTGAACAAGTCAAACAGTTGGATTCATCGATCTACTCAGCTAACGCTGATCAGAAATCTAAGCGACCTTTCAAAGTCAAGCCATGAAAGTACATATCTCCAGGAGACGCACTTGTACCTGTCAACACAGTATCTAGCAAATTGCGCATCATGTTTTGACTCCATAGCATCGTAAAATCATAGGATGCCGAGAAATCTACATGATAAGCCGAGCCACCAAAGTAAGAGCCCCAGCCAGCGCCAAGAGAAAGCTCTGCAATTGGACGCAGACAGCTATAATCATTAAGGCTTGTTTGGTAAGGACTTGAACTAAAGGCCGTCGATGCTTGATCCTCGGAGTGGCTTACGGTGGTATAGCGAGTATAGAGTAAGCTGACACCAGCATCCCCTTCAACTCGAAATCCCATAGGAATCAGAAAATCTGCTTCAACGCCCAATTTTGGACCTAATCCCCAACAGTTGCTGATATTGTGGGAATGAATAGGTTGAAGAGGCTCAGATGCAGCAAGAGCGCCACTTGAGAAAAGTGCTGCTACTTCAGTCAGCTGAACTGTCATATGCTGACGGATCCACAAAGCGCGAAGTCCTGTATAAGGAGCAACTGTCAAAGAAGCTCCTTCATAAAAAGGACGGCTCACTCCAACATCGAGAATATCAACACCATATCTCCAAGAGGAATCAAGTCCGCTTGCTGAAAGGCCTTGTCCAAAGCCTGTCCCTTGCAAAAACCAATCATCGACAACTAACACAGGAGTGCCTGAAAAAGCAGCACTAGTTCCAGCAGTCGTTGTATTGGAAGAAGGAGAAAGGTGTGTAGTATTCTTTCCGCGAAGCCATGTATACTCCGCAAAAATTTCCCATTGATGATCTCCTACAACCCCTAAAGAGAGCTTAAATCCCGGATGATAATCAAACGTCTGGCGATGATTGACCATATTAGGCGAGTAATAAGCGGTTCCTGCGTTTAATACTCCATCCGAGGCTAAAGACATCCCCTCTTCCCCTACATACCAGTAAAGAAAAGAAAGGTCGATAAAACCGTTTGTCTGCCAATCCATGCACTCTATTTTTGGACATACATCAATGGCAGCAGGAGTATTAAAACCAGAAGGACAACAGTCACTTATTGGCTCTCCTTGCATAAAATAGCGCGGCTCAGGTGCAGAGCACGTAGGCTCGCGCGCATTTCTTCTATTCTCAGCAGATTCTGAATTCTGGGCAAAAAGAAACCCAGAAGTCAATATTACTGCTGCATTCAATAAAAATTTAACATTCATCTTTCGTCCCAAATGTTATTTCACGATTTTCTCCTTGTAACCAAATGTGTAAAAAAAATCTATAAAAAAAATTTATATATCAAAAAATTTTTTGACTTGAATCAATAAATTTTTTACAATTGACTCTTTCTGCGCTCAACCCAGAGGTTCCCGTGAAATTTTGTTATTTATTTTTTTGTCTACTGGTAGGAAGACTTTTAATCGCCGGCCCCTTTATTTGGGTCCCGGATGAACCGAATAATAAGGTCCTTGTGATTGATGCAGCAACAAACACTATTTTCCAGACCATCCCTCAAAGCGCAGGATCTTTTGAAAACCCTCTTTCAATCGCTATTACACCAGCAACCAATCAATTTGCCTATGTATTCAACCAACTGAATAATACAGTGAGCGTGATCAATACGGCAACTTATCAACTAGAAACTCTCATTCCTCTTATACCTCTCGGAAGCTCTACAACTAAGGGGCAAATAGTCGCCTCTCCTAATGGAGAATTTGTCTATGTAACAAACGGAGAGCAGCAGGTTGTCAGCGTGATCAGCACATCAACACAGTCTCTTGTCACAACAATTTCAGGATCAGGAATTCTAGAGCCCACTGGAATCGCTTTTTCACCAAATAGCATGTATGCCTATGTAGCAGATTTTGCAGCAAATCAACTATTTCGCATTAATACTTCCTCTTACGCAGTCGCCCCTCTTTTTCCAAGCGAAACATTTGATAAGCCAGATGTGATAGCAATTACTGCGAATGGGGCATTTGCTTACGTGACGAATATTGGATCTTCTCCTCCTAAAGTTTCCGTATTAAATCTTGTCAACGACACAGTCCTTGCTAATATTAACCTTCCAACATCCTCTAAACCCAAGGCCATCGCCCTCAGCTCTGATGGAACCCGCGCCTATGTTGCATGCCATGGTACCAGCGAAATTTTTACGATTGACACCCTCACACATACCTTAATCGATAACCATGAAGAGCCCGTTATAACTCTTAATATTGACACTCTCACAGACACTTTAATTGACAATCCTCCAGGACCTGTTATCGCTTTTAACACAGGGCCACATACAGAAAGTATCTACTTTTATCCTGCAGTTCAAGAATCATCGGCCAAACAATTTGCAAGACCTTCTCATCGCCGTCGACAATAAATGCATCAACAACTAAAAATTTTCAACCAAAGGTAATTATGAAATTTTATTATTTATTTTTCTGTATAATAATCACAAAGATCTTAAGTGCTAGCCCCTTTATTTGGGCCGCAGATTATCTTAATAATAGAGTCCTTGTGATCGATGCAGCAACAAACACCATTTTCCAGACGATTCCTCAAAGTACAGGATTGTTTGATCATCCTGTTTCGGTCGCCATTACACCAGATGGTTTATTTGCCTACGTATTTAACGGGACTACCGGTTCAAATCATACTACGGTAAGTGTTATCAACACAGCAACCTATCAACGAACAGCTTTGATCTCTTTTACGGGCCTTGGGAACCGCTCTACAACCTCCGGGAGTATAGCTATCTCTCCTAATGGAGAATTTGCCTATATAACGAATGGAACGAGAGGAACTCTCAACATTCTTGATATATCGACAAACTCCCTTGTACATACAACTGGAGTATTTTCCAGTCCCCAGGGAATCGCTTTTTCACCGGATAGCGCTTTTGCTTATGTAGCGGATACTTTAGGAAATCAAGTATACCGTATTGATACTTCCACTTATACAATAACAACCCCTTTTACAGGTGTAACATTTTCTGAACCTGTTCAAATAGCAATCACCTCAGACGGATTTTTTGCTTATGTAACAAACCTTCAGCCCCTTAGTTCTAAAGTTTCCGTATTAAATCTTACTGACAATACAGAGACCGCTGCTATTCCGCTAGACAGCGCCCAAGGAATTGTACTAAGCCCTGACGGAAGTAACGTCTATGTTTCAGGCATAGCTGTCAGTAAAATTTTTATCATTGATACTCTTACCAACACCTTAGTCAAGTCGATATCTAAGCCCGATTTCCAAACTCCTAACCCTCTGGCAATACATCCCAACGGAAATATCTTATATATCGCCAATATATTCGGACCTATTCTAGCTTTCAATACAAGCACAACCACTGTTATCGCTACAGTACCAAATACAGCAGGAGGAGAATACGATTACAGCTCTCTCGCCATCCAACCATCAGGCAAGGCTCGGGCATTTGCAAGACCTTCAAATCGCAGGCCGTGATCGATGTATCTAGAAAAACTAGTTCAAATTGACAAATCAGTTTTTTGGGGGCGTCTTTGAGGTGGAACGGGTATAGGTTCAAAAATCAACTTTTTTTACACCAAGAAAATTTTGGCGCATAGAAAGAGTTGTTAAAAATTAATTTTTTTCTATTTTTTAACCAAAGGTAATTATGAAATTTTATTATTTATTTTTCTGTATAATAATCACAAAGATCTTAAGTGCTAGCCCCTTTATTTGGGCGCCTGATCAGCTGAATAATAGAGTCCTTGTGATTGATGCGGCGACAAATACCATTTTCCAAACGATTCCTCAAAGTACAGGATTGTTTGACAATCCTCTTTCGGTCGCTATTACACCGGACAATCAATTTGCTTATGTGTTCAATGCAACCAGCGGTTCAACTCATACTACGGTAAGCGTTATCAACACAGCAAACTATCAACTAGAAGCCTTTATCGATCTTCAGGAACCTTCTACTACCGAAGGGAATATAGCCATTTCTCCTAATGGAGCATTCGCTTATGTAACAAATACACAGAGACAGGTTGTCAGTGTTATCGACACATCGACTAACTCCTTCGTCCAAAATATTGGAGGATTTTCAGAGCCCATTGGACTGGCTTTTTCACCAAATAGCGCTTTTGCTTATGTGGTAGATTTTGGAGCAAATCAAGTATTTCGCATTAATACTTCCACTCATGCGTCTGCTGCCATTCCTTTTCCAGGAGGAACATTTGATTCGCCAGAAGAGATAGCAATCACTGCGAATGGAGTTTTTGCTTATGTAACAAACTTTGGAAATTCCACCATTCCCGTATTAAATCTAGTCAATAACACCATCCTCACTACTATTAACCTCCCAGCACTTTCTGATCCTGAGGCAATCGTCCTCAGTCCCGATGGAACGCGCGCTTATGTTGCAGGATATAGTAACCCCGGCTCAATCTTCACTATTGACACTCTTACAAATACTTTAATCGGATCCACAACTGGCGGAGGCATTTCATTCCCCACATCGTTAGCAGTAGCTCCTAGTGGGAACATTTTGTACATCGGCAATAATCAAGGTCCTATTCTAGCGCTCAATACAGGCACAAACACTATCATTACTACCGTACCAAACACTGCTGGCGATTTTTTCTTTTCTCTAGCTCTGCAACAATCATCCGCACGGCCATTTGCAAGACCTTCAAACCGCAGATGATAATCGATCCGTTAATCTTTTTTGTGCGCTAAGAAAATCTTGGCGCACAGAACATTTAGTTAAAAATTAAATTTTTCCATTTCAATTAGAGGTAATCATGAAATTTTGTTATTTATTTTTTTGTCTAATCATCGCAAGACTCTTAAGTGCCAGCCCTTTTGTTTGGGTACCAGATCAGTTAAATCATCAAGTCCTTGTCATTGATGCGGTAACAAAAGCCATTTTTAAAACCATCTCTCAAAATACGGGATCGTTTGAAAAACCTTTTTCGATCGCGATGACACCCGATGGTCTATTTGCTTACGTGTTCAATGGAGCAAATCACACAGTGAGCGTGATCAACACAAAGACTTACCAATTAAAAACTCTGATTTCTCTCAGACCTCTCAGCAGCGCTACAACGAAAGGACAAATAGCCGTTTCTCCTAATGGCGCGTTTGTCTATGTAGCCAATGCAGAGCATCACGTTGTCAGCATCATCAACACATCGAAAAACTCTCTTAGCATGACACTTTCAGGTTCAGGAATGATAGAGCCCACTAAAATCTCTTTTTCACCAAACAGCTCTTTTGCCTATGTAACAGATTCTACAGCAAATCAAGTATTCCGGATTAACACCTCCTCTTACGCAATTGTCGCCCCTTTCTCAAGTCGAATATTTAATAAACCAGACGAGATCGCAATCTCTACAAACGGAGCTTTTGCTTATGTGATAAATACTGGATTTTCTCCCTCTAAAATTTCTGTCTTAAATCTTGTCAATGACACAGTCCTTACTAGTATTGATCTACCGGTATCCTCTGATCCTGATGCAATCGTCCTTAGCCCTGACGGAACCCGTGCCTATGTTGCATGCGCTGACACCGGCAAAATTTTTATTATTGACACTATGACACACACCTTAATCGATCACGATCAAAAGTCCGGTACAATTCCTAATATAAGCATAAATGCAGAGGGCGTTTGCTTTTATCCGGGACTTCAGTAATCATCTAACCGAGGATTAAAAAAAAACCTACTAGGCGTTAACAATTAAACCTATGAGCCTATCCGCAATCTAGAGAAAAAAATCTGGGGAATCTTTTTTCCTCTAGATGACGGATAGGCTCATCCGAATAAAAATTTTTGTCGATTTCCAGGAGTTTTTTATTTGGTTAGGTTCAGTGTATCAACAAACAACTTTTCAATTTTTAAACTAAAGGTAACTATGAATTTTTTTTATTTATTTTTTTGTCTACTGATCACAAAGCTCTTAAGCGCAAGCCCCTTTATTTGGGCGACAGATGCAACTCCAGGGCATAATGTAGTCCTTGTAATTGATACAGCAACAAGCAAAATTTCTCAGACTATTTCTGGAAGCACAGGATCTTTCAACTTCCCGATGTCAGTTGCCATTACATCAGATGGTCTGTTTGCTTATGTATTCAATGGAGGAGATAGTACAGTAAGTGTAATCAACACACAAACTTACCAACTGGAAACGACCATTTTTCTTGGGCTCTCTTCTCCCTTTGGAACCGAAGGAATCATAGCCATCTCTCCTAATGGGCAATTTGCCTATATAACAAATACTATCAATGATAAAGTTCACGTTATTGATATATCGAATAATTCGTGGGTTCAAAATATTTCAATTTCAGGGCCTTCTGGAATAGCTTTCTCGCCTGATGGAGCTTTTGCTTATGTAGCAAGTATTAATAGTACAACTCAATTATTCCGCATTGATACGTCCACCAATACAGTCACGCCTCTTACTATTGCTGGCTCACCCTCACCATTTTCTACACCAGTTTATGTGATCGTTACTGCTAATGGAACTATGGCTTACGTGTCGAATTTTGCAAGCAGTACTATTTCTGTGATAAATCTTACCAATAATACACTTCTTACTACAATTAGTGCCCTAAATGGGGAGCCACAAGAAATTATCTTTAATTCCGACGAAACTCTCGCCTATGTTTCAACTTATAACAACTCGCAGATACTCGTTATTGATACTCAGACGAATACCGTGAAATCGAGCATGACTTCTGTCAACGCCGATGCTCCTCTGGGGCTAGCACTAACTCCCAGCGAAAATATCTTATACGTCGGCAACGCTCCAGGCTCTGGAACGGGAAATATTTCAATTTTTAGCACACTCACAAACACATTTATTGCCGCAGTGCCAAATACAGCTGGGGATTACACTTCTCTAGCTCTTCAACCACCGGGCCGTCCCCGACAATTTGCAAGACCTTCCAATCGCAGGCCGTAGCGCTAGAAGAATAAAGAACTCACGCTCCAAGCGATGAGAAAATAGATAGACATCGATAAAAAGTCATTAAATGAGGTCACAATAGGTCCCGCAGAAATTGCGGGATCTACCCCAATGCGGGCAAAGACGAGGGGAGCGAACACTCCAAGCAAGGTCCCAGCGCAGCAGCTTCCGATCAAACCGATGCTGACAATCACTGCAACAGCGCCAGGAGCCGCAACAGTCCACGTAGAACCTGCAAAAAGACTCAGTAAATAAACAATCAAACCACAGCTCAAACCGAAAATAGAACCAGTGAATATCCCACTGATCAGCTCTTTCATGATTGTTTCACGCCGGCTTCCAGGAGAAAGGCCTCCTAAGGCCATGGTGCGCACGAGCACCGTACTGCACTGAAGACCAATGTTGCCAGACATCCCTGTAATCAAAGGGACAAAGAACATGGCAAACAGCAAAATGCCTCCAGCTTTTTGTTGAAAAGAGGACATGACAACCACGTTGACAAGTCCTGACAAAAGAGTCACGATAAGCCATGGAGCTCTAGTAAGAAAACGGCGAGTAATCGGATCATGGGAAGTAAACTTTTCATTCGTACCCGCCATACGAGCAATCGTCGCATCAGCCAAATCTTCCATCGCCTCAACCACATCCTCATGAGAGATCACCCCAATGAGGTAGTTGTCGATGTCGACTACAGGAAGAGAAGAAATTCGATAGCGCTCAACAAGATCAATCACCTCTTCTCGAGTTGCATCAGCCATCACTTTATGAAGAACCGGGCGCATCACTTGCCGAAGCGGGGTATGAGGAGGATTAATCATCATGTTCCGAGTAGGGACGCATCCTTGCAGTTCGCCTGCATGATTCAAGATGAAAATTCCTTTGGCAAAATCAATACGGGGATTATCTCGGATATAAAGAGCAGCCTCTCCGATGGTCATATCCATCGTAAAAGCGAAAAACTCGGAGGTCATCAAACGACCTGCACTCTTTCGGTCGTGTTGCTTTAAAGCCCGAATTCGATTCGCCTTTTTAGAATCAATCTGGTCCATGAGCCGTCGGAACCTGCGCTCCGGCATATCCTCAATGATCCAGACCGCTTCGTCGGGCGGCATGCTGTTAAAAACTTTTTTTAATTCAAGGTCGGTCAAATGACGAAATAGGATCACCCGCGTATCGCTGTCTGTATTGACAAGAAATTTAATTTTGTTATCTTGACTCGGCAGATGATCGTAAAGAACAGGCCGAACATTAGGAGGAAGGTGGGAAGCTGCATAGGCCAGGTCAATGGGAGAATGCTCGCAGGCAATTTTGGCCAGGTCGTGCAAACGCACTTTTGAGGTCTGCTTATGAAAAGCTCTTTCAAGTTTTTCTTTTAACAGATCATCAATGCGACCTATTTTCGAATCTAGCAATTCAACACTTTGAGGAGCTGTTTTTTCATCTAATTCATCGTTGGAAGAGCGTTCCATAGCGACCTCAAAGGATTAAAAATTCTGTTTCTACATAACTTTTTAGGTTCTTCTGCGCCTAGTATAGGGGCTTTTTGAAAATTAAAGCAAGAAAATTCTTCTAGAAATTAATTAGTTTAGCAAGATACACTGATTACATCATATAATGAGGAACTTTTAAAAGATCATGTTTGACCCCCAAAAAATACGAAACATCGCCATTATCGCACACATCGACCATGGCAAGACTACCCTTCTAGATAGCCTTCTAAAGCAATCGAATATCTTTCGAGATAATGAAAAGATCCCCGAACGGGTGATGGACAGTTTTGATCAAGAGCGAGAGCGAGGGATCACTATTTTTGCCAAACACACGTGCGTCTACTACAAAGACTTTAAAATTAACATTATAGACACTCCAGGCCACGCCGATTTTTCGGGCGAGGTCGAAAGGGTGCTCGGCATGGTCAATTCAGTGCTGCTCCTCGTCGACGCCCAAGAGGGTCCTATGCCTCAGACCAGATTTGTCTTGTCACAGGCATTAAAGATGGGACTCAAGCCGATTGTCGTATTAAATAAGATCGACCGCCCTCACGCAAATCCTGACCGAGCCTTAGATCTCACCTTTGATCTCTTCCTTGAACTTGGGGCCAATGACGATCAGCTCAATTTTTCCTATATTTATGCCTCAGGATTTAGTGGATATGCGATCGCCCAACTAAACGATGAACCAAAAGATCTAATGCCTTTATTCGAGCTGATTTTGACAGCAGCTCCGGCTCCTCCTGGCAATCTCTCTTTACCTTTCCTTATGCAATCAGCGACAATCTCCTATGATGACTACTTAGGAAGACAGGCATGCGGACGTATTTTGGAAGGAAAAGTTTCTAAAGGAGACACCTTGACCCGTGTTGATCGAAATGGAAACCATACAAATCACCGAATTGTAAAAATTGAAGGGCACCATGGGCTCAAAAAAGTAGAGATCGAAGATGCAGGAGCAGGTGATATCATTTCTCTCTCCGGGATCCCAGAAGTCGATATTGGAGACACCATTTGCGCCACCGGTAACGTTGTGCAACTTCCTCCTATTACGTTGGCAGAGCCCACTGTATCGGTAGAGTTCCTTGTCAATACGAGTCCTTTTGTCGGTAAAGACGGCAAACACGTCACGATGAATAAGCTTCGAGATCGCTTGCAGAAAGAAAAAAAGGCCAACATTTCGTTAAAAATCGAAGAGATCCCAGGACGCGACGATGCAATCCGCGTATGCGGCCGAGGTGAGCTTCATTTGGCTGTGTTGATCGAAACGATGCGTCGTGAAGGGTATGAGCTCGCTGTCTCTAAACCAAAAGTCATCACGAAAGAAGTAGACGGCGTCTTGATGGAGCCTTTTGAAAGAGTACATATCGAAGTGCCTGAAGAATATTCTGGAACTGTGATTGAAGATCTTTCGAAGCGTAAAGGGGAAATGACTTCTCTTTCAACTTCAGAACATGGACTGACAACACTCTCGTTTACCATGCCTACTCGTGGACTCATGGGGTATCGAAACGATTTTCTAACCCGCACATCGGGACTTGGAGTGCTTACCTCTATTTTTGAAATGTTTGCTCCTTGGAAAGGAGAATTAATTGGCAGAACCCGCGGCGTATTGATCTCCAATAACTCAGGGAAAGCCAATGGTTACGCTCTTTTCACTCTGCAAGAGAGAGGCTCTCTGTTTGTTAAACCTGGCGATGAGGTTTATGAAGGGATGGTTGTCGGCGAACACTCCAGAGACAATGATCTAATTGTCAATGCGACGAAAGCAAAGCAGCTCACCAACGTGCGCGCATCGGGGAGCGATGAAAATATTATTCTAACTCCACCAAGAAAGTTTACTTTAGAACAGGCAATCGATTATATTGCAGATGATGAACTCGTAGAGATCACACCAAACTTTATTCGTTTACGTAAGCAATATTTAACAGAAAATGAGAGAAAACGAGCCAAGTAAAGAAAAGACAACGGTCAAGGAGATGTTTAACCACATCGCCAAGACCTATGACAAAACCAACCGGGTCCTCTCTTTTGGGATGGACCTGCGATGGAGAAAACAGCTCGCCAAACATTTTCCAAACAAAAAAGAGATCCATCTTCTCGATCTTGCAACAGGCACTGCGGATCAGCTCATTGCCCTCTTTGACTCAAAAGCACCGATTCGATCAGCTATAGGCATCGATCTTGCAGCCGAAATGATTCAAATCGGCGAGCAAAAAATTCGAAACAAGCCGTATAAAGACCAGATCGAGCTGCAAATTGGCGATGCCATGCACCTGCCTTTTGAAGAGGCAAGCTTTGAAGTATGCACCTTCTCCTTTGGTATTCGCAATATCCCAGATCCCCTGCATGGGTTAAACCAAATTCATCGCATCTTAAAACCTCAAGGGCGCTGCCTGATCTTGGAATTTTCGCTTCCTAAATTTCCCTTTAAATGGCCTTATTTACTCTATCTACGCTATATTCTCCCGTGGCTTGGAGGAAAACTCTCTCGCGCTCCGAAGGCTTATCGTTATTTAAACCGGACGATTGAAACCTTTCCTTCAGGATCTGCATTTGTCGGGCTCATGAAGCGAGCCGGATTTTCTCACGTAAAGGCGCATCCCATGGCCCTCGGCGCAGTGACTTTGTATGTTGGAGAAAAGTAAAGGAAGCTAATGGATCTTCTCAAGTGGCTGCAAGAGGTCACTGAATACCCCAAAATCTATTGGAAAGAACGTTCGAGTTCCACTGCTTTTGCAGGAGTTGGTGAAAGAGGACTCTCCTCTATCTCTTACGGCTGGCGCCATAGCTCTGCCAAACAAACCTGGTCCGATTTTCCAAAGAGCGCTCACATCACTCCCCGCCTAAGCTTTGAGACAACAACAAAAAGTGATCTTTCCTCTTTAGAAAAACCAAAAATCAAACAATGTCACCTTCTCCCAAGTTACAATCACTGGTCCAAGCTAATCGAAAAAACGCTTAAAGCGATCGAAGAAAAGCAGTTCAAAAAATGCGTCTTGGCTCGAGAATGCAAATTTGAATTAGAAAAGCCAATTGATCCCTGGAGCCTCGTCGCAGCTCTTGAAAAGCGCGCTGAGAATGCCTATGTCATCTGCATCCAGCCAACAAGCCGCTCTGCCTTCATTAGCGTCACTCCTGAAATGCTTTTTTCCAGACAAGATCAGCTTCTTACAGTAGAGGCTCTTGCAGGCACGCAAAAACTCCATCAAAGCACTTCCTTTCCCCTTTCCCATCCCAAGCACAGACAAGAATTTTCTCTCGTCGAACAATCGATTGAAGAAGCTCTCCACACTGCTGGCTTAGGCCCCCTCACATTTTGTACGCCTTCCATCCGCACAACCTCTGGAGGGTTGCAACATCTCTATAGCCGCCTAGAGACTCAGCTCCCAGCTGGCATTGAAGATGACACGCTTCTCCAGGCGCTCCATCCCACAGCTGCTCTTGCAGGATTTCCTAAGGAGCCAGCAAGACAATTTCTTTATGATCATGAGCCGTTCGATAGAGGGCTCTACGGCGCTCCTCTTGGACGAATGACAACAGACGACTCAACCTGGGTAGTAGGGATTCGCTCGTGTCTTCTCTTCGAATCAACAGCTACGCTCTACTCAGGAGCTGGCATCGTCTCGGGATCTGATCCACTCGCTGAATGGGAGGAGCTCGATCACAAAATTGCTCTTTTCAAGGAGATGCTTTTATCATGAAACTGATACTTCTTTGTCTTTTGCCATTTTGTCTTTATGGGCTCGTTTACGATTGCTTTCCTTTTTTCAATGAACTTGAGCTTTTGCAAGTTCGTTTTGCAGAACTTGATGAGACTGTGGACTATTTTGTCTTGGTCGAATCTGTCGAGACACAAAGAGGCGATTTGAAACCTCTTTTTTTCAAAGAGAACAAACATCTCTTTGAAAAATACTTGCCAAAGGTGATTCATGTGATCATCGATGAACGACATCCTGAAATGGGCCTTTGGGAAAGAGAGCATTATCAGAGAAATGCGATGATGCGCGCTCTGGAAAAACGGGCCACTTCTTCTGATGTTGTGATCATTTCGGACCTCGATGAAATTCCTCGAGGGACCGTAATTGCAGCGCTCAAGCAGGCCGTTTCTAACTCTTCTCCAATTTCTGTCAAAGTGCCTCCTTTTACATCCAAAAAAGCGAAAAAAAAGTATAAAAAAAGATATGCGCCTTTAAAAGCCTATGCTCTGGAAATGGACAATTACTATTACCAGTTGAATCGTCAAACGTCAACCAAAGAAACCTGGGACGGCGGTATGTGGTGTGGGACCATTATGACAACGTATGCGCAGCTCAAAAAACGCTCTCCCCAATATTTCCGAAAGCGCAGAAATAAATTACCTCGCATTGCGCAAGGGGGCTGGCATTTTAGTTGGATGGGAGGAAAAGACAAGATTCGACAAAAGCTTGTGAGCGTAGTGGAAGGACGATCGGATGGGGCTCTTGTGACGGATGAAGAAATTGCTGCCTGGATCGCAAAACATCCAGCAGTTCCTCTTGACGACTCATTTCCTAAGTACATCCTTGAAAAACAAGACCATTTTCGCTCTATTGGCTTTTTGGCAGACTGAGTGGATCAAAGTCGACGCAAAGAATCTCTTTAAATGTTTCGATTTTCCTTATACATGTTTTTACAGAAAAACAGGAAACGCTATGTCGATTTTATAGCTTGGATCTGAAGAAAAAAAAGATTCAAAATCAAAAAGCAGGTCAATATAAATTTTTCTTTCCTCCTTAGATTCTTTAAACGGAAGTTCTTCATGCAATATCAGAATTTTTCTTTTATGAAAATTCTTTAAATCGCACAAGCAATCATAAAATGCATCCCAATTTTCACCAAAATATATAGGAAATTGTAGTTTAGAAGAAAAGATCTCAAAGAGCTCTTCCTTTCTTTTAACACCCTTTTTAACGCATATAACTAAATCGCATTCCTTAGAATTTATTTCTTCTTTTTTCGAATAAAACAAAAACATATATTTCTTCTGTTTAGTTTTGTTACATGCCATTCATTCATAAAGTTTTCCTCCCATAAGAATATCAGCAAAAACTTTCCAATTGGGTTTTTCTGGAATCGGCAAACCCTGATTTATATAGAATCCATCCATATCTTCTACCCAAGATACCATTGCCCCTAAAAATGTCTCGATATCTCTATTTTCCCAAGATGATAAATCTTCAATGTAATCTTTTTTGAGAGCTCTTAAAAAAGATGTAAAACCTTCTTTTGTTTGAATTTTTTCAAATTCAGAGTATTTCATTGAGATAACTTTGTATTAAATCAATCATAAATTGCAAAAGCTGTTGCTGATGATTATTCATCATAACTTAAAATACTATCACCTGTTAATTGTAAAAAACACCTTCCTGGTTGTCCGTCATGGATGATTTCAAGACTTTTTTTCTTCGCATCTAAAACTCTGATTTGAGAACATTTTTTCATATTCACACTTGCAACTGCTACGTCAGAATGATTACAAACAAGCACCCCAACATAACATTCATAGATAGAAAATGATAGAGTTACAATTAAACCATCTGCGCGAGTAACTCTAAACCAATAGACGCCTTGTTCTTCATCAGTAGGAGGCGTTAAAAGTTCATCAAATATAATGAGCAATTCAGTAATATCGACTTTCATTGTCCTCCAGGAATAATTGTTATGCTGGTATTTACAAAAAATTAATTCGCAATCTCTTGACCATGTTCTAGATGCTGGAGAGTCAATTATTTTAATTTTCATTATTTTTTACTTCTAAAAGAAATTCCTTCATTTTAAAAAGTTCTTCTATAGCTTTGTGTTGTTCAATATTATTACCCTGAACAACACGACGTATCTCGAGTGGTGTCCAAAAATCATACCATCGATTAATAAGAACATTGTCTTGAATTTCAGAATTATCCAAGGCACCTTCAAGCTGGCCTACCAAACCACAAAAGTCATTAGTTTCTTCATTGAGATAACTTTGTATTAAATCAATCATACTCTGCCAAATTCGTTGTTGATGATTATTGATCATACATCAAAATACTATCACCTGTTAATTGTAAAAAACACCTTCCTGGTTGTCCGCCACGAATAATTTCAAGATTTTTTTTCTTCTCATCTAAAACTCTGATTTCAGAGCATTTTTTTATACGCACGCTTGTGATTGCTACATCCGCATTATTACCAATAAGCACACTGACATAACATTCATAGATAGAAAATAATAGGGTTACTACTAAACCATCAACACAGGTTGCTTCAAACCAATACACCCCCAGTTATTCATCCGTGGGTGGCGTTAAAAGCTTATCAAATACGATAAGTAATTGGGTAATATCGACTTTCATTGTCCTCCAGGAATAATTGTTATGCTGGCATTTACAAAAAATCAAAATTTTCAATGAAAGTGTTTAACACTATTGGTCACAGATTTTTATCACTTGCCCATTTGCAACTTCTTTACCTTCCAATAAAGTTATATTCTTTCCAACAGCCAGATTTGGCAGCGCTAAATCTTTATCTAAAAATTTCACCGGAATTTCATAATACTTTCCTAATTCTATCTCCTTATCTCCAATTAATAAGCGACAGTCATATATTTTTCCATCAACCATCAAGGGACATCCATAAAAGTCTGGGCCTAACGTTGTCTTGCGTTTCAAAGACGTTTTACGCCCGCCTTCCTCGCTTGTCTTAAATCTTACTCTAATATAAATATCAGGTTTCATTTAAATCTCCTTATTTAGGAATTGTCATCCAAGTAATAATTTCAGGAATTAATCCTTCTAGGTTTCTATCATGAATTACCCATGCAGGGATTCCTCCATCAACAAGGGTAGGCGGTATTCCATTAAGAATATTATTTGGCACTTGTGTTCTAACTAAAGTATACGGAGGATCGCCAAATCCTATTACAGCTTGTCTCGCATAAGAAGAAGCTCCTTCAATAGATGAAGTAAAATATTTTCCTTCTGCATCTCCTAAGTTACGGAAAATTCCTGTTTTTTGTATGTCTACAAGCTCTGCAGGTTGTACTACTCGATATAACGTTGTCTGAGATCCTTGCGTAGGTAAACGAAAATAAGGAAACGCGGCTAATTGACTTGTACGAATGGCAGCAGTGCCGCCCATGCTACCAACTATACTGAGGCCATTATCGATTAATCCCGCTACATAAGGCGAAAACCCCATTTCTTGCAATAGTTGGGAAGTGACGCTATCCTCCAAACTTCCTGCAAAAACTAGATTCATACCAGTGAAAAATTGATCAAGGCCATGAGCCATTACAAGGCAACCAAGAGGAGCTGCAACGCCTCCAGAAACAAACGTCATCCCTCCGCCAATACTCGCTTCTACAAGTCCGTTAAACGCTTGCATTGAGCCTTGAAAGTGGGGATTACTGAGAAAACCCATCCCAAGCGAACTTCCGACATCCCCTCCTCTTTTACAATCTCGATGTCGTTCGCAATGGCAATGGGGTTCATACTCGCCATAGAAGTACTTAGAAAATTCGTCACCATTAGTTTCAGAAGCGAGCCCAAAATAGTCTACGAATGTGAGAGGGTTATTGCGACAAAATCGATAAAGATTGGGATCGTCTAGGCTTCCCAGCGGATCGGGAGATATCCATCGACCCGTTTTAGGATCGTAGTAACGCTTGCCAAAGTAGATGAGCCCTGTTTCCTGATCGATGCGTTTGAGTTTGTATCTCCACGGATTTCCAATAGCAGAGTCGGCAATCTTCTTGCCTCTTTGATTGAACATCTCTTCTTCGCCAAAAGCAGAGTAACGATAGCTTTCTACTATTTCACGTCGCTCAGGATCAACAAGACAAGAAACATTACCTTGGATGTCATAAAGAGGAACATAAGGCTCTTTTTTGATTTCGATGGCAATACAAGATGAGGGTTCTGGGTCATTTGGATTACCAGGAACCTTCAGCTCAAGGATATTCCCCTTCTCGTCAAGGCAGCCTAATTCTGTCTGTCCAAGATAAAAGTAACGATATATCTTTGGTTTTTTACCTTTAGCTTCGACTTTCTTTGAGAGACGCTTCCCATTTAAATCATAGGTAAGGGCGATAGCTGTTTGATGAGGATCTTGAATGGAGAGAAGATGGCCTAGAGGGCTCGTTTGAAAATTCCAAGTTTTTCCGAAAGCTGTCTTGATTTCTAAATGTCCCATGGGATTGAAGGAGAAAATCTCACCGCCTGCTTCCAACGTCTGATTTAAATCATTCGTTTTATAGGAAAGCCGATTTCCTAGAGAGTCGTAGGAATATGTATGTTCTTTTTCCCCTTTTTCAGAGATAAGCTCATGAAGAGCATTATATTCATACTCAGCGCTATGCGCTTGGCCATCTAAAGTTAAGGTTTTCTTCTTGATATTGTGGAAAAGGTCATACCCACCTTCTGGCACTTCATCCGAAAGGAAATCAGTAAAAATCCCAGTTCTTCTACCAGCTTTATTCCAAGTTTGCTTTCTTTCGCCGACATGTCCAACTAGAACTTCTTCGAGAATATGTCCCATCTGATCGCGAGAGGTAATGCGGTGATTGTACAGCTCTTTTTTCTCTTTAGACTGACGTGATATAGATTTAACGAAAGGCCCCTCATACGTATATTTGATGAGAGAACCGTCGGGCAGCTGGATGACTTCAATACACCCTTGACCGTCATATTCAAGCTTAACTTCATATGTGCCAAATTCATCTTTGATTTTTTCAGATTTGAGCTGATTATTTGGGCTTCTCTTATAATGAATTGTACGAGATTTTCCGAGCTTGATTTCTGTAATGTTCTGTTTATTGTCATAAGAGAGTTGATATGTTGTCTTTTTAGCCTCGTTTTCATCTTTATAGGAAATGGATTGCACATTTCCTTCAGGATCGTACCCGTAGGTAATGGGCTCTTTTATTCCTGGTTTGGTTATATTAAGAAGAGCTCCATAAATATCGTATTCCCATGCAGTTGTCCTCTCTTCTGAGCTTCCGGCAGCTATTGCCCTTGATTTGAGCTTATCTGCTGCATAGGATTCTTGGGTTTTATATGTTCTTAAAAAGTTTCCGTTAGCGATAACATCATTTTTTTCCAAGCGAAGATTACCTGCCGCATCAAAGAAAAATGCTGATTCAGCAAGAATCTGTCCCCTACGATCTTTCTTTATAGTTTTAGCTAAACGACCTGCAGGATCAAAAATTTCCTCTGTTTGAGAGCCTAAAGGGTCTGTTGTGATCCGTTTTAGAACCTTTTGACCCCATTCATTCATATAGAGATCTTCGTTTTCAATGTGAGTGATCGATCCAAAGGGATCTTTTATCTCTCGAAGATGCCCAAAATCATCATATTCGTATGTGGCGAGAATACTTTCCTGGTTTTGCGGATAGCCGATGATTTTTTGAAGCTGTCCCGCATGATGATAGATGCAGCGACTCTTTAAGAGGACTTTCCCTTGAGCATCTTCGGTTCTTTCTTCTATCACTCGATCCAAAAGATCTCGCTCTTTGACTTCAAGAGTAAACGTTTTGGCTGATTTCCATTTCTTGGCAGCATAAGCTCTTCCCAGAGAGTCGTAAAGAAATTCAGTTTTCTGATCTCCTTTAGTTAAAACGGAAAGGCGACCCGCCCCATCGTAGGCATAAGTCGTTATGGCCCCTTCTACGTCTTCATGGGAGATCACTTGGAAGGCGTCATATTCATAGTACTCTCTCTTAAATCCTTCCCTCTTTCCTTTACTTCCCCTCTCGTAATATTCTATGTGGGCAAGCCTCCCTTGGTAGTCATACTCAAAAATTCTGATGATTCCATCTCGCCCAAGGTGCCGGTGAAGACTACCTTCTGGGTCATACTTAAATAATTCTTTCGTTCCATCGGGATAACTGATCGAAGCTGGACTCCCATGAACGGTATATGTTTTTTGAGTCACTCCTCCTGTGGGATCTGTCATGCTGAAAATAGATCCAAAAAGGTCATAGCTATAAGCATAAGAAGGTGTAATAGAAGAATATTCATCTGTCTGAACTTTAGGATAGCTCACAAAAATAATACGCCCGAGATCATCAGGAACATAGACCGTTTTATGGCCAAAATGATCTGTTTCGGAGGTTTTATTTCCTGCAGCATCGTAGGTATACAAAGTCTCGAAACAGTTGCCTTGACCATCTTTTTCCCTTGAGCAAATGAGGCGATTTTTTAAATCATACTGATATTCAAAGGAGAGATTTGAATTGGACTGAACTATTGAAGTCAGATTTTGGTTGTCATCGTAAGTATAGCGGGTTTCATTTCCAAGAGGATCTGTTTCTAAAGAAAGCAATCCTTGTTCGTAGATTTTTTTTAGAGTATAGCGATGATCTCCTTTCGCATCATAAATCGCAATCGATTGAACATTTCCCTGGCGGTCAAAACCAAATATCCTCTTTTTTAAAAGAATTTCCTGGCCTTTTTTGGGATCTAAATATTTTTCCTCAATCATCTCAGGAGCTCCTACATGAGGAAGCTCCTGTTTAGGAGTAATAATTGTCATTTGCCTTTCATAAATATCACAAGCAGATTCAAAATCTTCTTCATCTCCATCATCGACTACAGTCTGTATCAAAGCTCCATCATCGTTATAAGAATAAAACCATCTCTTCTTGATTTTCTTTTTATCGAAAAGGAGTTTTTTAAGAAGAAGGTCAGTACCTTTTTTGTAATACAGTTTAACGCTGCTGCCTTTATGATCCTTTTGGCTAATGATATCTATATCTTTGACTGAGCGACACGAGTAGTTTTTGGCATGAGATTTTTGATATGAGTAAGGAACTCCCTCTTCATTCAAGGCTAGAGACTGAAGACTGCTCCCTGTTAAATGGCCATATTCTTTCTCTCCAATAAGATGACCTTTACCGTTATATGTAAAGCTCTTGTAGTAATGGGTTGCTCCATTTCCGTCTTCTACAGATATTGCAATCAAATTTGAAGCATCTTGTTTTTTTCCCAAAAATTTCTTATGAACTCGATAAAGCTCTCCGCCCAAATATTGTTCTATTGCAGTCAGTTGAAATTCATCATTAAATCGATAGACAGATTTTTGAGTTAAAGGCCCATCTACTTGGGTAAAACCAGAGCCATCTTCTTCTGTAGTAAAGGCAAACCGGATACTGGCGTTATCACTGATCCCTGCAGGAGTTGTTAGGGATTTAACTTTATTCCTATTTGTCTCATCAGAATAATAATCGACTTCTACAAACCGCCCTTCAGGCAAATCTTTTTTTATAAGAAGAGGATGATCATCTACCATTCGGTATTCATATTTTAAAGTAGGCTTATCAGATCGAATCACCTCAGATAAAAGAGGGAAATCTTGTTGAAAGTGATATTCGACAGTTTTATGATCACTGGTATCAATATGGATGATAGAGCCGTAGTGAATCTTGATCCAACTAAGAACCTTTTCTTCCGAAGCGTTTGTCATTTTGATCTGAGAAAGAGCTACTCCCTCGTATTCATAAAAAAGTTTGTTCCCGCTTGGGAGAATTTCCAGTTCTAGAAGATAAAGATCTGAGGAGGATGAGCTGGGTACATAAAATCTTTTCCCTCCAGAACTTAGGAAAAGCTCAAAACAGTTACTTTGAGCATCAAAATAGAGTTGGTTATTTTTGAGATTTGTCCAGGCATTAATATTCCCTCTAGCTGTGTTGGCAAGCCCCAAAAGACTATCTTCGACATCGACTTTAAATAAAGAACGAACCTGAGGATTTGTCATATTTCGCCATCCAGAATAGGTCAAAATACTTCCCTCATTAGTCCCTATGAGAATGTGGGTGGAATCGAATTTCCCCTCTGAGGTCGTGTACGACTTAACATGGGTTTCTTTTTGAATGGACAAAAAACAGTGAGGATTAAATCGCCATCCCCCTAAAGAAGAGCATCCTAAAAGATGATCCCGGCTACTATAGTATCGAGCAAGGACAAGGGAATCAGGCCCTGGAAGAACAAGATCCACCTCATAATCTGAGTAATCGCCATAAATTGTACTGACATTTTCGACCAAACTTTCAGGATCGCTCTCTCGCGATCCTAAAGAGGCGTTATACAAAGAATGTTCACTCGCAGCAGCCTTAAACAACCAAAAGAAAGCTAAAGTCAAACCCAGGAAATAGCGCATGGCCCCTCATCTTTTCATAAGAGGGGCGAATCATATCAAATTGATTTTTTTTTGATGTAGAAATTTCAAAATAATTTCTAAAACAGATCTTCGTCGATCTCTTCTTTTTCCCCGCGGAACCGTTTGGCAGCAGGAGCCTCTGAAATATCAGGATTAAATAGAGGACGTTTGCTAGGCAGTTCTTTTACATTCAGATACTTTAAGGCCTCTAGAGCCTTCACAGCGCCATAATCAGTCAAACCAGCAGGCATCTCTGGTTCATCCAGATCGAAGATAATACACTTTTGCAGCATGCTCTCTCTTGCAACACCTTCCCACTCAGGAGGAAGAACTCCCTCATTCTCTAATAGCTCAATGAATTTGTTATAAAGAACCATGTTTTCTTGAAAAGCGCTTGCCTTTTGCAATTTTTCAATGACCAGTTTTGGAGTGAAAAATTTAAAAAAAGATTTCTGAAACTTATCAGCGCTCAGTCTAAAAATATTGTCATGAAGTACTTCAGAATGTTGATCAAAAAAAAGATCGCCATATCTTAGCCCGACGACTCGAGCCCATTTTGCTTTAAGATAAAGCGTCTGGTGAGATAGTTCTCCTACTTTCTTAGAGTTCGCTAAATCGAAAATAAACGAGGAAGATTCAAATAGCTCTTCTAATGCAGTTTGGACTGACTCATCAACGAGCTGAGAAAATTCTGCATGAGAGTCTTGATAAAGACCTTGAACCTTATTTTCTCCTTGAAACAGAATATTAAAAACCCGACTCAGAGCGTCAGCTTGACCTGTTGGGCAAGAAACTAAAAGTGCGGCAAATTTAATCAAGATTTGTTCTTGTTCGCTTAAAAGATCTGTTTGTGAAATCTCTGAAGAGGAGCTAAAAATTTTCTCAGCTATGAGCGCAAATTGCAAAAGATTTTCAGGCACTTCAGCATCAGAAGGCCCTACAATCAACTCCTCATAGAGTCCTATACACTTCTTAAACAAAGTGCTACCTAAAAAGTATTCCTCCATCACCTTTAAGCTGGAATGATTGGACAAAATTGTAATGTGCGCCTTCGCAACCTCTTTTTCTTTTGGCTCTAGGGAGTCAATACGTAATCCTATTTTTTCGAAAAGCTCAGAGAAACGGCCTTCAGACAATCCTTTGGGTAAAGAGCGAGCAGTCCATTTTCGCGCCAGTCCTTTCTCTTGAAGGGTGCCTTGATCCCAAGTGAGTTCAAGAGGATCTTTTTTCCCAATGACATAAGAAGGAACATTCGGGAATCGAGCAACTGGGTTTAGCCTATTTATTAAAAGCTCACTATAAATATGATAGGGGTTCTTTGGTGAGTTGCGAGGAACTGAAAGAGTGTACTGACTTCTTTTCACCGCAACTCTAAGAGGATGGTTATTTGGCAAATCGAAATCATTGGCTAGCTCGAGAGCTAAGTGAGTAGCTGTCAAAGCCAAACGGATGTGAGGCTCCTGGCAAACTGAAGAAAGATGCTCAAAAAGCATGGCTCCAAATAGGGGGGTTTTCTTTGCATGATTGTTGACAGTTTTTACAGAAAACTTTTGAACAGATCGAACCGTTTTAAAAAAATCAAGCCACTCTTTAAGAGGCATTAAAGGGATGTTTTCAAAGAACAAAGTTACTTGAGATGTAAAACCTTCTTCCTCTGCTTTTAACAATTGTACTTGGAGCTCCGATAAAATAGCTTCAGGATCTCCCTTAATGGCAGAAATTGCATGAAAGAGAAATAAACGAGAATTTGGAGGTAGATTTATCTTAAAAGGCCTTAGAAACTCAACAAATCTGTAGAGAAATTCCATCCGCTCCGATTCTGCTTTCTTATAAAGAAGATCGAAAAATCCCATAAAAGTCACAGAAGAATTATTATCCTGAAACAAATCGAGAAAAACTTGAAGAGTAGATAGTTCAGGTTTTGCAATCGACATCGGAAAAAGTTTTGTCATTTTCTCGAGGTTGGTGGAATATGCGCTAATTAAATTGGCTAAGCTAGTCTTAGGTTCAAAATTTTCTTTCGTGATTCGTTCTTTGATAGTGTGTAAGACTTTTAAACCAATACCAGGCTTGATTTTTCTAATTTCCTTCACAAACGAACAAAAATTCTCGCAAGGTTTTTCCTTGAATAAGGTGGCAAACAAGCTAATGAGTTCGAGATTTCTCTTCAGATGATTTGAAGGCAATTGAACGACTATAGCAAGAATAAAGCAACGCGCCTTAAACAAATCAGTTTTGTAATTTGGGAAAAATTTACCAAGTCTATCAATCTCTTGATAAAAAGCTTCTTCAACAAGATCGATTTCTAAAATCTGATTTGATTCTCTTTTGAAAAAAGGATATAAGCAATTTAAAAGTTCTTTAGCAATATTGTATTCATCAACTCCGTCCACAAGGACATGACCCAGTTTTAATGTTAGTGAGGTTAACTCTCTAACTCTCGAAGAATCGCAATAGGTAAACAGATCTTCAAAAAAGCTATCAAAAAGGTGATAAATCGCTGTCTTCTGAGCCTGATCTTCATAAAAGCGAGAAATCAAAGAGCCCAATACTCGATCGATTTGCTTTTCGTCTTCAGAGTCACCGAATGTTTGCCTCATCCGACAAAATTGCACAAAAAATGACGTCAGTTTTTTGTAATGATCAGGTATGTCTACTTTCTGCTTTGGAACTGGATCAAAAGAAAATAAAAATTGACCATAAGTCTCGATCGTAGTTTTTAGTGATTCTGGACAAAAAGTAGGCAAAGTCTCTTTTAAAGATTCGAGAACACGGAAAAGAGGCTCAACTTGGGGAGAAACTTCAAAATCATCGGACCACATCGGAAAAGGATAAACTCCTGTGATATCGAGTAACCATAAGAGCAACTTCTGTCTCTCTTGAGGAGTTTCGACTTGATCAACAACAGCGAAAATATCTTTTATTACAGACTCCGCATATTTTGTTTTTGTAAAAAGAGCTGTCATCTTTTGTTTTATTTGTTGATAAAATAAAGGATCTTTCTGCAAGGATTTTAAAAAATACATAGGATTCTTACGAGGTAATAGGTCGACTACTCTTTGCGCTTTGCTCTCATAAAAATTTAATTCTAAGCTATTGATATTCGGCATTTCAGGATCCAATATATCAAAAAAGCGAATCATTCCTTCAAATTGATCCATGGAGTCCCAACAAGATAATCCAAATGAACGAAAGTAAGAGTCGGTTAATGTGAAAAGGAAAAAGCGATGATCGAAAGAGATAAGGTCCAACGCGTCCTCGAATTCATCAAAGAGCTGAGTTAAGCGAGTGGTGAGATCAGAATCATTACGTCTTTTTAACGGATGAAACAGCGTATAAGCGATCAGCGCTAAAAAAGCAGAAGTTCCAGCTGGCGGATGTTTAAAAAACCTTCCGACACCAGTCATTAAACGGCTCGAACTTTTTAGCTCTTCACATAAGGTGAGCCATGCACCCTTTTCCATAATAGAGTTTCTGATAAGACCTTCAACCTCTTCGGAAGTTATTCCATGATATTCGACGAATTTGTAAAAAAACGCATCAAGAGCAGGCCATTCCGTGTTTCTTTCAAAACGAAGCTGTTCTAATACTTTACTAGCCAAATTTTTAGCGGAAGTTCTTAAATGATGAGTTTCCCTAGAATGACTAGAAGCTGGTTTAGAAAGATCAGACGAATTTTCATTAAAAAACACATCTTGTTGAGAACCTAAATTTTGAAAAGGAGAAATTCGAAATGACATAAAAAAATTCCATTAATAATTAATACATAAAATATAAATAACAATCTATAAAAAATCAATATTTAAAAATTAACAATAACACAAACAATTGATTTTACTAAAAAACCACAAACGAACAACCTGAAAGGAGGAATTTTCTTCAGGTTGTATTAAATTCTTGTTTTGAACTACGCTTTTTCTAACGGATCATTTTATGAATAGCCGCATGGCCTGGTGGGTCATCGATCAACTTGTACAGCAAGGAGTGCGCCATATCTGCCTGGCTCCAGGTTCCCGCTCTACACCTCTTGCTCTTGCAGCAGCTCACCACAAAGCAGCCAAACTCCATATCCATTACGATGAAAGAGGTCTCGGCTTTTATGCGCTTGGGCTAAGTCTTGCAACCGGAGTCCCCGCAGCTGTCATTGTCACTTCAGGCACTGCTGTGGGCAATTTACTCCCCTCGGTCATGGAAAGCTTCCATAGCCACACGCCGCTTATCTTGCTCACTGCAGATAGACCCCCTGATTTACTCTACGCAGGAGCTAATCAAACTTGTGACCAACTCAATCTCTTTGGCCATTTTGTAAGAGGCCAAATCCATTTACCTACTGCTGAGAGTCACGTGACAGAAAACTACGTCCGCTCGAGCATTGCTCATGGCGTATGTCTTGCAACAGAAGCTCCAGGGGCTGTCCATATCAATTGGCATATCCGCGAGCCTCTTTTCACTCCCCCTTTCCCCCATTTACCAGAAGGCAATCCCATTAAGCTGGTTCATTCAGAAGCTACGCCTAAAATCTCTACAAAACTATCGGGGCGAGGAGTGATTGCTATAGGAAAGCTCCCTTCTACAACTGATCTACAGCCGATTTTGACGCTCGCAAAAAAGCTCTGCTGGCCCATCTTTGCAGATCTCCTCTCACAAGCCCGCTTGACACCTACAGAAGAACAAATCCTCCATTTTGACTCGATCTTAAAAGAGGGGTCAATACCTGCTGAGACCATTCTTCATTTCGGAGACCGGCTCACAGCAAAAACATTTCTCAGCTACAGTCCTCAGGCCAGACGAATCCACGTCAGCCCTTGGACAGACCTTCAAGATCCAACCCGCCTACTTACCGAAAGAGTGATCGGGGCTCCTAGTGCTTTTTGCAGATCCGCTGAGATTTCACCCGCCCCGATAGACTGGCTTGCTAGCTGGAAGGAAAAAGATCGAAAGATCCAAAGCCATATCAAAGCTTCTTTGGAAGACACTTCTTCTTGCACAGAACCTCATAGCTTCTATGCTCTAGCTCAATGTTTTCATGAAAACGATTCTCTCTACTTAGGCAGCGGTATGCCCATCCGAGATGCAGATTACTTTTTCTTTCCTTCTTCTATGAAAGGGCGCGTTTTTTCTAACCGCGGACTATCTGGCATCGATGGCAATATCGCTACCGCAGCCGGCCTCTCAGAAGGACTACAAAGTCCACTTATGGCCTGGGTTGGGGATCAGGCAGCTTTGCACGATTTAAACTCTCTTCCCATGCTCAGCAGCTCTAAATATCCCATTTTGCTGATCATCTCCAATAATTTTGGCGGCGGCATTTTTTCTCATCTTCCCGAGATACCATCCACTCCCCACTTCGAAACACTTTTCGCCAATGCCCACTCCTGGAACTTTGCTCAAGCGGCGCAGCAATTCCATCTCCCCTACTACAAAGCAACCTCTGTCGAAGAACTGATTCGATTGTATAAGACAAATACACATGGCTCTAGCGTGATCGAGCTCATCACATCAAGAGAACTCAATTATGCATGCCATCGAGCGCTACGAGAAACCCTGATGGTTTTTTAGCTGGTTTAGAAAAGAAGATTTTGTATGTCACAATTTCCATTTGCGTTTAATTTCTTCCCAGGGAATAACACCGTTTTTCTTTGTATCCGCTAAAGCCTCGTGCGCATCTTCAAGATCTATTTTAGCTTCAGCTGATTTGACCTGCTCATGAAGGAAACCTTCCTCCAATGCTTTAAATGTAATTCGAAAAATCATATTTACCTGGGAAAAGGTACCGGAAACTACTTAAAAAAACAAACTTTATCACCATCACAGCAAGAACACTACGAGACAACCTACAGTGTAAAGAGCCAGCAATCTCGCCGAAGCCGGCAATAAAGGAATTAGCTCCTGAGGAGATGCTGCCGTAAACGCTCTTTTCAAAGCAGGAAACGCCGCAGGAAGAATCAAAGCAAGAAAAGCCCAAGAAATGGGCGCTCTATGACTCAAAGCGAGCCAAAGAGGAAATAGACCTGCAAAAAGAATGCTAGCTGCATATTCCCACTGACCAAATGTTCTACCGAAGCGGACGACAAGAGTTCGTTTTTGAGCAGCTCGATCAGATATCTCATCACGCAAGTTATTAGCGATCAAAATAGAACAAGCAAGTAAGCCTGGAGGTAAAGAAGAATACACCACTAAAGCATTCATCTGGAGGGTCAATACATAATACGAGCCTAGCACCGCTACGGGCCCGT
Organism: Chlamydiales bacterium; assembly: GCA_030681135.1. Taxonomy (GTDB): domain Bacteria; phylum Chlamydiota; class Chlamydiia; order Chlamydiales; family SM23-39; genus SZAS-17. Next base: position 31,855 of record JAUXXF010000033.1, read on the forward strand.
AAAATACCAACACCAGAAGCTCTCCTAATCCCAGATAACCCAAAGGGCGCTTCCCTCCCGTATACCAAATTGCAAAAAGAATAGAAAAAACCACAACGCAAACTCCCCAAAATCCTCCTCGGAATAGTAAAGGCAAGCTGATCAATGCAGCCAAAGTAAAAACTACTGAAATCCCTTTTCTTAAAGCAGGTAAAGTCAGCCAACCAGATTGAGCTGCTCTTGCAGGTCCTATCCGCTGAGAAGTATCAGCGCCTTTCAGATAATCAAAATAGTCATTCGCAAAATTGGCTCCTATCTGAATACATACAGAAAAACAGAGACAGAGAAAAAAAAGATCCCAGCGTAAAGCTTGCACCTGAACTGCAGCAATGACTACAGGGCTTATAGAGGCAATTAACGTTTTTGGCCGCGCAGCCAACACCCAAGATTTAAGGGCGCTTGGGGAACCGTGCATAATCGGGTTTTCGTTTTTCATTAAATGCATTTCTCCCTTCTTGTCCTTCTTCCGTCATATAAAAAAGCATCGTTGCATTCCCTGCAAGTTCTTGCAAGCCCGCTTGGCCATCGCAATCGGCATTCAAACCCGCCTTCATACATCGAAGAGCCATTGGCGAATGGGCAAGAATTTCACGGCACCATTGCACAGTTGTCTCTTCAAGTAGCTCATAAGGTACCACACAATTGACGAGTCCCATATCAAGCGCCTGCTGAGCATCATATTGGCGGCATAAAAACCAGATTTCGCGCGCTTTTTTTTGCCCTACAATTCGCGCCAGAAAACTCGCTCCATAGCCTCCATCAAACGACCCCACTTTAGGTCCAGTCTGTCCAAACTTTGCATTCTCTGCAGCAATGGTTAGATCACATAAGACATGAAGCACATGACCTCCTCCGATAGCATAACCTGCTACCATCGCAATCACAGGTTTAGGACATGTCCGAATCTGTCTTTGAAAATCGAGGACATTGAGACGATGAACGCCTTGTCCATCCACATAGCCAGCATCCCCTCGAATTTTCTGATCTCCCCCTGAACAAAACGCCTCTTTGCCAGCGCCTGTTAAAATGATGCAACCAATTTCTTGATCATGGCGAGCGTCATCCAAAGCATGGCTCATCTCATCCACTGTCAACGGGCGGAATGCATTACGCCTTTCAGGACGATTGATCGTGATCTTCGCAATCCCTTCCATCTTGTGATAGAGAATATCTGTGTACTGCCCTACTTGGTTCCACGGAAATGTCATAAAACACCTTAGTTGATGCATCAGGATCGTATCAAAAGCAAAAAAGAATAGCAAATGGGGCTCCGCCCTTATGGAATCCTATGTTTGTTAAAAGAAAAAAATGCACAATAAAAAAAACTTATAAATAAGGCACGCATGTCATCGCGCACAACATTTTTATCTTGGACCATTTGGATTGTTGCATCGATTTTTTACGCCTACCAATATATTCTTCGCGTCATGCCAAATATTATGTTAAACGACATCATGAGCCAGTTCCACATAGATGCAGCTACCTTTGGTCAATTTGCCGGCATCTATTATATTGGCTATTCTGCCATGCATTTACCAATAGGCATTTTACTTGACCGCCACGGCCCTCGAACGATTATGAGCGCTTGCATTTTACTTACCGTACTCGGCTTGACTCCCCTTCTTTTCAGCGATCACTGGATATGGCTTCTTCTAGGAAGAGGACTCATCGGAATCGGATCATCGGCAGCTATTTTAGGGATTTTCAAAGTCATTCGGATGACATTCAAAGAAAGCAAATTTCCTCGCATGCTCAGCTTATCTGTCACCATCGGTTTGCTAGGCGCCATTTATGGAGGAGAGCCAGTCAACTATTTACAATCCAGATTTGGGTACGAAACAGTTATTTATTCATTTGCCGCTACGGGGATCATTTTAGCCCTAGCTACTTATCTTCTTATTCCGCATGAAAAAACCCCTTCGCAAACCACGATTCGAGGCGATATAAAAGAAGTGCTTTGTCATCGCAAAGTCCTCTACACTTGTCTCTTCGCTGGCTTTATGATCGGTCCTTTAGAGGGATTTGCAGATGTTTGGGGGACTTCATTCTTAGAACAAGTTTATGGTCTGCAGCAGCCACTTTCCGCCAGCCTCCCTTCTTTGATTTTTGTAGGGATGTGTTTTGGCGCTCCTATTTTGAATGCCATTGCTGAGAAAATAAAAGACTATTCGCTGACCATTATTGGGTCTGCTGTCGTCATGGCCGCCAGTTTTTTCCTTCTCCTCTTCTATCATCTATCAAGTTCTTTTCTCAGCGTCAGCTTTGTTCTTATAGGAATCTCTTCTGCTTATCAGATCTTAGCTATTTATCAAGCTTCCACTTATGTGCGCCCTCAAATAGCAGGGCTTGCAACGGCTACCGTGAATATGATCATGATGACTTTCGGCTATGCTTTTCATACGACGATAGGAACGGTTGTAAGCAACCTAGGCGGTCCCTCCTCTTCTTTAGCGCTCTGGTATGGGGTAAGCGTTATTCCTATAGCCCTTTGCATAGGAGGCATTGGATTTGTTTTTTTGCGCTTCTATCGAAAGAGGTCTATTTAATTCGGCTCATAGCCCATTGATGCAAAATGGTTCTTATCCGCTGAATCTCCTCTTCAGGAGCCTCTTGCAAATCCTTGGAAAAAACTACTCCACCCACATCGAATTGAATCGCCTCATCTCCTAAAAACCCAAAATTCTTCTCAAGAGTGAAGGTTTTTCGGAGATCCGTAAATCCCTTTTTAGCCCTTAAGACAAAAAAGTCCTCGAGGGCTTGGAGCACCTTTTGTTTTTCCTCTGTACTCGCAGCTTTTTCGAGCTTTTTTTCCACAAGGATCGCTTTATGCTGCAAAATAAACGAGGCTCTATCTAACTCAACCAAATGTTTTTCTCCTATTTGGTCAAAAACAACAATCCTCGGCAATAGCTGGACAGTCGGCGTCAAATGAAGAGCGATCGTTCCTGTGTTGTTTTGCATCGATTGAAAAACAGCAGCATAATTGTCCATGGAGCGAAGTAGAGTTTGTCTACGAGCTTGTTTGCGAAGCAATTTTTTCTCTTGATGCCAAGGAAATAACCAATGAATCACATTGGGTATGGAAAAACGTTTTTTCCCCTGCATTTTTTTCTGCAAGAAAAATTTCAACACGAAACGCTCATCTTGGCTGACAAACGCAACGGTTTCATCACCTCGATCTAAGTAAAAAAATGGCTGCTGAAATATAGAAGAAAGATCCGGCAAGGGAAATTTAGGAAAACGATCTTCCTCCATATCAAGAGCGATTTTCTCCAGGCTAAATCTCTCTGGATATCGCACGCGAAAAAATGCCGAGATCTCTTGAGAGAAAAAGACTCCAAGAGAGCAAAGAATGCTAACAAAAATTACCCCAATCCAATAGCGACGCATAGCACGCAATGTCTCCTCAGGAAATCTAGCAGATTATTCTATTTCATTTAGCTTTTCAAAAGGCACATTTAATACCGTACTTAACTCCTCGGAGATTTTTTTTGCATCCGCCTTGCTTGTAGTACATTGAGCTCGATTCTCTAAAAGACCTTGAGTTTGCGCTACGATTCGAGTTCGAGCTAGTTTTGACTCCATTGCAAGCAACCCTATACTTCCCCCGCTAACGGTTATCTTATTAAGATTACTTAAGTCAGCCCCTGCTTTTCCTACAATTTTAGAAAAGTTTCCTAAACACTGCGGAGCTTGGGCTTGAACTTTCCGAAATTGATCTCCCAGTGTCTCATGAATGCGTTTTGCTCCATCAGTCAAAACCAATGTCTTAAGATCGTCTGAAGTAACTAAAGAAATAGGAGAAATAGGATCTGCAGCGTTAGTCACTTTCATGAAATGAACTCCTCAAAAAATGTAAAATTCGAAAAATATTCTTACAAAAAACACTTAAATAGGCAAGCGCTTCAATTTAAATCATTAGACATCTATGCGCAAAAAGCCTCGTAGACAAAAAAAATTCTCTATTACACGTTTGCTTCAGGAGATTTTTTGATTGCAAGTCGCTGACATCCAGGAAGAAACCAGAAAAATATTTCTGCTTCAGCCTCTGGATTTTGCAACCTATAGTTCTGCCTGAGGTTATTACAAAACCGACCGTAATGAGCCAGATCTACACAAGGATGCGGACACTTATGTTCCTGTAATCCAGTGGACAAAAAAAGAACTCTATTTTTTAGAGCATTATTACACGTTTGCTTCAGGACATTTTTTGCTTGCAGCGTACTGTTTTTTGCATCCCACTCCTTCTGCTGTCTTTGTAGATCAGCGAGTATTTCCTTCTGCTTCTCCTCTATCTCTTGCTTAACTCTTTTTAAATGCTCCACTTCCTGAAGAAGAGCTTCTTTCTTCTCCAATAAAGGGGAGATTTTTGGGAGCGAACAAACGTTCGTTTTACTTAGAGTAACTACTGCATTAATTGACATACATTAAATCCCTGACATGTTGGAAGGTAACGCAAGAACGATTCCACTAAGGCATTGTGATTTCCCAGCCTATATTGTCCCCTTGCCTCATTACAAAGCCAATTGAGAGCTCCCCCTAAACACTTATGCGCCTGCAATCCCGTAGACAAAAGAAGCTCTCTTTTTTTTAGAGCGCTATTATCTGTTTGCTGCTGGATATTTTTCGCTTGCAACACGCTGTTTTTTGCATCCCACTCCTTCTGCTGCCCTTGTAGATCGGCAAGTATTTCCTTCTGCTTCTCCTCTATTTCTTGCTTAACTCTTTTTAAATGCTCCACTTCCTGGGTAAGAGCTTCTTTCTTCTCTAATAAAGGAGTGATTTTTGGAAGCGTACAAATGCTCGCTTTGCTTGCGGAAGTGATTAGATTAACCGACATAGAAAAACTCCTGATTATTTCGGAAGAAAGCTGAAAAAAGCTTCTGCTGCAGCGCCTGGATTTTGCAACCTATAATTCTGCCTCATGGTATTAAATGCATAAGTCCAAAACCCTAAATGAGGAGGAGGACAGCTATGAGCGTGCAATCCCGTAGACAAAACAATCTCTCTATTTTTTAAAGCGTTATTATCTGTTTGCTGCTGGATATTTTTTGCTTGTAACTCGCTATTTTTTGCATCCCACTCCTTCTGCTGGCTTTGTAGATCGGAGAGTATTTCCTTCTGCTTCTCCTCTATCCCTTGTTTAACTCTTTTTAAATGCTCCACTTCCTGGGTAAGAGCTTCTTTTTTCTCTAATAAAGAGGTGATTTTTGGAAGAGAACAAATGCTCGCTTTGCTTGGGGAAGTGACTAGATTAACCGACATAAATAGAACTCCTGATAATTACGGAAGATAAGGGAAAAATGATTCTGCAGAGGCGCCTGGATTTTGCTTTCTATGGTTAGCTCGCGAACCGTTGTAAAACTTCATATAAAATCGATTAGGAAGACAGCTATGCATTCGAAATTTCGTAGTCAAAGAGAACGCTCTATCTTTTAGAGCCCTATTACTCGCTTGCAGTCTGATATTTTTTGCTTGCAACGCGCTGTTTTTTGCATCCCACTCCTTCTTCTGCTTTTGTAGATCCGCAAGTATTTCCTTCTGCTTCTCCTCTATCTCTTGCTTAACCTTTTTTAAATGGTTCACTTCCTGGATAAGAGCTTCTTTTTTTTCCGATAAGGAAGTGATTTCTTGTCTCCCAGAAGACAAAAAAAGATTTGAAGCATCTCTTGTAGCTATTAAATACACTGACATAGTTAAAACCTTTATTCCTTTTAAGCAGCTGCGGCTCCGCCTAAATATCCAAGCGCCTGTTGTATTAAAAAATTTGCCGCTATGCAGCCCAAAACAATTCCCACCGATTTCCAGATGGACTGTCTTGCTTTCTTATTTCGGTCGTCAATAGCCTTTCTTGTCTCTTGAAGGCCCACATGCAGCTGAGCATGATCTTGCTTGATTTGTTTGACCTCTTCTTCCAGTCCACCAATATGTTGCCTTAAATCCCCTTCTCGCTGTTCAAGTCTTTCGATTCGCTTTTCTAATGCCTCGAGAGCCTGGCGGAGTTTTTCTCTTTCCTTTTCCTCTTCTTCCTTGTTTCCAGCAAATTGCGTTGCCTGCCCTTCCTGATTTTGTTGGATCATCCCGCGCAAAAAAGCAAAATGCTCTTGATCTTTCTCATTGTCTTCTGCTGCAAACTGAGCTAATAGACGTAAGCCCCCTGCCCGTTTGTTTTCTAAGTGCCGTCTTTGGTTAAAACGAAGCCCTTGCACGTCACGGAAAAGTTGCTCGGTCGCCTCTATAGGACCTGAAGGACGAGGAGATTCTATTTTTTCCAACCATTCCAATACTTCACGAAGGATAGGATGAGGACCATAGGTAAACGAAGAGGGGTTTTCTAAATCTAGAGGAGACCTTCCTCTATATTGTTCTGGAAGCCTTATCTCGAATTCTTCCAGAGAAGTTTTATGATAGATTCTCCCATCACTGCCTAATACCGCATCTTCTTTATCTAAAGGAGCGAGAGTCAAAGAATCTTTGAACAGTTGATGCAAAAGAGAAAGATATTCTTCTAAAATCGCTTCCACATCAGGCTCGAAAGTCTGCTGCTCGGAAGATGACGATGGCCCAGATCCAGCGACTGCCAGAGAAAAATTCCTATGCCAGCCTCTTATACTTGTTGTAAGCTCATCATCTGAACTTGTCTTTTGTAAGATCTCCGTAACTTCCAAAAGTTCTGATGCAACAAATTTACGTTTCCCAGTTACCCGCAAACTTAGAGCTGCTGCATTGCAGTAAGGGTTTTCTCTTGCCAACATGAGGCTCGCATTCGCTATAGGATTCCTTCTTGTTGTAGCTCTGCGAGAGCCTCTCATAGAAGGAACACGACCAGTCAAAGCTGCTTGCCGCGCTCCAGCACCTTCTGCAAATTGACCGAAAAAGGGAAGATAACCTTCTTCCCTTCCTTCAACTTTTCTTTCAATATGAAAACTAGTAGAGGCCATTAATTCTACTCGCTTTGTATTTGTAAACTCAGAGCTCTCACTTCAGCCTGTTTTTCTGACAAAGCATCGGCTCTCCTCTTTAACTCTTGCAGTTTTTGCCATTCCTGCATGAAAGCTACTCTATCTCTTGCTTCTTGCGAGGAGCGCATTTTTTCAAGCATCTCGTCCATTACCTGCCGGGCATCTTGCTTTGCTCGAAAAACCGCCCAACGAGGACCAAAATTCGTTCCAGTTCTGTTATTAAAACCCACAAGAAAGGATTGCTCAGGAGGTTTTATTTTGCCGAGCTCAATACTTAACTGAGCCAGATTGCGTCTTAACTTTTGTTTCTCTTTGCGAAGTTCTTGCTCTTCTTTACAAACAGCTTTCACTTGACTTTGCGAATCTTCAGTCATTTTTTGAAGTTCTTCTGCCTGCTCTGAAAGCGCCTTTAGCTGATCTCTAGATGGCGCTAACACATCGTTACCTCTAATCCTTTGAACAAAACCATCCACTCTTTCCTCTACCTTCTCCCAACGATCTTTCAAGGTAGCCATCACTCGATTCTTCGCGTCATCTGTTTTTTTTTGCTCTTCAGAAAGAATGGACTTTTGAATCTCTTCATAAGACTCTCCTCTAAGACGCCTACGCATAAAAGTAATTCTCGGATCTACTGCCATTTTACACCTCCTCTAACACTTGCCTAGCCTGTGTGATAAACTGCTTGAGATTCACATATTCCTCTACCAAGGTCTTGGCAATTTCCTCTATCTCTGCATGGGAAAGCATAAGACTTTCCAGCCGCTGATGAACTCTCTCTGTTAAACGATCGGTTAATTCATAGAGCAAATCGGCCTGCGCTTGGCGATCTTGATTAAACTCCAATAACTCTACTCTCTTTTGCTCAAAATACCCTTGAATATGTTCTCGGCAAAACGCATTGGCTTCTTGACAAAACTGCTTTTTTCTCTCTTCAAAGAACTGTTTTGCTTGTTTTTGTTCCTCTACCAGCCCTTCTGCCTCATTCGCTATTTCCTCTAACGTGAGAAGAAAGACAGAAGGATCTTGAATCTCTGGATCTATGTGAGTGATCAGCGTTTCCATTTCCCTAAAAACTCTCTCCAAATTCTTTTTTTCCTGAAGAGTTGTCACATTCATCTGCGCTGGACGAATCACGTCCAAGACAAAAGTACCTAACTGACAGAGCAACTCCTCTGCATTTTTTTGTTCTTGAATCAGCGCGAATCTTTCAGGAGGACAAAGGGACAAATCAGAAACCAGATTTAAAAAAATTTCAATCTGCTCTTGAACCGTTGAAGGAGGCTCTGGCTCTAAATCGATCAAGACCTTCCTCGTGTTCTTTGGATCAATCCAAAGAAAAAGTCTCTCAATGTCTTCGACTAATTCTTCCAGCCCCTTTTGTCTGACAAGCGTATCGGCCGTTTTCTCAGCCGGACGAATCACCTCTCCTACAAAAGTAACTAGCTCATGGGTAAGAGCCCCACTTTCTTTTTCCTTCTCAATCTGAAGCAACCTTTCTGAAGAACAAAGAGACAACTCAGTCGCTTTAGTTAAAATCCTCTCTACTCTTTCCTCAATCGTCGGCGCTGTTAACGTAAAGGAAAATGTTTGCTCAGCAGGAAGCTGAGTAGTGATTGTTGTTGAGTTTGAACCAAGTGCTAACACAAAAAATCTCCTTTTATGGTGTCATATAAGATGCCAAAACCACTCTAAAGGCTTCCCTTGTTCGCGATAAGTAGCGCGCGAAGCATTCAGGATTCCTTTAAATCGTCCCGCCGGACATATGTGAGTATTCTCTGCTCTTTGATACAGGATTACTTTGCGTGTTAACTCATTATTCTCTACCTGCAACCAAAAATTCTTTCCTTTCAGGTTTTCTACCCCGGAATTCCATTTCTTTTGCTCTGCTTGAAAAGAAGTTATTGTTGTTGCATGAGCTGTACGTAGAGCCTGAAGTTCAGCTCTTAATGCTTCTACCCGTTGAGTGAGAGCTTCTTTTTTCTCCGATAAAGTCTGCACTGTTGTCGTTGATAAAGCGAGTATGTTATTTCTGCTAACGGATGTGGCAAGTGTTAAAGTTGACATAGACAAATTCCTTTTATAAATGAGGATATCGCAACAAACGCACAAAGACCTCTATAGAGTCCCCGTGCTTGCGACACATATCACGCGCACCATTCACTATCATTGCTGTAAGTAGACACGGTTTAGCACATTGATGAGCAGTCAGTTCTGTTTGATACCTAGTTACCGTCTTGCTTAACTCGTTGTTTTGTCTTTCCAAAGCAGCATTCTTTTTTCGTTGATCCACTAAACCTAAATTCAATTTCTTTTTCTCCGCTTGAAAAGAAGCTATTGTTGTTGCATGGGCTCTATTTAGAGCTTGAAACTCGGCTCTTAATGCATCTACCTTCTGAGTTAACGCTTCTTTTTTCTCTGCTAAAGTCTGCACTGTACTCGCTGATAGATCCGGGAGGACCACGCTTTTAGTAATTGCTAGAGTCAACATAGATTCCTTAGTTGCTAACAGATGGAGCACTTGGTAGAGTCCAACTTAGAGTTTACAACATGATGAGCATCAATGCCCATCGGATCCTCAATGACTACTGGAGGTTTTAAAAGCTCCAAAATTTTCTCCATGGCCTTGCTTTCTTGACGATATTGAACTCTCATGGCATTCAATATACCTCGCTCCAACTTATTTAAAGAACACCGATGAGTAGCTAATTCAGTTCGATAAGTAGTTACTTTGCCTCTTAACTCATTATTCTGCATTTGCAAAGTACTGTTCTTTACTAGCTGATCTGTTATTGACAGATCGCATACCTTTTGCTCCGCTTGTAAAGAGGCGATTGTTGTTTGATGGACCGCATATAAAGCTTGAAGCTCTGCTCTTAAAACATTTACCCGTTGAGTTAGATCTTCTGCTGTATTTGTTAACAGATCTGAGAAGACAATACTTTTAGCAGATGTAGTAATTGTTAGAGTTGACATAGAAAAATTCCTTTTATGGGTTAGGTAATTCCAAAAAATCCAAAAACCTCTCTATAGGCTGTCCCTGGTGATACGCCAGTTGCCGCAGAGCATTAAATAGTCTGCCTTGTGCTCGACCCAACGGTGTTCGAGGGCACCAGTGAGTAGCCAGCTTCGTTTGATACCAAGTTACCTTGTCTCTTAGCTGGCTATTCTTTGTCTGCAAAGCAGCATTCTCCGCTTGCTGGTCTGCTAATCCTAAATCCCATGTCTTTTGCTCCGCTTGTAAAGAGGCTATTCTTGTTTGATGGGCTATATATAGAGCCTGAAGCTCTGCTCTTAAAGTATCTACCCGCTGAGTTAGATCTTCTTTTTTCTCTGAGAAAGTCTGCATTGTACTCGCTCCTGCGAGGACAAGACTTTTAGTAGATGTTGTTAAAGCGTGCATAGACTTTATCCTCCTAAAGCATCTACCCGAATATCCGGCTAAATGAGAAATGGAAACCATTATTGATGATAGAGACGGCAAGAGGATCCCCAGTAACCACGGGAGGTTTTAAAAGCTCCAAAAATTTCTCCGTAGGCTGGCCTTGTTGACGACATTGGGCTCGATCGGCATTCAAACCAGCTCCTACAAATCCCTTCGGATTAGGACACTGATGGGCAATCAATGCCGTTTGATACCTAGTTACCTTGCCTCTTAGTTCGTTATTCTGTATTTGCAAAGCACCATTTTTTGCTTGCTGATCTGTTATTGATAGATCGCATGTGTTTTGCTCCGCTTGTAAAGAGGCTATTGTTGTTTGATGGGCTATATGTAGAGCCTGAAGCTCGGCTCTTAACGCATCTACCCGCTGAGTGAGAGCTTCTTTCGTCTCCGATAAAACCTGCACTGTGCTCATTGATAAAGCTAAAGAATTATCTCTAATAGATGTAGCGATTGTTAAAGTTGACATAGAAAAATTCCTTTTTATGAATTAAGTCAATTTTAAATACCACAAAAACGTTTCTATAGAATCTCCACGTGCGCGCGAGTGTATACGATTTTTTTCGAGAAAAAAATGAGCGCCGGGACAAGCAGAACATCTATGAGCATTCAAGGTTCCTTGATAAAGAGTTAGCTTTCCTCTTAAATCGTTATTTGTTGCCTGCAAAGCTGCATTCTTTGCTTGCTGATCTGTTATTGATAGATCCAATTTCTTTTGCTCTGCTTGTAAAGAGGCCGTTGTTGTTGCATGAGCTTTAGGTAGAGCTTGAAGCTCGGCTCTCAGCGTATCTACACGCTGAGTTAGAGCTTCTTTTGTCTCCGATAAAGTCTGCATTGCGCTCGTTGATATAGCGAGCACATGACTTCTTTTAACAGATGTAGTAATCGTTAAAGTTGACATTACCGACACACATGGTAAATAATCTTATTGCTCACATCAGCGAGCTGAGCATTAAGAGAAACATTCTCTTGCTGCAGCTTTTCCCCTTCTTGTACTAGGCTCTCATGCAAAGCTTTTTTCTGTTCAAGTGTTGTTTGCTCGAGAGCTATTGCTGCTTCATTGGTCGCTATCAAGTTAGCAATCATTGTTTCCAGTAACAAAACTTCAGCTTCTAAAAGACCGTTTGTATTCCTAAAACTCTCTTCGAGCTCCCTTTGAGACTGAAGAGCTTTCATCTCTTCTTCTTTGAGCTTTTCTCTCTGCTTTTGCCGAGCCTTCTCGAATTTTTCTATAGGCGCAAATTTACGTGTCAGGTTTGCTACCTGTCTTGCCGCCCCATAAGTTGCTTGCACAAGAGGCAAAGTAAACGTAGGCAAGGAAAAACCTGGCAAGGAACGTAGAACAGAAACCGGGGCCATTCGTCTCGTTGTCCGAAGAAATCCTTGTTCAGATTCTTCTTTTTTTTGACGAGGCTGCTGTTGAGATCCTATAGAAGGATTAGCTATTCTCATGATAAACTCCTTTTATTTACAAAATTGTACAAAAACCAGGTCTTTTATTGGCTGCTCGCCTAGCTTCATAAATGGCGTTTCTAAGTGCAGCATTTTCATTCTTAAGCGCGCCACATGTTGCAGACAAACCATTAATCACCTGCTCGGCTTGACTTACACGCTGCTCTAGATAGCCACATCGTTGATTGGTCTGTGCAATACGGGCCTCAGAAACCTCCTGGTTCTCCTTAGCTTTTTGATGAACCGTTTGAATTTCTTCCCGAACTTCCCGCTTGGATTGTTCCTGATCCTCCCGAAATTCCTGCAAGATAAGCTGTCTTTTCTGCTCATTTTCATGTTTCATTTGCGTACAAGCTAAAGCGAACTCTTGGACGTCCCATCTATTTTCTTCTTCAGCCATATAGTTCATTGCTTGGCTTACTATTTGGCCAAAGTGTTTACGCTCTTTGTTTTTCTGCCTGCTAACATCACTACTCTTTTGGATCAGACGTGGATCAGAATCGACTCTACGAAGCGTGGGACCTTCCAGAGCCCTTTCACTTTGATTCATATACTCAACGTAGCGAGCAACGTGCAAAGGTCCCCAAGGCAGAGAATCTGCTTCTAACTCAGGCTCTTCATTGATGTGAAGATCTTGAATTTCTGGAGGCAATTCTCCAATCCAGGCAAACACCTCCAAGACAAACTCATGTACTCTTTGAGCTGCTTCATAGGGCTGTCCATCAAAAGGACAAATATCAGGAAAAAGCCTTTTACTTGTTGCAAGCTCGTCTTCATTCAACGTCCATAAACCTTGCAAATGAGGACGTCCTTTGAAAGGAACCTGGAAGGGAGTTACAAGAACGCGGGTTTTGAGTTCATGGACTTTTCCCGCAAGGAATTCTACTCCTTCCGGAGTCGTTGATGCGGCCATAAACTCTTTAAAACTTTCCAAATCTGTCGGAAAAAACTCTAAACCCCAATAACGAATGCTCCATGACACATAATCATCATAGCCCTGAAATTGTCTTATCAGAGAGACCAGTTTCTGGATGCTCTGCAAACAAGTTTGTCTGCCTATACCTTCTTCTGATTCTTCATTTGCAACACGTAAAAAACTCTCTTGTTCCTGAAAAAAACCCACCACTGTTGTTGTTGTAGATCCTACTGTTCTTGCTGCCATCTTTACACCTTAGAAAAGAATGAGTAACGATTCTAACAAAACATAAATATTTAAACCTAAAGGTTTTTTGTTTAAATATTTACTTAACCTAAAACAAGAAATGATTTGGCTGTTTATCCTGATGATCGATGATGAATTCTACAATAGAGCTCACTTTCTCTTGGACCATTGCATCTGTGATGCCGAGGCTATCTGCTACAGAGACTAAAAACTCTGTCGCTTTGCTTTGAGCTAAGCGCAGTAGGTTGCTAGGAACTTGCGCGAGTTCAAGACTTGCTAATGCCATGGCAACTGCATGATCAAATGGCAAACCTTCTTGCCCAGATAATAGATAAGCTCGATCCCACGACTCTGCTGCCTCTCGATTGAGCTCAAGCCGTTTCACGATTGGCTGCGCTCTTTTTGCCTCATGTGCCATCACATGCAATCCTGTTGTTACAACATAAGAGGCTATTCGTCCTTGTAAAACTGCTGTAAATGACTCAGAAACCGCCAAATACGCAGCAGCAGAAAGCCAAGCATCCCGAACTGGGTTTTCGTGCTCTTCAGTGGGAGCTTCTCTAACCGCGACACCTATTTCGTAAAGCATGGCTGTTGTATTGCCAAACCGGCTATGCAAAACATTTGAGACGACTCCATGAATATAGTCTTGGAAAAGGTGGTTTATCTCTTCTGAATCCGCATCTGCAGCATGATCAAAATCTGAAAAGGAAAAAGCGCTCGCCTGCAAAGAATCTTGAATAGATGCCGTATTAGACCTCGCTTGGCTCTTTTCTAGGCTATAAGTCTCTCTACTTTGCTCGTAGTGATTCACTAACTTAGTTATTCCAAGAGTCAGCTCGTCTCTTTGAGTAAAAAAATTCACATCTTTTCTCTGATAGAGATACTCAAGAGTTGCGAGCGCACTGATCACATAACTTCCTATCATAGACCGCAGCTGATTTTGGTCTTGAGACGTTAAATTTTTCGCCTCTGCATACAACTCATCAGCTCGCTCTAGTATCTGCTTCTTCGCTTCTTCAAAGTCTTTTCGATCAGGAACCTTTTGTTGCATAGAAAATTTCTGAACACTACTTACAGCAGAAATACTCATGTCGATCACCTTCTGGTTAATTTACGTTTGGGCACCACTCATTGCAAGTCTGATAAAGGAGGAAACCCGGAGAAAATTTCTTGTTCAATCTCTTTTGTCCGATGTTTAACGCTAGCACGCTTCTGCTCAAAGGCTTCTCCTGCCTTGTCCATCTGAACTGCAATACTGGCAAAACAGCGTGCTCTATCAAGCAAAGAAGACTTTTTAGCCGGCATCTGGTTAAGCTTTGATAATCCTTCATTCGCCACATTGCACATCAGTCGCATATAAGCGTTGGCTTCATTCTTCGATGAAAAGGTTTTATCCGCATACCTCGATGCCTGCTCTAAAAGACCACCTACAGAGTCGATATCTCCTTGACGAAATCCTTCCGGGAATTCAGGTTCACATCCTCCTGAAGGATCTGAGAGTTTAGTCACCGGTTGTATCATATTTTTTTCTCCCTATTTTTCGAATTCATTAGGTTTTATTTATAAAAGGAGAAAGAGAGTACAGAAAAAAGACAATCCACGTCAAGAATTTTCAAGTTTTTCAAGGTAGAGCTATTTGAACAACCATCATCGGTTTTTCTCCCACGCCTGCTGATAAGGAGCTATAGCCTAAGATAGGTTGCCCACGTTTATTGAGCACTGTAGCAACAGGCATAACTGAAGGATCGTATGCGCAATACACTCGTTCTATTCTCTTCTTTTGAGCAAACCGAGTTATTGTCTCAAACGTATGTTCTAGCTCTTCATACCACTTAAGATCGATAGATTCCAACAACGGCCCAGAAGCTATTTTGCTGTAGATAGGGGGACTTGTTGCATTGTATTGAACAACAAATAAAGCTTCCTCTTCCATTTGTTGATACAGCAGCTTTCCTTTCAATATTCCTTTTCCAAGTTCTCCTAAGTTTGTGCTTTTAAAAGAATAAATTTCACAGTGATGATAGAACTGGTGGAGATGTTTAGGAAAATCTCTTGGAAGAGCAAAAGAAGGATAATGTATTTGTAAATGTCGGACCCAGAGACTTTCATTGTAAATCCCTTGAGAGTAATCAGCCCAGGCAGCCTCGATCTTAGCTTTCTTGGCCATCTCACGAGAGGCCATGCCACTGCTCGAGCCTTCTGCCCTAAAAAAGAACGGTTGATCCCGCTCTACGGGATATCTTTCTGAAGCAAATCCTCTACCAGCTGCTCTGTTACCCGCTCCAACGGTTGCATACTCAAGAGAAGGACCTTCAATCATCTTGCCGACATCCAATAATCCCCTTGCCAGAGCTTGACCCTCCTGGCTAATCGACGTCTTGAGAGCTTGATAAGCTTGGCTAGTTCCTTGAGCAGTTAAGCGAGCCAAACGGAGAGAATTTTTCGCAACAACTCCTCCTATGACTGCAGTTCCTATTTCAGCCGCACCAACTATCCCCTCTTGCACAATGCCGGGGGGTGTATAGAAATTTTCCTGAGTATATCGATCCACTTCTCCTGCCCAGTCAACACCTTGCTGAAGAGCTCTGCCTAAACTTTTCATGGATTCAGGGGTTAACTCAGCCATCACCTCATTAAATTGAGGGTTTTTTCCATTGAATGCATGGCACGTATCTTCCAGCCGTTCATGGAAATTCGCTTGATCTCCCTGGCCAAGTCCCTCAGCAAGAGCACCGAGCACCAAACCTTTGATCACAAGGCTGACTACTGTATTCACTGCTGCGGGCGCGCCTGCAAGCTCAGAGAGCGCTTTTCCTGCAATCATCTTAGGAATTTCTGCGCTAAGTTCTTTTTCCTCTTTTTCCGATAACCCTTTCGAATGGTGCTCTAAACAAGGCATAGCTCCAAAAGGAGATTCGGGATCCATGCTCGTTAATATGCATTGCGCGAGCTCTGTTTTTTTTTCATTCATATCTACAGGCTCAAAGGAGGAGAAGAAGAGGTTTTCCAGATCTGCATCCAAATAAGCAGTTTGCTGCCGAACTTGCTGCTGTTGTATTTGATAAACAGCTCTATCTTGTGAAAAAGATCCGGATGCGCTGTTTAGATGTTGGAAGGAAGTTGTTGTTTCTCGTTGAAACTGTCCAACAGAATTTTCTTGGGCCATCTTTTGCACGTTGTGCATATCCGACAAGAGACGTTGAGAAGAAGGATTATGTTTCATTCTATGGCTCTGCCGATAGACACTTATGCAGTTGAGAGCTTCTTCAGTCTCTGTTGGCGCATCACCTATGGATAAATCAGGGAATTGATAGGTTTGTGAAGAAAGAGAAGGGATAATTGGGGAAGTAGACATCGTTTTAACTCCGTGATGAAAAAAAAACTCTACCAAGCAGAACACACTCATAGCTATTTTTTCAAGCTCTAGTTCTAAAAATGTTAAAGATTAAAACAGGATGCTTCTCTTCGCATGCACCCTGATTTGATGATCCTCAGATGTTTAAGGCAGAGCTATTTCAACGACTATAAATGGTTCTTGTCCCACGCCTGCCGACAAAGAATTAACGCCTAAGATAGGCTGCGCCTGTTTGTTTAGCACAGTAGCAACCGGCATCTTAGAAGGATCCCATGCCAAATACAATTGCTGTAATTTCTCTTCTTGAACGAAATCAGTAATTTTCTTAAGTGTATGTTCTAACCGTTCATGCCATTTAAGGTGAACAGATTCTATCAACCTTGTAGTGCCTATTTTATTTTGAATAAGAGACGACTCTACCCGACGTTGAATAACAAATAAAACCCCCTTTTCCGTTTTTTTATATAGCAGATTTCCTTCCAATACTCCTTTTCCAAGTTCTCCTAATTTTGTACTTCGAAAAGGGAGATTGTCACATTCACGATGAAACTGCTTAAGATTTTTCGGGAAACTTTTTGGAAGATCAAGAGAAGGATAATAGTTTTGTAAATGCTTGGTCCAAAGAGTTTCCTTTTGAATGCCAAGAGCGTAATCAGCATAACCCGCTGCAGCCTTAGCTCTAATCGCCATCTTACGGGGGTCCCTACCACTGCTCGAGCCTTCTGCATTAAAAAAGAACGGTTGATCCTGCTCTACGGGGTATCTTTCTAAGGCAAATCCTCTACCAGGCGCTTTATTGCTTATTACAGCGGGTGCATACGCAAGAGAAGGTCCTTCAAACAGCTTGCCAACATCCGACAATCCCTTTGCCACAGCTTGACCCTCCTGACTAATTGACGTCTTGAGAGCTTGATAAGCTTGGCTAGTTCCTTGAGCAGCTGAGCGAGCTACACGGAGAGAATTTTTCAAGACAACTCCTCCTATGACTGCAGCTCCTATTTCAGCCGCACCAACCATTCCCTCTTGCACAATGCCTGGAGGAGTATAGAAATTTTCCTGAGTGTATCGATCTATTTCTCCTGCATAATCAACACCTTGCTGAATAACTCTACCTACACTCTTTAGAGATTCAGGGGTGAGCTCAGACATTGCCCGGTTAAATTCAGGGTTTTCCCCATTCAATGCTTGACGAGCTTCTTCTAGTCGTTCATGGAAGTTCGCTGGATCTCCCTGGGCAAGCCCCTCAGCAAGTGAACCGAGCACCAAACCTTTGATCGCCACACTGGCTAATGCAGTCACTGTCCCAGCGATCACTGCAGGCACGACTGCAAGCTCAGTAAGTGCTTTTCCTGCAATCATGTTAGGAACTTCTGCGCTAAGTTCTTTTTCCTCGTTTTCCGATAACCCTTTCGAATGGTGCTCCAAACAAGGCATAGTTCCAAAAGGAGATTCAGGATCCATGCTCGTTAATATGCATTGCGCGAGCTCTGCTTTTTTTTCATCCATATTTACAGGCTCAAAAGAAGAGAAGAAGAGGTTTTGCAGATCTGCATCCAAATAAGCAGCTTGCTGCCGAACTTCTTCCTGTTTTATTTGATGAATCGCTCTATCTTGTGAAAAAGATCCGGATGCACTGTTTAGATGTTGGAAGGAAATGGCTGTTTCCCTTTGAAACTGTCCAACAGAGCTTTCTTTGGCCATCTTTTCCACATTATGCATATCCGACAAGAGACGCTGAGAAGAAGGATTATGTTTCATTCTATGGCTCTGCCGATAGACACTTATGCACTTGAGCGCTTCTTCAGTCTCTGTTTGCGCACTATCTATGGATAAATCAGGAAATTGATAAGTTTGAGAAGAAAGGGAAGGGATAATTGGGGAAGTAGACATCGTTTTAACTCCTTGATGAAAAAAAACTCTACCAAGCAGAGCACACCCATATCTATTTTTTCAAGAGGAGTTTGTTTCGTGAAGAGGTCTAATATAAAAATCCGAAAAGCCAAAGAGGGATTTTATTTCCAGCTCCTTGTTCTAGATCATCGCAGGCTAGATATCCATTTTTTTCTAAACAGATTTGCTCGAATCCTTTATTCTTTCCTCCCACTTCAAATAGCCATTCCTGATTAATAAGAAAATCGCCATTGCCAGGCAGCGTGACTTCGTGATTTTGCAGGGTCATGTTTAAGAAAAATGTTTCTCGCACCGTCCCTTTATCGGGAACTTGAGAAGCGATTGCGTAGAGCTGATTGGGATTATTTAGATAGATTTTTGAAGGAGATTCTAGTCGACGGATTTTTTGAGTTGATTTTGAAAGAGATTGAATTAATTCCGCATCTTCTAGATGAGAAAAATAAGTTTTTAACGTACGCAAATCGCCTACTTCGATCATCGATTTTAAAGAGCTCCAATTAGGAGTAAAAGGAACTGCGTGCGCAATAAAAACAAGCAGCTCTTTAATTTTTCGCATACTAACCCCTGTAAGTTGTGGGTAGACAGAGGCTAAATCTGATTCGATCGTTGTATGAACATTTTGCTCTAGAGTCATTTTATAAAAAGAATCATTTTCCATTTCATAAAAATAAGGATAGTAGCCGATTTGCAGATATCGATGAAATTCAGGGATAATTTTTTTGCCAAATTTTTGTATGATTTCATGCGCAATGTTTATGTGATGTCGACAAAGCTCATTTAAAGAATAAGCAGGTAATTCTACATGGTGCGCCAATTCTAAATATTCTCGAAAGGACATCCCCTGCATTCGAAAAACCAAAGCTCTTCGCGATAAATCATGACTTCCTTTGGTAATTTGCAGAGCTGAACTTCCTGACGCCAAGACTTTAAGTTTAGGAAATGTGTCATAAATGCTTTTTAATTCTTGCGACCAGTTCGGATATTTATGAATTTCATCAAGAACGATCCACTCTCCTCCCAACATCTGAAAGTGCTCCGCAATTTCATAAAGAGATAAAGCTCCCAATGCAAAGTGATCAGCTTGTACATAAAGGATTTTAGGACTAAAGAGATCTCCCCCGGTAAAATCCAATAATGTTTGGATAATCGTAGTTGTTTTTCCAACTCCACGCGAGCCAATCAAAATCGACAGCCTCGAAGAAAATGGAGTAGTTCGAATGAAATATCTCCGATAAGAAGAATTTTTCATTTCTAAAAATTTATGGCTAAGTCGGGTTAATTCTTCAAGCATACCTTACCTTGGAATGTAATCCCATTTTATCAAGGAAAATCATGGAATGCAATACATTTGTTTAACAAATTCATAATTAGGTGCTTAGAATCTTTTAAAAACTAAGGAACGAGCAACCCCATATCTTCATATCTCACATAGACCGATCTTTCAGATTTTGAGAAAATTCTTTGAGGAAAATCAACTCGCTCAATAAAAGTGCGTACTAAAAAATCAGGAAAAGAACGATTACCACCTCGCGCAGCAAGGGTGGCAAGATGATGCTCTTGCTCAGAAATTGGTCCATCATAGAAAAAATAAAGATCGATCACTTTTTCCTCGGCATTTATAGTCATTGAAACCTCTCTCAAAGCAGGGGTTACTTTAGCAAGCAATGCATGTTGCATATCTAGAAAAAGAGATGGGTAAAGATAATCTGTTTTCTTATGGAATTGAGAATACTCTACGCTAGGATACTGACCTTCAAGATCCGGTTCATATCTTAAATAGACAAGATGACCTTTAAAAGGGATTTTTTCAGGATAACTTAAATGAATAATGGTTTCATTATAACGGTAAGTCTCGCTATACTCTGCACCTAAATCAATTTCCGCTGCTGTGCAAGTACACAAATCAAACAAGAAATCATTAATTTCTTGATCATATACAAAATAAGTATAAATCATTCCTGTTTCATCAAAATCTATCATGAATGCACGCAAAGAAGGAGCAACATGACCTAACAATGCCCTGCCAGCAGATAACATTAAATACAATAAAGTAGAAGACATTCTATCCTTCCGGTCTAGCTGGAACAACATGAACGCCATCTTGAGCGTAATGAATCGTTCCTCTTGTAGTAGGCAGCTTAACTTTTGTAGTCTCATCTACATGATATCCAATAAATTCCTCAAAATCGACAACTTCTTTATAGCCGGATTGGCCAGGTAATTTCGAATCTGGAGAAACTTTTCTTCCTTTGCCTGCACACTCCTTCACCAATCTTTGTGGATCGGGATGCTCTAGAATACTTTTTGCGTCCTTCGGTTTATAATTCCTATGACCTTCTAGATGCTTGCCTTGTTTATCCCACTGAATTTTTAAGTTTGCGCTTTTTAAAACCTGTTCTCGACGAGCCAAATATTCGGAGGCTTCTTTGACAATCGTTTGTTTTCCAGAGGGTGACGCTAAAGCTTCAAGCGTCATATACTGATTAGCTCGTTTTAAGCTGCTATAGGCTTTTCCGGTGCCTTTTGTCAGAAGAATATCGATCCCAAATTTGCCAATAACTTCTCCGATTGACTCCCCTTTTTCAAAAGCTTCTAATCGATCAAACCGGTTAAGCAATGCCTTTAATTCAGGCGCCATTTGATCGATCATCTCCTGGGTCGAATGCTCTCTTAAATAATCGATACAATCCAAAGAAGCTCTGACAAATGCTGTGGAGGCTCCTACAGGATGAGCACAAAAAGCCCATAGACCACGACTAAGACCGTGCAATGAATTGAGTATCTGAGGGATATATTCAATACATCCATTTCCGACTCCTTTAACAAGGCCTAATGCAATTCCAAGACCTATATCGGTAATTTGCTCCCACTCTACGCCACCCTGTTCGGTTTCAATCGAAGAGAAATCTGACTGCAGATAATCTTCGATAGCTTGTTCAAAATCTCCTAATTCAAAATAAGCAGCAGCCCGCTCAAGATAAGCCTCTTGCCCGCTAGGATTCTTCGCAATCGCAGCAGTCAACGACTCAATGGCCTGTGCATATTGACCATATTCTGATTCCACTTGACCTCGGAGCAAATGTATTTTCCCAAGTTCATTCGCAGAAAAAGATTTGTTTTCTAAGATATTTAATAAATGACGAAGCAACTGCATAGCTTCAAGATAGTCCTTTTGCAAAAGGGATTCGATCGTTGCTCGAAAAGAAATCCCCTCTGTCTGATGATGTTGCAAACACCAAAAAAAGATTTCCTGCAATAAAGCATCCATCTTATTATAAGTTTTATCAAGCTTGGCACGCCATAGAGCAAATTCATTTTCCTCTCCAAGCTCTTTTAAACTGAATGTTAATTGTTCCCGTTCATGTTGAAGCCAGCTCTCAGCATTATATGCTTCGCCTATAGAATAAGCAGGACCTATCACGCGGCCATTTCGATAGGTTACATCACGTCCTGTTTCAGAAATCCTCTGGATAGCCTCAATATTTTCTCGATGAAGCTCTACTTCTTTGCGTAACCGTTCATTATATTCACTTTCGTTCTGAGAAAATCCCTTTTCAACTGTTTGAAAAGCTTCAATCAATGCTTTTTGCCGACAACAAATAAGAGAATCATCTTCCGAAAGACGTCTAATTTTATGCTTCTCATACCAAGCATCGGTTTTAAGACCATGAGCGTAAAAATCTTCTAGATGATATTTAGTCGTTTCAAATAAATATAAAATATCATAGGCAGCTCCATCATACCGAGGAACCCCACATCCACTACGACATGTAAACGACACACCTTCATACTCTAACTTGGCGCGCAAAGAATAGACATCTAGAGGAAACAAAAAATAGAGACATAGAAAAAAAATTCGCCAATACATCGACAACATATTCTCCTTGCAAAAGCTTCAGAAGAAGATGAAAGAAAACCATTTAACTGACAAGTTTTTTTTTGCATTTACACATTCGCTTTTCGTATGAGCCATTCTAAAAATCGGTAGAATAGCTGCAAAAAGCGCGAGGGATTTTGTCTTTGCTTTAACAAGGGAATGTTTTTCTGCCATATGGCCCAATTTTGCATACTGATCTGGGTAGAGCGACTTGTTTGGCTAAGTAAAGCCTTATGAAAGAGATCCCCTTCGAAAAATAGACGCCAGCTTTCTTGGCGTCTTTTGATTTGTTCAGGAATTTCCGCTGAAAGTGGCGCCTGAGGGATTGTCCTGGGACGGGCAAGAAAAACTGGGAGCTTGATTCCCGTTCGAAGACGCCGATTTTGTTGAATCAGTTCGAATTGATCATAGAAAAGAGAAAGTTTTGTTTTTTGATAGTGAATGTAATAACAGGGAGTGTTTCGTAAAAAAAGCTCAGTGGGACTTAGGTGCCGACGATTAAATCTTCGATCATCCAGCAGCCAAATGACAGTGTAGCCTAAAGAAGCGTAGTCCGCCATTCTCTCTTCCACTTCTTTTTGAGCAATGAACGAACATTGAATCTCAAAAATGATCTTGCATCGATCCCAGCAAAGATCTGCGATCCTTCCGATGGAGGGAAAGGGACGCTCAATGACAACTTCTCCTTTGCAAAACAAGTTTTGCACTTGAAGCTGCAATAAAAGATGAGCTTCACTTTTGCTATAAAGGCGGCACCCGGGAGAGGTTTTTACATGGTAAAAATGGCGCCGCCTTCTTCCTTGTCTTACTTGTAAAGCTCCCCTGCACTCTAGACAGCAGTAAGCCTTTTTATGAAGCGCGTCATCGGCAGAAATTAATTGTTCAAGGTCAAGCGCATACAAGGCCATTTTTTAACTCGACTTTGGCCATTTCTCGGGGCCGATTTCTCGTCTATTCGCTTCCAGGCGTCTTGAATTTCTTTTAGGTGGCATTTCAAGCCTACCTTAAAGAAATTCAAGGCACCTGGAAGCGAATAGACGAGAAATCGGCTCCCTCAAATGGCCAAAGTCGAGTTTAAACATCCGCAGTCTTCCAGTGAAAAAGATTGAATAAGGTCAACACGATTAAGCCAGGATAGACAACTTGTAAAAGAGGCCCTAAAAAAGCTGCGATCCCCCCAAATCCTAAATTGGCAACAAGGGTAGCTGCAACCAAAGTAAGAATAATGGCTAGAGAAGGACTGATTTTTCCCTTACAAAGGTCTTTGCGTAGATAATCAGCAAAAATGGAAACTAAAGTCATAGCTGTTGTTAAACAAGCTGTAAAAATAGCGATCGCTGCAATAGAGCCTCCAATTGGCCCCAAGATGTTTACAGCTATAGCGCCCAGCATTTGCTCTGTAGGACAATCAGAGCCTAAAGCTGCTGCATGGCGAGCAGAAATTAGACAGAGTCCAATGTAGGTCAAAAAGAGCAAAAACGCTGCGATCAGACTGGAAAAAACCATCTTTTTTACCAAGGATCTCTGTCTTTCTGCCGGATGTTCTAATTCTGCTTCCTTTTGAAAATGAGGCAATACAACCGTAGCAAAAAGAAAAGCCGCGATCAGATCCATCGTATTGTATCCCCCAAGCAAACCTTCTAAAAAGCTCTCTTTTGCTGAAAGAGTTGTGAAAGATAAAGAAGATCCATCCATAAGACCAAAAAACACCAAAGCCGTTAAGGAAAGCAGCAAGACCGGAGTCAAATACACTCCTAAAAGAGCAATTAAGCGGCTCCGTTTATAACTAGATCCAAAAATCAACAGGCCAACAAGAGCGCTAAATAGCATAAGCGGCATCTCAAAAAAATAAGGTTTTATCGTAGCATGCATCAGAGTGATCAATCGAGGAATGACTCCAAAGGGACCCAGAATCAACTGCAGAAGAAGTAATAAAAACACTCCTGGATAGGTTCCAAGCCTTCCAAAAAAGCGGCGGGTATCTCCTTGAAACAGCATCATAGCGATAAGCCCAAGAAGAGGAACAATGAC
The DNA here is from genome assembly GCA_030681135.1 of Chlamydiales bacterium. GTDB lineage: Bacteria > Chlamydiota > Chlamydiia > Chlamydiales > SM23-39 > SZAS-17. The sequence goes on from JAUXXF010000033.1 coordinate 56,086, forward strand.
AGCTGTCAGACCAAGACCTAAAATGGCAAACCAAACATGATGCCCCACTAATCTTCCAATAAAGAGAGGAAAAATCAAGTTTCCAGCTCCAAAAAACATAGAAAACAAGGCAAGGCCCGTAGTAAAAAGACTTTGGAAATTCTTTTGCCTCGGTATAATTCGTTGTTGAGTTGACATAACTACTCCTCTAATGCGGCCTTTTTGAGAGAATGATATTAATTAACCAGGCCAATAAAAATCAAATAAAAAATAATTATATATCATTAATACAATTTATACAAAAACTACCTTAGAGACTGTCCACGAACTTAGTTTCAGTCGATTTTAGGGATTGTTTTGGCTATTCTCATGTCCAAGTAGCCACTGCTTGCGCTCAACACCGCCAGCATAGCCGCCTAATTGTCCATTTGCATAAATAACGCGGTGGCAAGGAACCACTACCGCAAGTTGGTTGGCTCCATTTGCCTGTGCAACAGCACGGTAAGAGCTGGGCTTTCCAATGGCAAGAGCCAAATCAGCGTAAGAAATTGTTTTGCCGTAAGGGATTTTTCTCAATTCCTCCCAAACACGCTGCTGAAAAGGGGTGCCTAAGAAAACTAAAGGTGTATTGAAAGTTGTTAACTTGCCCTCAAAGTACTGATGAAGTTCTTTTTCTAGCGAACGAATAGCCTGAGTCTGACCATCCGTAATGATCGATTTAGTCTTTTTTTTAAGAAATTCTATCTCTTGCGCTAAGCCGGGACGATCTGTAAATTCTAAGAGGTAAACAACTTCCTCGCTTGCAACCACTCTCATGGGTCCAGGCGGCATATCAAGCCAAGCAGTTTTAAGAACAAGGTTTTCATTTTCCATAGGAAGTAGAATAAAAGCATGACCTGTATTAATCAACCTATCTCAACAATATTTTACCTATGGTTTACTTTATTGCTTAACGGTCCCTAACCAGGCCATATCCTGAAGCCCACTGCTGCAAAAAGATCTTCAAGTTCTGGATTTCTTCCTCGGGAGAATCTTGCACAGCCTTGGAAAAACCGCTTCTGCCTACATCGAATTGGATCACCTCATCTCCCAAAAAACCAAAATTTTTCTCAAGCACCCGACGATTGCTCAGATCCTTAACCCCCTTTTTGGCTCGTAATACAAAAAAATCCTCTAAAGCTTGTACGAGTTTTTTCTTCTCTTCTTGAGTCTTTGCGTTTGCAATCCTTTCTCCTGTAAGAACAGCTTTATGCTGCAGCACAAAAGAAACTCGATCTAATTCAATCAGATGTTTTTCGCCGATGTGATCAAAAAAAACCAAGGTCGGTAATCGATTGGTCGTAGGGTTTAAATGAAGAGCGATTGTTCCTGTCTCTTTTTGCATCCCTTGAACAACCTCCGCATAATGTTTCATAGAATCTAACATCTTTTGCCTACGGACTTTTTGGCGCAGTTTTTGCCTTTCTTGATGGGGCTTAGGAAAAAGCCAATGGATTATATTCGGTATAGTATAGCGCTTTTCCCCTTGAAAAGCTTTCAGCAGGAAAAATTTAATGACAAAATGTCCATCCTGGCTCAAAAAAGCAAGAGTCTCTTCTCCACGGCCCAAGAAAAAAAAGGGCTGTTGTAAAATCGCAGAAAGATCAGGCAATGCAAATTCAGGAAATTTTTCTGGCGTATCAAGAGCAATTTTGTCGAAGCTAAAAGTAACAGGTTTTCGCTCATGAAGAAGGTGGCGAATTTGCTGAGAAAAAAAAACTCTAGAGCAAAGAAGAGTGATAAGAAAAAAAACAAACCACTTTTTCAAACGTTAACTTCTCCTGAAAAATCTATACTCTTTAAATTTTGAAAAAAAATCAACTTTTGTGAACGACAAGCTTTAAAGTTGCTTTTTCAATTGGCTGACCATGAGGAATCTCGATCATAAATAAATCACACTTTTCCATTGGCAACATTGGTAGCTGAGAGCCAGGCTCTTCAGAAAATTGAGATCCAGACCAACGCATCGCTAGAGCATTCAAGAGGTTTTCTCCGGAGATAATGAAAATCGTTTTTCCTTGGTCCTTACTAAGGATAGTTTTCAAATCTAAAAGAGCTCTAGCGGAAGCTTCATAAAAACTCTCTCCCATAAACACTTTAGGAGTCATATATTTATCGGCAGCAGAAAGATTTTTCCATGTTTGATATTCATTCTTATAGAGCTGATCTTTGGATTTTCCTTCCCAAATACCCATTCCTACTTCTATGAGTCCCTCATAGGTCTCACCTATTGCAATTTGGCTTTCCGCAGAAAGAAGCTGCAATGCTGTTTGCTCCGCTCGTTTAGCTGGTGCAGTGTGAATGACAACATCTCGAATTTTTGAAGAGAGAGCAGCTTTTAACTGAAATGCTTGTTCAAGTCCCCTCTCAGTTAATGGAACATTCGGACTTTTTCCTGAGGTAAATACAGTCCCATTTTCGTCCTGGATACTATACTCGCTTTCTCCATTTGGAATAAAATACATTCGGGTCATTTCACTTGTCGAAACGGGCAATTGAGTCATGTTTTGAATAGACTCAATTCGAATCTCTTCAGAGCTCAAAAACAGATGACCTGAGCAGGCACATAGTAAACGAAGAAAAATCATTTGTATCATGTCAGAGCTCCTTAAACCTGATTTTTTTTAGTATATTTTTCTACCATGATTCCATCAATATCTATGCTGAAAACTTTGGCTAATTGACAGATGATTTACTGATCTGATATCGACTATTCTTATGATGCAATATGTTCTTATTTGGCTTTTCTTGCTTGTCAGCGCATTGGAAATCAATGCCTGTACAGGAATCAAACTGATGGCAAAAGACGGTTCGATGGTGCATGGAAGGACCTTGGAATTTGGTCTTCCAATCGACTCTTTTCTAGCGGTCATTCCTCGAGGTTACCGATTTGTTGGAACAACACCGATGGGTGATGGATTAACTTACACTGTAAAATACGCAGTAGTTGGAATTGCTGTCTTCGACGATATAGCCATCCTAGATGGAATCAACGAGAAAGGATTGGCGGTAGGCACGTTCTTTTTTCCGGGATTTGCCGAATATGCATCCATCACAGACAAAAACCAGACCCGAGCTCTTTCACCCTCGGAATTTCCGCACTGGATTCTGACGCAGTTTGCAAGCATAGACGAAGTAGAAAGCGCCCTGGGAAATGTACTTATTGCGCCGACTCTTGTAGACGGCTGGGGAAATGCCCCTCCCCCTTTTCATTACATTGTGTATGATCAATCAGGGAAATGCCTTGTCATTGAACCATTAAACGGCAAGCTGGTGACTTACGACAATCCTCTTGGTGTTTTTACAAATTCGCCCACTTTTGATTGGCATTTGACAAACCTCCGCAATTTCATCAACTTGCGCTCTGTGAATACGCCTCCTTTAACAATCGATGGGATGACATTTGCACCGTTTGGACAAGGCTCTGGCCTAGTGGGGCTTCCTGGCGATTTCACCCCTCCTTCACGATTTGTGCGCGCAGCTATTTTTTCCCATGCAGCGATCCCTTCAGATCGGGCAGAGCAAGCCGTTTTCCAAGCCTTTCATATTTTAAATCAATTTGACATTCCCCTAGGCGCAGTCCGCTCTCTTGAAAAGGGAAAGATCCATGCTGACTATACTATGGTCACTTGCGTGCGCGATCCAACAGCTTTGCGCTATTATTTTAAGACCTATCAGGACCAAACCATTCGTATGGTCGACCTTTCTTCTTTTGATCTCAATGCAAAAACAATCAAAAAAATGTCCACAAAAGGCACTGAGAAAATAGTGGATATTTCTAAACAGCTTGTGCCGGTTTCCAGATCTACAAAAACGAATTCATTTAAAGATTAAATGATTCCTAGCAATTTTAAGAGAATAACAACGACCAGAGGAACTCCCAAGAGCCATAAAATAAGCATTTTCCCCATAAACCCTCTTTCTACGTCCGCGCTCACCCACTCAGGTTGTGTGAATTTCAGCAGATTTTTTAGCTCAGCAGCATTGCGAAGCTCACTACAAGCTCAAAGAGCTTATAAGAGCAAACAATGTGCTGGAGCAAAAAAATGCTCACCAAAATTCACACAACCTGAGTGGGCGTAAAAGCAATTACCAGAACTTTCTTCTCTTACGCTTATTTTATTAGAATTTTTATTTTTAATTCAATCTTTTATAAAAAATCTAATAATTAAAGATTCAATTAGCTAAAAATCATACTCTTAAAACGACGGCATAGCTCAAATTTTCAAGTCCCCCTCTTAAGGCTTAATAAATTAAGCATACAGATTGATATTTTCAATATGCTTTATACAAATTATTTCACACAGGAAAATCTTATATTGTGGTTATGGTAAAACTTGGAATTTTGGGAGCTATTGCGCAACATTCAGATTGCGCAATTAGCCCCGCCCTAATTGTGGGTAGAAGAGCAAGAACATTGCCACATTCGCCCAATTATCAAAAATGGAGAGCTTCTGGCGAGAAAACGCGGAATGTTAATAGCCTCTCCTCCTCATCACATAATCTAGACACACCTTAATAAAGCAACTCCCTCAAATGACCAAAGTCCAGTTACAACAAAAACACAAATTCGAATAGGAAAAATGTCCTTAGTTGTTCAAAAAAATTGATCTCAATGGAGATATCGAATAAAACCAAGCATGATTGCCTTAAAGGTATACATGCTCCGCTTTGTGTTTTTTGCAGCAATTCTTCCTCTCAGCTGTTTTGCTATTTCTTCTAAAGCAACTGAAAACTGTCTTGACGGCAAACAACACTATCGAGCAACTATTCGCCATATTGAAAGCGGCGGCATCGGCTATGAAGATGGATACACGACTCTCGAAGCCTTTCTTTCCTCAGATCCAAGTCAATGGGACGTCACTCCTTTTTTCGATGGAAGAGGTCATGTTTTTGATAACGGAAAATGGGCAGCTAACGCAGGCGTTGGACTAAGAGTTCTATGGGGAAACCGAGCTTATGGCATAAATACTTATTACGATTATAGGAACACAGGTCGCTTTCACTCGAATCAAATCGGAGCAGGCCTTGAAACTCTTGGCGAAATCTTTGACTTTCGGATCAACGGCTATTTGCCCATTAGCAAAAAAATCAGTAATCCTTATGACTCGACCTTTGGAACCTTTTCTGGTAATCAGCTGCTTATATCGCAAAAGTACCACTCTGCGATGAAAGGGGCTAATGCCGAATTTGGCTTTCACTTTGGAGGCTCTAAATCGTTTAATTTCTATGCAGCAGCAGGACCTTACTACTTCATAGGAAAAATTGATCCTGTAACCTGGGGCGGAAAAGCGAGAATTTCTGGCACGTTCAAAGACATTGTCACTTTGGAAATCAGCGACTCGTATGACAGAACCTTCCATAATAAATTCCAAGGGCAGATTTCCTTAAGCTTTTCCTTTGGCCCTAAGTCAAAAGTCAAAAAACAAGGACGCACTTGCAAAGTAGCAAATAGGCTAAATAACCGAATGCTGCAACCCGTGGATAGACAAGAGATCATTGTCATCGATAAAACAAGAAAAAACGCCGTTGCCATCAATCCCGCCACAGGACTCCCTTACTTTTTTGTGTTCGTCGATAACACAAGCAGTTCTAATGGCACCTATGAAAGTCCTTACCATAGCTTACTTCAAGCGCAAAACAATTCCTCTCCCAACAACATCATCTACGTATTCCCTGGCGATGGAACAACCAAAGGAATGGACTCGGGGATCACTTTGAAAGCGAACCAGAAGTTTTGGGGCTCTGGCGTCAGCCACTCGATACAAACTACTGAAGGGACAATCTCTATTCCTGCGCAAAGCAGCTCTTCTCCCACAATTACGAATACCAATATCGATACAGACGGTAATGCAATCATACTGGCTACTAATAATGCCATAAGCGGCTTTACCATTACGTCTTCAATGAACGACGCCATCTTTGGAACTGATCCTCAAAGCGTAGAGGTCTCTTCTTGCACGTTCGAAAACACGACCACTTATCCAATCGAGGCTTCTTTTTCTGGAGATGCCTCTATATCCATAACAAACAATCAGTTTTTGAACAACGTCAACGGGATCTTTTTGAGTCTTAATGGAACATCTACCCTTGCCTGTTCAGACAATACGTTTACAGGTCAAACTTCTATCTCTAGCGTTCCACTGGAGATATCAGCAAATAGCAATACCCTCTTTGCCCAGATCGAAAACAACATCTTTAATGACAATGCAACTGGCAGCATTCGAGTCAGCTTGAATAACGTTCTTGAAGCTGATATCAGCGCGGCTAACAATACGATGACAAATAATGGAACAGGATCTCAGGCCAGCTTAGGATCAAGCTTTGTGATCCTTCCGACTGGAACTACCAACAATTGCTCCATCTTATTACAAGACAATACGTTTTCCAACAACACATCGAATTCTCTTTACCTGCATACCTCGGGTGCATTTACAACTCTTGCCATCACAGCATCTACAAACGTTATGTCTAATAATGGAGGCTCCGCTCTAGTCCTTGCAACTCCAGTGGATGCTTTGACGCTGCTTGCAACAGACAACATCATCAAGGAATGCAACGATAATGGAATTGCGACCATAAGCTCTGGGTCTACTACCACTGGCGTTATAACAATCAGCAACAACAAAATTACAAACAATACGTCAAATGGAATTGTTATAAGCCAAGACTTCTCAAGTCTTGATTTAACGATATTAAATAACGAAATTAATGGATGCCAAGGAACGGGAATTCTTAGTTTTCCCCCTACCGGGATCAACTCTTTAACATTGAATATTTCGGACAATACGATTAGCAATTGCCAAAATATAGGGGCCCAGAATGCAGCCTCAGGCATCAGTCTAGATGGCTATCTTAACCTTGCTGCTACAGTGGCAAATAACACTTTTGCAGATAATGTAAGCCCAAGTGTGGCGTTAGGCTTTTTTTCCTCTGGAAATCCTAACGTTTGTTTGACCCTGACAGGCAATAGCTGCAATACGAACCCAAGCTACTTTCTTACAAATCCAGGAAGCGGGGTCTTTCATTTAAGTCCTTGCAATGTAGACTCGGTCAACGTCGGGACAATCGACACATCCGGCACGATCAATCTCGTCCAATCCTGCTCTAACCCTACTTCTTGTCCCCCTTAGAGAGGGTCTATTAAGTAAGTTTATCATAGCGTATTAGGCATTCTTGCATAATTCCTACAATCTACATAGCCTATGAATCAGATAATTCCTTGCGTCGCAGGCAATAATAAATGACATAGAGCCAACTAAACCATCCATGAACAATGGCCCAAAGTACTGAAGAGTTGCGGCTCCAAGAAAGAATCATAGCTAAGATGGATCCGAAACTAACGAGAGTAAGAGCCATATATCCTGCGATCATAAACAGGATAACTGAGATGCTGGATAGAAGATCGCCCACTAGACACCTATTTGGTTTTCTGGCTTAGATAAATAAATCTTTTTTTGTAAAAAAATCTGGGTGCAAGATCGAACTTGCGACCAAGAGATTACTAGTCTCGACTGGCACAACACTAAAACACTTGGCAAATCTAGCAACATAAGGATTAAATGTTTAGAATTTTTTTCTTGATACCGCTCAATGTTGCTTATTTTTCTTTTAAAGCCGATTTATCTTGTCCTTTGGCACAGAAATATCTTCCAGCTTTGGAAATAGTTGGGTCGGGAAAACTGCAGATGGTCTCGTTAGAACTCCCGAAACTAAAAGTCTTTGCTAACCGTTATGTTTAACTCGCTTGACCAGTAGTTAAAGCCAAACTCTCCTTCATAACCAAAGTCTACTTTAACGGGCTTTTCTTTCCCGATGGCTGCGATAAAATTCAAACCCACAGATCCTAAATTGAGGTTTTGATTTACAGCCGTCACTGTAAAGCTACTAGGAGTTCCCACAAATGATGTGTTGACAGTCCCTGTGCCAAAAGGCTTTTCAAAGATATAGGAGGCCTTTTCTCTTAAGAAAAAAGAGCCCCAGCTCTGGTCCCATTTCTCACAGAATTTCAGACCTATTTCGCTGCGCACCATAGAGCTATCGTTCGCCTTTTGCTGTGCATTAAAAGGAGAGGCTCCATGTTCTTGATAACTTCTTTGCCAAGAAATTGCCCAATCTAGAGAAGTAAAGGGAATCATATCGCCCCAACAAAACTCTACGTCATATCCTACTTCCAAGTGAGGAACAAGCTGCCATACAAAGATGTCTGCATGAGCCTTTTCAGAAAAACCAGGGAAAGAAATATTCCTTGTATTGTCTGTTTCGTTAAATAAACCCCAAATAGCAGGAGATAGGTAGAAATCCTCTATAAAATAATTTCCATACACAGAGGCGAAACCATAGTTGATATGGCCATGGCCTGCGTTGTTTTCTTCATAATAATGAGTATGAGCATATCCAAGTGAGCCGCCCGCGAGCCCTCTATTTTCTCCCTGATAATCTAATCCAGCAAGAACGGCTTCTGAGATAAAGTTGAAGGACGGGTTTTCTAGAGAGGCTGCTTGGTGTGCAAATTCTCCAAAGCCTGATATCCAAGCAGAGAACTTGTTTTTAGGCTCTTTACTTCTCGCAGGGTTAGCAATTCGATCTGTAGTATCTGCTGTAAGCGCTGAGAGAAAATGATCTTGCGAAAATTCTTTTCCAGAAAATCTAAAACCATCGATGCGAGAACTGACAAGCCTACTAAGAGAAAATGCTGTCTGGGCTGTGATATAGGTCCCAAAGGCATTTCTAGAGGGCGATACACTTGTTAATGCTTGCTTCAATTCATCTCCGGAAAGAGCTGCTAAAGACATAAATCCGCTTGAGGAAGGAGCCTCTGCATTTAAATAATTTGCCACAATCTGAAGATTTCCATGAAGTCCTTGCACTGGTATAGCCAACACGTAATTTAAATAAATATCATTTCCAAGATAGGATAAATCGAACGTAAATCCGGGAATCGTATTAATAGAGGAAAAGACACCATTTAAAGAGCCTGCTGTTAAAATTTGATAACTTCCTTGGCGTGGAAAAACACCTTGATCTTGAATAATTTGTAATACCCCATCAACTAAAGCGCTTCCTGTTACATTTACTCGAGAGGATGCTGTAGGGTTTATTTCAATAGCAGTGGTTGAACCAGAGTGTAAAACAAGACTACCAAGATTGATTGTTCCAATGGAATTACCAGGAGAAAGCACGCCTCCATTTTCAATATTAGCCCCGCCGCCAATCGTTCCAGAGCCCTTTAGAGTTCCTCCAAAATTGACTGTGACATCTCCAGGAACTGACCCGTTAATAGACAAAACTCCTTCTTGAATTGAAGTTAGACCTGTATAGGTGTTTACGCCTGATAATGTCTGGATGCCAGGCCCTTGCTTTGTTAATAGTAAAGGGGTAGCTAAATGATCCTGAATGCTTCCTGAAAAAAGGCCATTTGTAGAAGAATCTGTGTTGATCATTAGCGAGGGAATAGATTGTACAACACTTGTGCTATCGCCATTGAGTTCTCCGATCGTAAAAGAAGGAAGAGATGTTTCAATATCTAGCATAACATCTTTTAAGACAATATTTGCATTCCCTCCCGAATTGGCGCCTTGGATAAAAAGGCCTATATCGGAGATGCGCACTCCTTCATTGATTGCCTGAATTGTAACCTTGCCACTTGATACAATAAAGCCTTCATTGAATGAAATTTGCGTTCCTTCAACAGTGCCATTATTCGTTGTAGAAATCACAGAGCCATCGCCTAGAGTCACTGTACCATTAAATAATGCCTGTGAACCTGAAACGTAACCGATATAATTCGTTTCATCTCCTGTATTAGTGGCTGTGTTAGTAATAGATATATTTAAATTGGTTCCAGCAATGAAATTCCCACCTACTTCCAATTGACTGAGATTTACATAACCAGTTTGGTTAGATGTGCTTTCATTGCTATTTGTCCCATTGTTGGAAATGACGATGTCTGCATCATCGCCTAAACTGCATGCATCCTGAAAATAAACTTGTTGAGCACCTACAGAACCAATCAAGTTATTTCCTGCTCCGCTTCCTGTGTCTTCCCCAGTATTTTCAACTTGTAAACGAAAAGAATCACCCGAAGAAAAATGACTTACAGCTTTAAATTGCGCACTTCCTATAACACCGGCGTAACTTATAGGATTCACCGTATTGCCACTAAAAATCCCCTGATTGCTTACATGAATCGTTGAGTCATTTCGAAGGACAGTAGAAGAATTAAATAAAAGCTGACTTCCTGAAACAGTTCCGACGCCATTCGGATTGATAGAATCGCTGCTATCTGTTCCGCTATTTGTTATCGAGAAATTTAACAAGTCATTTCCCTGAAATCCCCCATTAAATGTCATTTGATTACTGTTTAATTGAGCTACGCCAGTAAAGGCTCCTGTTTTGTTCCCACTACAAGTTCCACTATTTTGCGCAACAAAAGCAGCCTGTTTGCCAACGGTGCAAGAATTATTAAACATCACTTGATCGCCATCGGAACCAATCGTAGTGATACATCCAACGTAGGTCAATCCACTACCGCTACCACTATCGATACCAACATTTGTTGCAGTCAGGCTAAGATCATCACCTGCCACAAATTGTGTATTTACAAGGAATTGATGTTCATAAACATTCCCCACATATAGTAAGTTACTTCCATTAGTTCCACTATTACCACTATTTTCACCATAATTCGAAACTGCAATTGAATTAGAATCGCCTAAATTACATGTATTGCCAAAGCTAATTTGCGAAGATCCAACTGCTCCTATAGAGCTACCACCTTCAGATGTACCGGTATTTACTCCATTATTTGTTACAGAAAAATCCAATGCATCACCAGAAAAAAAAGAATCTGCATTATAGTATTGGCCATTTAATACAACTCCAATGCTATTTCCAGTCAGGCTATTACTGCCGCTATAGGTGCCGCTGTTAGAAAGAGAAATAGTCACATGATCTTCAATACTATTAACATTATTCATCTGCGCTTGATAGGCAGTCATATAGGAAATTTGATTCCCACCTGTTCCATGAGAACTATCACTTCCTATGTTTGTTAAAGTAAGAGATCCTTCATTCAACATAGAGAAGGGCCCTTGCACAAACAATTGATTGTCCAGGTTACTGAGCATAACACCTGAACTATTCAACAATTGCGATCCTGTATTGATTATATTTAAAACAGCACTCCCTGAAGAAGAAGGATTGTTTCGATTGAACGAGACTTGATTATCTAGAGCAGTAAGATTATTTGTGTTTGTCACATTCAGCGTCGCATTTGTTTGCAAACCAGTAATGCCAAGTCCATTTAATGCAACCGTATGATCATTAAAATAAATTGTAAATGGAGATGCACTGTGTGAAAAAAGAATCGAACAGACAGAAAAATTATCCCCTGATTGAGTAGGATTCACATCTACATTTTCAATAGAACTGTCAAAAACAACTTGTACCACTCCTGTAGGGACTCCCGTAGGATTCCAATTTCCAGGAGCATTCATATCCTGTTCTGGACTTTCCGCAATCCAGGTAGACGATGAGATTACAGCACTCAACGGTGCAAAAATTGTTAGTACAAAAACAAAAACTATATTTTTAAAGCATGACATTTTTTCTTTGTAACAGCTACATCCATATTTGATAAATTGGTTTCTTCACTTATAGTAATTTCTTCGATCTTTCTGAATAGATTCACTCTGCACAGCTCTGGATGACAGAGAATGGGCAATAACTAAAAGTTATTTTTGATAATTGGCATGAAATTGAGAGAATCGCTTAAATTTCAATTGAAACAATGTACCCCAGAAGACACAATTAGGTTATATATACCCAAGTAATCTCAAAAATTGGTCGCAGGCGCCCGAATAGGCCTGAATTTATCCCTCACTCGACCCCTCAATGTTTGACCTAAAATAGACTCCGCAGTCACAGTTGATAACGCTGCGAAAAATCCAAAAATTGCTCCTTTAAAATCTTCAAAATGTTCGTAATACGTGTTGTAAATCACCCTCTTTTTCATCCACTTCCACACTCGTTCTATCGGATTCAGATTGGGGCTGTAGGGCGGTAAAAAATGTAGGCAGACCTTCGAGGTTTCCAGATACTAGACCTCTTTCGAAATTAAGGTTCTGTCGATTTTAGAGTTCTTTTGAGCCAAATTTCGTTTGCTTTTAGGGGGGTAATATCGACTTCCTGTATATGCCCCCCCTAAAAGCAAACGAAATTTGGCCAAAATAATCTCTAAAATCGACGAACCCTTAAATTCGAAAGAGGTCTACTGTTTAACTGCCTTATTTCGATAATACGATGCATTGTCACAAAATACGTGAATTTTGCGTTTATTCGAGTACGCTTCCTCGATTTTTTTGAAAAACAAATTGTGGATTCTGCATTTAAGGTTTGATCCTCTTGGATCACAATGTTATGGCTGACAACACCAATGATCCCAGAAAGATTAAGTCTTTCACGTCCTGTATTTGCCGGAATCTCTTTGCGCACACCTTTTTTGATCCATCCATAGGCAGGTTGTACATTATGTGTCGGATGAACACCGTCCATAAAACAGATAGTTTCATCTACAGGAAGCTCCTGTCGGAGTTTTTCATATTTAGCCAACCACTTTTGTTGCTGTTCTTTGTTGGCCTTACCGGGCACCATTGCAGGTTTTTTATAGGAAAAAGAATGTCTCTGCAGCCAACTTCTCAGGTCATGGACAGTATAGAAAACTCAAAAAGCTGCTTCGACATAAGCTACGATATCTTTGACGTAAAGATACGTATGTGTTTGCAGATGAGCTTCGAGTTTCTGAGAACTTTTTGATTTTTCGGTTAATACTGCTTGCTTTTGTGCTACAATATGCCCAAATTGTGCCATTACCATTCACCCAAAAGGAATTTTCTTGTCGGGCAAAATAGCATCTAGAAAAAATTAAAATCTTCATATTCGATATCGTTCTTTTTAACGGATAAAGCTACGAATTGCTTTCGCACACCGTAGGTTAATTTTTTAGGTCCACACATAAAAATCTTACGATCTCTATAGTCAGGACATGTTTTTATAATTTCAGCAGCACAAAGCCTTTTGCCCTCCTCAGAGCAAAAAGTGAAAATTCGAATTCCAGAAACACCCTGTTTAAGTACCTCAAATTCTTTAAGAACTGCCAAGTCAACCCTTTTATGACAACAGAAAAAAAGGTCGATAGTTTTTCCGTGATTTGATTTAAGAGAATGCATCCAAGATAAAAACAAAGCGATTCCTATGCCTCCTGCAATCCAAATTTGCTTTTGATGCAATCGATAATCAAGACATCCGTAAGGTCCCTCTAAAAATGCTGTCCAGTTAGGCCGAAGAGATCCCTGAAGAGCTTTTGTATAATCTCCCCTATTTTTAACATAAATTAATAAGTCATTATATTGACCATTTCTAGCTAGAGTAAATGGATGTTGTTCTTTAGAAAAATTAGGTTCTTCAAAGTGGATAAATGCGTATTGCCCTGGGACAAAAGAGATAATCCTATCTTTTGCTCGTAAAGTAACCTTAGTAAGAGTTTCACCCATGACTTCAGCCTTAACAACTGTATATTCAAAAGGTTTTACAAAGAATGAGAAAAAAAGTTGTTTGTAAATAGCACTAACGAAGCCTATCAAGGCTGAGAAATACAATATTGCTGTCGATAAACCACTCCCTAAAGTCTTGCGCGATAAAAAAAAGTGAAGAAAACTAATTAAGAAAACAACACTCATCCATTGGTGGATTTTTTTCCATATATGATAAGGCAGCAACTTAAAGATCGTAATAGTCAGAATCAGCGTCATAGAAAGAAAAGCATAAGAACCTAAATTAATTGAAAGCCTATGGTGCACTGGAAATACATATAAAAAAAATGAACTTAAGCCTTTTGGAGCCCACTTTAAAGCAAAAGTGAAAACATGCATCAGCAAACAAGCAAATCCTACTTTACCCAAAAACTGATGATATCGAAAAATCTTATCAAGACCTCCAAGCCAGTCTTCTAATTTTCTCCACCTTGTAATCAATAAAAGAGAAGTTGAAAAAAAAATAAAACTTGCAGCCCCAAAAAAAGACCCTATGCAATTAATTTTGTGAAAAAACCCTCTAAAATCGCAAACGCTTAGATTAAATGCCATCCATATCGCTAGGAAGATCCAGGGAAAAGATTTTATAAACTGAGATAGATAAACTTTCTTCATTAAATTTTTTTTTAGCACTACTCAATGCTATACAAAAACCAAAATAAATATCTCAAGGAATAATAAAAAAACTCCAGATACTGGGAACACTTCGAACTTATGACTGGCTAAGTCTCTCGCAAGCACTTTCAACTCTTTCAAGATTAATCGCTTAAATTTTAATTGCAACAATGCATCCCAGAAGACACAATAAGGTTATAGAGGGAATTGAAAGAAGATTGAAAAAAGTGGAAAATAAAGAGACTTACTGGACTATTTGTCCGAAATGTTATGGACGCGGCAAAAAAAACTTGAGGCTCCGCAAGAAGGCAAAAATCCGCTACCAAATAGCAATGAATGAATTTGAAAAAAACAAGGGTGAAGGAAAGCCTTCGGTTCGCCCTAAGCTGACTCAATTTTTATGCGATCATTGCAGTGGATCTGGCTTGATTCCTACCACTAGTCACCCCCTAGCAGATTCAGAAAACTATCCACATCTAGCAATTATTGGCGCAGGTATAGCAGGCGTGGCACTGGCTGTAGCTTGTTTGCATCGTAGCATTCCATTTACCCTTTATGAGCGCGATAGCAGTTTCGATGCACGAGCTCAGGGGTACGGAATCACCTTGCAACAAGCAAGCAAAGCAATGAGAGAATTAGGGCTTTTTTCTTTAAAAGACGGGATTAATTCCACACGCCATGTGGTGCTTACTACAGAAGGAAAAGAAATTACTGAATGGGGAATGAGGACACATGGAAACATTAAAAAGTCTCCAAGGCGTAGAAATGTCCATATCCCGCGACAGGCCTTGCGCTTAGCGTTACTTGAGCAATTGGGCAACCATGCTGCCGTGCAGTGGGGATACCGCTTAGTTTCTTTTAAACAATGCGAAGATAGAGGTGTTGAACTCAGCTTTCAAGTGAACGGAGAGATGAAAAATGCTAAGGCAGATTTGGTGGTAGGTGCCGATGGCATTCGTAGTGTTGTGCGCAGCTTATTGATTGGTGAGGATATGACTCCTTTGCGTTACCTGGGTTATGTAGTCATTTTGGGTATTTGTTCTTTAGAGGCTCTTAAAGGTATTGAGAGTTCTTTGCTCGACTCAGCCACCGTGTTTCAAACCGTCAATGGGTATGAGAGAATCTACATGATGCCTTACTCTTTAGACTCGGTCATGTGGCAATTTAGCTTCCCCATGCCCGAAGAAGAAGCTAAGGCCTTAAGTGCACAAGGAGCTCAGGCACTTAAAGAAGAAGCCTGTCGTAGAGCAAAGTGGCATAAGCCCATTCCTGAAATCTTATCAGCAACCCTACCGGCACAAATTTCAGGCTATCCCGTGTACGACCGAGAATTACTCAAACCGGAATTATTGAAAAAAGCGGGGCCATTTACTTTGATTGGAGATGCAGCTCATCCTATGAGTCCATTTAAAGGACAAGGTGCAAATCAGGCTCTGTTGGATGCACTGGCACTGGCTCGTCACATTTCAATAGCATGTACCCCCTTCTCTAAATGGGCTCAAACCGGAGTGAGAGAAATTGTACTCACTGAATTTGAAGAAGAAATGTTAGCACGTAGCGCTTCTAAGGTGAAGGATTCGGCTGAGGCTGTGGAACTTTTACATTCCAAAGGCGTGCTACGTGAAGGTTATGAACCCAAAGGACGATCTTTACGAGGTAACAATCTATAATATGAAAATTTAATAAGGCCGAATGCGATTTCTATCGAGTCAATCCCTTTTTCAATAACTTTTAGTTCGAAGTGTTGCATGTTTTTTCTTTGGACGCAACCCCCTTAATAAGGATGAGAGATTCTAAAATTTGGAAGGATTTATGTAAATATTCTACAAAAGGTCGGATAAAATCTTCTCGATTACTTCTTCTTCTGTGTATTTAATGCGGACAAGTTTAAAACCTTCTTGTGCAGCCCATTCATTCTTAAGCTCATCATTTTCCTTAAGCGCTTTATAAGTTTTTTCACCGCCCCATTTCGCAATAGGCTTGAAATGTTGCAAACCATCGAACTCAATAAGTGTTTTGAATTCTTGTATATAAAAATCGAATCGGAGAGACTTGTTTCCAGCCTTCGCTGATTTCAGAGAAGAAAAAGTTTTTTCACGTTCAAATTTAAGGTTATTGGCTAACAAATAAGATACTATTTTTTTCACGCCCCGAGAATTGAGTTGGTTCACGCATAAAGGACATCCACTTTTGGAGCCGAGATGATCGGAAGGTTTCTGCAAAAAGGGTCCACAATCTGGACATAATATAACAACCTTAAAATGTGATCCTTTATAGATGACCGATGTATACTCATATCGATTGTTATGTATCTCATTCGCTTTTTTAACGAAGACTTCTTTTGTATCCCTACGTCCATCTACTCGTTTTATTGCTCCACACTTAACGCAACCCTGTCCAGTAAGATGGTTTCCAGCTCGAATAGAAAAGTCTCCATGTTCAAAACAAGTAATGAGAATAAATTCTCGATTGCTTACATAAACTGTTTTAGAATAATCGTATTTTTCCCCATGCTTTTGCTTTGCTTTCTCAATATATCCTTCAAGGCTTATAGTTCTTTTTTTTGCCGTGCTTATGATCCCGCATTTCATACATCCAGAGCCCTGTAGATGGGCGTAAGGTCTTTGAAAAAATGATCCATGAATATTGCAAGAAATCTCAACTAGAGTATGAGCATTTTTATATTTCACTTGAGAATAGTCATATTTATCTTCATGAGTAGCCCTTGCTTTAACTTCAAATTCCGCAGCAGCTTTTTTAGCCTTTAAAAATCCTTGTAATTCTACCGCGCAGTTTTTACATCCATGGCCATTGATAAGGCTTTGAGGTATCGAGTAAAAATCACCATGCTTAGGACAGGTGACCGCAACTTTTGTTTTCCAGTCTTTAAAAACAGTTTTAGTGTAGATATAACTATTTAAATATAGACTCCGCAATCTTTGAACAAAACTTTTGGTATCCATCCTTAATCCGGTAATTTTCTAGGTCTCATAGAAGGTTACCTGTTTTTTTTTATTTCTTCTCTTGTTTTATGCAATGTAAATCCAGCTATTGCCTTCATGCGGATACAATTAAGAGCATCTACATATATGGTAACCCAAATCTCATGACCTTCCATTTCTGGCCAAAGAGGAAACACTTCTGGATTCGTACAACCTGAAACGTCTAAACAAGCTTCCACAATACGATAACCTTCAATAGGTAAAGATTTTTCAGAAGCCGGAAATCGTTTAGTGAATACAGGTATTCCTGCAATTATTTTCTCTTCTTCCTTAGGCCATTGTGAGTATGGTTTTGTTGACCAAATTCTTTCTCCTCCCATTCCATCATAAGAAGGTTTTGGAGAAAGTTGTTGGTAGTGTGTTTTCAATCTCTCTTCTAGAATCATTAAAAAGCCTTAAATTTTTAGTGGTTTGGTTTCACATGGAACTTCCCAAAAGGAATTTTTTATCAGTTCGAAATTGACTGAAAAACAGCAATTACTGAATTCGTCTTTTCGAACTTGAAATTGGATGGAAAAAAGCTGTTAATGACATTGCAAGAGTCGTTTTTGACCTATGTGCAATGTCACATCAACCAGAGAATCTCCGGGTGCAAGATTCGAACTTGCGACCAATAGATTAACAGTCTTGAAGAGGCTCTTCCACCTTTTGCTCTAGATTACCCTAGTTCACCCAAAATAACCCAAGTCTATAGAGAATCGTGAATTTTTTCTACGATTTCTTGGTGAACAAGAGCAAATAATGTTAATCTTCGGCAACCTGGAACTCCGTTGAATTTCTGTTGTTTTTAGATATTCGGCTACAAAACCGCCTACGAAAAAATCTTGAGAATTCTTTAACTTTCATATAAGATTTTCGAGAGCGGCCAAAATGCGAAATGACTTTAGCGACTACATCATATTTGCTGACGAGAGCGGAGACCACGGCATAGCTTCGATCAATCCAGAAAATCCTGTCTTTGTACTCGCGTTTTGTATTTTTAGAAAAGTCGATTACATTTCCATCGTGAAACAAGCTGTCGCAAAATTTAAAATCGATTTCTGGGGACATGATCTTGTTGTGCTTCACAATCATGAAATTCGGAAATCAACTGGAGAATTCGTTTTCCTCTTTGATGAGGAAACAAGGAAAATCTTCCTTCATGCTCTCAATGAAATGATCAGAAGTATTCCGTTTTCTATCGCTGCTACTGCTATTGACAAACGTTATCTTAGCGACAGCCCCAATTCAACTAACCCTTACGTGTTAGCTCTAGGATCTTGCCTTAACCAAACTCTTGATTTCCTGCAACAGAAGCAACAGCAACGGGTTAGAACACATATCATCGTTGAAAGCAGAGGCAAAACCGAAGATCGGGATCTTGGATTGGCGTTCGATCAAATTGCATCTCAAGTGCTGCCAGAACATTATCCATTAGAAATCAGATTTGCCAACAAACAAACCAATAGCAGCGGCCTTCAGATTGCGGACCTAGTGGCTCATCCCATCGCAAGACACATAGTAAAGAAAAGTCAGCCAAATAAGGCCTTTGATATCGTAAAAGAAAAACTGCTGGGCCATCCGGAATATGAAGGAATAGGCCTAAGATGCCATCCCCTAGAAAGCGAAAAGCCCCGGCTTACACCGAGGCTGGACGCCGATCGGGAACTCCCGATCCATTTATAAAACTCATCATATCGGGGCCTTGAAAAAAATTCAAGGGTATCTACAAACGAGCGCGGTATAGCAGTAGAAACAAGCGGCTAAAGCTGTATTTTAGAGGTTGTCCTACTTCCCATGGGCAATAACTATTGAAAAGCTGGCACCAAAGAAAGCTCTACAGCTGAGAATATCTATGAGAGGCAATTGGCTTTTATAAGCTCGCGAATGCCGTCCGCAATCTTCTGCATTTCAAGGCCGGTTTCATTATCAACCGTTAATCGTTTGCATAACTTTCGCAATCGAATACTCATACGGCATACGCTTTGCTTAGCAGAGCTATATTCTTGCTTCCACGCCTTTAATTCAGCGTTTTCCTGAGCTAATAAATCAATTTTTTGCTGCATTTCTTTGATTTGCGATTCGATTTGACTCCGGAGGTACGAGATCATACAAAAAAGGCAGTTAGAGCTCTCACCGTAACTGCCTAAACTTAAAAAACTCCGGGTGCAAGATTCGAACTTGCGACCAATGGATTAACAGTCCACTGCTCTACCGCTGAGCTAACCCGGAACAAAGAAGAAAGTCCATTCTATGCAAATGTAAGTTTTTTTGGCAAGAATTTTTGCCTTGAGTCTGAAGGAGATAACCTGATAGCATAAAGGTTTTACTACTCTGAAATGACAAGGAAACCCCTTTTGGAAGAGATCACCGGGTATATTGAAGCCATCGTCTTTGTACAACCAGAAAATGGCTTTACAGTCGCCCGCCTAAAAGAAAATAACAAAAAAAGCTTTACTGTTATTCGAGGCTATATCCCCTCTATTCAGCCTGGAGAAACTGTTGTATGCAAGGGTGAATGGAAAAACCACTCTTCCCACGGACTTCAGTTCGAAGTGGCAGAATACGAAGTTTCGCTCCCCTCAGACATTGTAGGCATCCAAAAATATCTTGAATCGGGCCTTGTCAAAGGAATTGGCCACCATTATGCGAAAAAAATCGTCGATCAATTTGGGGCTGAAACCTTGCAGGTGATCGATCAAACCCCAAGCCGTCTCTATGAAGTGCAGGGCCTCGGGAAAAAACGGATCGATAGCTTACAAGAGTGTTGGCATAAGCAAAGAGCCATTCGAGATGTCATGATTTTTTTGCGCACGCATGGAGTCACTCCAGCTTACGCTCAAAAAATTTATAAGACCTACGGCGATGAGAGCGTTGCCAAGGTGAAAGAAAACCCTTATCAGCTCGCCAAGGACGTATTTGGCATCGGCTTTAAGCTCGCCGACGTCATTGCCCAAAGAATGGGCTTTGCCATTCAATCTCCTCAACGCATGCGAGCAGGGATCGAATATGTCCTCTGGGAGCTGGCCTCTGAGGGACATACCTGCTTTCCTATACAAGAATTTTTACCTGTCGCTCAAAAAATTCTGGAAGTAGAGGTAGAGCTCGTTGAAACGCAAATGAGAGAAATGATCGCTCAAGATTTGCTCTCTGAAAAAGCTTTAGGAGAGTTGTCTTTTATTTGGCTCAAGCCTTTTTATGCCTACGAACAAGGGATCGCTCGCGATCTGATGCGGTTAAAAACAAGCCCGCTTGCCATCAGGAGCATCGATACGGCCCGAGCTGCCGATTGGGTGCAAAAACAATTACATATTGAATTCGCGTCTCAACAAAAAGAAGCTGTCATTCAAGCCCTGACTGACAAAGTCCATATCATTACAGGCGGTCCAGGAACTGGGAAAAGTACCATTACGAAAGCGATTTTAGCAATCACCTCTAAATTAACTGATAAAATTTTGTTGGCAGCGCCCACTGGCAGAGCAGCAAAAAGGCTTACGCAAATTACCGGCAAAAAAGCATTTACCCTTCATGCTCTTTTAGAAATGGATTTTTCATCGGGCGGTTTTAAGCGGGGCAAAGACAACCCTCTAGACTGCGATCTTCTCATCGTCGATGAGGCGAGTATGATCGATACTCCCCTTCTGTTTCATCTGCTTCGTGCGACGCCTAATACAGCTCGCGTTTTATTTGTCGGCGATATCGATCAACTTCCTAGCGTAGGCCCTGGTACAGTGCTTCGAGACTTAATTCAATCAGAATTATTAGGAGTCACACGCCTTACTGAAATTTTTAGGCAGGCAAAGGGCTCTAAAATCATTACTAATGCGCATAAAATCAACGCAGGAGAATTTCCAGATCTTTACAACAATGAAAAAAGCGATTTTCATTTTATTGCCGCAGAAACTCCTGAGGCCATTTTACAAATCATCTTGCAACTTGTCTCTAAAGACATTCCTGATAAATGGCATTTTGATTCCTTTGAAGATATCCAAGTCCTCTCTCCCATGCGCAAAGGACTCATCGGTGCAGATCAGCTCAATGAAGCCCTCCAAAATCTCTTAAATCCTTCAGAAAAACCCCTTTTTCGTGCCGGCAGACGGTTTCATCTGAAAGATAAAGTCATGCAGATTAAAAACAACTACGACAAGCACGTTTATAATGGAGACATCGGCCTCATTACTCACATTGATACCATTGAGGGAAAAATGACTGTGGAGTTTGACAACCAAGCCGTTGAATATGATTTTTCCGATCTCGATGAATTAGTCCTCGCCTACGCCTGCTCTGTCCATAAATATCAAGGAAGCGAATGCCGCTGTATTGTTCTTCCCCTCCATACTTCCCATTTTAAATTGCTTCACCGCAACCTCTTGTACACCGGAGTCACTAGAGGCAAAAAACAAGTTTATCTGGTAGGAACTCCGAAAGCTGTTGCGATTGCCATCCAAAATGATCAAGTACAAAAACGGTATACGGGCCTCATCAAAGCCGTGCAAGAACAATCGCTGACCTATCGTCCTGCTGAAGCAACTCAAGCGAGGCAACTCAATTTCGCTCTATAAGCCTATCCATAACCTAGAAAAGAAAGGAATGAAGAAAGATGTCTATATTGAAAGCATACGTCATTTGCCTGCTCGTTTTCTGCACAATCGATTTTTTTTGGGTAGGCATCATCGCCAAACAATGGTACAGCAAAGAAGTTGGGCATTTACTCAATGATTCGATCCGATGGATGCCTGTCATCGGATTTTATACGCTATATGCAGCCGGAATTCTTGTTTTTGCGGTTTATCCTTCCATAAAATTGGGTAGTTGGCAATACGCTCTATTCTACGGAGCATTTCTTGGTTTGCTCTCCTATGCAGCATATGATCTAACAAATCTTGCAACTTTGAAAAATTGGCCCATTTTACTTGCGCTTTGTGATATATGTTGGGGAACCTTTGTCACAGGTGTAACATCACTTATTTTGTTCTATTTGCAAGGCCACTTTTTTAAATAGAGCTCTTATAAATGGAAGCAACGCTCGTTTTACCAAACCAGCTTTTTAAATCTCATCCTGCCATCAAAAAAGGACGACCTGTCTGGATCGCAGAAGAATTTTTGTTTTTTAAAATCCAGCCTTTTCATCGCCAAAGACTCATCTTGCTTCGCTTAGCCATGAAAGAATATGAAGCATTTTTAAAAAAGCAAGGTCATGAAGTTCATTACATTGAATCAACCGAGCTCGACAAGCGAGGAGATTTATTTAAGTTTTTGGCAAAAATGAACATAAAAAACCTTTACCTGGCGGAAGAGCCAGATAGCTGGTTCAACATGGATCTTCAAAAAAGCGCTAAGAAGTATGGATGGAAACTGCATATTGATCCGTCTCCCATGTTTTTATGCACTACTGAAGAGCTGAGCTTGTTTTTTAAAGAGAAAAGCCATTATTCGATGGCCTCTTTTTATGCCTACCAAAGAAAGAAGTTAGATATTTTAATGAAAGATGGAAAACCAGAGGGAGGGAAATTCAGTTTTGATATCGAGAATCGAAAAAAAATCCCTAAAACTCTTTCTCTTCCTAAATACCATATCCCCAAACAAACAAAAAAGGTCAAAGAAGCCATCGCTTATGTAGAGAGCAACTTCCCGAATGCGATCGGAAATAAAGAACCTTTTCTTTATGCTGCAACATTTGCGGAGGCAGAAAATACTCTGTCCGATTTTATCGAAAATAAACTGTCCTGTTTTGGCGCTTATGAAGATGCCATGTTAAAAAACGAGTCATTTTTATTTCACAGCGTGTTGACTCCTTCTTTGAATATTGGTCTCATCACGCCCGAGCAAATCATTGACCAGGTGATAACTGCCTGGAAAAAGAGAAAAATCCCGCTTAACTCCGTAGAAGGATTTGTGCGTCAAGTAATAGGTTGGAGGGAATTTATCCGTGCCTGCTATCTATTAAAGGGAAATGCCCAGAGAACGCGAAATGGTTTGGGCCACAAAAAACCTATACCGAAAGGATTTTGGGACGCCACTACCGGAATAGAGCCGATTGATGCCATCATCAGAAAAATTCTTGATACAGGCTACTGCCACCATATTGAGCGTTTGATGGTTCTTGGCAACTTTCTTCTTCTTACCGAGACGAGCCCAGATGCCGTCTATGATTGGTTTATGCAATATTTCGTCGACGCCTATGACTGGGTCATGGTTCCCAACGTGTACGGAATGAGCCAATATGCAGATGGCGGACTGATCACAAGCAAGCCGTATATCAGCGGCTCCAATTATTTGCTGAAAATGAGCGATTACAAAAAAGGTCCTTGGAGCGATCTCTGGGACGGGCTTTTTTGGCGCTTTTTAAAAAAACATAAAAACTTGATATCCAATAATCCCAGAATGAAAATGCTGTTGGCTTTTCTTAAAAAAAACGAGACTGAAATTAATAAAAAGATCACAAAAGCTGAAAAGGCATTTTGAGATCTTGAAGAGGTCTATCAAGCAATGACAGTCCCTGCAGGAACATCCTGAAGAGAGGGAAGCTCATGCAATGAGCCTTCACCAGCGGCTAAGATCATCCCCTGGCTTTCTATTCCCATGACTTTGGCAGGCATTAAATTGGCCACCAAGATGACTTTACGACCAATGAGCTGATCGGGTTCATAAGAAAGGGCAATCCCAGAGACGACAGTCCGCTTTTCAGATCCTATATCGACGAGAAGTTTAAGCAGTTTTTTTGACTTCGGGACTCTCTCAGCTTCTAGAATTTGAGCAACCCGCAGATCTAACGGCTGAAACTGCTCATAACTCACTAAAGGTTTTAATGCTTCGCAAGTTTTTTGAGGTTGAACAGGCGCTTTGATCGTCCCAAGGAGTGCAATTTCTGCATCAATCTCTTCATTTTCAATTTTTCTAAAGAGGATTTCCGGCTCTCGAAGAGATTGGTCTTTTGCAAACGAGCTTTGCATCATATTTTGCCAAGAACCTTTTGCTAAGTCGCTGCTATATCCCAGCATATTCCAGATTTTTTGCGCAGATCCCGGAATGATTGGAGAAGCGATAAGGGCTAGACACTTGATGCATTCTAAACAAAGAGAAAGTGTCGTTTCTACATCCTCTTTTTGAGAAGGATCTTTGATTTGCTTCCATGGCTTTTTCGCATCAAAATAAACATTACCAAGCTGCGCCAGCTCCATTAACACTTGGGAAGCTTTGCGTAAACGAAACGTCTCGTAACTTTGAGCCGCTAAATCCACCAGGTTATTCATCTGCTGCAAAAACTCCTGATCCATGGGAGATAGGGCTTTTCTTTGAGGAATGGAGGAAGAATGATGCTGCCTTGTGAAAACCAGAACACGATTGACGAAATTCCCGAGTTTTCCCAAAAGCTCCGCGTTACAGCGGGATTGAAAGTCTTTCCAACTAAATTCGGCATCAGCTGTCTCTGGAGCGTTCGCTGCAAGACAAAAGCGAATTTGATCTGCTGTGTAATGAGTAAAAAATTTCTCTAAATCGATTGTCCAACCGTCGGATTTGGAAAACTGCCTTCCTTCAAGAAGAAAAAACTCATTCGCAGGAATCTCATCAGGGAGCTTATAAGGAAGATCTTGCCCCATCAGCATCGCAGGGAAAAACACAGCATGAAAAGGGATATTGTCTTTTCCAATAAACTGGACTAACTTCGTTTTCTCATCTAACCAGTAATCCTTCCAACGATCAGGAGAGTTATTTTTCTTTGCCCACTCTTTCGCTGCCGAAATATAGCCGATGGGAGCATCAAACCACACATAAAATACTTTATCAGGGTAACCTGGAACTGGGATTCCCCAACTGGAATCTCTCGTAATCGCACGAGGTTTTAACTCTTCAATATAGCGCATTGCAAAATGGATGACGTTGTCTTTCCAATCTTTTTTTTGCCCGATCCACTGCGCGAGCTGCTCTTTAAACCGATCAAATCGAAGATACAGATGCTTGCTCGGCTTGAGGGTCAAGCTAGCTCCTGTAATCTTTGATCGAGGATGCTTTAAATCTAAAGCTTCATAAGAGGCCGCACATTGTTGGCACTCATCTCCCCTAGCCTCTGTAAATCCACACTTAGGACAGGTTCCTACGACATAACGGTCCGCTAAAAACCGCTTTTCCTGCTCTGAATACAAATGCTCTTCAGTTTTTTCTTCAATCAGCCCCTTAGCTTGCAAAGCTAAAAAAAACTCTTGCGTCGTCTCTACATGGCCAGGCCAGGTTGTGCGACTATAATGATCAAAAGAAAACCCTAACTGCTGAAAAAAGTGTTCGTTGATTTGGTGAAATAGGTCTACATGCTCTTTTGGGCTTCTTCCAGCCAATTCTGCGCTTAGAGTGATAGCTACGCCATACTCATCAGAGCCACAAAGAAAAAGGACATCTGAGCCCATTAATCTTTGAAACCGGGCATAACAGTCCGCAGGCAAATACGCCCCAGCTATATGACCAAAATGCAAAGGTCCGTTCGCATAAGGGAGCGCTGACGTGATTAGAATTTTTTGAGCCACAACAATTAGTCTACAAAAACATCTTTTAAATCGTTATGCTTGTGATCTTGATCCGCTCTTTTAGCGATCAAGTCTAAAATGTCATTGAGTGTGCCTCTCCACTCTCCATTTGCCACTAAATTCCGGCTAATATTGATCCCAAAAGCACATAGATCAAAATTACTGGTAAATTTTTTTCGAATCCACTCAGTGGTCAAATCATCTCTTGTCATAGAAAAAAACCTATTTCTTTAATGCTACTAGGGAGAAGAATCTCTAAAAATGGGTTAAAGTGCAAGGATTATCGGTTCTTATGCTCCTCAGCAATAAGAATCGAACGCAAGACCCCATAGGCCGTCTGCAAGTGTTCATTGATAATATGATAGTTATACAGAGGAGCCAAAGCAATTTCCTTCTGAGCCCAGGAAAGACGCTGCTCCATGGCTTGATCCGTTTCGGTCTTCCGTCCATAAAGGCGCGAACGCAATTCCTCAAGACTGGGAGGACTAATAAAAATAAAAATAGCATCACAATGTTTTTTCAGTTCCATAGCGCCTTGAGTGTCTATCACCAACAGGACATGCTTTCCTAAAGCTTGCTCAGCTTGGACAAAAGATTTAGAGGTGCCATAATAGTGGTCAAACACTTTAGCATGCTCAATGAACTCTCCCTCTTTAAGCTTCTGCATAAATTCCGGCTCGGACACAAAGTAATAATCAACCCCCGCTTGTTCTTTAGGGCGAGGGGGACGGGTTGTATAAGAAACGCTTTCCACAACACACGAAAATTCTTGCTGAAGCATTCGAACCAACGTTGTTTTACCAGTTCCCGCGGGAGCGCTAATCACAAAAAGCAGTCCTTTGTTTACATTGCCTAAAACTTTCATCAACTTACTCAATATTTTGAATTTGCTCTTTGATCTTGTCCAATTCCGATTTGACCTCAACCACAAGATGGGTAATTTTCGCCTCTAAAGATTTCGAGCCGATCGTATTCGCCTCTCGCCCCATTTCTTGGACTAAAAACTCCATTTTTCGTCCTGCGGCAGCTGGTTTCTTTAAAAGATCTTGAAATTGGACAATATGGGAGCGCAAACGAATGATCTCTTCCGTAATATCTACTTTTTCCCAAAAAATCGCAATCTCTCTTAACACCCTCTCTTCTCCATCGACAAGAGCAAGGGCTACCTCTGCAATCCGTTCTTGCAATTTCTTTTTCATGCGCGCGATCGCCTCTGGCGCTAACGCTTCAATATCTTGGATGTAGCGCTCCATCAAAGAAAGGCGCTGCTCAATATCTTGACAAAGGACAGCCCCTTCTTTTTGTTTCATTGCAAGGAGCGCCTCTATTGCCTCATTTGCTGCCTTTTGAAAAAAAACAAGATCTTCATCATGAGCAATCTCTCCTAGAGACCGCATGGAAAGCTGCTCTACAAGAAAAGGGAGAGTAATCTCCGTAGACTCATATCCTAAATCTACGGCTAGCTGCTGCCACGCTTGTTTAAATTGTTTCAATTGACGAGCAAAAGGAAGCATCGTGTGTAAATCAGAAGAGTTCGGCATTACATGCACTCGAATCGACAACTGCCCTCGAGAAATATGCTCGCTCACCAATTTACGAATATCGAGCTCAAAACGGCTATATTCCCTTGGAATAGAGACAGACATCTCTACATGTTTCCGATTGACCGATTGCATCTCAACGATGATCTTGCCAAAAGGCGCCTCTACTACAGCGCGGCCAAAACCTGTCATACTCGCAAGCATTTTTATACCCCCATCGATCAAAAATTTTGAATTTCGGCTAGCGCGAAAACTCTCTAG
>JAUXXF010000007.1 GCA_030681135.1 Chlamydiales bacterium
GTTTTTCCATAGCCTTTATAAAAATTTCTTTCCTCATGCGGCTTATTCCAAACATTTCCAACGCCGCCGCCAATAAACATAAGATCTCGCTCTTTTGGCGCCATGATAAATTCATCCCAGTCCACTATATAAATTGTATGATTTCCATCTATTAGCACATTTCCAGCATGAAGATCAGAATGACACAGCACAAATTGAGGTGATTGGGTTTGGAGTTTTTCTCCTAGCTGCTCAGCACGGTCTACTAGCCTTCGAATGGCTGGTATATTCTTTTTTAGAAACTTTTGTAATTTGGAAGCTATCTCGCCTGCGATCGGCTTCGCTTCCATATAAACGTACATCGAACGAACGATCTCGCGCCACTTTGCTGAGTAGGTCTCTCTCCGAATTTTGTGTTGGATGGATAGTGGCACTTCAATTTCGTGAACTTGTCTCAACGCGTTGCCGAGTGTAGCCCATTGATCATCCGTTAAATCACGATTGAATCCATCTTGTCCATCAACAAATGGGTATACAATGAGGGTGAAATCATCGATACGCTGAGTCTTCTTGCCATGAATTGTTTTAATAGGAGGGATGATTTCTCGAATTCCAGCGACCTGTAATAGCTCTACGATTTCAACGCCGGTATCATGATGGTGTCCGGTTTTGAGCTTCACGAAATAATACTTTTGATCAAATGTCTGAACTTTATATACCGAGGCATTTAGATCTGCGCCCAAAGGGAGAAATATAAGGGAAGCGACCTCAAGGCCATAGTGGGCCTTTAGGCAGCTAATCATGGTTGGCTCTGAAGGGGGGCGACTTTGTAGCATTAAAGACCGCTCTATTTACTTTGGGATAGTAGGAAGTGGGGGAATACAGCTTGCTGTACCCCCAAAAACACCAGTTGAACTCGCCTAAAATGCGACCACATCTTTGACACAGTCGCATTCGAGTGTCTCCGTTGTGGATACAAAAAGCAACGCCGACGTAGTCGGCGCGATAAATGCTTCAAAGCGAAGACATCACTTGTTAACCTGTGGAGAGATGGTGCATTTAGACTGCTCAAAGAAGCTGGAACTAACTGAATTTAGGTTAGTTAGCCCTAACCGATCACCGTAGGAATCCTCTTCTTTTAGGGAGAGGAGGATGTCAAATGAGTTATCAATTAAAGAAGTGTTACGTCTGTTGCTTCTGGTCCTTTGCGTCCTTGACCTTCTGTATACTCTACACTTTGTCCTTCGCGCATTGAATCAGGATCGCCCTGAATGTTGTTAGCGTGAACAAAGAGGTCTTTGCCGCCGTTATCAGGTGTAATAAAACCAAAACCTTTCTGTGTGTTAAAAAACTTAACTTTACCTTTTGACTTAGCCAAAATTTGCTCCATATTTCATTCATTTATGAAAATTCTTACAAGAAAAACCTTTCTTCCCATAAGAATTTTCCTCATTGTAACAGAAGGGGTATTTTTGCAGTAGACTGTAAATTTTATTACAAGAAAAGAGATTCTGGGGTATGGGGGCAATTCATCCATATCCAATCGCTAACAAGGGAAAAAGCCAAGTCACTTGACCAAGCCGAGCTGGGGAGGGGGGGGGGCAGAACTTTTGGTTGACAAAAATTTTATCAAATCTTAAAAATATGTCCTTTTGCTTCCTTGGTAAGGAAGATTTTTAGTTAACAAAACCCCTTTCCAAGGTAGGACTATGAGACTTGACCGTCATATTCAGCCAGAATCTTCAGTTATGTTGCTAGATCGTCATCCTTATCTCCATGGGGGCGGATTTGGTATAGCAACGGAAATATTAGCCGACCTTTCATTAGCAGATGTGTTCGAAACCTTAGAGCCTCGTCGTTTTATTCAATGCGATCGTATTCTCAATAGACATAAAAGAGTATTAAATGCCACGTGCGCAAAAGAAATTACGTTGTCTATGGAGAATAGTCCTGTAATCGCTGCACTAGCTCAGATCAAACTCGGGGTGACTTCCTTAGAATGGGATTTGTGGCTAGATCCAAAGAAGCCTCAATCTCTAAAAAGAGCTGTTGTCGAACACGGAAGTGTATTTGCAACTCTACTTGGGCAGTTTTCCTTTATGAGAAGTTATTTTTTGAAATCGGCTCCCTCAGTTACTGAATGGTTGCGTATCTATAAGGAAGCCATTTTTCGTTTTAACGCCCTTAGTAATCGAAAAATCGAAAAAATGCCCTCAGTATGTTTAGATATTAAATCAATTTGGTCTACCGCAGACGATATCAATCGTTTTATTCGTGCCCTCAAAGAGACATTCCAAATTAATGTATGCTATGTTGGTTCATTCTCTTACCAACAAATCGCTCAAGTCACTGAATCTAAAACAATCCTCTTTTGTCATGCGGTTTGGGATCTTCAACAGAAAGTGGAGTCTGGTTGTTTCTCGAAAACACTCATGCTCAATGGCGCTGATTTAGAAGAAAGGTCTCATCTGGAAATTCTTAGAGAAATTGTAAATAAACACGAGTTAGAAATTGGCATTTATGTACAAGAGCCTGAAGCAGGAACAGAGGCAGTCCAGCGTCTGATTCAAATGGTTAATTCCGAGCCGAAACTATTTAAGCTGGGGTTTGCACTTGGCAACAGCAGGGATGGACGCTCTTCCAAGATGATTAAAGGCTCGGGGGCTGGAGTGCAGAAAATTTTATTAACTAATGGTATCTTGTCCAAGATGCAACGTATGATCTCTCAGATAAGTCTATTTGTTCGCTCTTTCTTCTCTTTTAATTATTGGAGTGCATCAAGGCGGTATCGTCCTCTATGAGGATATCTCTCGTAAACAAGAAAAGGGCCGGAAAATTTCCAGTTTTTTCATCTAGGAGGGGAAAAACGTATTCAGATTTGAAAAAATTGAAAATTATTAATGGCAGTTCTTAGCCGCTTATAGTCGCTTTTCTTGTACTCCTGCACCAAGAGAAGTAAGCTCAATAATTTCAGGATCTTTTTCAAGAAAAGAAGAAATAATGGGGAAGTGCTTGGAAAAATGAGGAGATACATAATGAGCATCCAGATCTTGCTTGGACAAAAATCGCTCGATAATCACAAACAAGGAAAGATCGTTTAAATCTCGATGCAAATCATAGAGTAAACAGCCTGCTTCAGAATGTGTTGCTTTAACTAGATTCATGAGCTCTTTTTCCAAGGAAGACTCAAGCCCTGCTTTAGCTTTAAGCTTAGCCAACATAAATATTTCACTCACAAATACTCCTTAGCATTGTTTTTTCTGTTTTTGAGGTAATTTTAAAGGATATAGCAATTTTTTTCTATTTTTCGAATTTCCTCATGTATCAACACTCCTGAAAGTATAGAAAAGTCTCAGGATTTTCCTAGCCTTTTTGGATTGGAGAGGATTGGAATTTTTAATATATATTTTAGATTCTGGCTTTCTAAAGACAGTTAAGATAAAATCTTTCTTCTTTAAGAGGAGACGTGCTATATCATGGAAAGTTTAGATAAAAATGTATCGCTTGGCACCAAGCTGCTGATTACTTTCCCTGAAAGTAGTGAAGATCATCGGCTACAATTAGTTGGAATTAATGGTGCTATTTTTGCCATTGTTCATTCCCCTTTGGAGTCGCTCGGACCGGTCCTCCTGAATTGTGAAGAATGGAGTCTTGTTCTTTTAGCTCCGCTCAAGAGCAAATCGAATATTCTAGTTTCAGCGATTAATGTCATTTGCCTGAGCGAAATTGCGTCGGAAGAGGGGAATCTGAGCATACACGCATCGAATCGACTGGTAAAATTTGCAGGTTTGTTTAAACCTACGGAGAAAGCCAGTGAGATAGGGGAGCGAGGGGAGTTTCAGTTTAGTGATGACCCAGGAGCTTTTTTATATTATTACCGATTATTTGAGGGTATTGTCAGTAGCGTACGCAATAAAAACCCTGATTTGTCTCAGGCACAGCAACAATTTATCACAGCTCTTTGTGCGTTAGCTGATAAAATTGAAGAGAAACCGGAAAATTTGGATCTCTACAAAGTTCTTGATGTTTGGAATATTCCCCATTTGAAAACGGGATTGGATTTAGAGTGATAAGAAAAAAAGCCCGAAATCCGAGCCTTTTGTAATGGAAGGGGAGAGATGCATTCAGAACTTTTGATTGAGGCATACAATACTGTCATGAATTGATACAGGAATCTCTCAGCAGTTTCATAAAGGTCAATCCTTTTTTCCTGGCAAAATCAACATTGCGTTCTGGAATATTTTCCAGGTTTTCATAGTGTGCTATTGCTTTATCAATACTTGATTCCCGTAAAAGATGGAGCATCGGATAAATGGACCTGTTAGTATAATCAGCCGCATCATTTTTTGCTGAGCTGGCAAACCGGTACATTGGATGAAAACTTGCTAATTGATAAACTCCTTCATATCCTTTCTCTTTTAATAAATCCTCAGCAATGGATACCATATCCAGGTAATCATCAAATTGTTGAAAAGCGTTGGAAAAAATGAGGAAACTGGTTTCAATATGAATTTCTTTATCCAACCTTGCAATTTCTTGTAAAAAAGTATCCAGGCATAAAGTCGTATCCGTACTGGCTTCAACCTGGTAGTGAACATGATGTTGTTGTAATGTCCTAGCAGCAAAAGGACAGAAGTTACAGCCTACCACTACTTTGTGAATCCAGGCTATCGTTTGATCAATGATTTGTTGAGATGAAGACATTTTGTACCTGGTCATGTTGTGACACATTTTTTATGAGTCTATATTAGAACTCTACAGAGAGTATCCTGTTTGGTTTAAAAAAAGAACGGAGGGATAAGAAGCGGAGTGATATTTCCTGCTAAGCGAAAAGATTTTTCTGACGAAGTGCTGATTCCTGCAACTACTTCGGGATGACCTAACCCATAAAATACTGATAAAAGACAGAAAGAGACCTTCGCTGCAGTATACGCAGCCGGACTTCCTGCTGCCAGATACCCAATTCCAGTAGCTAGAGCCGACCCTACTAAAATTATTGGCGCTTTTTCTAGTAAGGAATTCATGGTTTCTGTGAACCCATACATATACGTTTGTGAATGTTTGATTGCGCAAGCGGCCATAAAAATCCTTTGTTAAGATGGACAGCCGAGGACTCTAGCTGACTTAGAGAATTTATGCAACAATATGCAAGTATTTTTTTAGAAAATCTGGGTACATAAAAAAGACTGGATTCTGGAATCCGCCCAGAAGAGAGATGCATTCAGAACGTTCTACTTCAACAAATTGCTTTTTCACGCCTTGGCAGGGTATACTTTTTTTTACAAATCAAATGGGAAATTGTAACCTTGATAGGATATCTAAAGGTAAGTTATACTTTTGTAACTTGAATTTTAAAAAATTTATCTATTTATGAATCTGTCTCTCCAGCAAGAGCTAATCCTTTCTATTCATTCTTTGGGGCACGCTGGAGAGGGAGTTGGCCATATAGATGGTTACACCATTTTTGTGGATGGAGCTTTGCCAGGCGAAGTAGTAAAAGTTTTACTTTATGAGTTACACAAAAGTTATGGAAAGGCTAATTTAGTTGAAATCATTCAACCTTCTCCTAACCGCACACAACCTATATGTTCACTTTTTGGTCAATGTGGCGGATGCCAGTTAATGCATTTACGCTATTCAGAACAATTGATTCAAAAACAAAAACGAGTGGAAAATGCTCTAAAAGAGATAGGTAAATTGAATGTTAGAGTAGAGCCTTGTCTGCCATCACCTCTAGAATTACAATATCGCAATAAAATTCAATTGCCCGTAAGACAAGGTGCTGAGGGCCCTTATTTGGGTTTATACGCTCGATCCTCTCATGATTTGGTTAAAGTAGATCATTGTCATGTCCATTGTTCCATTGGAGAAAAAATCTATCAAAAAATTAAAGAACTTCTTCCGGACTCTACTATAGAACCCTACGACAGTCAAAAGGGGACTGGAGAATTGCGCTGCATCCTCATTAAAAGTTCTATTAATCTTAGCGAAGTTTTAGTGGTTTTGATCACTAAGACAAATGATGTTAAAAATTTACAGGATTTTGCTGAAAAGATTATGGGTGTCTCATCCTTGATAAAAGGCGTGGTTCAAAATATAAATGGTGCAATCGGCAATTCTATTTTAGGCAATCAATACAAGCTTCTTTGCGGCTCCATGTACATACGTGAGAGATTAAGTGATCTCTATTTTCACATTTCTCCCGCTTCTTTTTTTCAAGTCAATACAAGCCAAGCTGAAAACTTGTACCGAAAAGCTCTAGAAATAAGCCATCTAAATGGCGATGAAACTATCTTAGATGCTTATTGCGGGGTTGGTACGCTTTCATTATATTTTGCTAGACATTGCAAGAAAATTATTGGAATTGAATGCGTTCCTGAAGCTATTAAAGACGCTAATGAAAATGCTAAGTTAAATTCTATTCATAATGCGACGTTTGTCTGTTCTTATTTAGAAGATTATATAACTGATATGCAATCAGTTGATTTAATCATTTTGAATCCACCTAGAAAAGGATGCGAAAAATCCATTCTGGAAAGAATAAAAAACATACGACCAAAAAAAATTATTTACATCTCTTGCAACCCTTCTACTCTTGCTCGCGACCTAGCCATTTTACATGCATATGGGTATGCAATTGAAATTGTTCTTCCCTTCGATATGTTTCCTCAAACAGCCCATGTGGAATGCTTGGTAAAGCTAACAGCACCTGAAATGGGATGATAGAAAAAGGCTCACAAAAATCTGTGAGCCTTTTTCTACTAGAGTTGGATGCTGCAGGATTCAGCCAATTGGAGGTGGAGAGACACATTCAGACATTTTCTTGGGGGGAATGGGACTTTTTCCTCAAGATAAGTGCTTAACGGGAAAACTATGCTTAAAACACTTTTTCGGACCCAATCTCGGGCTCGTTTGCAATTGATCTATAGCTCAGAGGAAGGGGATTTAAATTGGCTTTTTCTGCCCGGAGGCCCTGGACTTGGTTCAGAGTCTCTGCTTCCTCTCTTAAAGATCCTCCAATTGCCAGGCAGGCTTTGGTTGCTTGATTTGCCAGGGGACGGATCAAATACGACTTCAAATAACTCAGAGTCTTTTAAGTCTTGGCCTGTGGCTCTTGTCGAAGCTACTCAGAGCTTTGATCACGTTGTTTTAGTTGCTCACTCTACGGGTGGCATGTATGCGCTATCTCTTCCAGAATTAGAAAAATATTTAGAAGGCCTTGTTATACTTGATTCTGCTCCTGATGCTACGTGGCAAATCTTGTTTGCAGAAATCATAAAAAAACAACCTGTTCCTGGGTTACAAGTTTTGCAAGAAAATTATGAAAAAGATCCTAGCAATAAGACATTAAAAGCCCTTACCTTAGCCTCGGTTCCCTACTTATTTACCAAGAAGGGACAAACATCTGGAATAGAATCGTTGCGTTCTTTGCCCTATAACTACGAGACATGCCAATGGTCAGACAAGCATTTTGACTCTACTTATCAAGCGAAATGGGTTCCCCAGAAAATTCCTGCGCTTATTATGGCGGGGGAGGAAGACTTAGTGACGCCTCTGCAGTTATTTGAAAAAGAGAAGAGGTTTTGTCGAGATAACATTACGTTTCAATCGATCAAAAACGCAGGTCATTTTCCTTGGATTGAAAACCCTTCAGCTGTCGCTAAAGAATTTACGGCATATGCACAACAATTAAAAAAAATTTAGACTTGAGGATCTATCGATGCGAATCGCAATTTCTGGCACTCATTTTTCCGGAAAATCAACCCTTATTGCCACTTTACTAAAACAATTTCCAAATTTTACATCGGTTGAGGAGCCTTATATCCTCCTTGAAGAACAGGGCTATGAATTCTCTAATCCGCCTTCTGTGGAAGATTTTGAACAGCAACTCGAGTTCTCAGTAACAACTATTATCGAGAGCCGGAACAATATATTCTTCGATCGATGTCCTTTAGATTGCCTAGCTTATGCACTAGCGCTTGGAGAAGTTGACGTTGACAGCTGGATTCAAAAAATGGATGGTGCTATCCAGCTATTAGACCTTATTGTTTTTCTCCCAATTGAAGATCAAGATAGAATTGCTATTCCCGTATCAGAAGATTTGAAGCTGAGAAAGAGAGTAGATGAAAATCTTCAAGATATACTTTTAAATGACTCATTAGGAATTCTAAAAGATGTTGAAATTCTTGAGGTCGTGGGCAGTGTAGAAAAAAGAGTAAGGATGGTGAAAGCCAAACTCGATAGTCTCTAACGACCGCCAGAAATCTGAACAAGTTAAAAAACAATGGGAATATGTAAATGTGCTCAAGGGTTTTTGGTGTGTCAAGGCAATTTGTTGAGCATCTTGTAAGAAACTTTTCCACTTTTTATAGTCACTTCAATTCTATGTTTAGCAAATTCTAGAATTTGGTGATCTTCCTCAGCTAATACATCGTCAAAAATCACTGATAACAAATTTCCATTAGCAGAAAAGAAGCCGACACCGTTTCCATTTTGTGCCTCAACAGCGATTCCTTTCGGGGCTGAACTCCATGAAATACTCAACTGGCCAGATCCTTCCATGGGATGAAAAAATACCTCGCCTCATAGTTTGATCTCTTTTAATTTCTTATGTTTTGGGTGATCGCTGTAATAATGGTGACAATTCTTCTGCTCATGCGGATTCTCATATTGGGTCATAGTATGACAAATAAACGAAAAAAAACCGAGATTTTTGAGTCTTGATTGTGAACTTTTTGGTTTACTTTCTCTCCTTAATGCGATCCCTTTAGTGCAAGAGTCTTTTCCCAAGACTTCTTGGATTCCTAAATTGGAAGAAATTTATTCTATCGATCCTTGATACGACATCTCTAGAGAAGGTTCTGAAATCACTAAAAAACGGCAAATTTTAAACCTAGTACTTCAGAACTTTCGCTGTGCTTAACAAGCGTAAACTTTATGGTTAGCGTCAGCCCTGAGCTCCTCTTTAAAATCTTGGAAGTTAAATAATTTTTATTGCAATTCCCCTGCCGCTTTGGCTACCATCTTGGCCAAGTAAAATAAAGTTGGGTAATCATGAGAGTTACGCTCGGTTCAAAAATAGGCACCGATGTGGATCGGAAGGTTGATCGGTTGAACGCGTACACACGTTACGCTCCAGAGACATTTCAGAAGATATTGGACAATTGGGAAGCGTTGGAAACAACATCCTTGTGCGGGACGGAGTATGAGCCTAAACCTTTGCGATCCAGAAGGTGGCTTGACGAAAACGATATTTTTGATGCGTGCACAAAGTCTCCTGAGGCCATTAGTTGGTATCTTTCTCAAGAAGGACACTTCTACCTTTGCCTCAAATTGATTGAGAACACAAGCAAGGAAGTATATACACTACGATTTGTCGATGGCGACAACGGGGGCTCTGGCGTCTTTAGCTCTCACAAAAGCTTCAAGATGGAGTTGTGGGATGCAAATGGGAGAAAGTGCGATAAGACTGTATCTGGATTGCGGTGGTATGATTGTGAGATACCTGGGATTCTAGACATTAAGCAGTTATTGTATGGGGAGGCGGTCATTCTGGCCTCATGGTTCTACGAGCCAGAAAAAGGGAGCCATTCCTTCTCGCTTGCCAGCTGATTTTTCACATCTTTTCTCGAGAGAATTCTTGAAGTAGCTGATGAGCACTATTATTATTATGTTGCACTATGACTAAGAACCCAACTCTTATACCCGAGCTTAAAGTGCTTGACTATGATAAAAGTTTAGACTTTTATACCAAATTAGCAGGATTCGAAGTCGTCTATGATAGGCCGGAAGAAAATTTTGCGATGCTAGAAACAAATGGCGCTCGCTTGATGATTGAAGGGATTATTACCAAAAGTCGTTCCTGGCTAGTTGGACAAATGGAAAGGCCATTTGGTCGAGGTATGCATCTGCAGATTGAAGTGCAAGATGTTCATCGTCTATATCAAAGCCTCAAGAAGGCAGAGTATCAGATTTTCTTTGATCTCGAAGAAAAGTGGTATCGTGTAAATGATAAAGAAATTGGCCATAAGCAGTTTTTAGTACAAGATCCAGATGGATATCTACTTCGCTTTTTTGAAAAAATAGGAAGCAGGCCATTCTCACAGTGAAAGAAAAAAGCCCGGAAAATTCCGAGCCTTTTGCAAATGGGGGGTACGATCCGCATTCAGAACTGTTGATTGGAAAAAATTGAAAATATTGTCTATCTTTAATGTTTAATAACTTCTAAATGAATTTATCTGCCCAACGGAATTGCTCATATTTATCAGAAAATCGCACTATTTTTGCATGTATGTAGCATGCAGTCTATTTTTTTCTTGTTTATATGGGAATCAAGAGACGACTTTTTCGTCACTGGAAGAGGAATATACTCCTAATTATTGTTTGCAGCTTGAGGCAGCTTATGGCACAGGCATGATGTCAGAGGGTGGCTCAGAGGGGATTGACTATATGTTTGACTCGCTTGCTTTGAAAAATAAAGTAGCACTGGATATTGGTTCAGGAATAGGGGGAGTTGCTTTTTATTTGGCTGAGAAGTACTCAATGCAGATAACGGGACTCGAAGTAAATGCATGGATGGTAGCGGAGTCAAATAAACGAGTACCTGAGCATCTTAAAGGCAAGGTGGATTTTTGGCTCAGTACTGCCAATACAGGTTGGCTCATCCCTAATGAAAGCTATGACATAATTTATAGCAAGGGGGTGTTTACGCATCTTGAAACAAAGGATGAGATATTTCAAGAATGTTACCGACTTCTCAAAAAGGGTGGACTACTCGTTATTACTGACTGGTTAAGCTCTGAAGATAGGCAATGGGGCGAGAATATTGCACGGTTGGTTGAATTAGAGAACCTAGCCCTTTTTCCCGAAAGCGAAATTGGTTATATCGAACTATTGCAGAAAAATGGTTTTACCCTTCTTTCTGTACGGGACGATAGTTTTGTTTATCGCAGATTCAATCAACAGATTGTGGAGCGGCTTCAAGATATCACGCAACATCAAACACTATTAAACTATTTTAATGAAACCGAGTTAAAAGCTTCTATAGAAGGTTATGAATCTATTGCAAAAGCGCTTGAAGTAGAAGAGTTGAAGGTTTTTCGATTTGTCGTACAAAAAAAATAAAAAAGGACTAGGAAAAATCCTAGTCCAGTCGTTTTGGAGGTGGAGAGAATCGAACTCTCGTCCTTAGCAAACTCTATATGGATGACTACATGCTTAGCGCTTAGGGTTTTTAGGAAGCCTTGCTATTAAGCGCACTACTTGAGGCTCTACGAGTTTTCCAATTGGGTCTCGAACTCCCTTCAAGATCACTCAAGAACGAGGGGTTCATACCAAGATATATAACAGTAGAACATCTGGAACTCTAGGTCAGATCCCAGGCTACCGTGAATTCGCAGCGATTAAGCTGCGAGTTCAAACTCTTGTTGAGAGTTGTCTTTTCTAATTTAATCGGATATTTTAAGAGGCCAACGATTGTCCTCTACATGCCACCCATACTTTATTTCCAAGTCGAAACCTTGACACCCCCGTAAAACCGACGTCAGGACATAGGTTTTACGGGAGATTCAATGTCCTTAGATCCCTTCATTCTACCATATTTAGGATTTTTTTGGAAGTCTTTGATTTTTAGGGGGATTTTTGCGATACTAAGTCAGAAAGAAAGGTGGTTTTATGTTCCAGTGGGATCAGGAGGAGTCATTTCCGGAAAGAGAAGAGAAGGTGCTGGCTTTTTGGCAAAAACAAGGGATTTTTAAACAGTCTGTCGAAAAAAGAAAAGGCTGTCCTGTGTTTTCCTTCTATGACGGCCCCCCTTTCGCTACTGGCCTTCCCCACTATGGGCATCTTCTTGCCGGTACGATTAAAGACGTAGTCCCTCGCTATAAAACCATGAAGGGCTTTTGTGTTCCAAGGCGTTTTGGCTGGGACTGCCATGGGCTCCCTGTCGAAAACGAGATTGAAAAAGGGAAGGAACTCTCAGGCTCTGCGGCTATTGAGGAATTTGGGATTGCAAATTTTAATGAAGAGTGCCGCAGCATTGTCTTAAGATACTCCAATGAATGGAAAAAAACGGTCAACAGGTTCGGGAGATGGGTCGATTTTGACCAGGTCTACCGGACAATGGACGTCTCTTTTATGGAGTCTGTTTGGTGGGTATTTAAAGAACTTTATAATCAAGATCTTGTCTATGAAGGGTTTAAGGTGATGCCTTTTTCTGCAAAACTAGGCACGCCGCTTTCTAATTTTGAAGCGAACTTAAACTATAAAGAAGTGGACGATCCGAGTATTGTGGTTGCCTTTGAGGCGTTAGATGAGCCAAATACTTGGTTCTTGGCCTGGACGACGACCCCTTGGACTCTGCCTTCTAATTTAGCGCTCATTGTTGGAGGCTCTTTAGATTACGTGAAAGTAAAATCCGAGGGGAAACACTATATATTGGCTGAAGCTAGGCTCCCAGTTTATTTCAAAGAAGGATTTGAAATCGTTCAGCGCTTTAAAGGAGAAGAGCTCAAAGGCCTTCGCTATAAACCGTTATTTTCTTTTTTTGCCGATAGA
This sequence comes from Chlamydiales bacterium, assembly GCA_030681135.1. GTDB lineage: Bacteria > Chlamydiota > Chlamydiia > Chlamydiales > SM23-39 > SZAS-17. The sequence goes on from JAUXXF010000007.1 coordinate 12,535, forward strand.
GCGGACTCCGCTTTTCGGGTTGTCGTTGATGATTTTGTCACTCTCGAAGACGGGACGGGGGTTGTCCATGCAGCTCCTGCGTTTGGCGAAACCGACTTTTTTGTATGTAAAAGAGAAAATATTGATCTTGTCTGTCCCGTGGATGCCAATGGAAGATTTACTTCAGAAGTTCCTCCTTATGCAGGACAATATGTCAAAGATGCAGATAAAGAGATTGTTCGAGCTTTAAAGCAAAAAGGCTCCATTTTTTATCAAGGAACGATCCGTCATAGATACCCCTTTTGCTGGCGCTCTGATACTCCGCTGATTTATAAGGCGGTCAGCACATGGTTTGTTGCTGTAGAAAAAATCAAAGATCGATTGTTAGAGGCAAATAGCCATATTGAATGGATGCCAGCTCATATTAAAGAAGGACGCTTTGGGAAATGGCTTGAAAATGCCAGAGATTGGGCGATCAGTCGTAACCGATATTGGGGAACTCCGATTCCTATTTGGCGAAATGATGAAGGGGAGTGTCTCGTCATTGGAAGCGTGGCTGAGCTCGAAGAGCTGACAGGGCAAAAAGTCACAGACCTTCATCGTCATTTTATTGACCATTTGGAAATTGTTGTTAATCAAAAAGTATATCGCCGGATTTCTGAAGTGTTTGACTGCTGGTTTGAATCGGGTTCGATGCCTTATGCGCAAAACCATTATCCTTTTGAAAAGCCAGAAGAGTTTAAACAGACATTTCCAGCTGATTTTATTGCAGAGGGGCTCGATCAGACGAGAGGGTGGTTTTACACGTTGACTGTTCTAGCAGCTGCTTTATTCCGCAGCCCTGCGTTTAAACATGTCGTCGTCAATGGGATTATTTTGGCTGAAGACGGCAACAAAATGTCCAAGCGATTAAAAAATTACCCTGATCCAGAAGTAGTGATTCAAAAGTTTGGCGCCGATGCAGTAAGGCTTTATATGCTCAGTAGCCCTGCTGTCAAAGCAGAGGATCTCCGCTTTTCTGAAAGGGGAGTCGAGCATGTGCTAAGACAAGTGCTCATCCCTCTTTGGAACTCCTTCGTCTTTTTATCGACTTATGCAAAAATTTACGATTGGAAGCCCTCTTTATTAAACGTTAGGCCTGCGGCCCTGATTGATCGATGGATCTTATCGCTTACGCAGCAGCTGATTCAAGATGTAGAAACTGCTATGAATCGCTATGATTTAAATAGTGCAGTAGAACCTTTTGTCAAATTTGTCGATCAGCTCACCAATTGGTATATCCGCCGTTGCCGCAGCCGTTTTTGGGCTGATCAAGATACGCAAGATCGGCGCGAAGCGTTTGCTACTCTTTATGGAGTTTTGCTAGATGTGGTCAAAATTGCGGCCCCTTTTATCCCATTTTTGACAGAAGCGATCTATGAGCAGCTTCGCAATGCAGATTCTCCCGAGTCAGTCCATCTTTGCGATTATCCAGAATACTTGGATAAATGGCGCGATGTGGAGTTAGAGGGTGAAGTAGAAGCTGCCCAAGCAGCGGTCAGTTTAGGTCATAGCCTTCGAAAAGAGTATAAGATGAAAGTGCGCCAGCCTTTAGCCAAAGCTCATCTCATCACTTCCAATAAATCTTTGTTGCACTCTCTAGAAAAACAAAAACAGCTCATTGCAGATGAGCTGAATGTGAAAACTATCGAGTTCCATAGCGAAGAAGGAGGCTTTGTCCAATGGCAAGTAAAACCCAATTTCCCTGTCCTGGGAAAAAAAATTGGAAAACTAATGCCTGAGGCGCAAAAAGTCATTCAAGGACTGAGTCATCAACAAATGCAGACGTTGAATCAAGGATCTTCAGTTTCTATCGTGGTTGGTGGTCAGTCCATTGAGCTTGAACCGGGCGATGTCCAAATAGAGAGAAAAGTAAAAGAAGGGCTCGCCGCCGGAAACGCTGGAGAGTTGACTGTAGCCTTAGATCTTTCTATGACAGATGATCTCCTCTTGGAAGGGCTTGCAAGAGAGCTTATGAATAAGATCAATGCTATGCGGCGCGATATGGGTCTTGAGGTTACAGATAGGATTCGTATTCGTCTTCAGACCACTCCTCGAGTTGAGCAGGCGTTAGCCTTATATAAGCAAACCATTGCAGCTGAGGTGCTTGCGGTAGATATTCAACTTGCGCCTTGCGAAGGAGCTCTTTGGGATCTCAATGGGGAGGAGGCTCGATTGATCCTTGAAAAGGCTTAACGGATTCTTTATTTTTTCAGATTTCTAACAATCTATAAATTAAGTATTTATGCTCTAAAAAAATCTTGCATTTTATTATGAGGTGTGATATAATTAATACATAGATGTGAGGTATTATGACTAGAAAACAACTAAGTTCTTCTGCTGTCGATGAAGAGATCAGCGTTCAAGGGGGTCTTTTGAATACAGATGACCACCGGTTTCAGATGAAGGTCTACGAGACGGTAGAACTGTTGCAAGATGCTTGCCCTTTTCTTCAGACGGATTCTATCATTCGTCCTTTGCTTGCACAGTTTGGCGAAGCTTATCTGTTTTTTAACCAGACAGGGGAGCTATGCTTTTTGACTGACTTTGTGAAACCGGCAAAAGGCGCTAGGTTCTAAGCTTCTTTACTATTCCATCAAATATAGTGTATCATGAGCCCCCAAGAGGTTTTTATGGGTGGCTCATTTGTCTTTTTAGGAACTGGCGCATCGACAGGGGTTCCGGTCATTGGTTGTCAGTGTGCTAGATGTCAGTCTATTTCTCCTTATAATCAGAGGCTTCGTCCGGCTGGATGGCTACAAGTCCAGGGACGCTCTTTTCTCATTGATGTTGGTCCTGATTTTCGCCAGCAAGCATTGATGCATAAAATTGGTCGGATAGATGGTCTTCTTCTTACCCACACACATTTTGATCATATTGCAGGGATTGATGATTTAAGAATCTACTCTGTTAGACAAGCAAATCCTATCCCTTGTTTGCTCTCTCAAGAGAGTTTTCATGAGCTGGAGGTGCGTTATCGCTACCTGTTTAAAGCAGGGAAAAGTTCTACTGCGAAGTTTGATTTCCAGCCTCTGCCCTCAGCGGAAGGAACAGTTCTTTTTGAGGAGATGGAAATAGGATACTGTCACTATATGCAAGGAGATATGAAGGTGACGGGATATCGAATAGGGGATTTTGCTTATATTTCAGATATTCACGATTACTCTTCTTCTATTTTTGATTCTTTGCAGGGAGTCAATCATTTAGTGCTCAGCGCCCTGCGCGCAGAACCTTCGCATGTTCATTTGTCGTTAGATCAGGCTGTTGATTTTGCGAGAAAAGTAGGTGCTCGTCAGACGAGATTGACCCATCTTTCCCATTTTTTAGATTATGAAGAGGCAAATCGGAGTCTTCCGCCTGATGTACAGCTAGGTTATGATGGATTGACCATTGAATTTGAGGTATAGGAATGGAAACAGGACAAGGAAGATTAGTAGATTTATCTCCTGAGCAAAATAAAGCCTTCTTAGTAGGTACTTATCAACAAACATCTACAAAAGCTACTTGCATTGAGCAATTGAGTGAGCTGGAAAGTTTATGCGAGACCTATGGCCTTAAGGTAGTCGGTAGCATAGCCTGTCCTATTAAGAGCTACGAATCAGCTACGTTTGTGGGGAAAGGGAAGGTACAAGAAATTGTCTCTCTTGCTAAAGAATCTGGCGCTGATGTTGTCATCTTTGATGATGAAATTTCTCCTCAGCAGCAGCGTAATTTGGAACAAGCTTTCGAAAAGACGACAGTCGATAGAACGGAATTAATCCTTGGGGTTTTTGCTCAAAGAGCCCGTTCTCGAGAAGCTCGTATTCAAGTAGAGCTGGCAACATTGCGCTATCAGATGCCTCGTCTACGTAGAATGTGGACTCACTTAAGTCGTCAAAGAAGCGGTGGAGGTGGAGGTTCTGGAGGCGGATATGTGCGAGGGGAAGGGGAAAAGCAAATTGAGATTGACCGCCGTCTTCTTCGGCGCCGTTTAGATCGTTTGGAAGTCGAGTTGAAAACAGTAAAACAAACGCGCGATACGCAAAGAGGGGCTCGCAAACGAAGCGGCATTGCGACGTTTGCCATTATTGGCTATACCAATGCAGGTAAATCGACATTAATGCGAGCTTTGACGGATGCAGATGTGCTTGTGGAAGACAAATTATTTGCCACATTGGATACGACGACTCGTAAATACCTTTTGCCGAATAAACAAGAGATTTTGTTAATCGACACAGTAGGATTTATCCGAAAAATTCCCCATCTGTTAGTAGCTTCCTTTAAAAGCACGTTAGAAGAAGCGGTTCAAGCGGACATTCTTTTGCATGTCATTGATGTGAGCAGTCCTACCGTGGAAATGCAGGTAGAATCCACTCTCTCTGTTGTTAAGGAACTTGGAGCTGAAGAGCTTCCTATGATTTACGTGCTGAATAAAATAGATCAATGTTCAGATCGCTCTATTGCAAATCGCATGCGCCTTACGTATCCGAGGACGGTAGAAATTTCTGCTGTAGAAAAGGAAGGATTCGATCTCTTATTAGAATTGATGATGAGTGAGATTGCAAAGCTGCGAAAGAGAGTGCGACTGAGAATCCCGCAAAGCCACTACGTTTTAGTGAGCGAACTCATGCGAGAGGGGAAAGTGATCTCATGTGAGTATGAGGGAGATGATGTGGTTTTAGAAGTGGAAATTCCTTGCATCTTGGAAAAAAAGGTAGCTCTTTTTGAGGTATCCCTATGAAGCTGTCCTCTTGCCGCGGCTCTTTGGATGTTGTTGACGATGAGTTGACCCCTACTCTTTTTTTATCTGCAGCAGAAGCCGCTTCGGCAGGTTATTATTCTCCTTCTGCGCCAGAGGTTAGTCTTCCTTTATTTCGGTTTTATGAAGATGATTTTTCCTCGGATGATGAATCTGGATTCACCGCGCTTCCTTCTGAAGAGGAAACTAAGGAAACTCCCTACTCTCTTTCGAAATTAAAATCGTTGCCTCTTCAAGACCGCCCTCGAGAAAGATTGGCGCAAGTGGGGCCCGCGGCTCTTTCTACCATTGAACTGCTTGCCATTTTGCTTGGAAATGGGACAAAAAACTGCTCTGTCCTCCAGCTTGCCACACAATTAATGGCCCGTTTTGGCTCCTTGGATGCTTTATCGGAAGCGAGCCTTCAAGAGCTCTCTTCGTTAAAGGGGATCGGTTTTGCCAAGGCCGTTCAGCTGAAAGCGGCCTTTACCTTGCATTACAGGCTCTCTCTCATGTCGATTCATAAAGTCTGTTTCGATACCGCAAGTAAACTCTTTGATCTCGTTGGCCCCGAGCTAAGAAGGCAAAAAGTAGAAGTGCTCATGGTGATCTTACTCGATCAAAAGCGTCGTTTGATCCATAAAGAGATTGCTGCCAAGGGCATTTTAGATCAAATTCTCATCCATCCTCGGGAAATCTTCCACTTAGCTATCCATCATCGGGCGCATAGCATAGTCATCGCTCATAATCACCCTTCAGGAGATCCTTCTCCTTCAAAACAAGACCTAAGTATGACCCAAATTTTAAGAAAATCAGGAGAAATCTTAGGCATTAAGCTGACAGATCATTTGATTATTGCTGGGTCAGACTATATCTCTTTTGCAGAAAAAGATTTGTTAGACGATCAAGTATAAAATGGGGCTCCGCCCCAAACCCCACCAAAGGACTACGTCCTTATGGAATCCTGTTCTAAATTTCTAAATTATTGATGGTAAGCTGTTTATGGCTTTTTTAAAAATCAAATATTTAAAAAGAATATCAATAATTACGTATTTTAATCTTTACTTAAATTAAAAATTAACGTATAATAATATTAATTTAAAAAACAAATAAATTAAAAAAGGTGAAAAACAATGTCAGTCAACAGTTGTGAATATGATCGTCTTTATAAGATTGTAGTAACCGGGGCGTTAAACTGTGATCCTAATTATCGCGGTTCTTATCGCGTAGGAGTCTCAAACTTAATTTCCAGATTTGTGGAAGATAAATTTGACCTTTTTCAAGCTCGTAGCTACCTGGTTGATTTCAAAGCAAAAAACATTAAAGTTGAAGGCATGGTATTCAAGGCGCAGCTTTGGGATGGCTTCGGTGATGGTCGTTCATGGCATAATATGTGTGAATACCGCGGGGCGGCTGCTTACATATTGGTCTATGGCATTGATCACCCAGGTTCATTTAAATCTATTCCGCAAGAACTTGCTTACATCCGCGATAATGTAAGTGAAAATCCTATAATATTTTTAGTGGGTAATAAAAGTGATCTTGTGCATTTGAGAGATGTTTCTACCGATGAAGCTCAAGCATATGCCAAACAGGAAGGGCTGCACTTTATAGAAACGAGCGCATTGAATTCAAGTAATGTCAATGAGTTATTTACGCGAGTTGTGACTACAGTATATAACCAGTCGAGTTCGGTCGCAGGACAAAAAATAAAAAGAGCCGTTGAAAATCAGCCAGAAACTCAAGCCTTTATGGCCAATTTTCGAGTAGATCTTCAGGAAGTTCTTATTGATTTACAAACTGACATAGCCGGTTGCTGTACATTTAATGGCGGTCATAAACAAACAGCTAATAGTGAGTTTTTAAAGTTAAGAGATGAGATAGAAGGAAAGCAATTCACTGCAGAAGATATTAACAAGAAAATAAAGAAAATTTTCGAGCATCACCCAGAAATATATCGAATTGATTATGTCAGAGATTTTATTGCAAAATATTTTGATGGAGCCCCGCAGAGCTACTGTTCAGTCATGTAAACTGTAAGAAAATTTTGTTAAGCTATATAGAATCTTCAGAAAAGCTTAATGTATAATAATGTTGATTAAAAACAAGTAAATTAAAAAAAGGTGAAAACAATGTCTGTCAACAGTTGTGAATATGATCGTCTTTATAAGATTGTAGTAACCGGAGCACCAAACCACAAGTTTCATTCCTCAGATCGTGGTGTGGGAGTCTCAAACTTAATCTCCAGATTTGTGGAAGATAAATTTGACCTTTTTCAGGCTAATACTTATCGGGCTGAGTACAAAACGAAAAATATTGAAGTTGAAGGCAAGGTATTCAAGGCCCAGCTTTGGGATGGTTTTGGAGGTTCTCGTGGATGGTATAATAGATCTGAATATCGCGGTGCGGATGCTTATATATTGATCTATAGTATTAATGAGATGCATTCATTTCAAGCTATTCCTCAAGAGCTTGCCAACATCCGTGATCGTGCAAGAGAAGACTCTCCAATATTTTTAGTGGGTAATAAAAGTGATCTTGTGCATTTGAGAGATGTTTCTACCGATGAAGCTCAAGCATATGCCAAACAGGAAGGTCTGCACTTTATAGAAACGAGCGCATTGAATTCAAGTAATGTCAATGAGTTATTTACGCGAGTTGTGACTACTCTATATAACCGGTCGAGTTCGGTTGCAGGACAAAAAATAAAAAGAGCCGTTGAAAATCAGCCGGAAACTCAAGCCTTTATGGCCAATTTTCAAGTAGATCTTCGGGAAGTTCTTATTGATTTACAAACTGACATAGCCGGTTGCTGTACATTTAATGGCGGTCATAAACAAACAGCTAATAGTGAGTTTTTACAGTTAAGAGATGAGATAGAAGGAAAGCAGTTCACTGCAGAAGATATTAACAAGAAAATAAAGAAAATTTTCGAGCGTCACCCAGAAATATATCGAATTGATTATGTCAGAGATTTTATTGCAAAATATTTTGATGGAGCGCCGCAGAGCTACTGTTCAGTCATGTAAACTGTAAGATATTTTTACATATCCTATGTGATAAATGACCGTTGCAGTGTTACGCAACGGTCTCAATATTATATCATCTTTATCTCAAAAAAACAGGATTCCATAAGGACGCAGTCCTTTGACGGGGTTTGGGGCGGAGCCCCGACTTAGAGCACTTCTCTTAAAGCTGCGAGGATTCTTTCTTTGTTGGGGAGAGTTTCCTGTTCGAGGATTTTTGAATAGGGCATAGGAGTCTCTCTTTGACACACTCGGACAAGGGGAGCGTCGAGATCATCAAAGCAGTGCTCAATGATTTGAAATCCGATTTCTGCAGAAATGCCTGCGAAAATATGTCCCTCTTCGACAATGACGCAACGATGAGTTTTGCGCACTGAAGCTGCAATCGTAGCGATGTCTAATGGTTTAATCGTTCTTAGATCGATGATTTCAACCTGTACGCCTTGTTTTGCCAGTTCATCTGCAGCTTGTTTACAAAATTTGAGCATGCGTGAATAGGAGATGAGGGTGATGTGTTTGCCTTCTCGGATCACCTTTGCTTTTCCGATGGGAACCAAGTATTCCTCTGTCGGTATTTCCATTTTGTCGCCGTAGTCTAGTTCGTTTTCTAGAAAAATGACAGGATTGTTGGCGCGAATTGCACTTTTTAAGAGCCCTTTGGCGTCATAGGCATTGCTAGGGGAGATGACGATAAAGCCAGGAAGGTGGCCGTAGATCGCTTCTACGCAATGGGAATGCTGGCAAGATACTTGCGCTGCAGCCCCATTAGGCCCGCGGAATACGATAGGCACTTTGATCCGTCCATTGGACATATAATAGGCTTTGCAAGCATTGGAGATGAGCTGATCTGCTGCAACAAAAGAAAAATTCCAGCTCATAAATTCAACAATAGGGCGAAGTCCAGTTTGAGCGGCGCCAATCGCAAGACCAGCAAATCCGTTTTCTGCAATAGGGGTATCGATGACTCTATCTGGGCCCCATTTATCCAACATGCCTTTAGTCACTTTGTAGGCGCCATTGTATTCGGCCACTTCTTCTCCTAGAATAAAAACAGTCGCATCGCGAGTCATTTCTTCATCAATGGCTTGTCTTAGCGCTTCTCGGATTTCAATCGTTTGCATTCCCATATTTTTATTCTCCTGGAGCGAAGACGCCCTCTTCTAAAGTCATTGGATTCGGCCAAGGGCTCTCTTCTGCAAATTTGATAGCTGCAATGACAATTTCTTTTTGCGCTGCGTCTAATTCTTTAAAAGAAGCTTCATCGAGGAAATGATGTTCAATTAATGCTTCTTTTAGAAGGAGAATGGGGTCTTCTTCCATGATTTTATGTAAACATTCTTTAGATCGATAAACGGCAGGGTCTGAAATAGAGTGTCCTCGGAAACGCTCTCCTACAGCTTCGATGAGAACGGGTTTTGAGGTGCGAAGCACCTCTTCGTAAGCTGCTTTAAATCCGGCATAGCAGTTAAAAAAATCCATACCATTTAATGTATAAGAGGAGATTCCATAGCTATGAGCATAATTTTCAGCAATTGGCTGAACAGCCACGGCCCTTTGTACAGCCGTCCCCATTCCCCATTGATTATTTTCAATCACATAAATACAGGGTAGTTCCCAGAGAGCAGCTAAGTTTAGCGATTCGTGGACAGCCCCTTGGACAACAGCGCCTTCTCCTAAAAAACAAAAGGAAGCCCATCCTTTTTTCTTCAGGTATTTAATGCTGAAAGCAGCGCCTGTGGCAATAGGAACGTGACCACCGACGATCGCGAGGCCCCCAAGGAGGTGATCTGCATATATATGCATAGATCCGCCTTTCCCCCCAGCATTTCCTGTTGCTTTGCCATAAAACTCTGCCATGATCTCGTTAGGAGTCGCCTGTAAAAGCAAGGCTAATGCATGGCATCTGTAAGTTGTTGTAAACCAGTTATCTGGCCCTGCTGCAGCCAGGCAGCCTACCTGAATGGCCTCTTGGCCCATATAAGAGTGGTAAAACCCTCCCACCTTTCCTTGTTGGTAGGCGGCCTCACCACGAATTTCAAAATGGCGGATTAATAGCATCTCTTTAAGATGCTTAAGAAGTTTTTCTTTACCTAGTTCCTCTATGACCTTATGGCGGTCTGAGGGAAAAAAGCGATAGAGCGGGTTTTTTGTCTTTGTCATATTTTTTTGGTATAAACAGTTAAATAATAATTTTTCAACCGCTGCCTATCCCAGGCATGCCTGAACCATGGCTTGGGACAATATGGGGATTATTTGTTACTGGTACGGTCCTTAGATTATCTGCTTCATCATAGAATTGAAAGCAGCCGGTCAACGCTATGAGCGGCAACAAGAAAAGTATATACGTTTTCATAGAAGAATCCCAAAACATTCATCCTTAGAATACTAAAACGCCGAGAAATTGAGAAGAGAAAGTGTGGGTTTGTTGGTTTTTTTTCGTTTTATGGATTTATAATAATTACTTAATTGAAAGGTTTTAGTTTAATTGATTTATTTGCTTTTGTTAATTATAATTGTTTTCTAGTTTAACTAAAGGGTTTTTATGATAGGTGTTGCAAGTTTTTTTAAAGCAAAAAATGATTTAGATTTTAATGTGAAAAATCGAGGATCTATGAGATTCGAGGCTCTTTCTCGTATGGTGGATTTATGTCGATTCAAGAATATTTCTGTGCAAGAGTTTGAGTCTATTCAGCCGGAAAAGCAATTTGAGCGAATCATGGAGCAGTTTCAGAGAGAAAGAATCTTTACTGTAGAACGTCAAACAAAAATTGATCAGCTGCGTACAAAGATTGCAGGCTTGCGTGCAGAGGCTGTTCGGCCTAAAAAAGAAGAAAAACCGGTAAGTCGACTATCTAGTCAAATACGTAATGCTGCAATTAGTCAAACACCAGAGTCATTCACTGGCAAGTTGAACCGCTTTGCAGTAATTAGCTGCATAGCCTTAGCCACTATTACTTTTGCGGCGCTCACAGTAGCTACATATCAGCCTGATGATTCTGCTAATACGACTTATCCTGATCACGGGCCTTCACAGGATAATTCTTCTTCTGTTTGTAATAATCTAGCTTATTTGGATCCAAAATCTGCTACATGCAGCCCTTACCCATTTTGTGGTCCTTTGAAAGCTACGCCTTACGTTAATCGGGCTTATCTCAATCAAAAAACCCCTGCGCCTAGTAAAGGATTTTACGTTTATGGAAGGACAGTTCTTCAGGCGGAGGGAGAAGAAGGAAGGGGATTGCAGGAAATAGCGAATCGATTGATCGTTAAGGGAGGAAGTTATGTGGTTAACGGTTCAACAGTAATTATTAAGGAAGTTGTTGAGAAGGCTCCCTCTATACGCCCGCTTTTGAATTCTGTTTGTCGTAATCCAAGATTTTGTAGGTAGACATTGTTTTGGTTGAAGTAAGGCTCAGAGGAAAAGCGTATTTGGACGAAGACAAACTGGTCGTTTCAAGTCCGACTTAACCTCAAAAAAAACTTAAGAGCATTGCTTTAAAAAGGAAAATTAGGTTTCATAGGGGGCTTTACGATAAGGTAAATATGGCTCCCAGACCTATCTATTATGACACAGAAACTACAGGTGTTAAGCCGCATAAGGATCGAATTATTGAGATCGCGGCTTATGATGTAGAAAGAGAGAGAACATTTTGTTCCTTTGTGTATCCTGAATGTCCTATCCCTCCAGAATCTTCTGCGATCTCCGGCATTACTGATGAAATGGTGAAAGACGCTCCTTTATTTAAGGAAGTAGGTCCGGCTTTTTCTGCATTTTGCGAAGGAGATGTCGTTTTAATTGCCCATAACAACGATCAATTCGACAAGCTGTTTTTGGAAAATGAATATAGCCGTTTTGGGCTACAGATCCCGAATTGGCTTTATTTTGATACGTTAAAGTGGTCTCGTAAATATCAGCCCCACTTGCCTCGTCATTCATTACAGTTTTTGAGAGAAGTATTTGGAATAGAGGCTAATCAAGCGCATAGAGCTCTCGATGATGTATACGTGCTCTATCAGATATCGAAACGGTTAATGGATGATCTCAATTGGTCTGATATCTTGCAGCTCATGAACGAAAATTCTCAGATTACTAGAATGCCTTTTGGTAAACATGCAGGAAAGCCTTTAGCGGAAGTTCCTAAAGATTACGTGGAATGGCTTTCTAAAAGTGGAGCTTTGGACAAAAAAGAAAACGGAGCATTAAAGGAAACTTTTGTACAATTGGGCAAATTGGGAGGCTAGCGCGCTATGAATATTGCAATTATTGGCTGTGGTTATATTGGAATGGAAGCGGCAGCGCTCTGGAGTAAAAAGGGACATCATGTAACGGCCACTACGCGCCATGCCGAACGTTTGGCTGACCTTGCAAAGGTCGCTCAAAAGACTCTAATTTTGAAAAATGGCGATGAGGAGGAGTTGGCTCTTTTGATTGAGACCAATGATGTATTGGTCGTTACAATAGCTGCTGATAGTGTGGATCAATACGAGAACACCTACCTGCATATGGCGCAGCAGTTTCGTCATTTAGCTTTGCAAATGGAGCTGCCTCGTCATTTGTTGTATACAAGTAGCAGTTCAGTATATGGAGACCATAATGGGCGCTGGGTAGATGAATCGGGCCCTTTATTAGCCGAGTCAGAGCAAGGGAAGGTGTTAATCGCTGCCGAAAATCTTTATCTTTCTTTATCTGAGCTGGATTGGAAAGTATGTATTTTGCGTCTTGCTGAAATTTATGGCCCGGGAAGAGAGATTTCTCAGAGAGTCAAAAATTTGCAGGGACATGTATTGCCAGGTTCTGGGGATCAGTACACAAATATGGTGCATAAGGCAGATATAGTGGGGGCTCTCGATTATTCTTTGCGACATCAGTTGGAGGGGGTTTATAATGTTGTAGATGACGAACACCCTTCTCGGAGAGAGCTTTATGAGCAAGTTATTAAAGAATACAGTCTGTCCTCTTTTACATGGGATAGCTCGCTTGTAGGCATGCATCCTGGAAATAAAAGGGTGTCCAACCACAAGATCAAAGCTGCGGGTTATTCTTTTATTCATCCCTCGCGAGAGATTGCTTAACCTCTCTCAAAGTGTCTTGTAGCATGCGGGCTAGAGCTGCGACCTTATTGCTGATAGGGGCAACATGTTGGTTATGGGTAAAGAGTTTTAGGGGTTTATTGGGGATTTGGACCCGTTTATAGGTGGTGATCTGCTTGTAAATTTTTTCTACAGTTGCTTTAAGGGCCTCTGGAGTAATTCGTTTGTCTTGCTCTTCAAAACTTTCTTGAATTTTTCTTCGCGTTCTTTGTATTTTGTGACTCTCTGGCGCTAATTCTCTTTCGACTTTTCCTAGCCTTTCCATAATGTCAGCCCTCTCCTTGTATTGACTGTAATGCGACCAAAAAAGATCCTAAAAGGAATTCATTTAAATGGCTAGAAAAAATTATGCTAAGAATAAAACAGGAGATTTTATGAGTGTTGTAGAAATAAAAAAAGAATTAGGAAAAAAGGCTGCTCAGCTGGTTCAAAATGGAATGATTGTTGGACTTGGAACTGGATCTACGGCTGAGTGTTTTATTCAAAGTTTGGTTGATCGGCTACGCCTCGAAGGACTGAAGATTAAGATGGTTGCAAGCTCGAAAGAGTCAGCGCAATTAGTGATGTCGAAGGGTTTACAGGTTGCCGATTTAAACGAGGTATCTCATGTTGATCTGACTGTAGATGGGGCAGATGAGATTGACCCTCAAAAGCGGCTGATTAAAGGGGCTGGAGGGGCTCTTCTCCGAGAAAAAATTTTGGCAGCGGCTAGCCGTGAAATGGTTGTCATTGCAGATGAGAGTAAATTAGTCGCTCATCTAGGAAAAACAAAACTTCCCTTGGAAATTTTGCCCTACGGCGCCCGCATCACACAGCTTCATCTTGAAGCTCTTGGATTTAAGGGGCAGTGGAGAGGATCTCTTAAGGGAAAAGGTTCTTCTATTCGATTGCCGCATGTAGATGAGGATCTTTTTGCAACAGAGCAGGGTAACGTGATTTTGGATCTTTTTTTTGATCAACCTCTTCGCGAACCGAACTTGGTTCACGAAGAGTTGATCCGTATTCCAGGCGTGATAGAAACAGGATTTTTTTTCGGTTTAGCGGGTCGGATCTTGATCGGCAGAGCCGATGGGAAGATCGAGACAATCCTTTAATTTCAGGATCAGCTCTTTAAAATAATGGAGAGCTGATTCAACGGGCTTTTTGCTTGTCATGTCGACGCCTGCAATCTTTAAAAGATCGAGAGGGTAGCGGCTGCCACCAGCGCTAAGGAACTGCAAGTATTTTGCCGAAGCTTCTGCTGAGTGGGAAGTTTGTTGAAACAGCTCTAAAGCGGCGCTGAGCCCTGTTGCATATTGATAGACATAAAAATCGTAGTAGAAATGGGGGATCCTGGCCCATTCGAAGGCGAGTTCTTGATCTAACGCAAAGTCTGGACCGTAGTAACTCTTGTTTAGCTCTAAATAGGCTTCATTGAGAAGAGTGGGGGTTAAAGGCACTCCCTCTTCTATCCATCGATGCAGTTGCAATTCGAACTCGGCAAATAAAGTCTGGCGGAAAATAGTGCCTCGAATCCCCTCGATTTGTTCATAAATCAACATCGCTTTTTGCTCTTTTGTCTTAGCTTTTGACAAAAGGTGTTTCAACAATAATTGTTCATTGAAGGTAGAGGCAACCTCTGCGACAAAAATGGGGTATTGAGAATTTACGTAGGATTGGTTTTCTCGGCTAAGATAGCTGTGCATGCTATGACCTGCCTCGTGAGCTAGCGTCAGGACGTCATTCAAGGTGCCATGATAATTCATCAAAATATAAGGCATGCTGTCATAGCAGCCGGAAGAATAGCCTCCAGAGCGTTTTTTTGCATTCTCATACACGTCAACCCAACGATCAGTCATGAGTCCTTTGCGTAAAATGTTTTGATATTCTTCGCCCAGGGGAGCCACAGACTCAACGACGGCTTGGCACGCTTCTTCATAAGACATTGTGATGTCTGCCTTCGGAGTAAAGGGAACGTATAAGTCGTAAGCGTGAATTTGATCTAGCTGAAGAGCTTTTTTTCTCAAGGTGATGTATTCATGCATGAGGGGCAGCCCTGTCTTCACTGTTTCGATCAGCTGAGTGTAAACAGCTCGATCAACGTTGTGAGGGAAAAGGGCTGCGTCTAGACAGCTCGCAAAATTCCTTGCTCTGGCTATAAAGACATGGCTTTCTACTAACCCTTGTAGCAGCTCGCACAGGGTATTTGAATGGCTTTTAAATCCTTGATGCATGCGCATAAAAGCAGATTTTCTCAGCATTCGGTCTGAGGACTTGACATACGTAAGGTAAGAGCCGTGCGATAAAGGGTGTTCTTTTCCTTTAGAATCTACGGCTGGCTCAAAGGTAAGGTCGGCGTTATTCAATGCCCCAAAAGCTTTATAAGATGTGTCCAAGGCTTTCGAGCTCAAGGCTAACAGCTCTTCTTGCTCTACTGGGAGCATGTGAGCTTTTTTTCGAGACACTTTTTCAAGATAAAACTGAAAAGGCTTTAAACTGGAGGCTTCCACAAGCATTTGATCTAAGTTGTTTATACTGAGTAGTTCGGGCTCAATCCAAGAGATTTCTAGCTGGAAATCATGTCCGAGCTGGGAAATAAGGCCCATGTGGTGCTTGTTGACGTCATTGCCTAGGTCTTCGTCGAGCTTTAAATGGGCATAGGTAGAGAGCTTGGAAAGCTGTCTATCTAGGGTAAATAGCTCCTCTAGCAGCTGAGCTAAAGAGAGGGGATCGGCTAGTTTTCCTTTGTAAGTTGCAAGTTTTGGCCATTTAACCTTATCTCCTTGACCTTTAAGGAGTTGGAAGTCTTTTTCCCATTCTTCAAAAGAGGCGTAAAGGGGGGTTAGATTCCATTTAGCTTGTTCTGGAATCTCGCTTCGCGATTTGGGTCCAGCGGGCTTTGTTTCCAAAAAATGATTAGCGGCTGCGGTCTCTGTTGTCATGAAGAAAATGGGCGTGATTAGCAATCTTGACATCGATTTGCTAAATTTTGTTGCGAAAAAATACATGGTGTAGTATATTCCTTTATAGATTTAGAGCTCACCATATCACTGTTGGCTGAAGAGGTCGACATAAAAAAAACAAACCAAGGAGAAGAACTTTATGGCCCAACAAGCTGAAAAGAAAATGACACTGAAACCACTCGGAAACCGGGTTCTTGCGCAGAGATTGGAAGCACAAGAGACCATGAAAGGGGGGATCATTCTTCCTGATTCTGCTAAGAAAAAACAAGAAACTGCCCGAGTACTTGCAGTAGGACCTGGGAAGAAACTGGATGATGGCCAAGTTGTGCCAGTACCAGTTGCTGTAGGCGATCTTATTTTAATGGATAAATACGCAAGCCAAGAAGTAACGATTGACGATGAGGAATACTTGATCCTAAAAGCTGATGATATCATTGCAATCATTGAAGAATAATTTTGTAAGGAGAAATAGAAATTATGGCACCTAAGAACATTAAGTTTAGAGAAGACGCTAGACAAAAAATTTTAAAAGGCGTTCGAACATTAGCTTCTGCTGTTAAAGTGACATTGGGACCTAAAGGCCGCAATGTTGTGATTGATAAGAAATTCGGCTCACCGCAGATCACAAAAGACGGTGTAACTGTTGCTAAAGAAATTGAACTAGAAGACCGCCACGAAAATATGGGCGCGCAAATGGTCAAAGAAGTTGCTAATAAGACTGCTGATAAAGCGGGCGATGGCACGACCACTGCGACTGTGCTTGCAGAAGCGATTTATAGCGAAGGCTTACGTAACGTAACAGCTGGCGCCAATCCAATGGATGTAAAAAGAGGGATTGAGTTTGCTGTGAACCTAGTGGTTGATGAGCTCAAAAAACTCAGCAAGCCGATCAATGATTCGAAAGAGATCGTGCAAGTTGCGACGATTTCTGCCAATGGAGATAACGATATTGGTTCGATCATTGCAAAAGCGATGGAAAAAGTAGGTAAAGACGGCACAATCACTGTTGAAGAAGCGAAAGGTTTCGAGACGACTTTGGAAGTTGTTGAAGGGATGAGCTTCGATCGTGGTTATACATCGGCCTATTTTGTGACCAATGCAGAGACTCTCGTTTGCGAATACGAAAACGCTCTTGTATTGATCTATGACAAAAAAATCTCTTCTATGAAAGAGTTCTTGCCAGTATTGCAGGCAGCTGCAGAATCAGGAAAGCCTCTTCTTATCATTGCTGAAGATGTAGATGGCGAAGCATTAGCTACTCTCGTTGTCAATCGTCTGCGTGCAGGACTAAAAGTTGTTGCTGTAAAAGCTCCAGGTTTTGGCGATCGACGCAAAGCGATGCTTGAAGATATCGCTGTGTTAACAGGTGGCGAGTTCATTAGCGAAGAGAGAGGGATGTCTTTAGAGAAAGTGACTCTCGACATGCTCGGCAAAGTGAAAAAAGTGATCGTCAAAAAAGATGATACAACTCTTGTTGATGGCGCTGGTAACAAAGACACGATTAAAGAGCGAGTCGCTCTTCTCAAGCGTCAGATCGAAGAGAGCACTTCTGATTACGATCGTGAAAAACTCCAAGAGCGTCTTGCGAAATTGTCAGGCGGCGTAGGAGTGATCCGTGTAGGAGCTGCTACAGAAATTGAGATGAAAGAGAAAAAAGATCGAGTGGACGATGCAAAAGAAGCGACTCGAGCAGCTGTCGAAGAGGGAATTGTCCCAGGCGGCGGTACAGCGTTGATCCGTTGTCTACCTTTCTTGCAAACAGCGATTGAAAAACTCACTGGCGACATGAAAATTGGCGCTGAGATTATCGTTCGCGCTTTGAGCTACCCACTTCGCCAGATTGCAGAAAATGCTGGTAAAGAGGGATCTATTGTTGTTCAAAAAGTAGCTTCTATGAAGACGTTTGAAGGCTATGATGCTCGTGAAGATGTGTATGGAAACATGATGGAAAGAGGAATTGTCGATCCTACGAAAGTAGTTCGATGCGCTCTCCAGTTTGCAGCCTCTATCGCAGGTCTCTTGCTAACAACTGAAGCGATTATCACTGATCAAGATGAAGAAAAACCAGCTGCGGCTCCAGCCGGCGCGGATATGGATTATTAATCCATCTCTTAGCTAACAGCAAAAAGCCCTTCGGAGAGCAATCTCCGAAGGGCTTTTTTTTGCTTTAAAAAATTTGGGTATGTTGTCCTTGTTTTTTTTTGAGTGTACTCCAAAATAAGGGGTGGATTATTGGAGTGTACTCCAAAAAAGAGAAACCTCGTGGGTACATTCGTCTGATTAAAAACGTCCCGAAATTCCTCCTCGAGCAAGAGGGGCGCTGCGCAGAGCTTCTCCTGGTAAATAACCATCGGTTTTGTAACCTAATTGCATAAATAGTTTAAGAGGCAAACGAGATGGCTCATAGCTACTGATGACCGAACAGGCCGCGCCTGTTATTTTCTCATATAATACGGAATCTGGATACAGGGGAGGGGTGATCACAGGCGCTTCCATTTCCTGTAGCTCAAGAACGGAGAAGAGACCTTGTTCAAATAATACACGCGGTTGATGCCAAATATCGAACCTTAATCCTAAAGCGCCTGATTTCCATTGAATTAGTTTGCGATTTTCAAGACCTGCTCCGTAATAGATATTCTGACCGTTTTTTCCCCATTTTACATAGAAATAGGTGGGGATTTTGTTGATCAGAAAAAAATTCTCTAAATAACCTTGCAGACCAAAAGGAGTGAGAGCGAGTCGAAATGAAGGCAAGTATTCAATAGGGCCAATCTGAAACATGGGAACGGGGCCGACAAAGCCATAGGTTGTATACAAAAAGTTTGATAAGAGGACAGAAAACAAAAATGGGTCGAGTAGATTAAGCAGCGCTAAATTTCTGAGGTTGATGTATCCTAGGTTAGTATCTGGATAGGTTTTGTGTAAATAAAACAAAAAGCTACTGATATCATTCCAGCTGTCTGCGGCGCTCGTGGGGTTATTGTGTACTAGCCAGGTATAATTTGTAAAAGTAAGAGAAGAGAGAGCATATAAACTAAATTCCCTGCCATCCATTTCTCCTGAATTGAGCCATTTCATTCTTAGTCGATTGGTTAAAATTGAGTCCGCTTCCAAGCCGGCTATATCAATCGTTAACATTTGGCTGGTGGTTAATTCGTTAGAAAGCGTCATTTTCGTAAAACCTGCCACGACATACATTCCATAGCCAGTGACTTGAGCATATTTATCTCCTAAGTCTCTCACTCTGTAGCCATGACCAAATACTTCATGTTGGGTAACGGCACAAGAAAAGTTGAATGGAGCCCAAAAGAGTAGTAGTTTCGCTTTACGCAGCCATTGTTCTTCACTGGGAATTTCTGATAGGTTAAGAAAATGCCTTAAGCTTTCCAGTCGGGTATCAGAGATAGAGAATAATAGATCATCGATTTGCTCTAGACTTTTTTCTAGAAATAAAAAGTTCTCAGCCCCTGAATAGGGGCTGAAGTGAATGTCTACGCATGGATTGTTATATCCAAAAAGAGAACATCCTAAGAATGTTGTTATAAATAAATAGCGGTTCATGATTATTTTGCGGATGCGCAGGTATTTAAAACTTGTAATAAAGCGGGAGTTGCAATGGGTGCCAGTGCTGGATTATAAATTAGCACGGTTGTGATACAAACGGCAATGATAGCAGCAGCAATCCACTTGAATGCTCCAGAATTTGTTTCTTGATATATTTAAGATCTATTTCTGCCATGGTCCAGTCCAATGAGTGATAGGATGTTCTTTGGCGATATAAGTTCCTGCGATGAGAGAATCGACTGCTTTGGCCCTTGCATTGACAGTGTCTGGTTTTTCCTGCGCTAAAGTAAGCTCAGATCCAAGAGGGAGGAAGATTGGATCGAATCCAAACCCTTCTTTGCCGCGGGGAGGAACGATTTGACCTTCGATCGTTCCTTCAAACACATACACCCAATTTTCTTCTTGGTAAGCGAGGAGAGTTCGCCATTTGGCGCTTCTTCCAGAAAATTCAGATAAATGGTGCAGCATCCATTTAACATCGATACCTATCTCAGCCCCTTCAACATCAAGAGAAGAATCATCGACAATGACTCGTGGGCCAACCTGACTTGCTTTATGGACCACAACGGTGATTGGATCTGCCTTAATCTCTTTGAGGTCGATTTCACTGGCTTTAAGATCGACTCCATGCTTTGCAAAAAGACGATGAAATTCAGCGAGTTTTCCTTTGTTGCTCGTATTTAAATAAAATGGCTTCATTCTTCAGTTGGGTTGGGTTTTCTGTGAGCGCAATCTATTAAAGCAGACGCCAGGTTGACTTTGAGTACGGCCGCAGATAATTTGGGCATGCCTAATTGTTGATCTAGGTTGGATAGGGACTGTACGATTTTTTGTGGCACTTTGCTTTCTTCTTCACTTAAGCCAGAAAAAGCCTTAGCTATTGTTTCCAGAATCTTTTGTTAGGTCGGGCAGGAAGGTTTGGTTAAATAATGGCTTGTTAAATAACTAATAATTTCTCGTTCTCCAGGAAATTTAAGTATGTTTTTAGTGGAGCTGTGAGCCCAAATTCTCGATGCTAACAGAGTAGAGGAGTTGGAAAAAGGGAGAAAAGAATAAGAGCGAAAAATAAATAGAGCGGTAGGTATAGGCTGTCTGGATAGATAAAAAGATTTTTTATAGCTAAAAAAAGCTGCATTGATTGTTTGAAGAGCGGATATCATAGAACCTCTCGAAAAGTTATAGGAGAAGATGCTAAGGAATTTACAAAATCTGGTCAATAAATTATTTAATGCGTGTCATTTTCAACCTTTTGTTGAAATCCCTAGATCGTTATACTTCTAAATAGAACCTTTGGAGTGAGTATGCCCTTTACAATTA
The DNA here is from genome assembly GCA_030681135.1 of Chlamydiales bacterium. GTDB lineage: Bacteria > Chlamydiota > Chlamydiia > Chlamydiales > SM23-39 > SZAS-17. The sequence goes on from JAUXXF010000007.1 coordinate 33,210, forward strand.
CTATGCCGAAATTATCCCCCACAATGGAAGAGGGGACGATTGTCAAATGGCATAAGCGCGTAGGTGATCATGTGGCGGCTGGAGATGTCTTGGTGGAAGTGGCCACAGATAAGGCGACAGTCGAATATAATGCTTTAGATGAGGGCTATTTGCGCTTAATTGTCGTTCCTGAAAAGGGCTCTGCTGTCGTAAATCAGGCGATTGCTGTGATGACGGAATCGGCAAAAGAGAGCATTGAAGGATATCAACCTGAAGGGGTTCAGGTAGAAGAGGCTCCAAAGCCCAACGCTTCGACAAAGTCTCAGCCGCCCGAGCCTGTTATAAACGCTAAGCCTGTTTTGGAGACAGCAAGTTTTCAACAGCCTGCCTTTATCCCTGAACCTCCTTTAGAAAAGTATGCATTTACTTTCCCAGGAGAAGGGGAGAGAAAAAAAGCATCTCCTCTTGCAAAAAAGCTGGCTAAAGAAAAAGGGCTGGATTTGACGACAGTGAAAGGAAGTGGCTCTGGAGGGCGTGTAACAAGCCGTGATTTAGATTTAGCGCAGCCAGATCAGATGGTCCATTTTTCTCATCCAGAGATCCCTACGACCGTACCTGGCTCTTATGAGGAAATGCCTCTAACTCCTATGAGAAAAGTGGTCAGTCAAAGGCTCCAGCAATCAAAAACATTCATCCCTCATTTTTACGTAAGCCAGGAGATTGATGCTGAGCCGTTAGTTGTTTTGCGAGATCAGCTCAAAGAAGGGAATTTGAAGGTCACCTTTAATGATTTTGTGATCCGTGCCTGTGCGTTAGCTCTGAAAGAGCATCCTCACATAAATAGCGGATTTAATTCTGTCAGCCAATCGATCATTTTGTTTAAGACAATCGATATCGCGATAGCTGTGACAGTGGAAGGGGGACTAATTACTCCTATTATTAGACATGCGGATTATAAAAACATAGGTCAGCTATCTGTGGAGATCAAAGAGCTTGCTGCTCGCGCCCGCGTAGGTAAATTGAATCCTGAGGAATACAGAGGAGGATCCTTTACGATTTCGAATCTGGGTATGTTTGGTATTTCTCAATTTACCGCAGTGATCAATCCTCCACAGGCTGCAATATTGGCCGTGGCTGGCATAGAAGATTGTGTGCGGATTCAAAACAACCAGGTAACCCTAGGGAAAAAGATGATGCTCAATCTATCTGCAGACCATCGAGTCATTGATGGGGCAGATGCTGCAAAATTTCTAAAGACGGTGCAAAAGTACCTGGAAAATCCAGGCCTTTTGCTCGTCTAGTAGAGAGTTTTACTGCGCTTCGATAGCATCGAGCATAAACTGAGGCAGATTGAAGGCGGCTCGGTGAATGGCGGGGGTGTAATAGAACATTTTCCCTTTCAATTGTGAGAGCCGTTTTTGCAAATACTTTTGGGAAGGATGGTAGTTTTTATCAGATGCCCAGCCAAAAGCCATTGATCCACCTACATAAGTAGGAACGGGAGCTAAGTAATACCCTAGATGTTTAAAATGGTCTTTGCGGTTAGTCCATGTCAACACGAGCTCATCTCGCTGTACAAAAGGGACGCCGTTTTGATTGACGAAAATACCATCTTTTTTAAGCAAATGTTTGCAATTTTTATAAAATTCGGAAGTAAATAACACAGCCGCAGGTCCTGTAGGATCTGTAGAGTCACATATGATAACATCAAACGTTTCCGTGGAATTTTTGACATATTCGGCGCCGTCGGCAATGATGACCTCTACTCTGGGATCCTCAAAAGCGCCTTTAGAAAGAGAGGGGAAATATTCTTTGCTCAAAGCGATCACTGAAGGGTCGATCTCTACAAGAACAATTCGTTTTAGCTCTTCATGTCGAACGGTTTCTCGTAAAATGCCACCATCTCCACCACCGATGACTAAGACAGAGGTCGGGTTGGCGTGGGTCAATAGGGGAACGTGAACCATCATCTCATGATAGACAGGCTCATCGCTTGTAGTTAATTGAACAGCTCCATCTAAGCTCAGCACGCGTCCGAATTGGGGGTTTTCAAAAATCAATAGATCTTGGCTTTCTGTCTTTTCTTCAAGGATGGTTTTGGTATTTTCCAGCCATTGGCCCCAATGGGGGTATAAAGTTTCTTTGTAAGAGTCTCCAAACAAAGAAATACAGCATGCCACGCAAAGCGATGTTAAAGAATGTTTCATATCCCTCCCTAGATTAACATTGTCTGAAAAAGGGAAAATGGTAACAAAGAATTCAATTAAAGCCAACGTTTTCTTAAAAAAAGATAGATGGCAGTCGCTGTCCCAAGGACGGTTACGACAAGGATCATCAGGAAAGCATAGGGAGTATGCTGAAACGGCAAAGAAACGTTCATCCCATAGATGGAAGCGATGATGGTAGGGATCGTTACGATCACCGTTAAGGCAGTTAACAGTTTGATGGTTCTGTTCACGTTATTAGTAAACATAATTTGATACGAGTCCCGAAGGCTTCGGATGCTTTTGATATTGACTCGGCAGACGTCTTCCGATTGTTTAAGGGCGATCATTAAATCGTCGAGAAGGTCCATATCTTGTTCGTGTAAATTGACATATCGTCCTGCAGCCATGGTTTCAAGGAGATTGCGCATAGGAACAATAGAGGTGAGATATTGATTTAAGACCTCCTCATTTTGCATTAGTAAGATGATGACATTACTATCGACGAGATGTTCGTGCTTTGGTTCAGCGATGGAGTGACGCACTTTTTTGATTCCAGTCGTGTAGTCTTGGGTGATTTTTAGCAAAATTTGTAAGATCGCTTTAGTTGTTTGCCGCATATCAAATTCTGTTCGTTTAGCTAGAAACTGTTCAATTAAGTGGCTGCGGTGGGGAGCGATGGCGATCATACTATGATCTTTTAAGATGATTGTTAAGGTCGTTGTATAAAGGCCTGGTTCTTGCTCATCAGGATGGCGGACGAATAGGATAAGGTTATCACCTATATGTTCAATACGAGGCAGTTCATATTTATCGAGGCTGTCTCGAATGTCGGCAAGGTCTAATCCTGTAATTTCGACGATTTTTTCTAAATCATCAATCATGGCTTCTTTAACATAAATCCAGCAGCCAGGATGAAACGCATCGATTTGTTGAAAATCCCCTCCTTGTCCTGTTTTGCAATAAATTTCAAGCATATAGTCCCTTTTCTTTAGTTCTACTAGTCTTCGGCTGGAGATGCAAGAATTTTCGGTGAGATTTGTAAACTATTATATTTTAGGGAGTTGTGCGTTGTTAATAATATATATGGTTAATTGCTTATTAGTTTAAAAATAGGAAAGTTTATTTGATTTACTTTTAAATATAAATTATGTTATAATTGTATAAATATCATTAAGTTGTTTTAAGGAGTTATTATGATTGCAAGTGCAAACCTGCTTAACCATACAGTTAATCCTAAAGAAGCATCCTCTCTTCCAGTTCAAGGAAAAATGGGGAATCGTACAGTTTCTTTTCTCGAAAAAAATTCGGATAAAATATTGATTATCAGCTTGTTGGCAGTTGTTGTGATTGCAGGGGGAGCGCTTGGTTTTGGGGCATTAGGGTTATTTGCTTTGCCACCCCTTGTATATTTAGGCATTGGCCTGTTAGGAGGCTCTTCTGTAATAGCAGCTGGTTTTGTGGGTCTTGTATCGATTGTAGATAAGGCTTTAGGCCGTAAAACCTCAGTAGAAGCAAAGCCGGAAGAAATCGCGGATCAATCTTCAACTGACCCGGAGATTCAGCTGGTGCGTGAAAAATTAGCAGCAATTTCTGCTATGCCCTTAGAACAGGCTAAAAAGGAGCTAGGCATAAGAGAGTCTCTTGGAAACTTAGGCGGTCACGCAGGGATGTGTAAAGGTGAGATCGTTTTAGATGGCGGAAAGGGTGTTTATTTATTTTTAAAGCCAAAGGATGAGGTGGAGTGCAGGAACTATCAGATTATTGAACGACTGGCTCCAGATGTGGCTAAGTGGATGCCAAGATTTTATGGGGAAGTAAGTGTCGGTGGAGTTCCTTATTTGGTGCTTGAAAATACGCGTCTAGACAGTGAAGGTAATGATGTGAAACAGCTTGCTGATATTAAATTAGCAGGTAAACTCAAAGGGCACCCTAGATTTAATCCGATTGCAGACCAACTTGAGTGGAAAATTACTCGAGGTAAAGAGAAGAATCCAATAGATTATCAACAAATGAAATGGGGGGCTGAAATGGCTCCTGACTACATGTGTCCTCCCGAATGTCCTAGAAGTCAGCGTTTGCTTCATTATGGAGAATCTGAGCAGACTTTGAAACAAGCAGTTATGGGTAATATTCTCGATGATTATGCAAACCCCGAAGAGGCATTAGAACGACTAGAACGAGATTTGGAAGGCTTGCAACAGGCAATGGAAAAAGCCTCAATCGCTTTTATAGGAGCTAGTATCATCTTAATGAGAGAAGAAAACGGCATTAGACCAATTTTAATTGACCCGGCTCATATTCAAGTTGATGCTGAGAAAAGAGATGAGCTATTGGATCTTAACCCAGAAAAGATCTATTTTAGCGATACAGGGAACAGGTATGGATTGTATAAACAGTCGAATGAAATAGCGATGCGATCTTTAATTTCTGCGGTAGATTCGTTTAAAGAAGAATTGAAAGAAGGACCCCTTAATGTTGGAGTATCTTTAGCTCCTCGACAAGGATAAGAACTTTCTTCTCAAATTCTTTGGGACGTTTATACCGAAACAACCTGAAGAATTGGTTTTTGGCTGTGTCAGCTTTATCTCAGAATTTTTGTCTTCACTCGTGTCTTGCCTCCGGCAATGGTCAGCCACTCCAGACAAAAAATTCTGAGGAGCTTTCTTGCCAAAATCGACAGAACCTTAGTTACGCAAGAGGTCTAATAAACCGTTGTGCGAATAAGATTCTTGATGCACTCTAATCTTAGATTAGTCCCTCCCTGTTTTGAATTTATTTTATCGTTGTCTCCTAGAGGACATTTTTCATGGATCTCTTTATATGAGATGACAGCGCCGGCTTGGAGAGCTTTTTGAGATACGTCGTTTTCGCAATTTTGTTTTTCTTCCACAAAAAAGCTCTTATGTGGAAAAAAACATTTTCTGGTATCATAATTTTTGATTTCTGGATAACCTTCGTAACTCTTCAGCTTGCTTTGACTGGCGATTATGAAGTCGATGCATTCCGAGGGAGGAAACTTCGGATTTTTTCTAAAGCCGTTGATTGGAACTCCTGAACATTGTCCTGCAAAATCTCCTTCTTGCCAGCGAAATGTACCCATGTCAGAATAATATTTAAGTTCCCTGTTGTTTCTGTTTTTATCGATGTAATAATTTTCTCTGGCGATCGTATTAAGAGCGACAAAGTAGGTGCGAGGAGCGACGACAGCTACTGCTTGCCTAAGAGGATTTTCTTTTTCTTCCCATGTTTTCAATGTCATCTCTAGAGCAGATTGTTCGTGGAGACATATTTGATTTTTGCAAGTCCCTAAATTTGTAGTGTGTTGAAGAACTTGAAAAGTGCGTTTTGCCCAGATTTCATCGAAAATTTTTTGGGATTCAGGGCTGTGCCTGACAAGGAGAGCTCCAGTATTAACTAAGCTTGTTTGTGGCTGTATATCCTGGGTCACAATTAAATGAGTTTGAGGGCCTTTTCTGAGGTTTTTAATAATATCTTCAAGGCGATAAGCGTGGTTAGTAATGGGCATATCATCATCTAGCCAGACGAGCCAATTTTCTAACTGGGAAGCAGGAGCTGGCTTCATAAGCCAATTTCTGATGATTTGTATTTTACTCCATTGGGGTTCGCATGATTGGGGAAGATTTTCTATATTGTAACACTCAGTTGCCAAATTTTCTGTAAAAGCTTCATAAGCGTAATTATAGGTTTTGGCATATTGACGTTGTGAGTCGATAACAAGCTGAGACATTTCGTCTCGCTCAGGATTTCCTTTAGCGTAGCCGGTTACCAATTGAATAGGTGTTTTTTGTAGTTTTTCTTGAGGCTTTACCGGGGCAGGAGAAGGGGCTTCGCATAGTTCAAGATCATCATGGGTAGCACTATGAATTTTAAAGTTCTGGTTTTGGGTCTTTTTTTTCGTGATAAGAAGTGGGGTGATTTCCTGATTAATTTCTGGGAGCTGGGAAAAGGTCCTTTTCTGAATAGTGAAAGCTTGTTTTGGAAGACAAGCAACTGCCCCTATTAAGAAGCTTCCAAAGGCGAACGTTAGGAATGTTGTTTTATTACGTTTAGCCCAGCCAGCCCAGGTATCATTTTCTAAATCAATGTTTTTTTCTTTTTTGAGATTTTGAAGGTAGTTTTTTTTCTCTTCTAATCTTTTATTAAAGAAAGGGGTTTTGTCAGCCAGTGGCAGTATTTGCTTGATTTTTTCTTGAACCCATTCGATTTTTTTTCTTTTTTCAGAGTTGTCCGGCAATTCTTTTGCCAATAACTTAACCGTCCAAAGAAGTTTATGTAAATTGTTTGCATCCATCTCTTGAACTTCCTCAAACTCTTCCTGTAGCAAACGTAGGTTTCCTTCTTCTGCTGTGAGCAATAAATCAAAGAGAAGATCGTCTAAAACATCAGTTTTTTCTTCTTGATAAGGTTTTTTGACTAGGGCTTCAAAATAGCGAGAAGCTAAAGGGGCTCTTTCTTTATAAGATCCTCTTGGCTCAGCAATATTGTTCAGAGAATCTTTAATACAATTCTTTATAGGATTAATCATTTGTCTTTTAGGTAGCTCATTTGTAGGAGATAAAGGTGAAATATTTTTTTTTGCATTGGTTAGTTCGTTCGATCAGATTAGATTTTATGTGATTTGAAAAAAATAAATTGTATTTTATTGATGGTTGAAATGTTAAATTTGTTTTCATTGTTATTCTTTGTGTTTTTTTTATGGATATTTTATGCTTTTTTTGTATTAAAACAAGATGAAAGTTTTTTTTATTAGAAATGATTTAATTTTTTTCTTGAGGAATCAATCGTTGTTAGGGGTAAGGCTCGAACGAAAATGCTCGCTCGCTCCGGGAAATAAAGTTTCTGCGCCTCCTGGCCATATCTGCTAATCTAAATTTAAATGACTATAGAATGTCTTTAGATCTCTTTCGCTATGTGGAAGAGCGGATTTAAAAGAAAATAGGATTCTAAAGGACTCAGTTCTTTAGGGGCGGCAGCGGAGCTTCAGGTAACGCAAGAGGTTTGATAAAGATGAAGTAAAAAATTATTCTTTACAAGGTGGACTAGATACTGTTTCCAGCTGTTGGACTTTTTTCTCTAATTCTTTAAGGCGCTCAACATAGCCCTCTAACTTGCGAATGTGGGCTTCTTGACGATGGAATTCGGCGATCGGCATGGCGGGGCTACCTCGATAGGTCCCTGCTTTGAGACGTTTGCTGGCGCCGCTGCGGGTGGCTAGCTGAACGTGGTCTTCGAGCTGCACATGGCCAAGGATTCCTCCCTGTCCTCCTATCATCACATGCTTGCCTAACTTGGCAGAGCCGGCAATGCCGGTTTGCGCAGCAATGGCTGTATGTTCGCCAATTTCGACGTTGTGGGCGATCTGGACGAGGTTGTCGATTTTTGCCCCTTTACGGACGATTGTATGCTTAAAACGGGAGCGGTCGATCGTTGTATTGGCTCCAATTTCAACATCGTCTTCTAGGATGACATTGCCAAGCTGTTCTAGCTTGATAAAATGTCCTCTTGCATCGGGGACATACCCAAATCCGCAGGAACCAATAACAGCTCCTGGTTGAAGGATGACTCGATCGCCTAAGGTGCACTGCTCTCGAATGCAGCAAGAGGGGTGGATCATGCAGCCTTTGCCGATGCGTGTCCCAAACCCAATCGATACATGAGGTCCGATGATTGTATTGTCGTCGATTTCTACCCCTTGATCGATGACGACGTAGGGTCCAATAGATACATTGGCTCCAACAACAGCCGTTGGATGAATAACGGCTGTTGGATGGATCCCTGTAAAGGCTGAGCTGAATGAAGAAGATAAGAGAAGTTCGGCTATTTGTTGAAAGACAAAAGAAGGGTTGTTGGAAACAAGATAGTTCCTTCCATCCTCTTCAGGCTCTTCTATGCAGATCACTCCAGCCGCACTTTTTTTCATCGCCTCTCGATAGCGAGGATTGGCGAGAAATGAGGCATCATTGACAAGAGCTTCTTCCAGAGTATTGACTCCTGTAATGAAAAACTGGGGGTTGCCAATCAGGGTTGCACCTGTTCGCTCAGCCAGTTCTGCAAGGGAGAAGCTTTTGTCATTTTGCGGCATAGGATTAACCGGCTTTATTCAACATCGATTCTTCAATAGCGCGAAGAGAAGCGGTTTCATTGGGTTGATCTTCTGTTTTGTTGAGATCAAATCTTCTGTCCATCTCTGAAATGACACTGCTTGTCACATCCAAATCTGGTCGGATATAAAAACAGGCTTCTTCTTTCAGGATATAGCTGAAATTATTTTGCTTTGCCACTTCTTCGGAAGCTGTAGCAATATCTGCCAATACTTTTTGGTAGGTCTGGTATTGCGCTTGTTGCAAAACTTGATAGAATTGATTTTGATACTGACTGATACTTTTCGATAACTGTTCGCGCTGAGCTTGGAGCTCGGCTTCAGCTTGTGGAGAGAGGCTGTCAAGATATTCGGTATCTTTTAATTTGCCATCAATTTCTTTGAGCTCTTTGTCGGTGTTTTCCATTAATGAAATCATCTGGTGTTGTATATTTTGCAAGGTTTCTTGCTCTTGCTTGCCTAACTTCGAATCGCTCATGCAATTTGCGAGATTTACCATGCCAATAACAGGTGCTTCCTCAGCAGATATGGAGCCAGCCGAAACCAAACTTGCAGCAAGCAGTGAAAACATGAATCTAGAATTTTTCATACGTCTCCTTAACAAAGATTTAAAATTGTCCACCCATCGAAAAATAGAAGGGTTGGTACTTGTGATTTCGCTCTTTTCGATCCAACGAATTGAGCAGATAGCCCCAGCCGACCACGATCGGAGTTCGATTTCCGATATCTAAACGAAGTCCTCCGCCCACAGATGCTCGGAGTTTTTCGGCTGAAAAGATTTTAGTAGTGACGCTTCCAATATCATAAAAAATAAACGCATCTAAAATCTTGATGATTTCCTGGTTGTACTCTAAAGAAAACAACGTGGCCGAATTGCCGCCATTAGGCGTGTGCGTATTTTGAGGAATGCCATTATCGTCGAGTAGTTTCACTAGAGGTCCTAACATAAATGGCTTATATCCTCGGACGGTGTTTTCTCCCCCCATAAATAAACGTTCGCTGTAGGGCATCGCATTTCGGGCAGTCTGTCCATAAGGGAAAATGTATTTGAATTCTGCTTTTAGCTTCAAGGTTCCTTTTGCCCAAATCGGAAAATAAATGGAATTCAGGTAACTGACCTTGCCAAAATAGAAAGATCCTCCAACACCGGCAATTTCTGCTTCGAAAAGAGAGCGCCAGCCTCGATGGGGTTTGAAAGGATTATCTGTCGAATCATAGCTGAGGTTTGAACTGAATGCGGAAACGAGTCCTTCCTGGTCAAGGAGTCTCTTTTGTTCATTGTAGGAGTCCGTAGCAACTGTATTTGTGCCAAACGCTTTTAAGTCTACAAAGTCATGAGAATGACGCAGCCTTTCGCGCATGCCGAATGTCCAAAACATATTGATCGGGTAGCTGGTAAATACAGATCCGCCGTAGGTGATAATTTCCGTGTCTTCTTGCAACTTGCTATATGTTCGGGTGATTTCTGTTCCAAAGCGCCAGAGCGAATCATTGATATAAGGATCCATCCAGGAAATAAGGACGTTATTTTGTTTTTTACCTAAAGTCCCTCGGATGTGAAAATACTCTCCGCCGCCTCTTAGAGCTGAAACGTCGCTCCATGCTTTGCCAAGGCCTGCAATCCTGAAATTCCGCTCTGTAATTTCGAGACCACCAAAAATGTCATCTATCGTGCTAAATCCCATAAACAGGTTCACGCTGCCTGTGGTCGTCTCTTCTACTTCGATGTAGACATCTCGATAAGTTTCCCCAAGATCTTCACTTGTTCGGACGGCATAGACATTGACCGATTTAAAATAACCCATCGCTTCAAGCCGCTGCTGCGTGGCTTTTAGTTTCCTTGAGTCAAAGGTTTCTCCGGGTACTAAAAGAGATTCTCTAAGAAGGACGTTATTTTTTGTGTAGTGGTTGCCGAAGATATAGATCAGTCCAATTTTGTATTGTTGGCCCTCTTCAATGATATAGCGAACATCAAATACAGGCTGATTTTCTTCAAGGTCGGCCTCAAATTGGACGCTTGCATCGATATAACCTTTTTGGCCATAGAGATCTTTAATGAGCTGGGCTGTATCTCTCACTTTTTCAGGAGAGTAAGGCTCGCCTGCATGAAGTAAACATTTTTTTTCAATTTCATCCGAAGAGATGAGGGTATTTCCTTCGAATTGGACGGAACCAGTCTTGTAAATAGTCCCTCGATGGGCAGTGATTTCTACGATCAGTTTGCCAGAATGGGAGTCTTCAGTTAATTCTACGTCAACTCGCGCATCAGCATATCCTTTGTTGTGCAAATAATTGACGATTGTCGCTCGGTCTTGATCTAATGCCTCATCTCGGAAAATTCCGGAACCTGTTACCCAGCTAGTAAGAAAATTGTATTTTTTCAAAAACATCTGATCGGATAGATCGCTTTGCTCTTGTTTTGTAAACCCTTTGAACACGATTTTTTTAATGTTTCCTGATTTTCCCTCTTTGACATCGATAATGACATCTACCTGGTTTGTGTTAGGAATTGATTCAAGGGAGTAGGAAATTTGTGATTCGAAGTATCCTTTCTTGATGTAAAATTCTTTAATTTTGTTGAACGCTTTATTAAACGTCTGGCGATTGAACACTGTATAGGGCTGGATATTGAGTTCTCTCTGCAATCTAGAAGTGTTATATCGTTCATTCCCTCTCCAAACGATTTGATGGATCAGGGGGCGGGGGGTTACATGAATTGTGATGACAAGTTGGCCATTTTTGATCTGAATAGAAGGGTCGACTCGGTCGTATTCTTGAGAGAGGAGTTTAAGATCTTGATCAAAGATCGTTTGAGAAAATTCATCACCTTCTTGCGTTTTGAGTCTCGAAAGGATGGGTTTGCCATCAAAGTAGCTGGAGCTTTCTGGCGCATCTACAATGATCTCAATGTTGAAAATTCGTTTTTCTTCATAGAATTCATCGCCGTGGATAGATCCTGTTGTCGTTAGAAAAAGAAAAGCGAGTAAGGCATAGGAAGAGATGTGTCGTTTACTGGACATTCTAAACTTCGTGGTTGATCCGTCTGATTATAGGAATTGTTCCTTAAAAAAGCAATTCCCTATTTTCCTGGCTATTTTCTCAGACTATAATGTTTGTCTTCCCATGAGCGCCCTGGCAAGAGTGTTGCCATCGATATATTCGAGGCTGCTTCCCATGGGGAGGCCGACGCTAAGCCGGGAGATGCGGAGAGGGAGTTTACCTAGTTCATTTTTTAGATATAAGGAAGTGGTGTCTCCTTCAAGTGTGGAATCGAGGGCGATGATCACTTCTTGAATAGAATGCTTGATGATTCTTTCTATAATGCGGTCTGTTCTGAGTTGCTCTGCATGCCGCCCGTCTAATGGGGAAAGTAGGTGCTCAATCACATGATATAGGCCGCGGTAAGCTCTAGTTTCCTCAATTGCGTAGGCGTCTCTTGCCGACGAGAGGATGCAAAGAGCTGAGCTATCTCTCGATTCATGGCAAAAAAAGCAGGTGCCTTGATCTGTAAGGCAGCCGCATTCCTGGCAGGTAGGGATTTTTTGGCTGATTTCTGTCAGTAAGCCTCCTAGTTGTTGCAGGTTTTCGACAGGCCAGGTGAGAAATTCAAAGGCAAATCTCTCGGCAGTTCGAAGGCCTACTCCAGGTAGCTTTTTTAAGTAGTTGATTAAGGTAAGAAGATCTTTGGGGTATTTTGCAGACATGAATGCAGTGTAGGAAAAAAAGGGTCTTTTTTCAACGAGGATTTTTTTATGTATGTGAAACTGGGCATTGGCCATTTGAGGGAGCCGACTTCTCGAGATACTCACTTCCACGCATATTGAATATCTTTTAGGTGGCGTTTCAAGCCTACTTAAAAGATATTCAATATAGCTGTAAGCGAGTATCTCGAGAAGTCGGCTCCCTCAAATGGCCAATGTCCAGTAAAATGGGTTTGTTGCCTGAAAAGCTTATCTTGCTAAATACTAGTGTGTTATCCGTTGCCTCTTAAAGAAGGTCGGCTCTGTGGTGAAAAAATAGATAAAGTCGAATGAAGCAATGGCGTAGTGTAAAATGAATTTTTTTCTTGTCAATCTTACACTTTCTATTAATAGAGGATTTGTGTAAAATTGATCCCATTGAAGCAGTGTAAAAAAAATGATTAAACAAGCTAAAATTCTAGGGACAGGGATCTATTTACCTGAAAGGGTACTGACGAACCAAGACCTTGAGCAGATGGTTGATACCACTGATGAGTGGATTGTTTCTCGTACGGGGATGAAAGAGCGTAGGATCGCGAGATCAGACGAGTTTACCTCTGATATGGGGGCTAAAGCTGCCGCGGCGGCCATCGAGGATGCGGGGCTCTCCGTTGGGGATATAGACTTTATTTTAGTGGCCACTTTGACCCCAGACTATCAGTTTCCTAGCACGGCCTGTTTAATCCAGCAGCTTTTAGGAGCTCAAAGGGCGGCCTGTTTGGATATTCAAGCGGCCTGTACAGGATATCTCTACGCCTTGTCCCTTGCAAAGGCTTTTGTCGAGTCTGGGGCTTACCGTCATATTTTAGTTGTAGCTGCCGAAAAACTTTCAGCCATCACAAATTACAAAGACCGGTCTACTTGTGTGCTTTTTGGGGATGGGGCAGCCGCCTGCGTGGTCTCTTCTGAAGGCAAGGGGCTTGCGATTCAATCTGTTCGCCTAGGAGCCGATGGGGAGCAATCTCAACTGCTCGTCATGCCGGCCGGAGGGTGCCGTTTACCGGCTTCTGCAGATACTGTGGCTAATCAGCAGCACACCATTTGCATGGCTGGCAACGAGCTTTTTAAGCACGCTGTCCGTCGCATGGAAGCTGCCTGCAAGGAATGTATCGATGAAGCGAAACTTAATGAATTAGACATTTCCTGGGTTGTTCCTCATCAGGCCAATATCCGCATCATTGATGCGATCGCTAAACGCTTCAAACACCTTCCTATGGAAAGGGTGTATAAAACTGTTCAAAAATATGGAAATACGTCAGCTTCTTCTATGGGGATTGCTTTGCATGAATTGAGAAAAGAGCAGGTTTTGCATGCAGATGAGCACATTTTATTAACAGCTTTTGGGGCTGGTCTTACTTGGGGAGCTGCTTTACTGAAGGTGGAACCGTGAAGAAAATAGCCATGCTTTTCCCTGGGCAAGGATCTCAGTTTCAGGGAATGGGCAAAGATTTTTATGAGACATTTTCTATCGCAAGACAAACCTTTCAAGAGGCTGATGAAATCTTGTCTTATCATTTAAGCCGAGTCATGTTTGAAGGTCCAGAAGAGCTTTTAACCCAAACAAAACATAGCCAATTAGCTATTTTTGTAAACAGTGTGGCCTTGCTGCGCACGCTGCAAGAGCAGCAACCCTCTTTAGTTCCTTTTGTCTGCGCAGGTTTGAGTTTAGGGGAGTATACCGCCCTTTACGCCTCTGGGAGAATTGAGATGGAAGAGGCTCTTCGGCTTGTACGAGTTCGGGCAGAGCTCATGAACCAGGCCTGCGAGCTCTTTCCTGGGACGATGGCAGCAGTTCTGAGCAATCTTGATGCCTCCGTCATTGAAGGGGCTTTAAAAGGCTTGCCAGACGTATGGGTAGCTAATTTCAACTGTCCTGGCCAGATCGTGATTTCTGGGTCTAAAGAAGGCGTGGAAGCTGGATCTGCCGTCCTCAAAGAAAAAGGGGCTAAACGAATCATCCCTCTCACGGTTCATGGAGCTTTTCATAGCGGTTTAATGCAGTCTGCTCAAGAGGGGCTTGCGCCTTTTATTGAGAAATCTTCTCTGATAGAATCTTCCGTTGGTTTTGTAATGAATGTGCCAGGTGATTTTGTCCATTCTCTTGATGCTGTGCGCCAGAATTTAACGAATCAAGTAACGCAATCTGTCCGATGGGATCAAGGAATTTTAGCTATCGAGTCCAAAGAGGTAGATCTCTATCTTGAGATTGGATGTGGAAAAACATTGGCTGGTTTGAATAAAAAGATAGGAGTTCGAGCTCCCACAATTTCTTTAGAGAAAGTGGCTGATTTGGATGGAGTCATGCAACAAATAGAAGGTGCCATATGCAGCTGTTAAAGAAAAAATCGGCTCTCATTACTGGAGGCACAGCTGGCATTGGAAAAGCCATAGCTCTTTTGTATGCGCAGCACGGCGCTAATGTAGCTATTTTTGGAACAAATGCAGAGCGTGCTGAATCTGCCTTAAAAGAATTAGAAGGCCAGCGAGTTGACGAAGAGCAAACGTTTTCTGCCCATTTGGTGAACGTGTCTCAGACTCTTGAAGTGCAAGAGAAGATTGGGCAGCTTTTGTCTGAGTGGGGAAAAGTAGATATTTTAGTGAATAATGCGGGCATTACCCGAGACAATTTATTGATGAAGATGAGCGAAGAAGACTGGGATGAGGTTTTAAATGTGAATTTAAAATCCGTCTATAATACTTGTCATGCACTTGTTCGCAGTATGATGAAAGCAAGATCTGGCTCGATCATTAATGTTTCTTCAGTGATTGGCTTGACAGGAAATGCGGGACAAGTAAACTATGCAGCATCGAAATCAGGAATGATCGGGTTTACGAAGTCTTTGGCTAAAGAATTGGCAAGCCGCAGTGTGAGAGCTAATTGCATTGCGCCTGGTTATATACAAACGCATATGACCGATGTATTGCCCGAGCAAGTTAAAGAGAAAGTACTCGCTGAGATTCCGCTTGGCCGTATAGGCTCTCCTCAAGATATTGCCCATGCGGCTTTGTATTTGGCAAGTGACTTATCGAGTTATGTTACTGGACAAGTGCTAGCGGTTGACGGCGGAATGGTTATGTAAAATGAGGACCTGCCTGTAAAAAATATAGATCATGTTTTGATATTTTTGAGGGCTGGTTTAATTAAATAGGAAATGTTTTATGACAATACAACAAGAAGTGATTGATATCATTATCGAGCAGCTCGGAGTCGAGGCTGCGGATGTGTCTTTGGAAAAATCTTTCGTAGAAGATTTGAATGCAGATTCTTTAGATTTGACTGAGCTTATCATGACATTTGAAGAGCGTTTTGGTTTTGAGATTTCAGAGGAAGATGCTGAGAAGCTCAAGACAGTAGGCGATGTTGTTGAATATGTTGAAAAACGTAAAGCCAACGCCTAGAAATTTCTTTTCAGTTTCCCCAAAAAAGAGCTAGAGATTTCTAGCATTTCAGGTTTCCATGCGCGCGAAAGCGCGCTTCTTTTCTCTACGATTTAAAATATTTCTTTATGTTATTGCGATCCTTAGCTGTAAGTAGTTAGTAATAGGTTTTCTGAGTTTTTTGTTAATCGATAACAGGGTTCTATTTTATTGTTTATAATTGTGCGATTATTTTGAAAGTAACTATTGATATTAGTTCGAAGGTTGAAATGAACAACATTAGAGGGGTATTCGAATCTTCTGCAAATTTAGTTTCGATGAACATATTTCAAGATGATGGAGAGGGTAATAATAGTTGGATTGGAGTGGGCTTGATTGCTTTGGGAACAATAACTGCCTTGGCCTCTACTATTTATTACTCTAAGGCAGGATACTTTTTTAGTATGAGAGCTTCAGATGATGATATGTGTACAGTATGTCAAGATGATTTTAGTGGAGATAGGGATGTTGTTGGGCATTCTGTAAATAATGCAAAGCATATTTTTCACCGCACTTGCGCTGAACCTTGGGTGAATGAACATCGCGACTGTCCCATATGTCGAATGCCAGTTGCATCGATCGATCCAACCTTTTTGACCCGCATGTCTCAGAATGAATATTTAAGAAGTGTAGTTGGAGCAGCGATATATTTTGGAGTAATAGAGACAGTGATAATAGGAGAGACATTAATGAGACGGTCACAAAAAGAGCTACTTCTACTAGTGGGGATTTTAACTTATGTGGTACTTCCGATGCTTGGAATATTGCTTGGCCAAAATAATTTTATGGATATAACTCGTGGAGGTATTGCAACAGGGACTTTCGGGATTCTCAGCATGTCAATGCTTCTAGCGTCTGAGGATTTTTCTTGGCGACAGCTGACAGTGATGGAATTAACAAGTATTGTCTTTTTAACCAATGTTTTATTCATCATAGCCGCTACAGCTTATCGCCGTAATCATTAGCTTTCAGATTTAACTCAGCACCTGGAAGCAGATAAGGTGGTGAATGTCTTCGGAGAGCTCTCTCCTCGATCATTCAAACTGATTCAGGTCATTAGAAAGAGATTTCTCCCTTCAATCATACATCCTGTTTCAAGTCGTCCGTGGTAGATTTTTTTTCGTTACTCAATCTCTCCATTCGCCCTGGCCTCTATGACGAATTGTTGAACTTCAAGAGGAAGATCGTTATAATAGAGGTCACTTTTTACGAAAATCTCTAAAAGACCCATGCACTCTTCTTTATTTGCTATGAGAAAATGGAGAGCAACTTGACTAGGTTTTTTGAGGTTGTCAAATATTTCAGGATCTATCGCTTGCTCAGTGATTTTATCTGCGCAAGTGATTTCTACGGAGCCTTTGATCGTATTCCCGTTAGAATCTTCGTATGAGGTAGGGGTAAACTCGAGAGTTGTTTCTTGAATTATCTTATATTCTGAAGTGGATTTTTCCGAGGGGTGAACTGGGCTAGTCATAAACTTTCCTTATTTATTTTACTTGGCAAACAAGGTAGCATCAAAGATGCAATTGTTCAATGAAAGATTCTTTTTTTTTAACTCAACACTTGGAAGCAAAGAAGGTGAATGTCTTCGGAGAGCTCTTTTCGTCTTGTAGCGAAGGTGAGCTCTTTTTGGAGCATAGCTGCGGTGGTTTCCAGTCCATCTGAAGCGAAGAGTTTGAGGACTTTGGCCAGAAGGTCTGTAATCCGTTTAGGTTCTTTATAAAAATTGATGAGTCCACGATTGAAGAGGAAGAAAAAATCCCCGGATTCAAGGGGAACTAGCCCTGCAGTTGGCTGGAGAAATCTCCGATGGTCGAGCGACCAAAAAAGAGGAAGCTGAGATCCTTTGCATAGAACATCTCCTCTGGTTCTATCATAAACGAGGGAGAGATGCTTAGGATTGTCTTTAGAAAGCTTATACTGGGTCAGTAGCTCGTACATCCCTTCAAACCCATCTTCATCGGCTTCAGCCATGTGGATCAAAAACTGATCCTTTTGCTTAGGTTTTGGAAATTCCAGGAGCAGTCCTTTAGGCGACTCAGAAAAACAGGTCACAGATTTGACAGCGACCGCATCGGATCTGCAATTATCGATGTTTTTTTGGAGCATAAGATGCTGCAGAAGAGTCGCGCATTCATATTCACCATACATCCTCTCTCTTAAAAGGGAGTTGTCTTTCAGGCGATTGATGTTTTCATGAAGGCATTCGCTCATGGTATTCAAGGTGTTGGCCAGTTCGACAATTTCCTTAGGACCGGTGACGCAGATCGATTCTCCGTAGTGGCCAGCTGCAATAGCGAGAGCGGAATTGTTGAGTTTTTGGACGGGATCGGACAGTTTATTGGCAATAAGATATAAGGTAGTGATCACAATGGCAAGGGTGCATCCGCTGCCTAAAAGGGCTAAAAAGAGGCTTTCTTGGAATTTTTGGTCGATCAGATCTGTGCTGACATCCGCTGCCATGAGTCCCATAATATGCCCCTCTTTGGTGAAGATAGGCGCATAGCCTGTCATCACAGAGGTCCCTTCTGGCGTCTTGTAGGGTTTTGTCAGATAAACATGGGTCGGGATCGTAGAAAGGGGAGAGGAGCGCAAAGGAATCACATGAAGACGGGTGAGAGCGAGCTCTTCTTGGATCATTTGTAGGTTGGGGGTTGATTCCAAAGCAAGGGGATCTACGAGAGCCGCTGCTGCAACGACGGCCGACTTAAGCCTAGTTTGAAATCCATCAGAGATCTCTTGATACCAGTTGTAAGCGAGAAGCGACGAGACAAAAAGGATGCTGCCGAGCAAGGTAGGAAGAAGGAAAAGAAGAAGCCTAGTTCGAATTTTCATGAAATGGGGATCACTCCTTTATGGCGGCAAGGAAGCTGTTGGGAATAAGCTTGTAAAAGGACAACGGCTACAGCGGGGCATTCAGAGATAATGGAGAGAAGATGGCTTCGCGATAGGGTTAAAAATAAACAATCGGTTTTACAAACGCCGGAATAGGTCCTCGGCTGTTCATTGAAAAGAGATTCATCTCCGAAGAAGTCTCCGCTGGATAAATCAGCGACATGCCGTCCTTTTTCATCGAAAAGGTGGACTGTCCCATGGGCAATGAGATAGATCCGGTTGGCTACTTGTCCAGGGGTGAAAATTTTTTCATTGGCGTCATAATCATCGTGATGGAGCTTCTCTGCAATAGCGAGAAGAGAATCCAAATCTAGCTCTGAAAATAAGCGCACCTTCTTCAGAAAAAAAGCTCGTTCAATTAAACTTAATTGTTTCATGTTTCAAGTAACTCGTAAGCAAATTGGTGAAAAGTTTCATCAGAATGTTTCATCTGTTCTCTTAACTGCTGGCGCCAATTGGGCATTTGCAATTGCGCTTTGAGGCGGATGGCCACAATTTTATCAAATAGCGTCGGCGACATCTCAAGTTTTCCGAGCAGCTCGGAGAGGGATAAATTCGGGAAATCTCCTTGCCAACGAAGGCAAGCAGCCATTTTTTCTTCCAAAGGCAAGTCATCGACAAGCGGAGCGATAAGGCGGAAAATTCTTAAGTCGCATGTTTTTTCCAAGCTTTCTACTGCATGGGAGTGGATCTTTGCATTACGGCTGTGCAGCGCTCTTACTAATAATTCTGGATCTTCCAAAGAGCCTGCAGCTCCGAGTAAGTGGATAATGAAGTCAATCACGGACTGATAGCCTGTAAGAAGGGCACTTTGCAGCATCTCGAGATCATAGAGGGGATATTGTTTTTGGATCGTATGGCCAAAGTAGAAATAAAAATAGGCTCTATCAATTTCAATGTCGATGATGTCGATCAGATTTGCCTGCAGCTGAGGCAAGGCGAGCCTTCCCAACACTTTTCCCGCCTCAATTCTTGCCCGAACAGGGAGTGAGAGGTCTTTGGACATCGTCAGTAGTAAAGGAACCGTTTTCAGGCCCATTTGGGCGATGATCTCTTCTGTCCGTCTCCTTTCGTTCGGACGAAAATAGACACTTGCCAAGAGAAGATCTTTAACTGTTGTGGAATCGCCAATTTTTCCCAGCGCGTCAAGGCAGTGTAAACGGAACGTGTTGTCTCTTGCAGCTTCGATCTCTTCGATGATGCGAGGAGCGTAGCGGCTCATTTTTTTGTCCGCAAGGCGAGCAATGCACTTTGCTGCAGCCTTTTTGACCAATACGGATTCATGAGAAAGAAACGAGAGAGCTCTTTCAATCGATTCAATGGCAGGCTCTTCGCTCAAAATATCTAATCCCATGCTGATCTCGTCAATACGGGAGGATTTGAGCATTAAATCAAGTTTTTTCGAGGCGATGGTTCGATTTAATGCCGCGTATTCCAAAGAGTGGTTTGCAAGCGATTTTTTTAGCGTTAAAATGGCTGCAGCCCGTAAAAAAAGATCGGGATGATCTAGATCGTTTTCTACTTTATCAGGATGCTGGAGTCCTTTTTTGGCTAAATAAAAATGGCCCCATTTAGAAAGCTCGGAAGATTCACTGCTATCGATCCAATGATCGACAGCTTCAACGACTCGAGAGTCGGCAGCAAAGGCTGAGCTTTCAAAGAGTTTTAAGAGGTGGATTTTAGACAGCGTACCTAACCGCTTTCCAATTTGTAGGATTTGGGGCAGTACGGAGAGGTCTTCCATTTGCAAGAGAGTCTCTATCGCTAGCAGCTGCGTTTCTTCTGAACTTGAGCGAAGTGACTCTAAAATATCTTTTTTGGTCTCTTTTTGATCGCGCCTTGTCATCGAAGAGAGCCAATGCCTGATTTTTCTTTCAAAATGAAGGGCGTTGTCTTTGAGGTTCATGAAAATGGCTTTAGAGTAAATAGCTCTAATTCCGAGAGATAAAATTAATGTGATGACGGTCAGGATGAGTCCAATAAAGCGGCTTTCTGATTGGGCGCAAAATAAAATGGCAGAGCTGATCAAAGTACCGATAGGTTCAAAGAAAGAGTCGTTGATGATCCTGACCTTCGATTTGAGTTTGGTAGGCACGGCATTCGAAAGGAGGTTAAAGCAGTTGTCTTCGATGGTAAATAAAATACCATCTACAGCGATTAATCCTAAAATCGCCAGCAGCATCGTATCTTTTACGATCCATCCTGCGTAAACAAAGAGGAAAAAGAGGGGAGTCACTAAAACAACATTGTGGAGGCCGAGTCTTCGGACAAAGCGGCTGTATAAAAAAGTTCCTATAAAAATATTGCAAGCAGAGATCCAGGCGCGGCATTTTCCGATGAACTCGGCGATTTCTCCCTCTTCTGCTTCCACTAAATCTGGGGAAATATCGAAAAACCGACCAAAGGCGTCCATGTAATTGAACTCTGTTACGGTAATCAGAAGCTGCGTGACGAGACTCAGTGAGAGTAAAATGATTGCAAAACGAGAGCGGATGATCAGATTAACAACAGAGGAGAACGTATCCCTGCTTCCTGTGAAAATACCCTCGATCGTATCGTCATGAACGGCCTGGACTTTCAGGGCAATGGCTCTCGTCTGGATTAAAGCGCAACCAATTGAAAAGGCGGATGCGATCAAAATCCCAGAAAAGCCAACTTTATCTAAGATGATATTAATGGCGGTTCCTGAAATAATGCTCCCAAGAAAGTAAGCAGCGCTATAGAGGGAGTAGACCCTTTTGGCATCTTGCAGGTCATGGTACTGATCAGTAAAGGTCCAAGAGGTGGCGATCATCACTGCAAAAAACATTTTTGAGGCGATCTTAAAAAAGTACCAAAACCAGTCCGGGGGAGAGCTTGCGATCATGAAAGAGGCGAAAAGCGCAAGGGAGATCCCTGCTACCATAGCTGCTGTAAAGATTCGGTAGGGGCTCGTCAGTCTGAGGCTATAAAGCACAAGGCTGGAGACGCCGATCATCCCTAAAGCGATCGAGAGGTAGACGGAAGGGAGCGATGCTGAGCCAACATGGGTCAGGAAAAGGCCATCGGACAGAGTCTCCATGCAGCAGCTGCCGAAAGCCCAGAGGAGAGCAAGGCGCACAAAGCGAAGAGAATGAGCCCCTTCTCCTTGATAAATCCCAAAAGCTTTTCGAAAGATGTTCTGCATTTTTTGTCCCAAGAACCTGACATAGGTTCAAACTCCTAATATTTTACATAACCAGAGAATTTATACCTAAGCTAGAAAAAAAATTATCATTTGTTCAAGATGAAAGGTATGAAAATCGATCAATACCACCTGAGTTTTATTGGATTTGGGCATATGGCTCAAATTATTTTTACGAAAATCCATGCTGCAAGGCTTATCCCTCTTTCCCAGACCCAATTTGTTCAGAGAGACCCCGATAAATCTAAGCGTAATGAGCAAACTTATAAGATGACGGCCACTTCTTTAGAGCATGCAGCCTCTTCCTCAGATGTGCTTTTGCTCTGTGTGCGCCCAAACCAGCTGCAAGCTGTCTTGCCTCGTCTTGCTCAGGTAAAAAATAAAATGATCATTTCTATTTTGGCCGGCGTTCCTATTAGTACCCTTCAGGCTTCTTTAGACCAAAGCGTCCAAATTGCGAGGGTGATGCCGAACGTAGCCTCGGCAGTTGGGGAAGGGGTGACGACGCTGAGCTTTTCTCCTGATAGCTCAGGGGAATTTCGGTTTCTTGTAGAGCAGCTAGTAGCTCCCTTGGGCCACTCTATTGAGCTTCCTGAGACTCAAATGGACATAGCGACAGCTATAGCCGGCTCTGGGCCTGGCTTTGTCTTTAAACTGATTCAGGCGATGGCAGATGCTGGGGTCAAAGAGGGGCTTTCTCTTAAACAAGCTCTTTTTATGGCAGCGCAAACTTTTTTGGGAGCCGCTCGTTTAGTGATGAGTAAAGGCGAAATAGATTCCCTGGTCCAGCAAATTGCCACTCCAGGTGGCGTAACAGAGGCTGGATTCTTGGCCATGGAGCGCCTCGAAATAGCAAAAAGCTTTCAACAGACGATTGAAGTAGCTAAACAAAAAGCTCAAAGTCTCTAGAGCGAGCTCTCAAAACTCCATGCGGGCACAAATCCGCGCTTGCTTCGCCGACTCGGTTTTGTGCCTCGAAGCGAGTTTTGAGAGTTCCTTCTTAAAAAAAATCTCCGCAAAAAATCGAAAACCAGTCATGATGATAGCCAATTTTTTTAACATTGGGTTCCCATGGAAACGAGAAAATTGGTGATTATTGGATCCGGTCCGGCTGGATTTACGGCAGCGATTTATGCTGCGCGCGCAAATTTGCATCCTGTAGTGTATGAAGGCTTTTTAAGCGGCCCTTCGGGAGGTCAGCTCATGACGACTACGGAAGTGGAAAATTACCCTGGATTTCCTGAGGGGATTACTGGGCCTGATCTCATGATGAATTTCCGCTCTCAGGCAGCACGCTTTGACACGACAATCTTGACGGAAGATGTAGAGTTTGTCGATTTATCCAAAAGGCCATTTCATGTGAAGGGCTCATCTACGGAGATGTATGCCGAATCTTTAATTATAGCCACAGGAGCCACAGCGAAGAGACTCGATATTGAAGGAGCTGGAGAGGGACAGTTTTGGCAAAAAGGGGTGAGCGCCTGTGCTGTGTGTGATGGAGCAGCTCCTATTTTTAAAAACCGTCCTCTCTTTGTGATTGGTGGAGGAGATAGCGCTGTCGAAGAGGCGATTTTTTTAACGAAATATGGCAGCAAAGTCTTTATCGTCCATCGGCGCGATCAGCTAAGAGCCTCTAAAATTATGGCTGAAAGAGCCCTAAATCATCCTAAAATCTCTATTCTTTGGAACAGCGCCATTGAAAAAATTCTAGGCGATCAGGTAGTCAGAAAGGTAATTGTCAAACAAGTTGAGACGGGTCAAACGCAGGAGCTTGAAGCTGGAGGGGTGTTTTTTGCTATCGGCCATACGCCTAATGCTTCTTTTTTACAAGGGCAACTAGATACAAGTCCGACCGGATATATCCTTGTCCGTCCTGGAACGAGCTATACCTCGAAAGAGGGCGTTTTTGCGGCTGGCGATGTGCAAGATCCAACATATCGGCAAGCGGTGACAGCGGCTGGCAGCGGTTGCATGGCGGCTCTCGATGCAGAAAGGTGGCTTAGTAGTATGGGAATTGAGTGAGAGGAAATTGCAAAAATCCATTCTGGCACAAATTCGCGCTCGCTTTGCCGATTCTGAATTTTCGCAAATCGCCTAAGGCCCGAGAGGTTATGTCGATTTGCGAAAAACCGAATCGGCTTACCTCGAAGCGAGTTTGGCAATTCCCCCTGAGATTTTGGTTTATTCTTCTATTTTCTCCTGTGATTTCTTGCGCTCTCGAACGGCAGCCTTGGTTTGGGGAGGTCTATGAATTCCATTTTTTAGGAACATACGCTTACAGTTTTTTTGATCGAGTGCAAAATGGCATCCCTCAGCTAACCTCCACGTTTCATTCTAATGTGGTCTCTTTCGGGCTCGATTTTTCTCTTTCCCCTGAGTGGAGCGTAGATGCAGATCTGCAGTTTGCTGATACAACGCAGGAGCCTGCCAATTTTCGCTCTACAGCTCTTCAAGGGCGCTATCTATGGCTAGATGATATTGTAGGCGATGCAGTGACTCTGGCTACAGGAGTCAATGCTCGCTTTACCAATACAGCCAGCCTTCGAGATATAAGTTGCATGTACCATTCGAATTTCGATATGGAGGTCAATTTCTCTTTAGGTAAAGAATTTGATGCCGCAGAGACCTGGCGTTTTCGGACTTGGGCATTTGGAGCGATAGGCCAAGGGATCTACGGTTCACCTTGGGTTCGGGCCGTTGCAGCGGTTGAATGTAATTTCGATGATCAGCATAAATTTGCTCTCTATGCCGAGGGGATGAACGGGTATGGCAGGCATACGCATGTATTGATCGATCATTTTGATGGGTATGCAAAGATTCGGCAAAAGTCGATAGATCTTGCGTTTCGATACGGTTACCGAATCGGTGTATGGGGCACTTTGCGCGTTGAATATGCGCGCAGGCTTCTTGCGAAATCTTGTCCTCAGGTAGTTAATACATTTGTTGTGAGTTATTTGCTTCCTTTCTCATTTTAAATCGCTTTTTTACAATTGCCTCAGGTCAAGTGGATGTTTAGATTACATTATAGGGGTCAAGTCGTCAAAAAAAGCTCTTAAGTCTATCATAACTTTTTCCAAGGAAACCGCCTCATGAGAAATATCTCTTAAAAAAGAACTCCATTTCGCTTTCTTAGTCGAATCGTCGTAGAAAGATTCAAGAAATGCAATAGAAGTAGTTTTTAGAGAGGTCCCTCTGTTTTTAAGAACCTGAAGAACGATTCCTTGCAGCTCCTTGCGATCGAAATCGAATTGTTGAGTCAACAACCATATGTCATAAAAGTCTTTCATTCGCGTATTAGCAAACCCCAAGCGAATAATAGATTCAAATTTCTCTGCAATTGATGTTTGAGGAGTATATCCTTTTAATTCTGGAGGGGGAAAGTTCAAAAGAGTAGGATATTTTACCTTTTCAGGGTGAGGTAGAATCGTATCGCTAAATCCAAAATCTATTCGCATGGGAAGCTTTGCTGTAAATAATTGTGCTGAAAATGCAGCGCTGATTCCTTGATATTCAGCTCCTAGCTGTGCTTCTGTTAGTTTTAAAGTCCCTGAAGTAAATACCAGGCCATCAGGAACTACATCTATATCGCAGATTTCACTAATGATTTTCTGTAAATTAGCTATGGAATTTGAAGTTTTTGCAAGCAGATCTATATCCACAGTTGCTCGATGACTCATTGGATTCCAGACCATTAACATCAAACCTCCTTTTAGAAAAAAAGAATTTTGATGTGAGGACACGCTTAAACGGTATAAAAAACGCTCCATTGCATAGTATTTTAAAATTTCTTGAACAGGTCGTTTTCTTTGCCTTGCAACATTTTTAATCGGCTATAGATTGACTCTTCGAGATTCTTTTTGGATTTTTCCATTTTTATTGACTTACTATCGTTTCCATAATCGGCTGAAGAATTTTTTCAACGCGATTAATTTTTGCATATTCATATAACTTATCAATTTGAGCGCCTTTACGCTGCCAGTACATCTTCAACGCTTCAATAACGACATCCATGCCAATTTTATTACGAAATTTAACACAATCGGCTAAAGTCTTTTCAATGTTATAAATTTTAACAGGGTAACCACCTATTAGTATAGTCTCAACGCCTGAGCGATAAACTTTTTCCGAATATCGAAAATATCTAAGAGGTGGATATTCTAATCTTGATGGCCGTGCTTTGGTGGGAATGGCAACATAGACAAAATGGGGAATCTGGGTCGTGATCTCATGATAAGCCAAAGCTGAGATTAAGCATATGATGCCGCGAGGAATTTTCTTGGAAACAAGAACGAGATCGGGTTCAGAGAAATCAGGGACTTCAGTGAGTCTATATACCCCTTTGGCTAGTTGCTCTAATAATCCCTCATCCCTCAGCTGATAGATAGTGCGAGGATGAATTCCCAAACGGATAGCTTCGGCAGTTCGAAGCAAGCCTTGGTTTTCTTTAAAGAGTTCTATAGCTTTCTGTTTTGCACTCATGGATAGGAATGTTGGTAAATATTGTCTTTTTACTACATTCTTATCCATAAAAACTTTCCTATTCAATAGAAATAACTCTTTTTTGAAAAAATTCTTACACGAAAGAAGGAAACTTCTCAAGGTTAAATGTTTAGCTCTAACTTGTGCTCAGCAGCATTTAGGGGGTGTCTACAAAGTAAGGGTTCGTTGATTTTCTGGATTATTTTGGCCTATTTTCGATTCTTTTTTGGGGGATAGTATACGTCTGTTGATACAATCCCCCAAAAAAAGAATCGAAAATAGGCTCAAAAGAACCAGAAAATCAACAGAACCTTACTTTGTAGGCACACTCTTAGCCGCCGTATAAAGCCTAGCCACTGTGATATGCAAAAAACCAAGCTCTTTTTAAATCCATTTTTCTGTTATAAAAAATTCCTATGAAACGCAGTCCGCTTGCAGGTCAGCTGCCAAACGCTTCTTCACTTATCGATGTGGATCAATTGATCAATGCCTATTTTGCAGAAAAACCTGACGTTGCATCAGAAAGCGAGCGAGTGATCTTTGGTACATCGGGACATCGCGGCTGCTGTTTAAAAAGGTCTTTTAATGAAGATCACATTCTCGCCATTACGCAGGCTATCTGTGAATACAGGAAAAAAGAGGGGATTTCTGGCCCTTTATTTTTAGGGATCGATACACACGCTCTATCGAGGCCGGCGTTGATGAGCGCGCTAGAAGTTCTAACAGGTCATGGAGTAGATGCCGTCTTAGCCAATCAGGATGAATACACTCCGACCCCTGTGATCTCTCATGCTATTTTGCAGTATAATCAAGGGAGAAAAACAGGACTTAGCGATGGGATCGTTGTGACTCCTTCCCATAATCCTCCTTCTGAAGGAGGTTTTAAATATAATCCTCCTCATGGAGGGCCTGCTGAGGTTCAGGTGACAGCATGGATTGAAGCGAGAGCCAATCAGTGGCTGCAAACAGGTCTCCAAAAAATCCCCAGAGTGCCTTTTGAAAAAGCAAAGCAGCAAGCGAGACGCTTTGATTATCTAAGTGCTTACGTTGCTGATTTGGAGCATATTCTTGATATGGACGCTATTCGAGGAGTGCATATAGGCGTAGATCCTTTGGGCGGAGCCGGAGTGCATTACTGGCAGGCCATTGCTGATCGGTATGGATTGAATTTGGAAGTGGTGAATAAAGAAGTGGATCCTACCTTTCGATTCATGACGCTCGATTGGGATGGACAAATTCGGATGGACCCTTCCTCTGCCGATGCGATGAAGCGGCTCATCGGGTTAAAAGATCGATTTGATGTGGCTGTCGCCTGCGATACTGATCATGACAGGCATGGGATTGTGACAAAAAGCGTTGGTTTAATGCCTTCTAATCACTACCTTGCAGTAGCTGCTGACTATTTATTTCGCCATCGCAGTGGATGGAATGTCGATGCTGCGATCGGAAAAACTGTTGTCACAAGCGCCATGATGGATCGAATCGCTTTGGGGTTAAAAAGATCTCTCTATGAGACTCCTGTAGGCTTCAAATGGTTTGTCCAGGGGCTTTTGCAAGGACAGTTGGGATTCGCAGGAGAAGAGAGTGCGGGAGCTTCTTTTTTACGCAAAAACGGGACGGTGTGGACAACGGATAAAGATGGGATTGTTCCAGCTCTTTTGGCGGCAGAGATCACAGCGAAAACCCAAAAAGATCCTGGAGAGAACTACCAAGATTTAACCGCTCAGCTCGGCTCTTTTTTCTATGAGCGTAAAGAGGCAAGTATCACGCCAGCAGAAAAAAAACAGTTTCAGAAGATAGATCAGCTTGCTGTAGATCAATTAGCAGGCGACCCAGTTGAAAAGGTGCTCACAAAAGCGCCTGGAAATGGAGCTTCTATTGGAGGTGTGAAAGTCATCACTCGAAGAGGGTGGTTTGCAGCAAGGCCGTCTGGCACTGAGGAAATTTATAAAATCTATGCGGAGAGTTTTTCTGATCCTGAGCATCTTCAGCAAATTTTGCAAGAGGCTGAAATGTTGATTTCTCAAGCTCTTAAAGAGGAGAAAAAATGAGAGAAGAAAAGCTTGATGATCTAGAAGAGCTCGCTTTGGATTTAATATGGTCTTGGAATCGCAGCGCAGATGAAATTTGGCGCAAATTAGATGAGCCTTTATTTGAAGCGACTCATAATCCTTGGATAGTACTCCAGACCGTCTCTAGAGAAAAAAAAGAGGAGCTACTTAAAGATCCAGCCTTTAAAAAAACAGTCCAGAGCTTATTAGAAATGCATGTACGTCCCTCTTCAGATACATGGTTTCAAAAGAAATATGGAAAAGAGAAGATTCAAGCGATTGCCTATTTCAGTATGGAATTTATGTTGAGCGAGGCGCTTCCTATTTATTCGGGAGGATTGGGGAATGTAGCTGGCGATCAGCTCAAAGCAGCTCACGATTTAGGAGTTCCTGTCGTTGGAATTGGCCTTTTGTATCAGCAAGGCTATTTTCGACAAATTATCGATGCTGCAGGCAATCAACAAGCAGCTTATCCGTTTAATAGCCCGATGCAACTTCCTATCCAACCTTTAAGAGGAGCTAATGGGGAGTGGCTGCGTATTGAAATTTCCCTTCCTGGTTGGTCTTTATGGCTCCGCGTTTGGGAGGCTAAAGTAGGTCAGGTAAAGCTTTATCTTCTCGATAGTAATGATATTGTGAACTACCCAGTCTATCGAGGGATTACAAGTGAGCTTTATGGAGGGGATTTAGAAATGCGGCTTAGACAAGAACTTGTCTTAGGTCTCGGTGGAGTGCGTCTTTTAGAGCAGCTGGGAATGAAAGCCGAAGTATGCCATTTAAATGAGGGACACGCCGCTTTTGCGATCTTGGAAAGGGTTAGGCTTTGTATGCAAGAATATGGCCTGTCTTTCGATGAAGCTCTATCTACCATGCGCTCTAGTCACATCTTTACGACGCATACGGCCGTTCCAGCCGGATTTGATAGATTTCCTAACGACCTTATTCTGAAATACTTAGGAAGTTATGCGGCTAATAAACTGCATATTTCCGCTGATCGTTTGCTAGAATTAGGAAAAGACGGAGAAGGTTGGTTTAATACGGCGTATCTTGCGATTCGGGGATCTGGTTTTGTCAATGCTGTAAGCCGGTTGCATGGGCACGTAAGTCGCCATTTATTTTCCTCTTTATTTCCTCGGTTTCCTTTGGATGAAGTGCCCATTGGATCTATTACAAATGGGATTCATACTCCAAGTTGGGTTGGAGAGCCTGCTGAGCGTCTTTGGAATAAACATTTTGATAAGCCTCATACTGATAGCGAAGCTGAGACAAATGTTTGTCGGGCTTCCGATGCGCAAATTTGGGCGATGCGGAGTGAAGCGAGAGTTCAGATGATTGACTATGGAAGAGCACAAATCTTGCCCATTTTAGAAGCTCGCGGCGTAAGTCAAGAGGAGATTGCTCAAGCTAAAGCATCTTTTGATCCCTCTGCATTGACTCTCGGATTTGCAAGACGCTTTGCTACCTATAAGCGGCCTAATATGCTTCTTTTCGATCCCGAAAGACTTTTGAAAATCCTCACCAATCCAGACAAACCTGTTCAGCTCATCATTGCAGGGAAAGCGCATCCTGCAGATGAAGGGGGGCAGGAAATGATCCGTGAATGGATCCATTTTATTAAGCGACCAGAGGTTCGCTCTCGCGTACTTTTTCTGACAGATTATGACATGCTCATGGCTGAAGAGCTTGTACAGGGAGTTGATGTATGGATCAATACGCCGAGACGTCCTTGGGAGGCGTGCGGCACAAGTGGAATGAAGGTGCTTGTCAATGGGGGCTTGAATCTTTCTGAACTCGACGGCTGGTGGGCAGAAGCGTATAGCCCCGAAGTAGGTTGGGCGCTCGGCGATGGACAAGAGCATGGGGACGACCCAAACTGGGACGCTAGAGAGGCCATGCAGCTTTACGATCTTTTAGAGCAGCAGGTGATCCCCGAATTTTATCAAAGAAATGGAGAAGGTGTTTCTGAGGCTTGGGTGCGTCGCATTCGAGCAAGTATGCTTCAATTGACTCCCTTATTTTGTGCACATCGAGCTGTGCGTGAATATACAGAAAAGCATTACCTTCCAGCAGCTCAAAAGTATCGAAAAAGGATAAAAGACAAAGCTGCCTTAGGAAAAAAATTAGCTGCCCAACAACAGCTCTGGAAGGAGTTTAGTGCCACATCTCCTTTTAAAGAGTCTGTCATCACTTCTTTTGCCGATCAATACCATGTTAAAGTGCGCGTTGATTTGGGAGCGTTGGATCCTGCTACAGTAAGACTGGAAATGTATGCTGAAGGCACTCCATCTTTTCATCAAGAGATGCAGTTTAAAGAACAAAGCGGCTCTATCTATAGTTTCGAAACGCAAATCCCAAACAACCTGCCAGCTTCCCATTACTGCGCGCGGATCTTGCCTGTTTTTCCTGACGCGAATCTTCCTCTCGAAGCGCCTTATGTCGTGTGGGAGCGGTAATAAGTTCATTGTCCCTTGTTTTGAATGTTTTTTTTTGCATAATTGTTCCCTCCATAAAAGCAGACAATCCTTGTAAAGGAGGAAACAAATGATTCATTTATCAGGTCGAGAATCCCCCGAAGTAACCTTTGCTCAAACGCACTCACGCTTTGCTGAAGATTTGGAGATTACCAATTCTGAAAACCCAGAAATGGTGAATGTTGCCAACAAGATCTTGCAGCATACGCATGTTCAAGCGTTTAGAAAAACGTTGTTAGTGGATTACAACGATTTTGCTGATAATCCTAAAAAACTGTTTCTTGATTTTTTGCAAATAGTAAAAGAAAATCACGAGTTTCCTAGGATTAAATATAAAGATTCTCCGGGCATTGATGCTGGAGGTTTCACTCGGGATTTTGTGACAAGATTATTTGAAGCTCTTAGTATTGCTCCTGAAAAATTTGGATCGTTTGTAGAGCGAAATATAAACGGTCTCGAGTTAAAACTACAGAAATCGAATCTGCTTGAGCCTCAGATGCTGCAAGACCAAAGAGATTTCTGCATAGCGATTGGATATTTTTTTGCTTTTGCTTTAAAAAATTATCAATTCATACGGATAGGACAACAATTCAATAAAAGTTTGTTTTGCATGCTACATGCTTTAAGCGAAAATGACCTTGATGTCATTCTTGAAAAAAACCAACATCCTTCGAAGCAAATGGGCGATTTCGATAAAATTTTTACTAAATTACTGAAGATTTATTATAAAACGCGGCCTACATATCTGTTTGCTCCTCTAAAACCAAACGAAGAAGCGATTAACGAGTTTGTAGATGAGGGGAAAATTCCTGTTTATTTTATGGATATGTGGGGAACGGACACCCTGACTGATTCTGAAAATATAAAAGAGGTTGTAAAACAACTGCAAGTTTATGAGGCGATTGATGCGGTGTTTTTTCTTGTAAGCGGGATGTGTGGTGTAGAAGGGCTAAAAGCATCATGGGATCAGATAAAAGGAGAATCTCCTGCAGAATTACAGCAGAATATTGAAGGACCCATTAAAAAGGAGTCCTCCTATTCTTCTCGCGGCTGAAACCTGGCTTCCAGGGCGGAGATGAATTGGGTAAATTCTTTGGTGGAGCGGAGGTTGTCCAGCCATTCGTCTTCGAGGATTTCTTCGAAGGGAGGAAGGGCTTTAAGATGCAGCGCTTGACGAATCAGGTTCATAGCTTCAGGATAGCGGCCTAAGATGGAATAAAGGCAGGCTAAATGGTAATGGGCATTTGCATTGCCAAGAGAACCTGCGCGGATGATTTTCTGTTCTGCTTCAAAATAGAGCTGGTTCATAGTCGTTTCATCGATGGTGTGGTGAGCCAAATGCACAAGGCAAAGGCCCCATTCTAGCCAGCTTTTTTCATTTTCTTCGTCTTGGCGCACAGCAAGAGCAAAGGATTGGACTGCTCTAGAATAATATTCCTTATCTAAGGTCATGTGTCCTAAATGTACTAAGCAAATCCCAAGGTGAACATGGAGCTCGGGATAATCTGGATCGATGAGAAGCACTTGAGAATACATCTCTACAGCTTTTCCAAAATAACTTTCTTCTGTAGAAAAATCGCCCATCCATTCGAGCGCAGAAGCATATTGGAAAAGCCATTGAGGGTGGTTCAGTAAGATATTGCGCTGGTTATAAAGAAGAGTCTCAAAAAGGGCTAGCGCCTGTTCGAGGGCATCGAGACTGTCGGTCAGCTCGCTATAAGAAAGAAGTGCGCAAGCTGCATCATACATAAAAGAAGGACATGATGGCTTAAGGTCGATGGCTCGGAGGAAAAAGCGAGTGGCCCGTTCGATGATGTCTATATCTTCTGTCACATCAGCTAGAAGTTTATGAGCAGTGCCTAATGCGTGCCAAAGCTCTGCGTCTGTTCGATCAAGAGAAAGTCCGTATTGGAGCTTTTCAATAGCCATGTCGAAATAGTCAGGATCATTATAATAGCGTCCAAATCCAATCAGACAGATTCCATAGGCGCGCCAGAGATCAGGATCATCGGTAATAGAATCGATGATTTTTAAGACCTTATTTTCTGCTTCAATCAAAAGATTGAGTCTGCTGCCGCTAGTTCCTAAATAGGTGAGCGATTCAACTAATTGGCTGACAATAGAAGGATCATTGGAATCGAGCAAATAGGCGCGCGAACATTTTGCAACGCTGCCATCGAGTAGTTTCATATCTCTGTTTAACCACCCGGCTTCTCCTAATAGCTGGCCCCACTGCAGCCAGGCATCCACGTTTTTGGGATCGATGCTGGTGACTTTTTCAAAACACTCAACCCCTCGAGCTACAAATTGTTCATCCATGGTATTAATGTAGAGCTGCGAATAGGTATAAGCCATCGACATCCAGCCGTCCAGGTAAGCAGGCTGCGCTAAGGTTGCATGAGAGAGGTGCTCAATGGCCTGTAAATAAAGGCGGGAATCGTTGACTAACAAGCCTAGCTGAACATAGGCATTTCCTAGATCATTCCAAAATTCAGGGTAAGGATTGGGGTTTTCTTTTAAAGATTTTTGAAACGATTGAATGGCTAAGCTCATATCTAAAGCTTCTCCGGAGCGCTCCGCAATCGTTGCCCAGACAATCCCATAGTCCCAATAAATTTCTGCAAGAATAGCCGGACTTTGTTCAAGGGAGAGCTCGATGGCTTTTTGATATTTTTCTTTTGCTTCTAAAAAAAAGTGGTGTTCTTCATGAAAACGGCCCAACTGTAACAGCACAGCCCCCCAAAAAAACCAGGCTTCAAAGGAAGAGGGTTGTAAGGTTGTGGCCATTTTAAAATATTTACTTGCGATGAGAAGAGCTTTTTCTTTCCCCTCTAGGGAACCATATTCGAAAAAGGCGATCCCTTGTCTATGCCAAATGAAAAAATTTTTTGGAGCTAAATTGGTGGCCATTTCAAAGAGGGATAAAGCTGCTAAATTCCCCTGTAAGAGAGCGGCCTCTCCCAGATAGAGGTAATAGAAGGCTTGCTCTGTTTTTTCATGGGATGCAGGGGGGGTGTAGGAAAGCTCTTTTGTTGCTTGGACAGTAAGCTTCCTTGGGAAAAGACGACTAAACATCCGGCGAAGAGGAAAGATTTGCTGCATCAGGTAAGCTCAATTTATTAGTAGTATGTTTGGCTGATAAAAAGGGGATACGCGCTAAAGTAGACCAGCCGAATGGGGGATTATAAACAAGCTGATTTTTTTTGCACAGGGGTGCTTCGATCTAGCTCTTCATAAGGGGATTAAGGTGAAAATAAATGCTCAAAATCAATGAAGAATTTTTTTGCAGCGTCGTTTCATGAGCAGATCTCGACGATGCCAGGATTCAAGGGATTCTCCTAAATTTTTCTTGTACTCTTTTTTCAGTCGTTCGAACTTAAGGATCTTTTCTTGAATTTTGTAACGGCCACTTTTTTTATGGAAAATTTTTTGATCCATTTTTCTTGTTTCAAAAAATTTATCTAGATGTAAAAGATGGTGGACTAAACTTTCTTGCGTTTTTTGAAAAGCTGAAATTTCTATTTCAGACAATTCTTTCAGCTCCACATCTTGAATGGACTCTGCATTTTTGATGAGCTGATCGAGCGTTGTGTCTATCTCAATCAAAATATCTTCTGTAAACATATCCTCACCATAGTTTGGGCACTAATTTTACTCTTTAAAACATTGAATGAATTTTTCAAAGAAAAATATAATTTAATAATTTGTTAGGCAGTGGATCCCGCCTCCAAGATGTAGCAAACTGCCTTCAAAATGACTCATCAGAAACTCGACAGATAGTTCTGGGCAGGCATCTTTCACTGCTTTTTCAAAGGCTTGTTGAAATCTCTGAGAGACGGGGTGATTGGGGAGACCTGTTGTGATAAAACGAGGGGGATTTCCTTCGATGAATAAGCCATTCATGAAATTGAAAATAGTGATGTGTTCATCTCTTTGTAAGAATTCGTATTTTCTTTGCATGAAAGAAGGGGGTATATTATTTGGATTGATGGAGGGAAGAAAATCTTTTTTCATCCAATCTTCAGCAACATAAGAGGGGATGAAAAATTCGCCTTGCGAATAGCTGACGGTTAAACTTCCTGGTATAAGGACGGGGTTGCAGCCAAAAGCTTTTAATATTTCTACGTTTTTTTGTAATCTTTCTTGAGAAGGTTCTAGTTCTTGTTCACAGTAGGCTGTTGTTCTTCTAAATAAAGGCACATAGTAATTCTTCTTGATGTCCTGTTGAAGATCCAATGTTTTTGATTCATCATGTAAAAAGACAGTATTGTCCGGCCCAACAAAAAATTCTGTATCAATATGGAATCGTTTTTGCCAAATAAATACGATCTGAGAAAGAGGGAGGCCTAAATCTCGAGCAATTTCTTGTTTTGTAACGCAGAACATTCTCTGGATTTTTTTTGCTGTTTCTTGAAGCTCTTTAGAGTCGCAAGGAATACTAAATGGATCGCAAGGTTCAAAGGATTGCAAGCTTCTATAGTTTCTCGCAATGCGTAGCTCATCTTCAGAAAAAGACTCGCCCACAGGCTCTTCTACTGGCAGTGACTTAGAAAAATAGTCCATTGCCTCTAATTTGACCATGCTAAGGAGTAGGCTTGTATACCCAATAATAGCCCGTTTCTCTCCATCCGCTCCTGAGAAAATAAAACAGTTTCCTCCCTCAAGGCACAGCTTAGATTCTTTGTAGGGAATGTTGAGCTTTTTGGCTACATCGATCCCTTGTTGTTTGTATTCATAGGTCACTCCTTTACCATGGGGCGCTTCTTTGTCGTAAATAAGATGGAGCTGCTCTTTTGGGAGAAGGAAGGCAAATTGTCTAAAGTCTTCCTCTTCTACCGTTTCGGGAATGAGGTGGGTGCCATCTGGTAAAATGACCCGGCAATCTCGCGCCCAAAGGACATGATCCGTTTGTATATTGAAGGTGTCGATCAGCTTTTCTCGTAAAATGGCAATCGCTGCTTTTACCGCATCTCCAGTTCCATCCCCTAGAAATAGAGTGGGTAAGAGTGGGTTGTTTAAGGACGGGCAGTTATTAATCATTTTTAATTAACCGTTGTTTGGTTTGTTTATATTTTATAATACTTTTAAATTAAGTTCAAAATAAACTAATATTTATACAATTAAAGAAAAGTTTTTTTAAATCAGCTATCTCAAGGCACCTTTGAGGATATGTTGATTTTTTCGGAGTTTCCTTTTATAAAGGACATTTTTTCTCTAAAGGCGGTATGCATGATTGGTTTTTGCCCTTTGGCTTCAGGTTCGAAAGGAAATTGTATTTTTGTGGGCACGAAAACGACTCGTGTACTAATTGATGCGGGGCTTTCTGTATTGGAGCTTACGAATCGTTTGCGTCAAATTGATGTAGATATCTCTTCTATTCAAGCGGTTTTAGTGACTCATGAACATAGCGACCATATTAAAGGTCTGAAAACATTAGCGGCACGTTTTGGGATTGCTGTATTGACTAATGCGG
The DNA here is from genome assembly GCA_030681135.1 of Chlamydiales bacterium. Taxonomy (GTDB): domain Bacteria; phylum Chlamydiota; class Chlamydiia; order Chlamydiales; family SM23-39; genus SZAS-17. Next base: position 69,206 of record JAUXXF010000007.1, read on the forward strand.
AAACTGCAAAGGGAATTTCTGCAGTTTTAGGGGTGAAGTTGCGCTACAAGCTATTTACAACAGGAGAACCGTTTGTTTTCGGAGATCTGGAGGTGCATCCATTTAGTATATCGCACGATACGTTAGATCCTGTCGCATTTACAATCGTCCATGATGGATTGAAAATGGGTTTTTGCACAGATCTTGGCTTCGCTACTTCTTTAGTCAAAAAGCACTTAGAGAAGTGCGATTATCTATATCTTGAAGCCAATCACCAACCATCGATGGTTTATGCTTCAGCTCGTCCTGAAATTCTTAAACAACGGATTTTGGGTAGGCAAGGACACTTGTCTAATGAAGATTGCGCTAGATTAATTGTTGCCGTCTGGCATGAAGGGCTCAAACATGTACACTTAGCGCATTTGTCAAGAGAGTGTAATACGGATGAAGTGGCTCTTCAAGTTGTAGGTAATTTTCTGCAAGAGCAAGGCATTGCAGTTCCGCTTTCCATTGCGCATCAAGAAGAGATATCTCAAGCTATTTCTTTTCATTCGAATATGGTCTATTGATAAGAGACCTCTTTCGAATTTACGCAAGAGGTCCGTAGGGTGAGTTAATTAATAGTTCCTATAGGAATAGCCATTACTTGGCCGGAGAGATACCGGTCAAGCAGATCTTGATTGGACAATCTGCCAAAAGCTTTGATTCCTAACCCTGCAATGGTTGCTTGCGTAAGGAAGTAGCACCCTGCTTGAAGAAGATGAGGTGTTGCAGCTTTTTCTAGAAATGGAAAAACAGTCACGGCAACCACCCATGCTTGCAATGGATAAAAGGCCACCGTCGCCACAAACAAACTTGTCATCGTTAAAGAAACGATGACAAGAGGGTTTCGTATGTTTTTCAATAATAAATCGACAGGCTGAACAGCCCAGCTAAAGGTTCTGCCGATAGACTCCAGACGTCCTACTTCCCGAGGCTCTATAAGAGAGCCTCTCTCGGTGTCTAGAAATCCACGAGCTAACGTGAAGGAAAAGAAACTCTTCCATGAAGGAAAGCCTGTAGGAGTCATCTTTTACCTGATGCAGGAGTCTGTGTCATTGATTGTGCAACTGGTTGGTTTTTTCCTTCAAATGTTGCCATGAGGGTCTCATTAGAGAAACGGCCATAGGCTCTCATACCTGCTCCTATAATCAGGGCGCAAATAAAGAGATAAGATCCGAATCGAAGAAGTTCAAGACCTGGAAGAGGAAGAACTTCGAAAGCCCATTTTGTGAGGGCAATGGTTTCAGACGCATAGAACGCGAGAGAATTTGAGTAAAGGCCCATAGCAGTTAAAGCCACGGTAATGACTTTTGGATTAGCAACTGCTTTATAAATTTCTCTGGGAAGATCTTCTACGGTCCAAAGAATCGCATTTCCTGCTCGCTCTATGAGATTACTGTCATGTTGTTGAATGTTTTTTTTGAGACCTAGCTCAGCATAGGACTTAAATGTTCCAAATAGACCGCTATTTCTCGGTAAGGTTACGTTGTGTGCCATGAAAACTCCATTTAATGTTTTAGAGAGTGTCTAGAAAGTAGGAACCTGAAAATCAACGAACCCTTACTTTGTAGACACCCTCTTACTTTGTTTCGACCGAAGACTATAAACTTCTTGAGGATTAAGGTCAAAACGGAATTTTTTTACTTGATGGGGAGCGTAAATCCGTCGCCAATCCAAGTGGCTTTGCAGGCAATATTGTGCTCTTGTAGCTGTTTTTCTATAGAGCTTTGAAGAGCTTGGAGCTCAACATCGGTATGGCTGGGGTCGTGATGGGTGACTAGCCAGCGGGTTGTTTGCGTTTGCTCGATGAGATAGAGAGCGTTTAAGGCAGACGAGTGTCCCCAACCGACTCTATGTAGATATTCTTCTGGAGTATACTGCGCTTCATGGATCAGTAGATCGGAGCCTCTCAGGAATTGAATGAGGCTTGTATAAGGATCAGAGATTTCTTTGGGGATGTTTTTTAGGGCTCCGTGGTAGCCTTGGAGCATTTCATTATCTGTGATATAGCCAAATGTGAAGTGGGGTGTTTTGATTTTAAAGCCGTATGTCAAGCAGGGATGATGGGTGCTATGAAAATCGAGGGTTACTTGATCGAGCACAAGAGGTGTTTTTTCTTCGATCGTTTTGAACTGTAAATTCGCTTTTACTTGTTCTAGGCGGATCGGGAAAAATTCTGGAGAGAGAACCTCAGAGACGAGCTCTTCATAGGATCTGCCAATATTCGGAGGTGTCCAGATCGTTATTTTGATGTCTGGTTCATAGATCGGATCAAAAAAAGGGATGCCGATAAAATGGTCCCAGTGGGAGTGGCTTAAAAAAAGGTGGATATGGCGTATATTTTGCCTGACAAGTTCTTTGCCAAGAGGACGAATGCCGGTCCCTGCATCAAAGATGAAAACCTGGTTTTCATAGCGCATTTCAAGCGCACAGGTATTGCCCCCAAATTGTGCATAGTCAGGGCCGCTTACTGCGCAAGAGCCTCTGGTTCCCCAAAATTTAAGATAGTTCTTCGTCATCTGATTCCTCTTTGGGGTCAGCAGTCTGATTCGCTAAAACTCTTCGAGGGCGGGCTCCTTCTTGTGGACCAATAATCCCATTCATTTCGAGCGCGTCCATGAGAGACGCTGCTCTCGCATAGCCGATTTTTAGTTTTCTTTGTAAATAGGTAGTCGATGCGCTTTTTGAGCCTAAAACCGTGGAGAGCGCTTGATCATAGAGAGGATCGTTAGGTTTGTCGTCGTCTTTATCGGGACCTATGTCGGCTCTTTGAAACGAGTCAAATGAAGGAATGAGATAGTTAGGTGGAGATTGTTTGCAGATTTGATCGATGATTTGATTGATGTCCTCATCGCTGATATAAGATCCTTGCGCTCGGATCAGCTGAGAAGAACCTGGGGGTAAAAAGAGGCAATCTCCATTGCCGAGCAGACTCTCAGCCCCTACTTCATCGAGGATGATTTGTGAGTTGATCCGAGAAGCGACTTTAAACGAAATTCGGGTTGGAATGTTTGCTTTGATGATCCCTGTAATCACTTCCCGAGAAGGGCGCTGTGTGGCTAAAATCAGATGGATGCCGACGGCTCTTGCCATTTGAGCGATCCGAGCGATCGGAGTTTCAAGATCTGCGCTTGAAGCCATCATCAGGTCTGCAAATTCATCGACGATGGCAACGATCATCGGCATTTGCTCAGGAATAGGGATATTCAAAGAGGCTTCGAGATCTTTGTTGATTTTTCGAACATTAAATGCGCCGATATTACGAAGACCAAGCTGTTTGAGGATTTCATAACGGACCTGCATTTCTTTAACAAGCCATTGCAGAGCAGAATAGGCGCCGTGAGCCTCTGTAATCACGGGAGCAATCATGTGAGGAAGGCGAGAATATTGGGTAAGCTCCACTTTTTTCGGGTCGATCATTAGCAATTTTACTTCATCTGGCCTTGCATTCATCAAAATTGACATCACAATCGTATTGACGCACACCGATTTACCAGAGCCAGTTGCTCCTGCAATCAAACAATGAGGCATTTTAGCAAGATCAGAAAATACACACTCTCCATTGACTGCTTTTCCTAATAAAACAGGAATCGAAAGGCGTCTTCCTTTTTGTTGATATTGGATGAGTAGCTCTTTGAAGCTGACTTCTTGAGGATGAAGAGCCGGGATTTCGACGCCGACGGCTGCTTTTCCCGGTATGGGAGCGACAATTCGAATGGATTTTGCCTGCATATTGAGCGCAATATCATTTTCGAGCGTTTTAATCTTTTGTACTTTTACGCCAATAGAAGGGTGCACTTCAAAAGAGGTAATGGTGGGCCCGCTATTAATTTCTCCTACTTTAGCCTCAATGCCAAAGCTTTTTAGAGTCTCTTCCAAGACGGCGGCTTGGTGCATGAGATCTTTTTTTAAGGTCGGCTGATCGATTTTTTGAGCGGGACTGGTGAGAAGATTTGGTGAGGGGATTTTATAAGAAGCGTCTTTACGCAAAATAAGAGCTTTTGTAGGAAATATTTCTAGCTCTTTTTCTTTAGGAGGATTGAGCTTGATCATTGGAGAAATTGTGCTCTCTTTTTTGATCACCTCTTTTTTCATCTCAGTTTTTATCTCGACAGGTTTTGGGGCTTTTGCAGCGGGTTTTTCAGGCAGCGGGATGTTGATTTTGAGGTTTTTCGGTTCGCTTGGGCTTGGACTAAGGCCTGTATAAATTCTCTCTGGGGTTTTAAAAACAGGTTTTTTTTCTAGCCGTTTAGATAGCCAATGGATGAAGCTTTGAAGGATGAAAAAAATCTGTTTTAATTTGAGAACAATTCGCATGCGAGTCAATAGCAGACAAGAGGCTAGCGCTAGACAAGAAAAAATCAGAGCAGTGCCAATAGGGCTGAGCATATTCATCAAGTTGAGAGCTGGTAGATCAGCGTAGAGAAAATAAAACGGAATGCCACCAAGATTGGAGCGAATGATTGTCTGTGGGTAAGGGGTGTATACAACGATTGTTTCCGTGACGACTCGATCTTGAAAGTAGGCTGCTTGCTTAGGGTAGGACTCTGCAAAGGCTGTGAGTAAAAAAGAAGCTGAAAGAAGCAGAATGGAAAAATAGAGCTGATCATAAGCAGGATGAGTGGATTTGCGCCCCAAAAGCCACTTTAGACCGACTCCAAAAAAGTAAACAGGAAAGAGATAAGCGCTCAGTCCGAAGATGTATTCGCTGGCCCAGGCAATGATGTAACCTACATACCCCAACCAGTTGCTTTGAGGATCTAAGTAGGAAAATGTCGAAAGAGAGATCAATCCTAAAAAACTTAAAAAAAGAAAAAATAATCCTTGCGCATCGGGATGAACTGGCTTTTTTTCTGTTTTTTTGGCTGTTTTACGCATGGAATAAACCCAAAGCTAAAAGACCTGTCAACGCGCAGTAACAAGCAAGTAAGGGAACTGCTCTAGCTGATTGGTAAATCCGAAAGACCCAGTGAATGCTGAGAAGACCAAAGAAAAAAGCGCTGATAAAGCCTATAAAATAGCAGCTGCAAGGGAGCAAGGTAACCGGATCTTTTTGTTGAAACAGTTTTATCGTCTCTAGACATTGTCCTCCGAGAATAGTAGGAATCGAAAGGATAAAAGAAAAACGGGCGGCTTCGATCCAAGGTAGGCCGCGGACGCGGGCAGCTGCGATCGTCGATCCGCTACGTGAAATACCAGGTATAAAGGCGAGTGTCTGCATGAATCCTATCCATAACATATCTTGCCATTTTAGATCTTTTATATCTCTTGTTTGAATGCGGAGAAGGTAGCTTAGCCCTAAAAGAGCTGACGTGATAAGCAGACCAAAACCTATGTAATAAGGGTGATCTAGGCTCGCTCGGAGATCTTTTGCTAAAAAATAGACTGGGACGAGGGGGATTAGGGATAAAGAAAAAATAGCCAGGCGTTGTGGGTTTTTGAACAGGTCTAATATCGATGTTCGTAAATAAATCATAGCAGCACAGACTGTTCCTGCATGGCAGACGAGATCAAAATATTTAGAGCCCCCCCCAGGAAGGTCAAGAAGCCACCTGGTAAACTGTAGGTGGGAAGAGGAGCTAATAGGTAAAAATTCTGTGAAACCTTGGACGAGGCCTAAAATAAGCGCTTCGATAAGGGACATAAACTGGCCCTGTTAAAAAATGGGGCGAACGACGGGGCTCGAACCCGCGACATCTGGAACCACAATCCAACGCTCTACCAACTGAGCTACGATCGCCACGTAAAGTTTAACAGTATATTTGGCCTGTTGATATTCGTCAACAAGTGAGGGATGAGCCTATCCGTAATCTAGAGGAAAAATGATAGAACGATGTAACGATAATTTTTTTTATTGTTATATCGTTCTATCATTTTCATCGTTGATCTTGCTGTTTGATCCCAATACTTATAAGAATTTTAATATATCTATTTTCTGGCTGTTTTTTGTTGAGTTTTTGCGGATTTTTTATTACGATAGGAAGAGAGGTTTGCTGATGCGTACGCCCAAAAATTTTGATGGAACTTCTTTAACAAGTAAAGAAATGAGCCCGCTTCTTAGCCAGGTTCTTGCTGAAATTAGCAAGCAGGCAGGACATGGTGGGCAAGAAATTCTTTTAGCTTGGGAGCGAATTTTAGGGTCAAAATTTGCCTTTTTAACAAAGGCTGTTGGAGTGCAAGATGGGGTCTTGACCGTGAAAGTAAAAAGCTCTACTCTGTATAGTTTGCTGCACCAGCATGAAAAGCCCCGTTTGCTCACGGAGCTACAAAAGCAATTTCCAAAGGCAGGGATACGAGATATTGTATTTCGGGTCGGAAGATTTACGTGAGATTCTAATTCTAAGGAAGAGAGATGAGTACGATGACTAAAGAAAATCAGTATGATGCGAGTTCTATTACCGTATTGGAAGGCCTTCAGGCGGTACGTGAGCGCCCTGGCATGTATATTGGGGACACTCATACCAACGGACTCCATCAGCTCGTGTATGAAGTTGTCGATAACTGCATTGACGAAGCGATGGCCGGGTATTGCACACAAATTTCCATTACCTTGAATGCTGATGGCTCTGTATCTGTTGAAGATGACGGCCGAGGAATACCTATAGAAAGACATGAGAAGGAGTCTCAAAAACAAGGCAGAGAGGTTACAGCTCTTGAGGTCGTGATGACGATCTTGCATGCTGGGGGTAAATTTGACAAAAATACCTATAAAGTATCTGGCGGTTTGCATGGCGTCGGCGTCTCTTGCGTGAATGCTCTTTCGAAAAAATTAGTTGCCAAGGTGCATAAAAATGGCCATGTATATGAAATGACATTTGAGCGGGGCAAACCGATAGGCCCTCTTAAAATGATTGGATCTACGACTAAACGAGGAACTGTCATTTGGTTTATGCCCGATGATACGATTTTTTCAGTCACCCATTTTGATTATGATATCCTTCTTACCCGCCTTAGAGAGCTTGCGTTTTTAAATCGAGGGATTACGATCCTCTTTCAAGACGATCGCGACTCTTCTAAAGAGCCGGTCCGTTTTAATTATGAAGGAGGGATCTCCTCTTTTGTTTCTTACTTAAATGAGACGAAAACGCCTCTTTTCCCCAACCCAATCTACATTTGTGCAACAAGAGAAGGGCATGATGGCCCAGTAGAGTTTGAAGTGGCGATGCAATGGAATGATACGTACGTAGAAAATGTCTACTCCTATGTTAATAACATTGCAACCCGTCAGGGAGGCACCCACTTGACCGGATTTTCTACAGCGCTCACGCGGGTATTGAATAATTACATGAAAGGTCATGCTCTCGTAAAAGCAGATAAGATTTCTGTGTGCGGCGAAGATATGCGCGAGGGGCTTACGGCAGTGATCTCTGCAAAAGTGCCGAATCCTCAATTTGAAGGCCAGACAAAGCAGAAATTGGGCAATAGTGAAGTGGCAGGGATTGTACAAACGATCGTTGGAGAGGAGTTGACGACTTTTTTAGACGAGCATCCTGCAATTGCTAAAATGATCGTTGAAAAGGCTCTGATTGCAGCGCAAGCCAGGGAAGCTGCGAAGAAAGCTCGCGAGCTTACGCTTCGCAAAACAGCTCTCGATAGTGCAAGGCTTCCAGGAAAATTGACCGACTGCCAGGAGAGAAATCCAGAGTTTTGCGAGATCTATATTGTAGAGGGAGATTCTGCGGGAGGCTCTGCAAAAATGGGACGAGATCGCCGTTTTCAGGCGATTTTGCCTATCCGCGGTAAGATTTTGAATGTAGAAAAGGCTAGGCTGCAGAAGATTTTGCAAAATACAGAAGTCTGTGCCATGGTGGCAGCTCTTGGCTGCGGTATTGGGGCAGATAATTTTACCCTTGAGAAACTTCGTTATCATAAAGTCATCATCATGACGGATGCCGACGTGGACGGTTCTCATATTCGTACGCTTCTTCTTACCTTTTTCTATCGCCACATGCCAGCTTTGGTAGAAAATCATTTCATTTATATTGCTAGACCTCCTCTTTTTAAAGTGACGCGCAAAAAGGTGGGGCAATATATCCATTCTGAAAAAGAGATGGATGAATATTTAATGAAACTAGGCTTAAGTGATCTACTAATTCGTCCAGCGGGGTCAGAGGAGTCTTTTGATCGAGAGCGGACAGAAAAGTTGATGGAGATGATTGGAGAAGTAGAGATCTTTATTGCATCGATTGAAAGAAAAGGAGTGCCTTTCCGCGAGTTTGTTGCTGCTAGAGATGCAGATGGAAAATTACCTTTGTTTCAGGTTGATGTTGGAGGTAAGCAGCGGTTTGTATTTTCTGAAGAGGAGCTTCGCGACTCTAAACTGGAAAATGAAGAGGCTCAAAAGCTCACGCATGAAGAGACTCTGGCCTCGATACCAGAGGGCGAGCTGACAGAAGAAATGAAGACGCTAACGATTAAGCCGCTCGTCTTTATGGAGCTTTATGATGCCAATCGTTTGCAAGTGTTAGAAGAAAAACTCAAGAGTTTCCATTTAGAGCTGGATCAATATGTGATCGCTTCTGGTGATTTATTCGATGTTGTAGAAGAAGGAAAAGCTTCTACTTATCAAACCCTGGAAGAGCTCATAGATGCTGTCCGCAGCAATGGGCGAAAAGGAGTTGAGGTTCAGCGCTACAAAGGTCTTGGCGAGATGAACGCAGATCAGCTCTGGGAGACGACAATGAACCCAGCTACTCGTACCTTGGTGCAAGTGACATTGCCCGATGCGATTGCAGCTGATCACATGTTTTCCATGCTGATGGGTGAAGAGGTAGAACCACGCCGCCGGTTCATCCAGCATCATGCTCTTTCGGTTAAAAACTTAGATATTTAAAGGTCCGACATGTCTTATACCAAAGATGAAGTGATTGTTCTACGCAACGTTGAAGAGGAGATGCGAGAGAGCTATCTCCGCTATTCGATGTCGGTCATTGTTTCTCGCGCTTTGCCTGATGTCCGCGATGGATTAAAACCTTCGCAACGTCGTATTTTATATGCGATGAGACAGCTTAATCTCACTCCTGGAGCGAAACACAGAAAATGTGCCAAGATCTCTGGCGATACGTCGGGCGATTACCATCCTCATGGAGAGACGGTGATTTATCCTACCTTAGTGCGGATGGCGCAAGATTGGATGATGCGCTATTGCTTGATCAATGGTCAGGGAAACTTTGGATCGATAGATGGCGATCCTCCAGCTGCAATGCGTTACACTGAAGCGCGCCTTACTTCTGCTGCCATGGCTCTTATGGAAGATCTCGATAAAGATACCGTTGAGATGGTGGCTAACTATGATGAGACAAAGACAGAACCTGTCGTTTTTCCTTCCAAATTTCCTAATTTGCTTTGCAACGGCTCTTCAGGGATCGCTGTCGGGATGGCGACAAATATTCCTCCTCATCATTTGGGAGAGTTGATTGATGCGACGCTTCTCGTATTAGAGGATCGGAATGTTTCGATTGATGAGATCATGAAGGTGATGCCGGGTCCTGATTTTCCGACAGGAGGAGTGATTTGCGGCTTTCGAGGGATTAAAGAGGCTTATCATACGGGCCGAGGCAAACTGCTCCTTCGAGGATTGCTTCGCATTGAAGATATGCCTGGAAAGGACAGACAACAGATCGTCGTCGATGAAATTCCCTACAACGTCAATAAATCTCGCCTCATCGAACAAATGGCAGAGCTGATTACGAATAAAGTGATTCCATCTATCTCCGATGTTCGCGATGAATCGGATAAAGATGGTCTTCGGATTGTGCTTGAGCTCAAAAGGGGAGAAATTCCTGATGTGACGATCAATCAGCTCTATAAAAATAGCGATCTGCAAGTCACGTTTGGCTGCAACATGCTGGCGCTCGATCACGGACTTCCTCGAACGATGAACGTCAAGCACTTTATGAGCTGCTGGATCGATCATCGGATTGAAGTGATTCGCCGTAGGACCCGCTATGATCTTGCCAAAGCAGAAGCCAGAGCCCATATTCTAGAAGGTTATCTAAAAGCCTTAGATCATTTAGATGAGGTGGTTCGGGTGATCCGAGCTTCTTTGAATCGAGACGCTGCTAGATCAGAGTTAATGGAAAGATTTGATCTCTCTGAGAAGCAAACTAATGCAGTATTGGATTTAAGGCTCTACCAGTTGACAGGTCTCGAGCATGAGAAGATCGATAGCGAATATCAAGAGCTTTTGATAAAAATTGCCCATTACAAGGCGATTTTAGCTTCTGAGGCTATGGTGCGCGATATCATTCGCTCAGAGCTAGACGAGCTACGTAAATCTCATAAATCGGAGAGAAAGACAAAGATTGTTGCTGCTGAAGGGGAATTTCAGATGGAAGATCTGATTGCCGATGAGCCGGTGGTGATTACGATCTCAAACGATGACTACATTAAACGGATGCCTGTCGATACCTTCCGCGAACAGCGACGAGGCGGCGCCGGCGTGATCGGGATAGAGATGAAAAAAGAGGCTGATGCTGTCAAAGACGTCTATGTCGCCTCTACTCATGACTATCTCATGATCTTTACTTCTCTAGGCAGATGTTATTGGATGAAAGTTTGGCAGATCCCTGAAGGGGGAAGGCGTACAAAAGGACGTCCTTTGATCAACTTGTTAGAAGATCTACAGCCCAATGAAAAAGTAGCAGCTATCCTTAAAGTGAAAAGTTTTAACGAAGAGGGAGCCTCTATCCTCCTCGCTACTCTTAAGGGGGTCGTTAAAAAAACAGAGCTTTCTGCCTTTAGCAATCCTCGCCGCAAGGGAGTGTTTGCTTTAAATATTGATGAGGGAGATGAGCTGATTGCAGCGCGCATTACCCGTCCAGGCCAGCAGATCATGCTCTTTACGAGAAACGGAATGGCAGTTCGTTTTGATGAGGCACTTGTGCGTCCTGTAGGACGAGTGGCTCGCGGCGTTCGCGGCGTTAGCTTAAAAGATGAAAAAGACAAGGTAGTTAGCTGCGAGACAGTGGTGTCAGGCCAGTCTGTCTTGGTTGTCTGTGAAAATGGCTTTGGCAAGCGCTCTGAGATTGATGAGTTTCGTCAAACAAACAGAGGCGGCGTCGGAGTTCGTTCGATCCTTACCTCTGAGCGCAACGGCCTTGTTGTAGGAGCTCTTTCTGTGACAGATTCAGATAGCGTTCTTCTCATGTCGTCAGCGGGTCAGGCAGTACGTATCCCTATGCGAGAAGTGAGGGTGATGGGACGCTCTACCCAAGGCGTTCGGTTAGTCGCTTTAAAAGAAGAAGATGATTTAGTCATTGCAGCCCAAAAAATAGAAGCTGTGATAGAGAGTGTTGCAGAGATTACTCCAGAAGAGAGCTAATTATGCCTCAAGTCATGCGTCACGCGGTCTTTATTACATTTGAGGGGGGCGAAGGAGCTGGCAAGACGACGCTTGTCCAGGAGATCTCCAAAGCCCTCTCTTCGCAGGGACAAACAGTTCTTGTTACAAGAGAGCCTGGAGGCACACCGCTTGGAGAAGAGATTCGTAGGCTTCTTCTTCAGCCTTCTCCTCTTTCTCCTTACGCAGAGCTTACTCTTTTTCTGGCGTCTCGCGCGCAGCATATCGCTGAAGTGATTCGTCCGGCTCTTCATGAGAAGAAAATGGTTCTTTGTGATCGATTTAATGATTCTACGATTGCCTACCAAGGAGCTGCTCGGGGCCTCGGTGTTGAGGAAGTGTCCGGATTTTGTTCATTTATTTCTCAAGGTCTGGAGCCCAATTTAACCTTTTATCTCGATCTGGATCCCCATATAGGACTCAAGCGTCTTCAACGCTCTAAAGATCGGATTGAAGCCGAAGAGCTGGAATTTCATATCACTATTCGCAAAGCATTTCATTCTTTAGCAGCGCTTCATCCGCATCGTTTGAAAGTGTTAGATGCTTCTCAACCTCCGGAAAAAGTATTTGCAGATGCTATGCAATACTTGGAACCTTTTATTCAGAAAAACCATGTTTGAAAAGTTACATGGACCTTCGATACTCAAAGAGTATTTGCTCCGCGCTCTAGAAGAGGATACTTTACCTCAGACTTTGTTATTTGAAGGGGTAGAGGGAGTCGGCAAGAGCTTATTTGCAAAAGAGCTGGCAGTTCATGTGCTTAACACAAAAGCAGAGCGGGTCATCAGTGAAACGCATCCCGATTTCCATGTACTGCGCCCTGAGGGGAAAACTCACGCCATTGATGATTTGCGTAAATGGATTGATCAGGTCTATGAAGCTCCTTTTGAATCGAAGCGAAAAGTGTTTATCATTCATGATGCAGAGCGGATGCAAGCTCCGAGCGCAAATGTCCTTTTAAAGACGCTCGAAGAGCCTCCCCTAGATGCGGTCATTATCTTATTGACAGGGAGAGCCGAAGAGATCCTTCCTACGGTGCTATCTCGATGTGTACAGCTCCATTTTCCGCCCTTGCCTGCACCTGCGATTGCTGAAATTTTAAGCGCTCATGGACTATCGCCTGATTTTGCGAAATTTGCTCAAGGCTCAGCGGAGCTTGCCTTACTACTTGCAAAAGATGAGGCCTTTGTCCAGATGCAGCGGCTTTTGCTAGATCTTGTCTCTAAGCCTGTCTTTTATCCCGATTTACTAGATGGCTTGGAAAAAATTGAGACCCTCTTAGAACCTTTGAAAGAAGAGCGGCCGGCAGCGTATTGCCGCCAGGTAGAGCTGTTATTTGCAAGCTTGTTGATGTGGGCTCGCGATCAAGTGCTGTCTGAAATTGGGGGAGCGGAGTCTTTTTTTACCGAAGAGCCAAAGACAAAGAGAGAGTTTTCTCTCCCTGCCTTTGAGCACAAACTGCAAGAGGCGAAGACAGCCTTTCAGCGTAATATGAAGCTCTCCACTTGCTTGCAGCATTGTCTGCTGAATGGTTAAACAGCTGCTACAGCTTTAGCTTGGACAAATTGCTGCTCCAGCTGAGCTTTTGCAGACTGATAAGCATTGGTGATAGCTGTCTTTGTTTTCTCTTTCAAGTTTCTCATTTTTTCTTGCGTACTGAAGAAATTTGCTGAAACATCAGCTATTTTCTGATTGAGATCTTCTCTCCTTCGCTGAAGATCCAAACGACACATGATGATGCGCACGCCTGCGTTCGCATCTCTGAACACGTTATTGGCAGATTTTCCCGTTTTTTGAAGTTGAGCTCGAGCTCTTTCTTGTTCTTGTGCTCTCAGATTTTGCTCTTGTTGATTGAGAAATCTATGTTCTTTTTCGATATCATTGTCCTGGTCGCATTTCCAATGATGAAGTTGTCTTTCTAATCTTTTATGTTCGGTTTCTGCGGCTGTTTGATAATTTTGATATTCAGAATCAATTTGCTTCTTTGCATGAATCAGTTGGATGCACTTGCCATAAAAAGCTGGGCGATTTTTTTCTGATATGACTGTGACTCTATCGAGTAGAGCATAACTTACGAGCTGCTCGTCTCTAGGGGCGGACTTTGCTAATTCATCCAGTGTTGTCTTAGAGGCTAATCTATTTTGAACATTCGTTCGCGTTTCATATAGATCAAGATCTTGAGAAGGATTGTAAACAGGAGGATGATAGACGGGTTTATGAAGAGATGCAGGACGAGCGATGATTTTTTCGAGGTTTGTGATTTGGCTGCTAAGAGCATGAATTTCAATGCTCATCCAAACGATGAGGCTTGCTGAGAGAGGAACGGCTGCAAAAAGGATAGGCCATGTTTGAGTGGCGGCAGCTACGATAAGGACTAAGGCTGTGGTAATGATAGTTGTGACAAGCGCACCAATAGCGTTTATTTGTTGAATTCTAGGTTTGCCGATGAGGTCTAATGCTTTCATTGCTTCATCTGCGGCCTTTTTATAATCGATATTGTATTGAGTGAAATCTGCAATATGTTTTTTTAGAGTTCTTTCTATAGCTAGCTCAGTATTTTCTTTCATTGTTGTTTCGGCGTCATTCGGCAAATCCTTAACGGCATGGCCGATGTTTAACATAAAATTGACAGGGTCTGTGGATGGAAGGCTATATATTGGATTGATGCTGTTAGGGATTGAAAGCAACATAGTAATTCCTTTTTTTTGATAAATAGTTTTGTTTTTTCTTTTTATTGCAAATAGGTTACTCATTATATTGATTAAAAACAATAAATAAAAAATATTTTACACTTGTGGCGTCTATTGATTTTTTTTAAATTAAATCTTTGCAGACAAAAGCTCTACTCGCTACAATCTTATCCTTTTTTAAGGAGCATGAAGATGAGTATGACTGTAGGTTTGGATCAATGCCAGCATGTATATGTACCTTCTCACAAGCGGCCCAGCTATCCATGTGAAATCTGTAAAAAAGAAGTGGCTTATGGGCTTGTTCAAAGAGTTGAGCAGCAGCGAGACAAAGTTTTTCATAAACGTTGTCTTTTCATTCAAGAGGAAGGGTGGGGGTCTCTCAATTTTCCTTGTTCTTTGTTTTATCTCTTGCCTGATTTTTCTCTGCGCTATCCTAAAACTCATGAGAATCAACAAGTAGTTGCGACTCTTGTAGCTGAGCTTTATGCATTTTTTTTCTCAAAACAAGAGGTGTTTGAAACGTTTCATGAACAGCTTTCTGGTTTAGGTATGAGTGTTTGCACTCCGTCGAAGGCCATGCTTCCGAGAAAAGAAAAAATAGAAAATCTGTTTCAGAGTTTAAAAAGTATGATTTATAAGACTCTCCTCTGCACTCATCAGATTGAGTTAAAGACTCTGTATATTTCAGAACCGCGAAGCATACTTTCTGAAGCATGTAAGAGAGCTTCGATTGATATATATGAACAAAGAAACTATTTGCCTCAGTTTTCTGCTGTTTCTATTTTACAAGATCATGATGTAATTGTAGTTAGTGGATCTTTTAGCTCTTCTTTGGGTGAAGAGGGAATCACTCCTGAGATTTTCTGCTCTTAGAGGCTCTCTTAGACACCCTCTTAAATCTATTGCGCTAAAACCCAGAAGAAAAAGAGGCCCAAGAGAATTTTTATTCCTATAAGGACGATGACGTAATGAAAGTGTTTGTCCATGAAGGTTTTTAGCTGTTCTCCCCAAAACGCCATAGCGCTGCCGACGATGGCAAAACGAAATAGGCGGGCTGCAGCCAAGCAGCAGACAAAAGGAAAGAAGGGCAGGTGAAACACGCCTGCTGCCAAAGTCAGAGCTTTTAGCGGAAAGGGGAGTAGGGCGCCTAAAAATACGGCCCAGTGTTCATACTGTTCGAAGTGTAAAGAGATTTTTTCAAACGCAGAGGGAGAGATGAGGTGAGGGACAATATAAGAACCGATCATATCCCACAGAAGATGGCCTAAAAAATATCCTATACATCCGCTTAAAGTTGAAGCGAGGGCGGCGATTGTTACATATTGAAAAATTTTTCTTTTATTTTGCGAACAGCAAAACATTAAAACGGCATCTAAAGGGATAAATAAAAAAATTTCTAACGCGAATAATAGAGCTACCCAAGCAGAGGAGCGGCTTGAGGAGGCTTTTTCGGTAGCCCAGTTATAGATTTTTGCAGTTTTGGCTTTCATCTTGACCCAAGTATAGCATAGGGAACAAGGATTTTACAGTTTTTTCCCTCTTTACCTTGAGGAGTCTCCATAGAGGAGTTTCTGAGGCAGGTCTTTGAAGGTAACCGTTCCATCGTCTTCGAAGGTCAGTATCCAGAAGCGATCGAAAACTTCTTTAGGCCATTTCTTAGGAGCGTTTTTTGCGCCGAATTGGGCAGCCAGTTTAGGGAGTTCTCCATGGCTCCAGCAAATAAGAACCATTTTTCCTTCATATTCTTCTGTTTGCTTGATTTCTTGAACGATTTGTTCGGTTTCTCTTCGATTGTACTGGTTGTTTAAAGAGATGTTAAGTTCGTTAGCGAGTCCCTCGACTGTTTGAGCCCAGCGAATAGAGGGTGTTTTGAGTCCTGATTTCATCACATAGATGGCTGTAGGCGGGCCGTAATGGAGTAAAGAGGGTAGCCCTAAAAAAGTGGGGATTAAAGCGGAGGCTCGTTGTCTGCCTTTAAGGGATAAATAATTTTCAGAAGGAGTTTTTTCCGCATGTCGAATTAAAACAACCTGCGACGGCATGGAAAAGAGAGTGGTAGTAGAAGAAACAAGAAGGCAGATAAGCCATTTTGATAAGTTGATTTTATTTGTCATGATCATCTGTGGATTTTTCTTTGCAGTGTATCAAAATTGGGAATTTGTATGTATACGCAAATAATCGAAATTTTGGAAGAACAATAAGGACTAGAATTTTTATCTTAGCTTTCCAGACCAGTGGAGTTTTGAGCGCAAGGTCGTAAAATACTCATGACGTTGCAAATTGACGAGTTTAAACGTTTGTGCAGAGCGTTTGATGGAAAAGACTTCGTCTTTTTTCATTTCGATAGCCTCTAAGCCATCGGCTCTGATTTCAATGGGATCGTAATTGCTCAGATATTGGATCGTCACTGTGTGGTTTGAGGTGAGGACTATCGGGCGGTTTGAGATCGTGTGAGGACAGATGGGGGTAATGACAAAAGCGTCGAGTGATGGACTGAGGATAGGACCTCCTGCGGCTAATGAGTAAGCAGTAGAGCCATTAGGAGTCGCCACGATAATGCCGTCAGCGACAAAGGTGTTTACATACACGCCATCGACGTGGATGGCCAGCTCAATGAGCCGGTAGTTTTTAGCTCGATGGATGACGATATCATTGACGGACTTAAGACGCTGTCCATTGGAGGCTTGTCCTTCTAATACGAGGCGGTGATCGATGGTATAGGCGCCATTTAGTAGGTCGGAAAGGCTTGGATAAATATCGGAGATGGGAATATCGGCCATAAAGCCAAGATGTCCTAAGTTAATGCCCAAAATAGGGGCTTTCAGATGGCCATAAAGGTTCGAAAGACGAAGAATCGTTCCATCCCCACCCATAGAAATGAGAAATTCGACCTTATCGGGATCAACAGAGGAAAAAGGAATAGCCCCAATGAGAGGGGCTTTTTCATCTTCTGCAACGACTGTGATGCCTTTGTCTACCAGAAAAGCACGAATATTCGCCGCTAGTTCAAAAGAGGACTGTTTGTGTTCATTAGGGAATAAGGCAATAATCATAGCTTTTTCGGTTATACCCCAATTCTCGCATAAAAAGGGATTATCCCCAAAATATCTTACGCTTTAGCTACCTAAGAAACTGTTAAACAGTCTGTTTAAAAAGGAAGTTCGTCCATTGCAGGGGCTGCAGGCCTTGGAGGGGCTGGAGCTCTGGAGGGGGCAGCCGGTTGACTTTGAGCTATTTGAGGGCTATAAGGTTCGACCTTGGGCTTTTGGTTTGCGTCCAACGCGATCTCCCCATTTCGATCTTTGATCAACATCTCAATTTTCTGCTCGGCTTTAGTTAACTTCGTTGTGCAGGTGCGGATGAGCTTTTCCGCCTCTTCGAATAAAGAGAGGGATTCTTCCAAAGGCGTTTTTCCTGTATTCATGGTTTCAAGGATTTGTTCGAGCCTTTCGAAAGATTTTTCAAAGGAAAGATGTTCATGAGTCATGGAGCTCTACCTCTTTAGCTATAGCTGTTATGTTTCCACCCTGCATCCGGATGTGCAACGGGCTGCCAGGGGATATCTGTTTGGCTGAAAGGATAACTGAATCTCCTTTTTCCGAAAAGATCATGGCATATCCTTTTTGTAGTAGGTTATTTGGGTTTTGACAGCGTAAGTGTTCAGAGGATCTTTCAAGTCTTTCTTTCTTTTGGGCGATCATCTGTATCATACATCTACCCAAAGCCTCTTGCCATAGTTTTGGGGTAAATCTTTCTTTTTTTAAAGAAATAAGATGAAACATTCTTACAGTAAGCTGCTCTTTTAGATGATGAATCTGTTCTTTCATTTGCAAAATGCGGTTTGAGGGTTTTACCAATTGGAGCTGTTTACTCAAAGACTCCAATTTCGCCTTATAGATATCAATCTGCTGGAAGAGAGCCTGATCGATATCGCTTCGAAGGTCATCCACTTGTTGCATCGGCTGGGCAAGCAAGGTATAAGGCGAGGAGAACAAGGGGTGTTTTTTTAAGGTTCGAAGTTTTTCTTTATATTGCATGACCTGATGCAATAGTTTCTGCGAACAAACAGCTCCTGCTTGCGCCAAATGCTTTAAGATATTACTTTTTTCGGCAATGACGATTTCTGCAGCGGCAGAGGGGGTGGGAGCCCTTACGTCTGCGACCCAGTCGGCAATCGTAAAATCTGTCTCATGTCCCACTGCTGAAATCACAGGAATCCTTGATTCAAAGATCGCTTTAGCCACAATCTCTTCATTAAAAGCCCATAAATCTTCAATGCTTCCTCCGCCTCTCCCTACGATCAATACATCCGCCACATCATATTTGTTGCACTCAGCAATGGCCTTTGCAATTTCCAGCCCAGCTCCTTCTCCTTGCACTTTCACAGGATTTAAGATGACATGGAGTCCAGAAAATCTTCTCGTCAAAATATGCAAAATATCTTGAATCACAGCTCCTGTCGGACTCGTAATGACCCCAATTCTTCTAGGCAAGTGAGGCAACCTCTTCTTCCTTCCCGCATCAAACCACCCTTGCGCTTGTAATCTTTCCTTCAGCTGATGCAATTTCATCAGCAGCTCACCCACTCCTACAAACTGCAGCTCTCGAATGACCAGCTGATAACTTCCCCGCGGTGCATATAAACTAATTTCTCCCTTCGCAATGACCTGATCCCCCTCTTTAGGAGCCCTACTCAATTGCATCGCACTCCCTTTAAACAAGACAGCGGAGACCTGCGCCGATACATCCTTCAAGTTAAAATACAAATGCCCTGACGTCTGGCACTTGAAATTGCTAATCTCCCCCTGCACGCAAATCCCTCGAAACGGAGGCTCCAAGACTCCCTTAATCGCTGATGTCAACTCACTCACTGTAAAAACTTTCATCTCATCGCCTCTCATTCTTGAGTTGGGGCGCTGCCCCAAACCCCGCCAAAGGACTGCGTCCTCTGGACTCCTGTTTGTTTTTTTATTAAATTAGGAAACGCGAAAACTCGCGAAGCGAGCTTTCGCGTTTCCTAAAGAAAATCAAATAAGGATTCTAAAGGACGGAGTCCTTTAGCGGGGTGT
>JAUXXF010000023.1 GCA_030681135.1 Chlamydiales bacterium
AGGTCCAAATAGTTTCAATGTAGATATCAGCGCTCCAGTTAGGGTTCCTTTTGGAGGCACAGGAAGAACTGTTCTCACAACCTTTGGTGTCCTGATTGGCCAAGGATCTAACAATCTTAACGTCACAGCTGCTGGAACTTCAGGTCAGATTCTGATTGCTTCTACGACTGGCGATCCTAGGTTTTCGACAATTACTTCGACTGGCAGTACAGTTACATTTACCTTTGGACCAAATTCTCTGAACATTGAAGTGAATGTCACTTCTAGTACGTTCTTTAATCCTCTCCAAGTACCTAATGGAGGCACAGGAAGAACTGTTCTGACTACCTTTGGTGTCCTCATTGGAGAGGGATCTAACGATGTCAATGTCACGGCAGCTGGAACCTCAGGTCAGATTCTGATTGCTTCTACAACTGGCGATCCTAGGTTTTCAACAGTTACTTCGAGTGGTAATACCTTAGCTCTAACTGTAGGTCCTAATAGCTTCAATGTCGATATCAGAGCTCCAGTTACTGTTCCTTTTGGGGGTACAGGAAGAACTGTTCTCACAACCTTTGGTGTACTGATCGGCCAAGGATCTAACAATCTTAACGTCACAGCTGCTGGAACCTCAGGTCAGATCCTGATTGCTTCTACGACGGGCGATCCTAGGTTTTCGACGATTACTTCGACTGGCAGTACAGTTACATTTACCTTTGGACCAAATTCCCTAAATATTGAAGTGAATGTCACATCTAGTACGTTCTTTAATCCTCTCCGAGTACCTAATGGAGGAACGGGAAGAACTGTTCTCACAACCTTTGGTGTACTGATCGGCCAAGGATCTAACAATCTCAACGTCACAGCTGGTGGAACCTCAGGTCAGATTCTGATTGCTTCGACGACTGGTGATCCTAGATTTTCGACAGTTACTTCGAGTGGCGGAACGGTTACCTTCACGGTAGGTCCTAATTCTTTGAACGTTGAGGTCATTGCTTCAACACTTAGCTTTGTCAATCCTTGGAACGTCCCGATGGGCGGTACTGGAAGAACTGTTCTGACTACCTTTGGTGTCCTCATTGGAGAGGGATCTAACGATGTCAATGTCACGGCAGCTGGAACATCCGGTCAGATTCTTATTGCTTCCACGACTGGCGATCCTAAGTTTTCGACAATCACCTCAAGTGGTGGCACCTTAGGTCTAACTATAGGACCTAATAGTTTTAATGTAGATATCAGCGCTCCAGTTACGGTTCCTTTTGGAGGCACTGGCAGAACTGTTCTCACAACCTTTGGTGTACTGATTGGCCAAGGATCTAACAATCTTAACGTCACAGCTGCTGGAACCTCAGGTCAGATTCTGATTGCTTCTACGACTGGCGATCCTAGGTTTTCGACAATTACTTCGACTGGCAGTACCTTAGCTTTGACTGTAGGACCCAATAGTTTCAATGTCGATATCAGCGCTCCAGTTAGGGTTCCTTTTGGAGGCACAGGAAGAACCGTTCTCACAACCTTTGGCGTGTTAATTGGTCAAGGATCTAACAATCTTAACGTCACGGCAGCTGGAACATCCGGTCAGATTCTGATTGCCTCTACTACAGGCGATCCTAGGTTTTCGACGATTACCTCAACCGGTAGTACTGTTACATTTACCTTTGGGCCAAACTCTTTAAATATTGAAGTAAATGTCACATCTAGTACCTTCTTTAATCCTCTCCAAGTACGTAATGGAGGAACAGGCCTAACAGTTCTTACGAATTTTGGCGTTCTCATTGGAGAAGGATCTAACAGCATCAATGTCACCGCACCCGGCACAAGCGGTCAAGTGTTAA
Source organism: Chlamydiales bacterium (assembly GCA_030681135.1). GTDB lineage: Bacteria > Chlamydiota > Chlamydiia > Chlamydiales > SM23-39 > SZAS-17. The sequence goes on from JAUXXF010000023.1 coordinate 1,815, forward strand.
TTGCTTCGACGACAGGCGATCCAGCATTTTCGACAATTACTTCAAGTGGTGGAACTGTTGTTTTTACTGCAGGTCCTAATAGCTTAAATATAGATATTATCACTAGCGGATCACTGACTTGGAATAGTGTAACTAGTTCGAGCGTATCAGCAGCAGTTAATAATGGGTATCTTGCGAATAATGCAAGTCTTGTAACCGTTATTCTTCCATCAACAGCAGCTTTATTTTCCAGCATTGCTGTAGCAGGATGGGGAACAGGAGGATGGAGAATCTCTCAAAATTCTGGTCAAGCTATTCAACTTGGCAACCGACCAACTACAACTGGTACAGTTGGCTTTTTAGCTTCTACTAATCAATTTGATAGTGTTAACTTGCTTTGTACTGTTGCTAATACAAGATTCTCAGTTTTAAACAGCTTTGGAAATATCACTTATAATTAAAAAATCTTTTTTAATTCTTCTTTATAATGAGGCGGAAAGCTCTTCACAGAGAGAAGCTTCTTAGATGCGAGTCTTGCTTCATCCATGCGGCCCATGGCATAGGCACTCTTGACAAACAAGAATAAAACTCCCCATTCATACATCCATGTTTCTACAAAATGCGGATCTAACGGAGTGGGGATAGCCATTGCTTCTTTAGCTATCAGATAAGCTAAATAAAACATTTTGGATGAGAGATAATAATTCGATAGAGAAAATAAAGGTTCTACTCGAGAAGGGAGATGTTGATAAGCTACGCAATAACTCTGAATAATTGATTCGGCAGGCTCTCGAAGCTGCTCTTTTAACCTGCCTATTTGATATAACGACCAAAACACCTCTTGATTAGCAGGTTCCATAACAGATCTTTGCTGATATCTGATGAGAGCCTCTGTATAATTTTCTAATATGAGGTGAGTTTCAGCTAGATAAAATACATAGCGAGCCTGGTGAGGTTCTTGCCGAAGAGCCTCTTCCAATAACCCTAAGTCTTTGATAAATTTCTCAGGGTCTTGAGAACGATTGCCATCTTGCAAACAGACGTTCACGATAGAGGCCAAAAAACCGACGGAAACTTGGGTTGGTGCTTTTGGCTCTTCATGGATCACTCCAACCCAGACCCAAGGAATATGATTATTTAATAAAAAACCTCGTTGAAATTCAATGTTTTCAGATCGATGAATAATCCCGTAAACATCTTTATCTAACTTGGGAAGAGAAAAAGAGGGGGCATATTCCAAACACTCATCTGCATCAATCAATAAAATATAATCTCCTTTCTGTTTAGAAAAAGAGAGGACTTCATTTCGATTATGAGCAAAATTAACCCATGGACGCTCATGCAGTTCACCAGGAATATCTTTTAATACCCGCCTAATGATTTGCTGTGTGCCATCTGTAGATCCTGTATCAGCAATCACCCAATAATCGATGAATTTTCTCACAGATAGTAAGCATCTCTCAATCACAGATGCTTCATTTTTAACGATCATATTTAAACAAATTTTCATCGGTAAACCTTAATATATTCTGTAGCTTTTTCTCTCATATCGTCAGGAATATTTTTTGTAAGCAATGAATGGTAGGCGTTTAAAGCCTCCTCTTTACGACCTAATGCCTCAGCGCACATGGCCCAAATGTAGAGGAGAGCAAAATCGTAAACCCATGGATGAAAGTAGCCACAACAGGTAGGTTTCGTTAAAGAAAGCCCTTTTTCTGCTAAGAAAAACCCAACCAGAGGTTGTTTTGTCTCTTGAAAATAAAGAGCCAATCGAAAAATTGGTTCTGCTCTCGAGGGATCCACCTGATAGGCTTTGGTATAGCAATCTATCCATACACTAGAGGGAGAGCCTAGCTCTTGATGAATCATTCCCATGCAGTAAAAAGACCAAAAGACCTCATCTCCATCATCACCCATAGAGACGCGCCTTTCATACCACCGTAAAGATGTTTCATATTGCTGCGCATTTCCATAACTTTGAGCCAAATAAAACACATAGCGGCTATTAGTGGGATCTTTTGCTAACGCTTCTTCAATCCACTGAGCCTCTTGCAAAAACTTCCTCGGATTTTTACTTTGGTTGCCATCTTTGGTAGCGCCATATCTAACGATGGTTTCTAACGACCTTCCAGAAAGAGACTCTGAAGAAGCAATCGCTTCATGAAACATCCCTTTCCAAAACCAACAAGGCAAGTCCTTGATCAAAGAGATTTTATATAAATTCGTGTAGCTTCTTTCTATTACCTGTAAAAGATAAAAATTTTCGTTTAGCTGAGATTTATCAAAATCATTAGATATAATTAACTGTTCATCTGCATCAATAAACAAAATATAATCAGCCTTGCCCCTAGCCAATTCTAAAGCTTCATTTCGGTTATGGCTAAAATGAACCCAAGGTCTTTCATATAAACTGCCCTGTACATCTCTTAGAGTTTCTTGGATCAGTTCTTTCGTATGATCCGAAGACCCAGTATCGACGATCACCCAGTAGTCGATGATAGATTTTAGCGACAAAAGACAGCGAACAATGACATCGCTCTCATTTTTCACTATCATGTTTAAGCAAATAGTTTTATTCATAATATCCGATCATTTCTTTTTTTAACTGTTCAGGAAAACTGGGAATAGATAATATAAGACGTTTACATTGAAGATATTCTTCTTTAAGTTGTAAATCGAAACAGCATAGAGCATATTGCCATAAAATACCCCATTCATAGATCCAACGAGAAACAAACATCACATCTGAAGGAACTGCTGTTTTATGAGCTAATTTAGATAACTGGTAAGCTTGCTGCAGCAGTTTGTTTTTTCTGTACAAAATAATTAGATCATAAATGGGTTCCATTCTCGAAGGTCGATAGGAGTGAGCTTTTATGTAATCATTCAAAACAATTTGAACATCAAAACCTAATACATCTTTCATTTTAGCAATGCAATAAAAAGACCAAAAGATTTCTTCGGGGAAGCCTCCAAGAGCGATTCTCTTTTCATAAGCAACTATCGCCTCTGGGTATTGTTCAGAGCCTCGATAACTTTCTGCCAAATAAAAGACAGTTTTAGTATCTTCCGGGTATTTGCTGTGTTCTTTTGTGAGGATTTCTATATACTCTAGCAATTTTTCAGAACCTTGAGATCTATATCCATCAGCTCCATAAATATTAACGGCTCCTTGAAGAAGTTCTGCCGATCTTGCCTCAGAGCAAACCAACCCCTCATGAATCACTCCTTCCCATCTCCAGGGCAAACTGCTTTTAAGAAGAAAAGGGCAGCGAGACTCCACTCCTCCAACTTGATCCTTTTGGATAAGGATATAGATATCTTTGGTTAAGGGCGGCATCGAAAAAGTGGGATCAAAAGAAATATAATCATCAGCATCTATTAACATTAAATAGTCTGCTCTCTGCTTTGCAAGTTGCAAGGCCTCATTTCGATTATGTCCAAAATCGACCCAGTCTCTTTCGTAAAGAGTTCCAGGAACATGTCCTAATTGTTTAATAATCAACTCTTTAGTGAAGTCTGTAGAACCTGTGTCAACAATCACCCACTCCTGAATGAGATGTTTTATAGACTCTAAACATCTGCTAAGAACTTTTTCTTCATTTCTTACGATCATGTTTAGACAAATACTCATGGCAACTTCTTCTTTAGGCTTCTTTGAACTGACCAATTGCTTCAGCAGATTGTCTTAATAACTTTAGGGCTGCATAATCATAAATCCAGGCATGCATATACATACTGCCAACAGGTAGAGTTAAAGAAGAAGCTTTTTTTGACAAGAAATAACTAATTAAAGGTAACTTTAATTGATAATAATAAAGAGCTATTTGATATAAAGGCTCAGCTCTTTGAGAGTTATATTGATAAGCTTCTGTATAACTTTGGATAAACTCTTGAGGATCAGAGCCAATATGTTGCTGAATCAATCCGATACAATAGAACGACCAAAACACTTCTTCTGGGTGATCGCCCATAGTTGTTCTTTTTTTATACCACTGAATCGCTTGCTGATACAATCCAGCATTTCCATAACTTTGAGCTAAATAAAATGTGTAACGACTATTTTCAGGCTCTTGCGCCAGAGCTTTTTCTAAAATAGCAGCATCTTTGACAAATTTTTGCGGATCTTTTGTTCTACAGCCATCTTCAGCATAGGAGATTTTTCTCAACGTCTCTAAGATAGAGCCGACCATAGACTGAGACGCATAAAGCCCTTCATGAATCACCCCTTTCCAAAACCATGCAGGATGATCTTTAATCAGAGAAACTCGATAAATATCGGTTTGATTTCTTTCCACAACACGAAGCTGATAAAAATCATGAACCAAATCCGCTTTTTGAAAGGAGGGAGAAATTTCCAAGGTTTCATCGGCATCTATGAATAAAAGAAAATCAGCTTTTCCTCGAGCCAAAACAAGGGCTTCGTTTCTATTGGAAGCAAAATCTACCCAGGGTCTTTCATACAATTTACCAGGAATAGAAGAGAACAGCTGCCGAATTTTTTCCTGAGTCCCATCGGTCGATCCTGTATCCACAATGATCCAATAGTCAATTAGGTTTCTCACAGAAAGCAGACATCTTTCAATCACCTGAGCTTCATTTTTAACAATCATATTTAAACAAATCTTCATAAACACCAAATAATCAAAAAAATAATAGCATATAATAAAAAAATCCCATAATAATAGGATTTCAAAATTAAAGTAAGGTTTTATGTTAGGTCAAAGTAAGGGTTCGTGTTAGGGGGATGTAAGGGTTGGCGTTAGGGGGACGTAAGGGTTTATGTTAGGGGAGGGGTAAGGGTTTCTGTTAGGGCAAAGTAAGGCTTTGTGTTAGGCCTGGTAAGGTTTGGTGTTAGGCAAAGTAAGGGTTTCTGTTAGGCAAAGTAAGGGTTTCTGTTAGGCTTTTCCCTATGAGAATCAACTCATTAAGTTATTAAGATATTAAGTTATTAATAACACCGATGCGACTTTGAGCAGTCGCACGGTGTTTTTTTAGAGCTTCCCGAAGAAACCTAAGTTCTTTGGCAGGTTCTTAGGAAGGAAAATCAAGGGGGGGGGCGCAAATGATGGTAAAATTTTTTTTAATTTTACCCTTTTTTAGAGGAGACTTAAATATTTCTTGATGAGTTGTTTGCATATATATAGCAATTTTTGCAAAAATGTATGAACACACAGAAATAAGCAAAGTGTGTCAAAAGATATTGAAAACCAAGTGGTAAAAACAATTTTTTTTTAGGGAAATACCATGATGTCGCCTCCTCATTGTAAAGATTCTGAGATGATGGTTCTTGGATGTATGTTATCAGATCGTTTTGCTTTAAGTTCGGCAGTTTCTGCTTTGGATCTGGATGATTTTTATTTTCATGAGCATCAAATCATTTTTCAGGCTTTAAAAAATATTTTTTACAAGAAAAAGCCTGGGGATATTCATTTGGTAGCCCAAGAATTAAAAATGACTTCTCAACTGCAAACAGCTGGTGGAATCGCTTATCTGACTGATTTAGCGCAATTTGCGGGAACTTCAGCCCACGTTCACGAGTATATTCAACTCTTAAAAGCAAAGACCTACAGCAGAAAGGCCTATTTTATCTTGGAAGAGGGGCGCCAAGAGTTTCTATCAGACCCATTAGATCCGAGCGTTCTGGCTGAAAAATATCATCAGAAATTAATCCATTTAGGGAAAAAATATGCTTCCAGCGATAAAGCTTCAATGGGCGAAATTTTATCTGGTTCGAAATCGAGAGTAGATCCTATTCCGTTAATTGAGCGTATTGAGGGAAGGCAGCAGTATTACAAGAGAATTGGAAAACCTTTTATGACGGGGATTCCAACAGGGTTTGTAGAACTCGATAAAGAGACAACGATTTTAGAAGAGACGAATTTTATCGTTGTTGCAGCTAGACCTGCAATGGGGAAAACAGCCCTGGCGATTAATATCGCAAACCACGTTTGCATTGAGCAAAATAAGTCTGTTGCTTTTTTTTCTTTAGAGATGGGAGCAGATCAATTAGGGGAGAGGTTTCTCTCTTTGAGAACTGGCATTGCTGGAGAAAAAATCAAACGGGGAATGCTTTCTGATGAAGATGTTCAACTCCTAAAAAAGGAAGAGGAGATTCTACGAACAGCAAAAATGTTCGTATGCGATCAAAATTGCACGACGATTGCGCAGGTTGTTACGAAAGCGCGCCAATTAAAAGAAGAAGAGGACGTTTCTTTATATATCATCGATTATTTACAGCTGATGCAAGGAGCCGGACGCGCAGAAAGTAGACAATATGAGGTAGCGGAAATTTCCAGAAAACTCAAATTGCTTGCGATGGAGATGAAAACTCCTATTGTTTGTATTGCGCAGTTATCGAGAAAAGTGGAAGAGAGGCAAGGGCACCGTCCGATGATGAGTGATCTGAGAGATAGCGGACAGATCGAACAAGACAGCGATGTGGTGTTATTTATTCAAAGGCAGGCCTATTACAGCTCGTTTAAGCAAAAGGCAGAGCTAGAGAAGGCGGAGATCATTGTAGCCAAAAATCGCAACGGTGGAGCCACTCCTTCCCTGTTTCTAGGGTTTGATGGAGCTTGCGGCAAATTTACAAACCCGACAAAGGAAATGCATGAACATAGAACGAAGGAGATGTTGTATCCTGAAAGAGCCACTTCAAGAGAAATCACCCATCCGTTATTGAAATGAACCAAAAACACGTTCGAAGCACACTTTGGCCAGCAAAGGGGATCGATCAAGCAGGTTATTTGGAGTTCATTGTAGAATTTCTGAACAACCCAGTGGATTCCGATCAAAATCTGGCCCTTTTTTTCAAAGCAGCCATGTATTCTCTTGCCTTTCTTGCAACCTCTGATCCTTGTAATCTCCATTATCAAGCGGCTCGGGAAATTCTACGAGAGGTGGGGGGAGAGCAGTTAGAATCTCAAGAAAAAGCAAGAGATCTATTGGCCCGCTCTTTAGTGAGAGAGTGTCAGGTATTCGCTTCCCATTTTATCCCATTCGACTCGTCCATTGTTTCTGAGAAGACGATTTTTACTGAGGAAGGCTCTCTTGGATTAGACAAGATGTTTGCAGAGCACCTGGCTTCTTTAGGCAGTTATGGGAAAAAAATGAGCGCAGCTCTTCTCATGGCCTCAAAGGCTTGGGGAAGTCTTTATAGGGAAAATCAAAATGTCTTATCTTTATTTAGACTATGGGTCGATTTTGATATCCCTCCTTATTATTGTAGATATTTAAAATTGCTTGCAGAAATTCTCTGGAAAGATCGCGTTGAAGCGCAATTTTTAAAAGACCAAAAGCACGTACCCGCGTTAACACTGACTGTTCAGCGCCCTTTAATTCGTCTGTTTTCTTCCTGTACACAGATGATTGTCCAGCAAGAAAAAATGATGATTTCCCATGAAGGGAGTATTGTGGCTGAAACGGTCTCTACGGAGCCCAAATATGCGGCCCTTTTAGCTAAGGGGATTAAGTCTTTTGGCAGTATTTACCACCATAAATTATTTCGTTATGAATGTGAAATGGGCTATAACAACTGGATTGAGGGGAAGCCGGATCCCCATGTGATCCGTTTTGAAAGAGGGGAAACAGAGATCGCTGAGATGTTGGGTTTTAAGTTTAAGCAAGCGCCATCGATCATCAAATCTCTTCTCCATTTACAGTCCCATATGACCTTCCATTTTGATGACCAAAGCTCGGGACATTTGATTTCTCTCAAAGAATTTAAATCCCAGACAACGAGTAGGGAGCAAGGTCTCGAGATTGCTCTCAGCGCCCAGTTAATGCCTTATTATACATTTCAAACGGATCGAAAAGGGCGGCTGCTTGTCCCTATGGCAAAATTCCCTCCCTTTGTCTCTGCACCGCAATATCATGCGGGTCAGGCTCTGTTACAGATGCTGATTATGGAAGAATTTACAAGACAATCGATTCTCTTTTCTCATGCAGATTCGATTGAGATTCCAGAGGAGAAATGGCAAGAGTTTTGTAAAAGCTCTGGTCTTCCTGTTTCTGTATTTAAGCAAGTGCGTTATCGATGGCTCTCTGACGGAGAAGACGGCTTTCGTTTTCTTGTCCAGGTGGCCAAAAATAAGTACACGCTTGGAGAATCTTACATGAAAGAGTGTCAATTTTTACGCGCTCAAGGGGCTATGCGTAAAGAGCGGCAGCTCCAGGCACAAATCGCAGTTCGAAAAAAACAATCCCTTCTCCCTAGCTTGTCTGCCTAATATCCCTAGCTCTTACGATAGGTATCCCTACCTATCAAAGATTTTATTTTCTGATTTTCAACGAGTTAAGATTTTTTTTTGAGAGCGGTAACGGTTACGGCTCTTACAAACGCGCCTAAAGGCGCTCTTTAAAAGAGGTTTATTTCTTAAACAGTTATCATGTTTTGTTCTTTTTGGAATTTTTAGTTCTTCTAAAAAACTCAGAAAAATATTTTCAAAAAAAATCATTTACTTCTTGCTTTTAACAAAAAATTATTTTAACCTTTGGACAAGAAACGTTTCATATTGATTCTGTTTTTTGGCGAAAGAAAGAATAGAGAGTAAAAACAATTATCTTTTACATGAGGAGATTTTGCAATGGAAAGACTAAACAAAATTCTGACTAAATACATTGAGCCAATTAAAAGACCTTTAGGTGGAATTGGTAATTCTAAGAAGATCTTTCAAGATAATGCTGGAAATAATTCTTCTGAAATGGCTAGACTTAGCATAGATTTATTAGTTGAAGATCATAAACGTTTAAAAACAGCAGCTTCTTTAATGGGAATGTCCATGAAAGATTTAGTTGTTGTAAGTATTGGCGATTTTATGTATAGACAATTAAATCGTGTAACTAAAAAGAAATCTTCTTTGAATAATAAAAATAAACAAAAGGTCTTGCCAAAATTAAATAAAGTTGTCTCCGAATGATTTTTGGCAAGTATTTTTGGAGGAATCAATGAGTGATAAGTTAACAAGGATGTCGATAGATATCGATTCGAGAGATCATAAGAAGATCAAGATGAAAGCTGCCAAAAAGGGAGTATCGATTCGGGAATTCGTGATTGATTGCATCCAAGACAAAATGGACGCTTCGTACCAAGAAAAAGAATATAAGAAGCGAAAAGGCACATGACGATCTGTTTGAACATGATCGTCAAAAATGAGAGCCCAGTAATTTTGCGCTGTTTAGCATCTGTAAAACATCTCATTGATTACTGGGTGATCGTAGATACTGGCTCCACAGATGGAACGCAGGAGAAGATCAAAAGCTATTTATCTGAGATCCCTGGAGAGCTTCATGAACGGCCTTGGGTAGATTTTGCGTTTAATCGAAATGAAGCTTTAGTTTTGGGCAAAGATAAAGCTGATTATTTGCTCTTTATCGACGCAGACCAGGTGCTTGTTTTTACTCAGGGGAGTAGATTCTCTTCTCTGAAGAAAGATTGTTATTACGTAACGGTCCATACAGACTTTAGATATTCTGCGCACTATGTGATGCTGATTAAATCGAGCCTTTCCATGTCTTGGGAAGGGGTGTTGCATGAGGCCCTAAAAAGCAATGCAAAGACGTATTCGGTGTTCACAGATGTCCATATTAACGCGTTTTCTGATGGAAATCGGTCTAGGAATCCTCAGAAATATAGCTCTGATGCGGCTATTTTGGAAAAGGCGCTTCTCCAAGAGCCAGACAACGCAAGGTACATGATCTTTTTGGCTCTCACCTATGAGGTAGATAAGCAGCCTGAAAAAGCCCTTGTCTGTTTCGAAAAAAGATCTTTAATGGGAGGTTGGGATGAGGAGGTGTTTTATGCACTGCTCAAAATGGCGCATCTTCAACGATTTTTGGAGCAAAAGCCTGAAATCTTCATTGCAAGTTACGAAAAGGCTTATCAAAAGCGGCCTACAAGGGCAGAGCCTCTCTATTGGCTGGCTGATTACTATATGAGCGTTCATCTTTACGAACAAGGATACGAGCTTGCGAAAAAAGCTCTACAAATTCCGCTCCCTTTAAAAGACCAAATCTATTTGGAATATAGTGTCTATGAGTATGAAATCCTTTTACAACTTGTCAAATGTGCCTATCAAACAAAAAGATACCTAGAAAGTTATCGAGCGCTAGTCCGTTTACAAAGCAACAAAAAGCTCCCAGAGAAGATTCAAGCGCAAGTGAAAGATATTTTGCCTCATGTAAGGGAGAGATCCTGCTCCTGAGGGGAAATGATTGAGGGGCTAGGGGCTTTTTCTGGAGTGAGCCGTTCAATGGCTTCTTGGGCTTTTCCCGCTAACCATTCGTCTTCGAGTCCTTTCATCATTTGAAAAGCAGACAACAACATAAATTTTCTCATGGAAATGCCAAGTTGGGCGCTTGCCATTTTCAAGAAGGTATGTTCTTCTTGGGTCATGTCAATCGTTAAACGCGCGTAGTCTTTCATTTAGGAGCTCCTTGTCTTTTGGTATACAGAAAATGTGATTTCCAAACTATGTTTTTTATCTAATACCCTTTATCGAAAATAATCTTCATTTGGGCTGCGTCAAAGCTGCCAAAAATCGAAGATCGCAAATGGGGTTGTATCGAGGCCATACAACCCCATTTGCGATCTTCGATTTTTGGCGCTTTCACGCTAGCCCAAATGAAGATTATTTTCGATAAAGGGTATTACTCGGCTAGGTCCAAAGATTCCCATTTTGTAGAATGCGCCCTTAAATCAGGATGAGAGACAAGTAGATGCCAAAGTACCGCCTGCATCCCTTCGGTATGAGGGGTAATCAGCTGAGAATCGATTGTTGGAATGATCATACAGGCATCTGCGTAGATGGCGGTAGCTCCCCCATCTTTTCCAACAATTCCAACGATGTTTGACCCTGCTTTTTTGGCTGTTTTCATGGCAAGAACGAGGTTCATAGAAATAGGGGGCTCTTCAGATCCTCCACCTACGGAAAAAATAAATAGACAATCTTTGCTATTCAATTGACTGGCTAAAAGATAGTTAGCCATCGAAACATCCCATCCTTCATCATTGATGCGTGCTGTGAGCTCAGAGACATTATCAGAAGGACAGTAGGCTTGAAACCCCCCGAGCTTTCTAAAATCGCATACGGCATGGGAAGCATGTCCAGCCCCACCTCCAGAACCTAGAAAGAAAACTCTTCCCCCACGCTCTTTCACTTCTTTGAGAATACGGATCATCGACTCAAGGGACTGAGTGTCGATCGATTCCAGGATCTTTTGGGATTGGATAAGATATTTTTTTATAAACATAGTTAGGCATTTTTTAAAATTATTTCTACTTCATTTAGAGAATTGCAATTCATGTCAGCTAGTCCATGAATAAAAATATTATAATTTGTTTGTAATAAAATAGTAATTACTTTTGCTTTATTTCCTGCTTGAAGATCTTTGAGGGAGTCTCCAAGAAAAAAACTGGCTGATAAAGAGAGATTAAAGCGATGAGCGCAGTTTAAAAGCATTCCGGGGTTGGGTTTGCGACGAAAATAGGCATCATTGGAACTCGTACAAACTTCTATATGATCGAGAGGAATTTGCTCTTTGATCAGAGTGTGCATTTTTTTGAGCTCTCCCCTGGAGAGAAGTCCTCTAGAGACATCTGGTTGATTGGTGATGAGGGCCAGGAAAAATCCTAATTCTTTAGCTCTATGGCAAAGAGTTACAGCTTCTGGAATGATTTCGAACTCTTCTATTTTTCTTGGAGAGGTCCATTTTCCCTCTCTTAGGATCAACCGATTCATGATTCCATCTCGATCAAGGAAAAGGGCCCTATTCATAGACACTGACCATTTTCTTTTCGATTTGGGAGCGTATAATGGCTTCAACAACAAGATTGGCTGCTAAGCCGTCGGCTCCATTACCCAAAGGCTGTCTTTCTTCGAGGAGAGCTTGTTTAAATTCATTCCATTCTAAGTTCCAACTGATGTCTTCTTCTGGAAAGCTGAGAGTTGTTGTTTTCGGAGCTCCTCCCTGAGGATTTTTCAAAATGATTTCGAGGGTTTCTGGGCCATAGCTGCCGCCGAGTCCATGAACATGCAAAGCCCCTTTAGAACCAAACAGTTCAAACGAGAAGAGATTTTTCCACTGCGTCCAACTGACATGGAACATGGTATGAATGCCGCTAGCCATCTTTCCGATGACGTACGCATTGTCCTCCACTTGCATTGGCCAAAAAGAGGTGTCCAGGAGCCCGCATACTTCTTTCCATTCCCCTCCGAACCATTGAATCAGATCGATGAGATGGATTCCTTGATCGAGAAGCTCTCCGCCACCGCAGAGTTCTTTATTGGCTCTCCACTCTTGCTCCATGCCCGGTCTTCCTCCATGGCCATAGCGAGCGCGGATGGAAAATAAGTCGCCAATGATCCCTTTTTCTACAAGCGACTTTGCTTGCAAAAGAGCGGGATGAAAACGATGGTTAAATCCTGCTTTTATGGCTAAAAAAGTCTCTGCTTGATGGGCAGATTCCAGAATGGACCTTGATTCTTCTCCATTTTTCCCAAACGGCTTTTCAAGGAGAATGTGTTTTTTAGCCCGAAGAGCCTCTTTAGCAATCGGCATACTTAAGTGATTCGGAGTGGAGATGATGATGACATCCACTTCTTTCACTTGGATAAGCTCTTCCCAGTTGGATAATACGTTGCATCCATAATTCGACTGAAAAAATGTTCTTGGCTCTTCGTGGATATCAACTGCATAGAGCAATCTTGCCGAAGGGTCTTTTTTTATTTGCGCAGCCCTTTTTTTCCCGATGAGCCCGCAGCCAACGATCGCTACATTTATTGCCATGACATCCCTCGGTCTTTAGGAACGATTCTTCTTAAGGTAAAAATATCTGTTTCTTTCAGCTCTTTGAGGTGGTTTAAAAAGTCTTTCCAATGATCATAGGGAGCTGAAATAAATTTGCCGGAAATTCCTTGTGCTGCATCAGAGACTAAAAAGGCTGCTGCAGAGGCTCCTATTTCCGCAGGGATGCCCCCTTGTGCTAATTCTTTTTTTGTCTTTTCTAAAAACTCTAATCCTGCTTTTTGATCTGCCTCCAAGGTTTTTTGGTGCAGGCGCGTAAGGACAAATCCTGGAGCTATACAGTTGGCTTCGATGCGATAGGGGGCCATTTCTTGCGCGATCGTTTCTGTCAAACGTACTACGGCGGCCTTTGCGCTGGCATAAGAAGAGTAGTTAGGAAAACTCGATGCGGCGCCTCCTCCTGAAAAGAGAACGAGTCTGCCTCCTTGATGTTTTTTGAGGCGAAGGCAACTTTGACGCATCACGATAAAAGAGCCAAAGAGATTGATCTTGACCCCTTCCAACCAGGCGCTCGGATCGACCTCCGTGATGGGACCTATTGGCCCATACACTCCTGCCGCATGAATGACTCCATGAAGCGCTCCAAAATGAGATTCCAAGGCATCGAGGATTGATTCTATGTCGGTTTCTTTCGTAACGTCTGCCACACACCCTTTGATAGAGGAAAACCCCTCTTTTCGAAGAGTTTCAAGGGCTAGCTCAATATCGCTTTTTGTTCGAGCGCAAATGACGACGTTGGCTCCTTTCTCTAAGCAGGCTCTAGCACTTGCAAGGCCTAAACCCATGCTGCCGCCTGTGATGAGAAGATTTTTTTTGTGAAGCGTAAAGTTCATCATGATCCAAGGTTGTTAAAAATCTGAAAATTGAGTGTATAGAGCTCTTCGTACCGTTTTTGTACATGGTAATAAGGATCAAATAAGATTCGATGATTCATAAGCTTTCCTAAGAGGTCCATGTCGAGCTGTTGAAATTCTGGCCATTGGGTAAAGATGCATAAACAGTCTGCCCCGGTTGCTGCTTGATAAGGATCTTCCGCGACGTGGATCTCTTTAATGGGATCAATTTCTGACCAATTCGCTTTTGGATCGTAGACTTTGACTTTAGCGCCTTTTCGGATCATATCTTGCGCTATTTCTAAGGGGATGCTTCTTCGTAGAGTGCTAGTTCCTGGTTTATAGGTGATGCCGAGAACTGCGCATGTTTTTTGAGAAAAACCACCTAGCTTACGGGCCAATTTATGAAGGATCTGAAGGGGCCTTTGTCGATTATGCTGCCAGATTTCTTGAAAGAAGGACTGATTTTTTAAGATACGCAAATCTCTTCCTAATGTCCCTCCAGAAAATCCAAGACCCGCTTGAAGGTAAGCTTTAGCTCCAATTCGAGGATCTTGTTTCATGGAAGAGGTGACTGTTTGGATATTGGCTCCAACAGATGCACACGCATCGGCGAGTTGATTGGCAAAGGTAATAGAGGTAGCTAGAAAAGAGTTGATGGCATGTTTGGTCATCTCTGCGCTTTCGGTATCCATCGTGATATAAGTAGCTCGAATGCAAGAAAAAAGCTCAAGGGCTCTCTTGATCAGATGGGGGTCCCCTCCGAGAATAAGGTGACCTGGATGGAGATAATTTTCGATAGCTTCTCCTAGTTTGAGGTTTTCAGGAGAATAGGCAATAGAAGGAAAATACATGTTTTGCCAACGACTGCACGTCCCAACTGGAACTTGGGAGCTGACAATCAAAAGGGCGTCTGCTGATAGATGAGCCGATGCATTACAACATACACTCTCTAAAGGCTCTAGATCACAATCATCTTGTTCATTGACAGGAGTATCGTAGGCTAAAAAGATGACATCACAATCCTTCAGGAAAGAAAGATCCGTAGAGACAGTCCATTTCTTCTCCAAAAGAGCTTTTTTGAAAATCTCTTCCATCTCGGGTTCGTAAATAGGAGGTGTGCCCTGAGATAATTGTTCAACAAGATGCAAACTCCTATCGATACTAATGACCTCGAATCCTAGTTTTAACCAACTAGCGCTGATGACGCAGCCTAGATGCCACATCCCTAAAACAGCAATCTTCGGCTTTTGATTCATAAGACCTTTTCTCGGATAAATTGAATGGATGTTAATAGACCTTGCTCCAAAGAAATCTTAGGAGACCAGCCCAAAGCTCTCGCTTCTTCGATACAAGCTAACGTAGCTTCTGCTTCTCCTTGCAAATCTGATTGATAAACGGGCTCAAGATGAGACCCAAGAAGAGAGGAGGTCAGATCAAATACCTCTTGAACCGAGTAGTTCACCCCGCTTCCGAGATTGAATGTTTTATGATCTGTTCTCGGATCTACAATTGTCTGAAGGTGAAAATCATTGATATCATCGATATGGATAAAATCTCTTTTCTTTTGTCCAGATCCATAAATCGTAGGTCTTTTCTGTTGTAACAGGTGAATAATAAAGCTACTCATGACCGGAGGCACGGTCCTTCGATAATCTTGCCTTGGACCATAGGCGCAAAAATACCGTAGCGCTGTGAAAGTAAGGTCTGAGTACCTTCTGTAACTATTTGCAAAAAATAGAGGAGCTGCTTTGCTGGCTGCATAAAAACTTTCCGGCTTGATTTCACTCTCTGGAGTCGGCAAAAAAGAGGAGCCTTCGTAAAGAGAAGAAGATTCCGCGTAGACAACTTTTCTCACTCCAGCCTGCCTTGCAGCTTCAAAGACGTTAACAGTCCCTAGAACATTGATGCTTGCAGTCTCTACAGGATCGGTTTGGCAATCGTGAATGCAGTTTTTCGCTGCCAGATGAAACACCGTATCTACCCCCTTAAATAAAGGATAAATCGATCGCTCCCGAATATCTAACGGATAAAACATCACCTCTTGAGGAACTTGTTCTCTAACTCCTGCAGATAAATTATCGATGCCGATAATCTTAAATCCTCCTTCTTGCAGAAGACGCTCTGCTAGATTAGACCCGATAAACCCTGCTATCCCAGTAATTAAGATATTTTTCATGAGAACATGTCTAATGCTTTATGATAGCTCTCTGGCGTGTCAATTCCCAAACAATAGCCATCAATTATATATCCGCATATCTTTATACCATTATTTATGCATTTTGGAAATAAATCGTTTCCAAAATCGAAAAAGCTATTATCTGGTATTTCATTTATCATTTCTTTTTCTAATAGATAGACACCTGTATTTACATAAAAAGAAGCGCAAGAATTTCCCTCAACAAACTGCCTTATTTCATCGCCCTCCAAAAGGACTTTACCCCCAGCAATACCTGTATGGAGATGAGTCGTTTGATCAAAAAGAGCTATCGAAATAGAAGCTTTAGATTCTCTATGGAATTGAAAGAAAGGCTCCAGCGAAAAATCATAAAGATTATCTCCATAGATGATCAAACATGTCGAATCCAACATCTCTCTCAAATGCCTCACCGCTCCTGCGGTCCCCAAGATTTCTCTTTCCAACGAATAGTGGATCTTAGCGCCCAGAGAAGAACCATCTCCCAGATGTTCCATAATACTCTCCGGACGATAGTGCAGGTTGATCCAAAGATCATCGATTCCTTGGCTGACAAGCCAAGCAATATTTCTCTCAATGATCGACTTTCCTTGAAACGAGATCAAAGGTTTTGGAATTCCTCCAGAAATAGGAGCTATTCGAGTGCTTTTCCCTGCTGCGAGTAGAAGTGCTTTCATACTAGACCTTTTGAGGCTCCGCTCTTGGGGCTCTGCCCCAAACCCCGCCAAAGGGCTGGCGCCCTTTGAAAACCCCTTTGTTTTTCTTTTTCTGAGGCAAAGCCTTGAGGCTTTGCCTCAGAAAAAACAAAAAGGATTCTAAAGGACGGAGTCCTTTAGCGGGGTTTGGGGCGGAGCCCCAAGAGCAGAGCTCCGATGTTAAAAATTTCCGACAATTTTGGAGCCTTCAAAGTCGAAGCTGCATCTTGTGTATTTTAGACCGGCGTTTTCTAAAGCGGCTCGGAGGGCTTGCCGTTTCCCATACTTGCAGCAGAAGATAAAGAAGCCGCCACCGCCAGCTCCCATGACTTTTCCTCCGAGGGCCCCATGCTTTCTTGCAAGGGAATACCAGGCATCGATGGCAGAAGAAGACATTTTTTGAGAGATTTTTTTCTTCTGCATCCAATGTTCATGGAAGAGCTCTCCAACGGCGTCAATATCTCCTTGGAGAAGAGCGTGTTTGATCTCTTTTCCAATTTCTTTGATCCGATGCATGGCTTGTAGGGAAGTTTGGCCTGTTTTTTTAAGGATCTGGACTTGCTGCTCGCCGAGAACCTCATTGGCATCTCTCTGGATATTTGTATAAAAAATCATGAAGCGATGCTGTAGCTCGGTCATGAATTCTGGCTCGAGGTTGAGTCTTTCTACGAGCACTTTTCCTTCGGTGTCGATTTCAAGCGAGATGATGCCTCCATAGGCAGCAGCATACTGATCTTGCTTGCCAATTGGCTTGCCAATGAGCTCCATTTCAATTTTGCATGCTTCTTCAGCGAGAGATTGAACGGATATTTGGTCACGAAGAAGGGCATGCAGACCATTGAGAAGACCCACTGTATAGGAACTGGAAGAACCAAGACCAGTTCCTGAAGCAATATCTGCCATGGAGCTAATTTCTAGAGGCTTTTTGATTTGTAAATATTGTAAAGAGGTGCGGATAATATCATGTTTGATCGTATGAATTTGATCGAGAGGAATAGATTCTACTTGAGAGTAATTGAGTTGAATATGATCTAACATTGCAGGTTCATTAATGCAGATATTCATGTACAGCTTTAAAGCAGCTGTAATTAAAAAGCCTCCATGCTCTTTATAATAAGAGGGTAAATCGGTTCCTCCTCCTCCTAAAGGTAATCTGAAAGGTGTTCGACTAATAATCATGTTTTTTCTTCAACTGTTTGACTTGTTGCGAGGATCCTTTTTGAACAATTAAAACGGCATCCTCAGTGTTGATAATTAATAAATTATTGATGCCGATTGTTGATACATGTTTTTTTGATTTATTAATAACGAGACTATTTTTTGTGTTAATTTCTTCTACGTTTCCAATAATTGCATTATTTGATTCGTCTTTTTTTAATACTTTATAGATGTTATCCCAAGAACCTATATCGGACCATGTAAGTGAAAGAGGACACAGGAGGATTTTTTGTGTTTTTTCCAATAATGCGTAATCGATAGAGATATTAGGAAACGCATGATAGCGGTTTCTTATTTCCTCGGAGCTTCCTTGAGAGAGGGCATAGATATCTGGTGCGTGAAGTTTCATTTGTTCCCAGAAGATGGCAGAAGACCAGAGAAAGATGCCGCAATTCCAAAAGTAGTTTCCTTGATCAATGTAGGCTTTAGCCTGTTCAAGATGAGGTTTTTCTGTGAATGTCTTGATCGTATAGGTCCAAGGGCTTTGAAGGGCATCAATCTCTATATACCCATAACCGGTTTCTGGCTCTGTAGCTTTAATCCCGAAAAGAATGATGGTGGAGTTTGCTTGAGACTCCACGAGATGGAGATGTTTGTGAAAGATCTCTTCTTCATCCATAAAATGATCTGAAGGAAGAACTAAGATCGGATCTTCTGCCAAACCGATCTCTTCGAGATACTTCATGCAATAAGCGATGGCTGGAGCCGTGTTTTTGGGGAGCGGCTCAGAGAGAATGTCACAGATATCTTCTTTGTGGATTTCCCGAATCTGTTTTTCGACGAGCGATTTATGAGAATCATTGATAGAAAGGAGGATTTTAGTGATGTTTGTATTTTTTGTTAATCGTAAAATCGTCCTTTGTAAAAGGGAATGGTGACCCTGAAAACTTAAGAATTGCTTGGGACATTGGCTTTTCGATAAAGGCCAAATCCGTGATCCTTCTCCGCCAGCTAATAAAATGACAATCATAGGTATTTAATCTGAATTTTTATTAAGTTTTATAGTTTTTGATTTCTTACAATTCAATATATATATTTTGCTTTGCAATAAAATTTTCGTATGTATAGTCTTTTATTGTAAGGTTTTTTTGTTTAGGTGTTCGTGTGAAGTATATAGAAATAAAAGAAGATTCAGAAAAAATATTGAATGCAATTTTTGATTTAGCTTTAAAATCTCATGGGTTGCAGATTGCTAATGTAGTCAATCAATTAATAAAATCCATCAAAGATGATGGCGTATAAAATAATAGTACTTTGACGATTAGTTTGGAATGGTTGGGGGGCTTGAGAAATCTCGTTTCCCCTAGTTCCTTTTTTATTAAATAAAAATGGTTTTTTATGAAATATTTAGAAATAAGTACAGAAACAGATAAATGTTTAGCGTTGTTGGCTGATGTTGCTTTAAAGAGCCAAGGATTTGTCGCTTTAAACCTTGTGAATCAATTAATCGATCTTGTCCAAGAGAAAGAATAATGATGATTTATCCGTTTCCTCATTGCCCAAATAAGTATTTCATTGAAACGGGGACCTATTATGGCAATGGGATTCGAAGAGCTTTATATGCAGGTCATTTTGAAAAGATCTATTCGATCGATTTGTCTGAATATTTTTGCGAATATTGCAGACAAGTTTTTGCGAATGAACCTAATGTGCAGATTCTTTGCGGAGATTCGCGTACCGTTCTTCCTCAGATTTTGAGCCAAGTTGATGCTCCTGCTACTTTTTGGCTTGATGCACACTATTCTTCGGAAAATACCGCAAAAGGATTAACGCATAATCCTATTTTGGATGAGTTAGAAATTATCAAAAACCATCCCATTAAAAATCATACAATTATGATTGATGATGCAAAATTATTCGGCACGGCCTCTTTTGATTTCATAGAAATAGAAGAACTGGAACAAAAGATATGGGAAATTCATCCAGATTATGTCATTGAGCTTTATAGTCGAAGAGAACCAGACGATATGTTGCTTGCAACGAGAAAGGTTTAATGCAGTCATTTACCCAACTTTGTCTTATTCAGGCTTTAAGAACTTTTCCTATCGCGGAGAAGGCTGTTGTTCTTATGGATCCGTTTGATACGAAAGATGCGCTTTTTTTGCGCTCACAAGGGGTTCAGGTCTTGGATCCTTTAGAAGATCGGATGGGAGATGTTGTTTGTATGCTTTCTCTTTTAAGGCAGGCTCACCAAGACCCTGCTATTGGTGATAGGGATCTACAGCTGATGCGTCAGGCAAAAACAAAAATTCCGAAAGATGGACTGCTCTACTTATCGATCCCAATTGCGAAAGATGGGCTGATTGGCATCTCTTATAGAGTTTATGGAGAATCTCGCATGAAAAAGCTGTTTCAAGGATGGCGACCTGTAGGATACTTCGGATATTCCTATGAAGATGTGTTAAACGAGACTTCTGATGCGAAAGAACCTGTTATCGTACTCAGGTCGCTATAACCCATGGAAAAGCCTTTTGTCACTTGTAAGATCTATGGTCAATTAGGCAATCAGTTATTTCAAACGGCAGCTACTTTAGCGTATGCCTGGGATTACGGGGCACTCCCTATATTCCCTGCCTTGCATAACCCGGCATGGAGAATTTCTTACAATAAAGATCGCTTTTTTTCTCGCCTTGATGCCTCTCCTTTATCTCGCCCTTGGCTCCACGAGTTTAAGGAAAAAAACTGGTATAGTCCAGAAAGGATTCCTTTTCAAAGAGATCTCTTAATCGACGGGTATTTACAATCTTGGAAGCATTTTGATCATCATCGAGAGCGTATTTTGCAGACGTTCGCTCCTTCTTCGTTAACGATGCAGTATCTGCAAGCCAAATATGGATCTCTCTTATCTAATCCAAAAATTGTCGGCGTTCATGTTCGGACGCAAAGTAAAAGAACGCACAATGCTGGAGTTCATCCTTTTTGGGGGCTTTCCTACTATGAAAAGACGGCCTCTCTATTTCCTTCCGATTCTCTCTTTGTCATTTTTTCTGATAGAATTAATTGGTGTAAACGTCATTTTCCAAAGCACTTTATTTTTGTTGAAGGGAACTCTGGGATTGAAGATTTTGTTTTTCTCTCTCTTTGCAAGAATCAGATTCTTTGTAACTCCTCATTTTCCTGGTGGGCTGCCTATTTTAATCAACATCCCGAAGCTAAAATTGTCTTTCCAACACATTGGAAAGATCCATTTTTGCATGCCAATCCTCCTGTAGATTCTTTCTTTCTGCCCCATTGGACATTAATTGATGACTTAGAGAAAAAACCTTATCCAGAGGATATGTTTTCTTACGATTCATTGTCTCAATCCGTTGATAATAATGATTGAAGATAGGGTTCAAAACTATCCTGCCATGAAGGGATAGAAAGAAGCTGTTCAATTTTACTTGTGTCTAAGACCGTGTTCAAAGGCCTCTTCGCAGATCCTTGCCAGTGAGAAGTTAAGATAGGAAGGAGAGCTGCACAGGCCATAGGAATATTTTTTTGTTTAGCTGCCTTCCAAATAAGACTAGCAAATTCATACTTATTAATCGTACCTTGATTGGCGTAGTGATAAATGCCAGAGGCGTCATTTGTTACAAGAAAGAGAAGAGCTTTTGCAAAATCAACGACATATGTAGGCCTTGAAATTTGATCCGATGCGAAGTGAAGCTCTTTTTCATGTCTCATGAGTCGTAACAAAGAGGCGACATATTCTCTTCCAAGCCCTCCAAAAATGCGGGACGTCCTAATGATGCAGTAGTTGCCGCTTTCTTGAACACATAACTCATCATCTCTTTTTGTCATACCATACCAATTAAGTGGATTTGTTGGGTCATTTTCTTGATAAGCGGTCTTTTTTGTTCCATCAAACACATAATCGGTAGAAATATAGAAGAGCTTGGCTCCATGGATAGATGCGGCTTTGGCAAGATGGCAGGTGGCTATGACATTACTGAGATATGCTTCATCTTTCTGGATTTCAGCAGCCTCTACATTAGTAAAGCCTGCTGTATGAATCACATGAGTGATGCCCGTAAAATTTGTCATGTGGGCCATGACTTGCTTTTCATTACCAAGCTCTACTTGCTGTCTTGTCGTTCCAATATGCTCGATTTGCATATTACGAAGAAGATCTAAAAGTACACTCCCAACTTGACCCTTCGCCCCAGTTATCCAAATTTTCATAAACTATCTTTTGATTTTTAATGTTATAAATTTATATGATCAGGTCATGGTTTTTTTTGTTGCTGATCTTTATGAATATATAAATAATAATAAATAGATAATAAATCAACCTGTACTTCAATATGCAGTGTAAATAAAATGATTCAATTTAATGCAACAAGTGTCTCTAGCAGGTCTAAAGATTTTATTGGAAAAGTTTTGGATTCAAATTGTCTTAGTGAAGGAGAGACAGTTAAAGAATTTGAAATCCAATTACAGAACCTTTTGCATTTAGTAAGAAAACCTGTTGCTGTAAATTCTGGAACCTCCGCTTTGCATTTGGCTGTAGTAGTTGCTGGGATTCAGGAAGGCGATGAGGTGATTCTTCCTGCACAAACATTTATAGCGACGGGTCTACCTATTTTAATGCAAAAAGCTAAGCCTGTATTTGCAGATATACAGCCGGATACAGGAAATATTTGTCCTCAATCTATTCGGCAAAAAATCACACCAAAAACGAAAGCGATTATGCCTGTTCATTGGTGTGGATATCCCTGCGATCTGGATGAAATTCACGCTATTGCTAAAGAACATCAGCTCGTTGTGATTGAAGATGCCGCTCACTCTATTGGAGCTTCTTATAAAGGGCAAATGATTGGATCTATTTCTCCTTTCACGTGTTATTCCTTCCAAGCGATCAAACATTTGACGACAGGCGATGGAGGAGCGGTATGTTGTTTAACCTCTGAGCATGAGAGTGAGCTGTTGAAAAAACGGTGGTTCAATATCGATCGCGAAAGAGATCAGCCTTCAATCCTTGGAGAAAGGGTGTATAATTCAGAAGATATTGGATTTAAATATCATATGAATAATATCGCAGCAGCCTTAGGGCTTGCTAATCTTTCTGATTTGCCTCAGATCCTAGAGAGGCATCGATCTATTGGTCGCTTTTATAGACAACAGTTGCAGGCAGTTTCAGGTCTTTCTTTACTGAGCTTTGCAGAAGATCGAGAAAGCTCTTATTGGAGATTTACGGTTTTAGTTGAAGAGAGAGAGCGATTTATTCGGGCCTTGGCTTCTCGAGGGGTTCCTACCTCAATTATTAACGGAAGAATCGATAAAAATAAAGTATTTGGGGGCGTTACTCCAGGGCTTGTAGGACAAGAATTGTTTGAAGAAAAACATGTGGCATTGCCTTTACATAATGGCTTGACCGAGGGCGATGTTTCTCTTGTGATAGAAGCGATTAAAATGGGTTGGTAAGAGCGTGAAGTTAGCTTTAGTGAGTCTAGACTGGGATGCTGTGGATTTAATTGAATCTCTTCCGCAGCTCGATTTTATAGGAATCATTGATCCTTCGCCAGATGGATGCTGTGACATCCCTTATCTTGGCAGCGATGATAGTTGGGAAATGTTAAAGCAGGCCCAACATGATTTGAAAGTGATACTAGCTGTTGACCCTCCTTCTATTAAAGCTCGGCTGGTAAAACATTATGGGCAAGAGGCGCTGATCACCATTCAATCTAAAGATGCTTACGTTTCTTCACGAGCGAAAATTGGTTTAGGAGCTCTGATTCAAAGGGGAGTAAAGATTATGCCTCAAGTGACTATCGGGCCTTATTGTAAAATCAATGTGCAAGCCACCATTCATCATGAATCTTCCATAGGTCAATGTTGCACAATCGCTCCAGGCGCACAAGTATTAGGCAACGTCATCATCGAAGATTTCGTTTATGTAGGAGCGGGAGTTGTCATTAAACAAAAATGCAAGATAGGCAGAGGAGCCGTCATAGGAGCTGGCGCTGTAGTTGTTAGAGACGTTCCTCCCCATGTTACAGTTGCAGGAGTTCCTGCCAAAGAGTTAAAAAAAACATTTATTAAAACGTAGGATCAACAGATGAAATCTCCGTCTCCCTCAACGGTTTGGCTTCTTTATGGCAATGGAGTCGATCCTAGAGATGTTTTTTGCAATCCAAAGAATGATCCTGTAGAAGCTCAAGATTTAGGTCCTCGTCTTGTAGAGGAGCTCACAAAAGCTGGATTTCGTGTAGGTATTACCTGGGATGGATCGAATCTGTCTGATATTGCAGCTGTCATTTCTTGGGATGCGAATGAACAGATTCTTAAAAATCTTCGTGAGTATCCAAGAGAAAGGTGTTTTCTTCTTGTTTTTGAGCCGCCCTGTGTAGCTCCTAGTTTTTATACAGAAGTTGTAAAGAACCATTTTGGGAAGATTTTTGTCATACCTCAAGATTTTGTTGATAACGATACCTACATCAAGTTTCATTTGCCTCTGCCTCCTATTCGTTGGCAGAGAGCTCAGAATCCTCCTCCATTTTCCGAAAAAAAATTATGCGCCTTTATGAATGGTAACAAATTTTTCGGAGCTCATCCAGATGAGCTCTATACAGAGAGACGAAGACTTATTTCTTTTTTTAGTACGAAAGAGGGAGAGTTTGATCTTTATGGCAGGGGATGGGAAGGATTTCCTTGCTGGAAAGGCGTTGTTCCCCACGAAGGGCTAGCGAAGGTTGAAACACTGAAACATTATAAGTTTACGATCACTTATGAAAATATGAAAGGAGCTGGCTATATTGGAGATAAATTATTTCCAGTAATGACAAGTCTTTCTGTTCCTGTTTATTTAGGAGCAACCGATATTGCCGACTATGTTCCGAAATCATCTTTTATTGATCGTAGAGATTTTTCTTCTCATGAGGAATTGTATGAGTTTTTAAAAAACATGGATGAAAAGACTCATGAATCTTATTTAGCCTCAGCACTTGATTTTTTAGATCATGATCCTAAGCAAGAGTGGTTTACAACAGAATATTTTCTTCAACAACTTCTAGGGCGTCTCTGTAAATTATGAAACAATCACAAAAAAAACATAAAGTGCCTATTGATTATCAAGATCGAAAGGTATGTATTTTAGGTCTGGGCTTTGTTGGATTAACGTTGGCTATCTCTATGGCCGATGTAGGATTTCAGGTCATTGGCGTGGAAATTCGCGATGATTTAAGAGCGCAGCTACAATCTGGCGATCCTGGTTTTTTTGAGCCAGGTCTTAATGTTATGCTACAAAAAGTTCTGGCTGATGGATCGTTTTCTATTCATAAAACAATCCCTTCTTCTTGCGATGCTAGTGTCTATCTCATAACCGTTGGTACTCCTCTTGACGAGCAGAAGAAAATCAATCTGAGTAATGTACAAACAGTGTCTGAGACGATTGCAGAGCATGTAAAAGATGGAGATCTTGTGATTTTGCGCTCCACGGTCCAATTAGGCACTTCGCGGAAAATTGTCAGGCCTATTTTGGAAAAAGCAAAAAACCTTGTTGAAGTCGCTTTTTGTCCAGAAAGAACTGTTGAAGGGCAAGCGATGGAAGAGCTCCGTTATCTGCCGCAAATTGTTGGAGCAGACGAGCTTCCGACACGTATTAGAGCCTCGCACCTATTCCAATTTTTGACCCCTACTGTTGTTCAAGTGAGCAGTCTTGAGACAGCTGAGTTTATCAAATTAATGGACAATACAAAACGGGATGTGAGTTTTGGTTTTTCTAATGAAGTTGCTTTCCTCTGTGATGTGATAGGTATTAGCGCAAAAGAGGTCATTCATGCCGGCAGGTTTGGCTACTCTAGGAATAATTTGCC
The DNA here is from genome assembly GCA_030681135.1 of Chlamydiales bacterium. Classification (GTDB taxonomy): domain Bacteria; phylum Chlamydiota; class Chlamydiia; order Chlamydiales; family SM23-39; genus SZAS-17. The sequence continues at coordinate 27,340 of JAUXXF010000023.1, forward strand.
ACTCCCAGGGCCAGTTGCAGGTCCTTGTTTATCTAAAGACACTCATATTCTCGTGCAGAGCATGCTTGAGTACGGAGTTGTGCCGGAAATTGCAAAATCTGCTCGAGCGATGAATGAGAGACAGCCGGCAGATGTAGCTTATTTTTTAAAAAAATTTATTGATCAGTTAGGTGATTTCCCGAATAGACCAATCATTTCTCTTTTGGGAATTGCTTTTAAAGGAAGCCCTGCTACAGATGATTTGCGAGGAACTGCAGCAAAAGAAATTCTTGAAATCCTCCATAGAGCTTTCCCTTTAGCTCATTTTTGTGGGTTTGACCCAATTGTCTCTCAAGAAAACATCAAGCAGTTTGGAGTTGAACCAAAAAAAAACCTAGAAGAGGCTTTTCAAGGAGCTCATCTTGTCTGTATTTTAAACAATCATGCTCTTTTTTCTCAGATGCCTTTAGAGACCTTAGCTCTGCAGATGGCACGTCCTGGGGTGATCTATGATTTTTGGAATAATTATGAGCGAGAGATGCTCTGTTTACCTGCAGATCTTCACTATATTGCCTTAGGAAGTCATAAATTTGCAAAAAGCGGATCATAGGTGGATGATGGGAAAAAAAATTCTTGTGACTGGAGGAATGGGGTTTTTAGGAGCTGCTTTAGTACGTAGGCTTATTAGTTCTGATCATGTTGTGCGCGTATTAGATAATGGGTTTCGTTCCAACCCAGAAAAATTTGCCGATGTGATCAATGAAATCGAGATGGTGTCTGCTGACATCCGAGATGCAGAGGCAGTTTATCAAGCTATTCGCGGAGTGGATACAGTCATTCATCTGGCAGCAGTTAATGGAACGGAATTTTTCTATAGTAAGCCAGACCTTGTTTTAGAAGTAGGCGTCAAAGGAATTCTCAACGTATTAGATGGTTGTATCAAAGCTGGAGTCGATGATGTCATTGTCGCTTCGAGCTCAGAAGTGTATCAGACTCCTGATCAGATTCCGACAGATGAAACAGCTTCCTTGATGATTCCTGATGTAACAAATCCCAGATATTCTTACGGCGGCTCAAAAATCCTGACCGAACTCATGGCGCTCCATTACGGGAAATCCCATTTTAAACGAATCTGCCTATTTCGCCCCCATAATGTATACGGTCCAGATATGGGCTACGAGCATGTTCTTCCACAATTTATTGTAAGGGCAGCTGAGCTGATAGAGCTCTATCCTTCAGGCCGAGTCCCTTTCCCTATTCAAGGTAGTGGTGAGCAGACAAGAGCTTTCATTCACATTGATGATATGGTAGAAGGGATGATCCTCCTCCTTGAAAAGGGAGAAAACTCCCAAATTTACCATATTGGCAATCCAGAAGAAATGACCATTGCCCAACTTACAAAAAAAATTGCTGCTTATTTTGGAAGAGAATTTTCTCTCCAGGAAGGGGCCTTGCAAATGGGCTCTACGGAACGTAGATGCCCTGATATTTCTAAAATAAAAAGCTTAGGTTTTTCGCCTAAGATTTCTCTCAATGAAGGACTGCCTTCCATCATCGATTGGTATACTAAACATAGGAAAAAAAGATGAATCAACTGCTAGCTTATCATTCAAAACCCATTGAAAAGTGTCAAATTTGCCATAGTAGACAGCTGGACTCTTTGCTTTTTTTAGGATTTTTGCCTCCTGTTAACGAGATGCTTGAAGTCAAAGAAACGCCGAACATAGAAATGCGTTTTCCTTTGGAATTGCTCCGCTGTGAAACCTGTGGTTTAGTACAAATTGGGTATGAAGTAGATCCAAAGATTTTGTTCCCTCATAGTTATCCCTATTTGAGTGGGACTACACGTATCTTGCGGGATAATTTTTTAGAACTATCACAGCAAGTGAAGGCTTTATTTCCTTTTAAGACTTCAGATTTAGTGGTTGATATTGGCGCTAATGATGGGACGCTTCTACGCCCCTTTAAAGAAGCGGGTTATAGAGTGTTAGGAATTGAGCCCTCACAAGCAGCCGACGTAGCTTTACAAAATGGCATTGCTATGATCAAAGACTATTTCTCCTTGGACGTTGCAAAATCCGTTGTTTTAGAACATGGCCAGGCTTCTTTTGTGACAGCTGCGAATGTATTTGCCCACATTAAAGATCCTCATGAAGTGGTTGAAGCCATTACCTCAATGCTATCACCCCAAGGAATCTTTATTTCTGAGTCCCATTATTTATTAGATCTTATTGAAACCCTTCAATACGATACAATCTATCATGAACATCTCAGGTACTATTCTTTAGGAAGTTTGATCGAGTTATTGAATCATCATGATCTTGAGGTGATCCGAGTCAAAAGGATTCCTACTCATGGAGGATCGATCCGAGTGTTTGCTGCCAGAAAAGGGGGATATCCCATCGACGAATCAGTGACGAAGTGCTTGGCTGAAGAAACTCAGAAAGGTTTTTCTGACGGCAGTATTTTTTCTTCTTTTAAAAAGCGAGTGATTCAATCGAAATTAGATTTGTTAGCTCTTTTACAGAAGATTAAAGGAGATGGACATAGAATTTATGGAATTGGAGCGCCGACTCGAGGAAGCACGTTGATTAATTATGTAGGTCTCGATGATGGTCTAATTGATGCTGTCATGGAGGTTTCTTCTTCGAATAAATTAAATCGTTTCATACCAGGGACAAGAATTCCTGTGATCGATGAAAAAAAGCTGTATGTAGATCAACCTGAATATGTTCTTTTATTCTCTTGGCATATTGGAGAGGAGCTAACGAACATTTTGAGAAATAAAGGTTTTAAAGGAAAGTTTATCATTCCTCTTCCCGACCCTAAAATAATATAAAATTATTTGTTTTTTGCGTTTTTTAATAAAAACTTCCATTTTGACTAATTATTTTATTTTTATTATACGCTAGAAGTGAATATCTAGTTTATTTTTTCGTTAAATTAGTTTTATTCTGCTTTCTTGGTTTTTTCTGTAAAAGAGCTTTTCCTCCGTTTTAACATTTTGCAAGGATAGAAATAATGAGTCATATAGTCCCTATTAATCCAATATCTGGTTCAAGTGGTTCAGGCCAATTTTCTGTACAGACAGACAGTGGATCCATTACAGTTTCTGGATTTTTTTCTATCTTAGGAGGAGGTGGGGCTTTTACCTCTGGAGTAGGGACTACTGTTACGGTGAATGCTGGTGGCGCTGGTTCATTATCGTTTGCCACTGACGCAGGTTCCGCAACTCCCTCTGGAGGTGTTATTCAGATTCTAGGCAGCCAGTATATATCCACGACTGCAGCTTCGAATACGATTTCGATTAATCCTCTGGACGATCTTCCGGTCCGATTTGGTGGTACAGGCAGGGGAGCTCTTACCTCACATGGAGTATTAATTGGTGAGGGAACTAGTCCGATTAATACAACCGTTGGGACAAGTGGTCAAGTTCTTATTGGGGCAACTGGGGCTGATCCTTCATTTAGTACAATTACCTCTACCGGTGGTACGATCACATTCACTATGGGACCGAATTCCTTGAATATCGAGGTAGCAAGCTCTCTTTTTACTTTTTCTGGTTCTATATCTACCTCTACTGGAGGTACAGGCCGTACCGTTTTGACGACATTTGGTGTGCTTATTGGTGCAGGATCGAATAGCGTTAACGTCACTGCGCCAGGAACCAATGGACAAGTTCTGATCGCTTCGACAACGGGCGATCCGAAATTTTCAACGATCACGTCTACAGGTGGCACTGTTACCTTTACTGTTGGTCCTAATTCTTTAAATATTGAGGTAACAAGCGCTGCGTTTACATTCTCTAACGCTGTATCTGTTGTTACAGGCGGCACGGGCCGGACTGTTTTGACGACATTTGGTGTTCTCATAGGAGAAGGATCAAATGGCGTTAATGTAACCGCACCAGGAACGAGCGGACAAGTTCTGATTGCATCAACGACCGGGGATCCGAAATTTTCAACGATCACGTCTACAGGTGGCACTGTTACCTTTACTGTTGGTCCTAATTCTTTAAATATTG
>JAUXXF010000029.1 GCA_030681135.1 Chlamydiales bacterium
CGGAGACAAATCCATCAATCAACAGATCTGAGTTTAAAGAAGCTATCTCCTCAGGAGTCGAAGGGGTCATCTCATCGAAAGGCCCAGCAAAAAGCGCAGAGCTTATCCCAAGAAATAAGACCAACCATCTCATAAAAACTCTCTTTACAAAAGAGAGCCATCGTAAGGAGTTTCAACTTTTTCTGTAAATGAAAAAATTAAGGCAATAACTATGAAAGGGCGTTGTTACATAAATAGCTGCAGATTAAGTTCTTCTAGCTCGCAAGCCATTAAATCTGTAATTTTTTTACCACAACAAAAACGCAGGTTCGAATGGCGCGAAAAGATATAACCCCCTCTAAGAAGAAAGATAAATACCGCATCTGGAACTGGAGAGAGTATAACCAATCTTTGATAAATCGGGGAAGCATCACTTTTTGATTCGATGAAAATACAATCTAAAAATGGTACTCAGTTGAATGTTCAAATAAACCAGGCAGGCCGGACACTTATTCAAATGATGCAATTCGATGTGCCTTGTTAATCAAGGCTGTCTTTCGAATAGCACTTCGTGCTTTACAAGGATTCCTTGTATCGATCATTAAAATTCTCAGCCTTGACCTTGTTTGTCCTCATTATTCTGTTTTTTCTCGTCGAGCAAAAGGACTCAAAACCCCGTTGAGAAGACTGCTTAAACCAGGAGAAAAACCACATGTAATTTTTGATTCGACTGGGCTTAAAGTTTTTGGCGAAAGTAATCGGCATTTCTCCAACCATGCAAAAGACCTTTCCACAACCCATCTCTTGAGAATGACCTTAAAAGTGTGTAGTCTGCTCCTTTTGGCAACCGTTACTCCGCATCCAAGCAGATCTCGAACTGATGAGCCGCAGATCTAACGACATGTAGTGATTTAAAAAAATATTGAGAAAATCTGCTGCAATGCCGACGCAGCCGATTTTCTCAATATTTTTTTAAATCACTAGACAAACTCAAGTTACGCGCTCAGGGAGCCTTCTGGTCTATTTGAAAGTCGTCAATTGAAAAAATAAGTAAACCAAGGATTTTTTTGTTCTCTTTTAAGCCACGATTCTGTTAATTTGCTCCTCATATCTTTATAGCATGGGAAAAAACTGCGATGAGTATGTGCCTTCAGGTCTCGACGCCGAGCCACTCTTCCTTTTCTTTTGTGCATGAAAGAGTCAAAAGATGGTTAGAGCGCTTTCCGTTTCACGATGATCAAACTTTGCTCGACGAGCTGGCCCTTTTTTACCTTTTCGCCCCAAAAAAGCACTTGGACCACAGGGTTTCCGTCCACTGTTTTCGCTCTGTTCTTTCTATTTATTCTTTACAAAAACAGCTTCTGCACTTGATCGCTTTCCATCCAGATAAGCGCCATCTCAAAATGCGCTGGCTTCCTACTGAGCTCTTTTTTCCCTTTTCTTCAAAATCAGCTTTGGGTTGCGCAATCGGATTCAATGTGATGAGCCGCTATGAGCTCTTCGACAAAGAAAATGTCATTTTGGTTCTGGAAAAACATTTTCCCCTCTATAGGATGGTTCAAGAAAGTTTTTACTATCATCCAACAAAAGATCGAGATATAAAGATTTTTTACTTTGAAATCGAGCGAAAAGATGGAGGGCTTATCTCTTTATCAGAAAGGGTTTTTCTGAGAGATCCTTTGCAAGAAAAAATCAAAAACAGCATTCAATCTCTCTCTCCCGTGATCTTCACCAGCTCAAATGAAGAGGAAGTGTATAAAAATATTTTGGCGCTGAGTCGAGAGATCGATACTGTCGACGATCCTCCCCAAGCCTTTATCTCGCTGGATCACCACTCGGATAAGGAAATGGCTTTTCGGGTGACCTTAGTGTACGCTGCTCCTTATCACAATTTTTCTTTGAAAAAAAGATTTTATGACTGCTCCTTTGTCTCTGATAAGATATGTACAGTCCGCCATATTGAAGGCAGGCCCATTGAAGCGCATATTTTCCGCCTCCTTTTTCCCAGGGACTCTTCCTTTGTAAGATCGGACGGATCTTTAGATTTTTACTTAGCTCGTGAAAAGGTGGTCGCTTCCATTCGTTCTGCGATTGGCGATTTTCGAGATTACAATGGAGGGATCCTCTACAAGCAGCAAGAGCTTTTCCGTGAGTTTAAAAGCTGCTTTCCCGATTTTGATCCCGATCTTTTAAATAGTTTTTTCTACAGTCTGATGCCACTGGAAAAACGGGCTACTTTGCAGCTTACAACCCTTTGCGATCTCTTTTCCTATTTTGCCAAAAGTAAGGAAAAAACAATCAAAGACCGCCCTTATTCTTTGGAGTGGTGTAAGAGCCATGATGATTTTGCTCTTATTGTTCAAATAAACCAGCCCTCTTGCGTAGAGTTCATTGCGGAAATTTTCCGGAAAGCCACGTCTAGCCATCGACAAATCGTATATAACTACATCCGTACTCCAGAAGGAACTTTTTTTAGCGCCCTATTCCCGCAAACTGAAAAAAAACAGTTCGACTTGTTTTTAGAAATGCTCCAAAGGGAGCTGTATCGCTGGCAACAAAATAATCGAACTCTACAAACCTTGCGTATTGGAGCTGATTACTTTCCTCAAAGCGCTCTCGATCCTCGCGTAGGAGGAGATCGTTTTCCCGGCAACATCTTGAAACTTCTTTTTGAGGGACTCACTCGTTTTGATCGACATGGCAATTTGGAAAATGGCTTGGCGCAGTCTATCGAAATTTCTACGGATGCAAGGCGCTATGTCTTCAAGCTTCGCTCTTCAGTTTGGAACGACGAATCTGCTGTCACTGCTTACGATTTCGAATATTCCTGGAAAAAAATTCTCTCTCCGAGCTTTGTGACTGCCTTTGCAAGAGTTTTTTATCCTATTAAACATGCAAAAGAAGCAAAAGAAGGAAAGGTTTCTGCTGATGAGATCGGTATCAAAGCTATAGATGAACGAACGCTTGAAGTGGAACTAGCTCATCCTGTCCCTTATTTTCTTCAGTTGACAGCTCTTCCTATTTTCTTTCCTGTTCATCGTAAGATAGACCAGCAATTTCCTCAATGGCCTTACCAATGCGGGACAAATTATCCTTGTAATGGGCCTTTTCAATTGCAGATCCATCAACCTAATCAGAGATATCAATTTGTTAAAAACCCTCTTTATTGGGATGCCAAACAGATCGCCTTAGATCAGATCATCATCAAAATTATGAACGCTCGAGATGCTTTCGCAGCCTTTCAAAAAGATGAATTGGATTGGATCGGGAACCCACTAGGAAGTTGGAACTCCTCTTATTTGACGAGCTCTCAAGATCGTCTTCTCTCTCCTTCTGGTCATGGAACATGTTGGATGGTTCTCAATACACAATCCTCCTTGATGCGATGCCGTAAACTCCGAGAGGCGATCATGTATAGCGTTAATCGGGATGATCTCTGCGCCAGTTCGCCCTTTAATCTCTTCCCGGCGTATACTCTCGATCCGCCTTCTTCCAGCCATCCCCATTATCTTTTCCCGAAAAAAGACAAGGAAAAAGCGCGCCGGCTATTTGAAGAGGCTCTAAGTGAACTTGGGATGGATAAAGAGGATTTTCCATCGCTTGAATTTCTTTTTTTTGAAAAAGGGATTCGTCAGCATGCGGCTGATCGTCTGAAAGAGCAGCTTAAAGAGGTTCTAAACATTGATTGTAAGTTGCTTCCCTTATCTTGGTCTCAGTTTTGGGAGAGAGCGACTCAGGGACAGTTTCATGTATGTCTTACTCAGTGGATTTCAGCAGTGGATGATCCAAGCTATACTCTCAATGACTTTCGATTTACAACGGATGGGACAAATTTTGCCAGGTGGGAAAGTGCAGAACTACAGTCTCTTTTAGATCGAAGCGATCAGGAGCTAAACCCTTTTCAGAGATCTTATTATCTAATCGAAGCAGAAAAGATAGTAGCTCGGGAAGCTCCTATCATCCCTCTTTTTTTTCAGCCCTCTCAAGCCCTTATGAAACATGGATGGGATACTCCTCTAAAGGACACTCCTGGGCTTTTTAACTTTTCAAGGATGATGAAATTTGGCCCTACTTAAAAAAATGCAACATGTAAAAAAACGTGAAAAAAAGAAAGAAATTTGTTACACTTGACCATTTCGGAAAGCCTAGATGTTAGACGTTTTAAATTAACTAAACCTTAGAGGTATTTTATGTCAGCAATTATGAAAAATATCGATGATCAGTCAATCCATAATGAAACCCAACAAATCCACGACGGAATAAAGTCTCATCCGGCATGGAGAGGCGCTATTTCTGGATTAAAAGCAGAAAAAATGTTAAGAGGACGTGATCCTTATTTTTACATCTTACGTACAGGACAATTCCAGAATGAACATCAAGTAGAATATTATGCTACTTTTGTCCATGCTGATGGATCAGTCCGACATCAGCCATTTGTGATTACAACCACTACCGAAGGTTGGAATTATGAAAATCATGGTCATTTAGGACCTTTTAATTACATGTATTCCATCGATGACGCGATACATTTTATCATGCATTGCGCTAGAAAGGATGCAAAAGCCTTTTCTCTTTTTGTTGAAAAAGAGTAAGTAGAATTAGGAGGCTGGGAATGAAAAGGCTTTTGGGACTTTTTTTTCCCATTCTTCTAATCACGTTTACGAACACCATCTTTTTGCTTATAGAGAAGCTTTTTTTGGCTCAAGTTTCGTCTCAGGCCATGCAAGCCGCTGTCAATGTTGCCTATGTTTCGGGCATTTCTCAGGCGGCGTGCGTGCTTCTTGCGATGATGGCGCAAGTCGCAGTCGGAAAGCGATATGGTGAGGGTGGGTATCTAGAAATAGGTCCTAGCATCTGGCAATTTATTTGGTTTTCTCTCTTTTCCTCTCTGATCACGGTTCCTATAAATCTTTGGCTTGGAGATGTCTATTTTCAAGATACAGAGATCCGTCATCTAGCTCTTCCTTATTTTCATACGATGACTGGGTTCAATTTTTTGTACCCTTTGGGTGCGGCTCTGGCTTGCTTTTTTTTAGGACAGGGCAAAACTAGATTACTTCTATTCACATCCATAGGTTCTTTAGCCCTCAAGATTGGCGTAAGCTATGTTCTTATTTTCGGCAAAGGAGGTTTACCTGCTTTTGGTATCCTTGGGGGAGCTTGGGGCTCGTTGATTACTCAAGGAAGTTACTGTCTCTTTCTTTTTTCGATTTTTATGAATGGAAAGAATCGTTTCCGTTTCGCTACCTCTCATTGGAAATTTCGTTGGAAATTATTTAAAGAATCCGTCTACCCAGGATTGTTAAGAGCCCTCAATCGAGTGATTACGCTTTCTTGTTGGGCCATCACAGTAAGGCTTGTTATAGCTGAGGGAGAAGATTATGCATTGGCGCTCTCGCTTGGTGGGAGTTTCTTTTTCTTTTTGCCCTGTTTTGGCGACGCCCTTTGCCAAGCCCAAGTGACTATTGTTTCGCAATCGATTGGCGCTGGCAGACCTGCGGAGTTGCAGTCAGCTGCTAGGATGGGCTATTTTGTAGCGATGCTGATCGGCTTATTAGGAGCTGTGCCTTTTTTGTTATTTCCGGAATACATTTTTAAAAGTTTATTCCCAACGCTATCAGTAAGTCCGCAGTTTATCCGAGAACTTCTTCTTGGTATATTTTGCTCTTTTAGCCTCATGATGATTAGTTTTATTCCAATCAGCTATATATTGGCTTTTCGAGATATGAACTTCACCTTATTCACGGGACTGTTTAGCTGGGTCAATGGTTACTTACTCACCCTGTTTTTTCTCAAGGTTATCTCTATTTCAGGAAGTCAGTTTTGGATCATTTCAAGTATCACACATGCGAGCGTCGCTCTCATGTGCCAACTCCGCGCAAACTATCTGATCAGGCGGCTTGAAAAGTCTCTTCCATCTCCTTTGCTAAAAGCTGTTTAAAAATAGAATTTTTTGCTCTTTTTCTAAGGGATGATTCTTTAGAAAGATGGGATATAGTTGTCTGTGCGCACTGGGTAAGTGCCAGCGATAAAAAAACATATATACTTCGCTGCCAAAGACTCTAAAAGTTTCTTTTTCTTTTAATGCGCCTTCAGATCTAATCTTGTATGGTAAACCTATGCCATTTGAACCGCAGTCTTTACACCTTTATCCCGATCAGCCCGGCGTCTACATCATGAAAGACGTCCAAGGGCGCACGCTTTATATTGGCAAAGCCAATAACCTTCGCTCTCGGCTGAGGCAATATTTTACGCCAGCCGATACTAGGGAGATGATCCCCTATTTGATCTCCCACATTGAGACGATCGATACTATTGTCACGCTCACAGAAAAAGACGCGCTTTTGTTAGAAAATCAGCTCATTAAACAACATCAACCCAAATATAACGTTCTCCTCAAAGACGATAAAACGTTTATCAGTTTAATGATTACCCGCCACAAATGGCCGATGATACGGCTTGTTCGCTATAAAGGAAAACCTAAGCAAGATGGCCTCTATTTCGGTCCCTATACAAATGCTACCGCTGCAAGGCAAATTTTTGATCTCCTATTAAACCTGTTTCCCTTAAGGCAGTGCTCCGATGCAGAACTGGCCTCTCGGACAAGACCCTGTTTACTTTATGACATCAAAAAATGCATTGCGCCTTGCGTTGGAAAATGTACACCTGAAAGCTATGAAGCTCACGTCCAGTCAGCAATCGCTTTACTAAAAGGCCAAAATAAAGAGATCGTTCCTCTTTTGCAAAAAGAGATGCAAAAAGCCTCCGAAGCGCTCGAATTTGAAAAAGCCCAAGAAATCCTCTCTACAATCAAGCAGCTGGACCATATACTTGAAGCGCAGCATATCCAAGGGATCGAAGAATGTGATGTGCTCGGCCTTTATCGAGAGGCCAGCGCGATCACGATTGCAAAGCTCCTTTTTCGAGGAGGCTGTCTCACTGGATCAGAACATTTCAGTTTCCATTTAATCGCCTCGGAAGATGCGGAAATCCTCGAATCTTTCCTCCTTCAGCACTATGCTCATGCAGCCCACTTGCCTAAAGAAATCCTCGTTCCTTTTTCCCTTGGACAGCAAACCTCTTTGGAAGAGATTTTGTCAGAGAGCGCTGGACGCAAAATAGCGATCTCCTCTCCCCAAAAAGGAAAGAAAAAATCGCTCCTTGAAATGGCCTCAAAAAATGCTCATGCTCAATTTATCAAAGAGCAAGACGCCCGCTCTCTGAAAGAAAAAATGCTCCTCGATCTTGCTGAAGCGCTCCAGCTAACCCGCTTTCCAAGACGCATTGAATGCTTCGATACTTCAAATATCTCAGGCCATCAGCCAGTAGCCAGCTTAGTATCCTTCGAGCTTGGCGAAAAAGTCTCTTCTCGCTCCAAATTATTTAAAATTAAAGGTCAGAGCAGAGCTGATGACTACACTGCGATGAGACAGGTCATCTATCGCCATTTTTTACGCGCTAAAGAACGAAATGACTTTTGCGATCTTCTCATTGTCGATGGAGGAAAAGGACAGTTGGGTTGCGCGCTCGATGTGTTTCAAGAGCTCCAAATTGCCTCTGTCGATGTAATTGGAGTCGGTAAAGAAAATTCTCGCCACGACAAGGGGCTGACTCAAGAAAAAATCTTCCTTCCAAACCGCAAAGATCCTCTTCTGTTCGATCCCCGCTCACCTCTATTATTCCTCTTACAAAAAATCCGCGACGAGGCTCATAGAGTCGCTATCACCTTCCATCGCAAGCGAAGATCCCAAGAACTCTTCAAGAGCGAGCTCGACAAGCTCGAAGGAATCGGCCCTACCAAAAAAAAGAGACTTTTACAGCACTTTGGCAGCGTAAAAGCCATCAAACAAGCTTCCTCAGAAGAGCTCTCTTCCATTAAAGGACTAACGAGGAAAGACCTCGAA
>JAUXXF010000020.1 GCA_030681135.1 Chlamydiales bacterium
CTCCTCGCTAATATCATCCAGTATCGGATAATAGTACGAATTTTTAGCAGGTTCGTAATAATGTTTAGAAAAGATTTTCAAATCCTTGTCCCTCATAAACTCATATGCCAACTTAGAAATTCGAACGCGATCTCCTGGTGAATGAATGGACTCCAGAATTTCGTATAATGACCACGGATACAGTGACGGAATGGTCTCACTGTAATCAATAGCTATAATGCATGGTCTTTGCATTATTAAACCCTTTACGTCTTTTAGTTCTAATTTGGCGAAATGAGGAGTCAATCGAAAGTGTTTACTATCATTCGCAATACAAAATAGTTTATCAACCCAAGAGGATTCTGAAAAAGAAACTTGATTATCCAGAATACTGAAGGGCTGTTGCTCCTTGACAACCGAAATAAAGGTTTCTAATTTGTGATCTTCGATAACTTGAGTAACCGGAGAATGATTTCTAATAGCCCCGCAGAGATCATGCAGATATTCAACAGGTAAGTCACCTTTCCATATGGAAAAAAGTTCCGACTCAACGTCAGCCACCTTACGATCAAATTTCAAACTAAACCGGTCGCTATCTTTATCAAATATCAAACCTGAACATTTTTCAAGCGTTTCCCATGCGTTTTGTGACATTTTCTGCAAGGCTTTTAATATCGCTTGTTCTAAATACTGTTGAGACAATTCTGAAACTGTTTCGATCTCGATCTGAGTAATCATTAAATCCATATATTTGTCATCATGTATTCTTTGCACTGAAGCGCAAGCTTCAATTCTCAACATGGAATTGGAAATGCCAGTTTTGAGTATTTTCTGTAGACAAGGGGTGTACTTGCTGGTTTTAAGCTTTACGCCATCATTCCTACAGTAGTCGAGTATCGTGCTGATAATCCCTTCTACCTCGTCACATGGAGGTACAGAAACACTTCGTCCTTTATAAGTCAGACTTGGGCCAGGCAAATTAATAAATTCTAACAGTTCAAACCACATAGCCACTACGTTGTAGCTCGACTTCGCTTCCTGTAAGCGAAGTACATTATCCGGAACACTTCCGAATGCAACCCAGTTCATGGTACAAAGGTACATAGTATTAATGTTACCTTTCAGTTGCTCCAGATTATACTGAATGCTTTTCTTGTCTGGATCACTTTGAAACA
>JAUXXF010000027.1 GCA_030681135.1 Chlamydiales bacterium
CAATTTGCCTCAGCCTCAACCCTCCTATTTTCTACAGACTCTTCCACGGCCCAATCGACCTCAAATAGTTGAGCTCCAAGAGATTCCATTATCTTCCGAAGATCAACAACAACTACCTGCTCAGTGGCGCCCTCAGCAGGAGCAGCTAATGCACCAGCAAACTATCCAGCAATTACAATTGCTCCTTCAGCAGCAGCAATTTCAATTACAACTGCATCTGAACCTGCACTTGCATCTGCAGCAGCAGCAGCAACAACAACGTGTGGGGCCTTCTGGAATTGAAAATACTTCATTTCTATCCAAACTTTTGCAGATGACACTCTTGTGAACCTACATGGCGTAACTCGTCATCCAATCCATTAGGCCAGTTCAGACCGGAGGCTCTGAATCTGGCAAGATCCGAAAGGCCACAAGCTTCCATGCTTTGTTCCGCGAGAGATAGTTTTCTCCCGCAGCGTTGGGGAGAGAGACTTGATGAGCTGCTCCTAGGGGCAGCTTGGTTACTGCCATCCGGCAGAGTTCCTGGAACCATGGCTGTCGGGGCCAGGACGGAACGACAATAGTCGTCGGGCACGGGTTGCCCTTGAGCTTGCTGACCACTCGGGGTAGCAAGGGAGTAGGGGGGACTAGCAATTATCAATAATTCAGCCACTGTGGGAGGAGATATCTACTGTCAAGGGAATTGCGATCTTTATACATATGGTTGTACTATCAAGAATAATACTGGAACTTCAGGAGGTTGTAAATTCTAGTAGTTCAGCATCTATGTTTGTTTATCGTTTGTTGAAATTAATGTTTAGCACCTGAGAACAAAATTAAATAAATTGTGGTGATTCTTTCAGCTTTGAAAGCCAACCGAACCAAAAAAGTTTCTTGAACCAAAAAGTCATTCAACTTCAATGAGTCTACAAAACACCATCGGGAGATCGTTGTTACACACACGCGAGTATATATCAAAGATAATGTCTTCATTCAAAATAGCGTTGTTTATTTAGAGAGAGACCAAACAAAACATGCACGCCAACCATAAAAAACACAACAAATAGACAACGTCATCTACTCGAAGAAGAAGTACTTTGCACAAGGGAGTCGTCTAATTGCTGCAAAAGTTTGGATGGAGATGGATAAGCCTCAGTTCCAGAAGGCCCCACACAATTCAATCCTGATGGAGCAAGGAGGGTGATTAGACTACCCAAGCTCTGCCCAGCTGCAGTCGAAGGCTCAAGAACAAAAGTGCTATCACTGTCCGCCACGTCTGAAAATCCAGACTGGACCCTAAACATTTGCCCTGTTGGTGGTAGTTGTTGTTGCTGCTGCTCTTGCTGTTGCAGATGCAGGTGCAGGTTCAGGT
>JAUXXF010000002.1 GCA_030681135.1 Chlamydiales bacterium
TCTTTTTCGGGGGGTCATATACTGGAAGTTGATATTACCCCCCGAAAAAGAAACGAAATTTGGCCAAAATAATCCCTGAAATCGACTGAAACTAAATCTATTAACAGTCTCCTGCCCTTCTAAAGGACTGCGTCCTTTAGAATCCTATTTTCTTTTAAATCCGCTCTTTCGCTATGCGAAAGAGCGGATTTAATAAAAAAACAAAAGGATTCCATAAGGACGTAGTCCTTTGGCGGGGTTTGGGGCGGAGCCTCAAGTTTCGAAGGAGGTCTAATAAACGTCGAGCAGGTATCGCTTTTCTGCCTTGAGCTTTTTTAGATAAAGACGGGCATCTTCTTGGGAAAGGTTTCCATGAACGGTTGCAATGTGTTGCAAGGAGGCATCTACGTCTTTAGCCATCTTGTCTGCATTGCCGCATACATAGAAAAAAGCGCCGTTTTGGAGCCAATCCCAAATGGAGGCGCCATGTTCAGAGAGTTTGTGTTGCACATAGATTTTTTCTTCCTGATCCCTGGAAAAAGCTGTGTCTAGGCGGAGACGTCTTTGTCTTGCAAGCTCTGTAAAAAAAGACTCATAGTAAAAGTCGGTAGCTCCATGTCTTTCTCCAAAAAATAGCCAGTTTCTTCCCTTCGCTTCGTGTGCAAGCCTTTCTTGTAAAAAGGCTCTAAAAGGAGCAACTCCAGTTCCTGGCCCTACTAAGATGATAGAGGCATCGGGAGCTGGCAAGGAAAAATGATTGGAAGGTTGCACATAAACAGCGATAGGAGTCGACTCGATTTGTGCTTGTTGGCAAAGGAAGAAACTTGCTACCCCATATTGTTTTTCGCCGCCGCACATGTAGGAGACAAAAGAGACAGTTAAGTGAACTTCGTTAGGAAAAACTGTCGGGGAAGAGGCGATGGAGTAAAAACGGGGAGTTAGCGGCATGAGATGATCGACAAATTCTTGGGCTGAGTAGATCCCTTTGGGCATTTGACGCAAAAGAGTCAGTATATTGTTTGAGCTAAGAAAAGTCTGGAGAGCTTGCTTTTCTTCCAAGAGATGATTGAGAGAGACGCCATTGTTGTGTAACAAGGAGAGAAAGCGAGGATGGATTTTTGAGAGGTTTGCTTTTTTTTGAAGGAACGTTCGGAGAGATACGGGGGTTTTAAGTTTTGGATCGAGAACAGGCTCATCTCCTGAGTAAGCGGTAAGCCCTAAAATTTGTTCGATGAGCTGCAGGTTGTTTTCTGGTAAAACTGCAAGGCTGTCTCCAACCTGAAAAGGAAGCTCCCCTGAAGGGAGATCCAGGGCGATGTGATAGGTCTCTTTGCTGGAGCCCTCTTTTGTTAAAAGATACCGATCTTTGATTCGAGCGATGTAGGGATGAGTGCGATTATAGGTTGACAAGCTAGTTACCGATAAAATATATACACGAATATGCCAAAAGTGAAAGCATTTCTTTTCATTTTTTTCTTATGCCTTTTTGCCGGTTGCGAAGTCAATGAGGCAAATCAGCGTGGCTTTGTTATTTCCAAGGTACAAGAGCTACCAGCTGAAGAGCCCGGAGATAATCTAGTTCAACCTTAGAAGCTGTTTTAAAACAGCTTCTTAGAGATCTCTTCTTAAGCTAACAATTCTTGCATTGCTTTTTTGTTCCATCCCTTTTTGAGCAGATCCATTTTCTTATTTGAAATGCCTCCTAGCAGCTGGATGGCGTTCATGAAACGAACCCGAGTTCGATCCTTGCCAAGCAAGGTGACTGAATCGAATAAAGGAGGACCTTGCAATTTTCCCATAATGCATGCAAATAAGAGGGGAATCATGACTTTTTTATAATGAACAGCAAAAAGCTCGGTGACTTCATGCGACGCTTTTTCTAAAGCGGTGCCAGTCCAATTTTCTTGTTCATCCAAACTCCAAATGATCGTCTGTAGCATAAAAGCGATCTTTTCTGGAGCTGTATTTTGAGGACAAAGCAGCTCTGGAGTGATCGGGAGGTCATTGATGAAGAAAAACTGGCAAAGCTGGATGAAGTCTCCAAATGTTTTAATCCGCGTATGGACTAAAGGCATGAGCCGTTGCATGAACTCTTCATTGAATTGCCATTTTACAAGACGGTCCCAAAGCTTTTCTTCAGGGATGGTCTCGATGATTTTTTTCTGGTTGATCCAATGGAGCTTTTGGGTGTCAAAAAATGCACCTGATATTCCTATTCGTTTAGGATCGAAACTTTCAATGATTTCTTCTAGCGAGTAGATCTCTTTATCATCGGGCATGCTATAGCCCATGAGAGTGAGGAAATTTAACAGAGCCTCTGGAAGAAATCCGCTATCTCGAAAATAGAAAATGGAAGTGGGGTTTTTTCTCTTGGAAAGTTTTTTTCCATCTTTGCCTAATAAAAGTGGCATGTGCATAAACGTAGGAGCGGTCCATCCAAATGATTCATAAAGAAGAACGTGTTTCGGAGTAGAGCTCATCCATTCATCTCCTCGGATCACGTGAGTGATTTTCATGAGATAGTCGTCTACCACTACAGCCAGATGGTAAGTAGGAAATCCATCGGATTTTAACAGCACCTGATCGTCAATATCTGCCCAAGGAGCGCTGATCCGCCCTTTAATCGCATCTTCGTATACACACTCCCCAGTGAGAGGCACTTTGAGGCGAATCACAAAAGGCTGGCCTTGGCTCTCTCTTTCTGCCACTTCTGCAGCGCTAAGATTTCGGTATCTTCGGTCATAGCCTGCCCGTTTCCCTTCAGCAGCAGCAATTTCTCGCATTTCAGTAAGCTCTTCAGCTGTTGCAAAACATTTGTAGGCTTTTCCTTTTTCAACTAGCTCATAGGCATATTTTCGATAAATTTCAGTCCGTTCTGATTGTCTATAGGGTCCATAAGGGCCTCCCACATCAGGTCCTTCATCCCAATCAATACCAGTCCAACGAAGAGCTTCAAAAATATTTTTCTCATATTCAGGCCGGCTCCTGGATTGATCTGTGTCTTCGATCCGGAGGATAAATTTCCCCTTAAAATGACGAGCAAAAATGAGGTTGAAGAGGGCAATATAAGCAGTCCCTACATGGGGATCTCCTGTGGGGGAGGGGGCAATTCGGACGCGGACGGTCATAAGATAACTCCTAAAAGGTAAGAAGGCATGTGTTTTCTATGGGAGGGATTATAGCAATTGGGCGCATTTATCTCTCAGAAAAGAGAAAAAAATAACAAGATTTTGAGACGTATAGGATAAAAATGGGGGAACATCAACAATGAAAATGATATTCCCCCAAAAATCTACAGAGCGAAAGGCTCCGTTAAGAAAATTAAATCCTTCATAATATTCATCGTCTCCATAAACTGTAGGTCGCTTTGTCCAAAGAGTTCTATTGGTTCAGCGTCATAATTTTTTTTGGCAAGTTCCGTGAGAAATTTTTGATAATTTTTATTGTTTTCCATCCGAAGATTGGAATTGTTGGACAAGATGTTTAAATAAGGATCATAGGTGTAGAGTTTGGCTTGTCTTCCCTGTTTATAGAGAGGCGCCAACTGAAGGCGATGAAAAGGGGAAATGTCTGACAAGTCATCTTCAAAATGGGGATCAATATGATCGTTTTCTAAAGGGAATTTGGAGAATTTTTCTCCAATGTCAAGCTGCGATAAAATCCCGGGGACGACAAGATCGGAAATAACCCCCGTTAATTGAGGGCTTTTCCCTGATACTGTATAGTATTTGCCTTGTGTGACTTTATATTCCCCCTGAGGATTCACTTTGCCGTTTTGCATCGGATTGAGGGTAAATATTTGAAAAGTTCCCTTCCCATAGGTATGGGCATCTCCTACAACGAGCGCGCGCCCATAGTCTTGCAGCGTTTGAGCGACAATTTCTGCAGCCGATGCGCTAGCCGCGTCAACGAGGACGAGCAAGGGGCCTTCCCATATAGGCTTGCCGTCCAGTTCTCTGAGGTGCTGCAATCTCTCATTGCTATCTTTTACAGATACGACAATGCCTTTATGAATAAATAAGCCTGTGACTTGGACGGCCTGTACCAAGAGTCCTCCCGCATTGCCGCGGAGATCTAGAATGACTCCTTTTAGAGTGTGTTCTTTTTTTATTTGCTCGAGCGCCTTGCGTATGTCTGTTGAAGAGGAGCTGTTTTGGTCTTGATAAAAGGAAAATAGACGCAAATGGGCAATCACTCCATCGCCATAGGGCTCATACGATTGATCGAGCCTGGTCTCTTCCAATACAACCTCGCTGCGAACGAGTTCAATATCGAGCTTGTCTGTCCTTCTTTCTTCTCCTTCTCCAGATTCTCTTAAAATTGTTAAGAGAACCGCAGTCCCTTTTTCTCCGCGTATCAGATCGACGGCATCGACGATATCCATCCCAACGATAGATTCTTGATTGACCGCAATGATTCGGTCATTAATTTTTAGCTTGTTGCTTTGGCTAGCTGGACTGTTTTCCAGGATGCGAACGACTGATAGGCCATCCAGGTTGTCCTTCAGTTGGGCTCCTATCCCAAAAAGCCTCTGCTGTACTTGAATCATAAACTGGCCCGCCTCTAAAGGGGTCAGGTAATTTGTGTGGGAATCGAGCGATGCTGCGGCAGCCTTTAAAAGAAGGGAGAGGGTGGTCTTTAGTCGATCTTCTGTAGATTGACTGGTAAGCTCCGATTCTCGAATAAGTCGCCTTTTGTCGATACGGGCGATAAATTTATCTAAATGTTCGTTCCCTAGCCTTTCACAGGCCTGGATTTGGAGCGCCTTAATCCTCAAGAGTCGATGTTCCAGCTCATCTCGATCCTTTGCCCAGCTGATGTCTTTAAATTCCTCGCTTTTTACCCCTTGAGGGAGCTCTTGAGGGCTATTATTGTCTATCTCCCTTCTTCGTTCAATGGCTTGAATCATGCTGTTATGGATCTCTTGAAAAAAAGAAAAGTCGGCCCTTCTAAAAGCTTCAAGTCCTTGATTGAGAGTTTCTTCTGAAGGAGATATCCACTTTCGCACCTCTGGTTCAAGGAAATAGGTTTTAGCGGGGTCCAGCTCGCTGAGGTAATTTTCAAGGATCCTTTCCATAAGCTCGGGAGTCAGGTGCTTATAGGAGGCGTGAGCTTTTAGGATTTCTTCCATTTTATGTTTTACGTCCCGAGGGGTTAGGTCGGGTAACTTTGGTTCCACAGCAACAGCTGTGAAAAGAAAAAGAAGGAAAAAGAGACAAATTTTTATTTTGTTTTTTTGTAGCTTCATAGCACTGTGCTCCTATGGTAGTTAATAGGCCTCTTTTGGAAAGAGGTCTAAGAGGGTCCACGAACTTAAGAAACTGTCCACAAGCTTAGGTTTCATAGACAGCTTCTGATGGAGATTTCCACATTTTTTGGTATAGATAGAGGTCTAGATACCTTGACTATACCGAAATAGGTGACTTTGGTGCTATGGAAAATATATATACTCAAGTTTTTGGTTATAAGGGATTTGAGAAATGTTAGTGAAAATTTTCCTCCTAAGGTTGTAAATTTTTTTCATCCACTTATAGGAAAAAGGTTGAATTTTAGATCTTTCTATGAAATAATACTTAGTTGAAAAGGGATGTAAATCGTTACAATAACGAGAAAATTTGATCAAATTATTTAATTTAAAATTTAGGGAGAAAAAATATGAATTCAGAACATTTAGCCCCTCAAGGAACTGAAGGGGAAGTAGGCAAAGTAGTTTCTATTACCGAGGCAGCTCGGATCAATAATGTTACCCGCCAGGCGATCTATGTAGCCATTAAACAAAAAAAATTGAGAGCTACAAAGAGTGCTACCCGATGGACCATCCATTTGGATGATCTCGAAGAATATCGATTGAATAAATATTCAAGAACAAAGTCGATGTTTGATGGCGAGTTATTGTTTGATAACAAAAAAGGGTTTTATTCAGTGAATCAAGCAGCGAGACTTTTGGGAGTCCCTGCTCAAAAGATTTACTATGCAACGCGAGTAGGCTTGTTAAAAGCATCTAGACGCGGAGCTGCCTGGGTAATCCTTGATGCAGATATCAAGCTTTATCGAGAGAACTATTTAGACAAGCGTAAAAAAGTTAGCTAAGGTTATACTGCGCCCACTTAGGTTGGGTGAATTTTGGTGAGCATCTTTTTTGCTCCAGCGCATTGCTCGCTCTTGCAAACTCTCTCTAGTTTGCGGCGAGCTCCGTAATGCTACTGGAGCTAAAAAATCTGCGGCCAAAATCCACACAATCTAAGTGGGCGCAGTATAGCTGGACTTTATTCGGCTGAAGAGAGACTTTGAAAGTCTTTGATTTGAAGCTGGATGGATGCTTTGTTTAAGAACATATTGATGTGCGGCGTGAAGGCGATGCGCAAGGGGATGTTCTTTCGCTGGATTTGGTGTTTTCGGTGCCCTAGGCCGAACCCAATTCCTTCTAATGCTCGATCTGCCTGTTCTAAAAAAAATTTTAAATGCTGTCCCCCCACTACTTTTGGAGGCCATAATTGGTTGGTGTCTGAGTAGAGAAGCGGGGGCGCATTTTCGTTCCCGAATGGTTCTAATAGGGAAAGAGATTCCATAAAGTCAAAAGTCAATTCATTAAAATCAATCTTTGCATCGAGATAGATCTTTGGGACAATGTCCTGGTCCTGAAGGACGCGTTCTGCAGCAGAGATGAATTGTTCTTTAAAGATCTCGATATTCTCTTCTGCGATGGTAAGACCTGCGGCGTAGTCGTGCCCGCCAAAATTAATGAGCAGATGTTCTTGCTGTTTTAAAATGTTCAGTAAGGG
The DNA here is from genome assembly GCA_030681135.1 of Chlamydiales bacterium. GTDB lineage: Bacteria > Chlamydiota > Chlamydiia > Chlamydiales > SM23-39 > SZAS-17. Next base: position 6,762 of record JAUXXF010000002.1, read on the forward strand.
AAATTCGGGGATGGTTCGAAGAGATCCTTTGCCTATTCGGTCATTCACGGAGATGACGATTGTAGGTCGATTATATTGTTTAGCAATTCTAGCGGATAAAATGGCGATGATCCCTGGATGCCATTGATCGGAGTAGAGAACCAAGGCCTTATTGCCAAGAATAGAAGGATGCTTGGCAATAAACTCTTCGATTTGTTCCGAGGCTTCTCTTTCTACTCGTTGTCTTTTAATGTTTGATAAGTCTAATTCGTGAGCGAGAGTTTCTGCTGCGAGGTGTTCGCGCGCAAGCAATAACTCTACTCCCTTAATTGGATCTGCAACTCTTCCTAAGCTATTGAGTTTCGGAGTGATTTTGGAGGAGATTGTTGAAGGAGTAAATTCATTAGGATGTAAATCGCAAAATTGAAAGAGTTTGGCCAGCCCTACTCTCTTCAGTTTTTTCATTTGTTTTATCCCATAGCGAACTAGGATTCGGTTTTCTCCTTTTAAAGCTCCCATGTCTGCAATTGTGCCGAGAGCGACAAGATCTAGGTAATGTTTAAGATCAATCTTTGTTGGGCTGATCTCTTCGAGTTCAATCAAGGTGTTTGTGATCGCATGGGCTAGTTTAAAAGCGACTCCTACTCCTGTCAGTTCGCGATTGGGATAAGTGCTATTGATGAGTTTTGGATTGAGTGTAGCGATGCAATGAGGGATTTTAGCAGTGGGCTCATGGTGGTCTGTGATGATCACATCGATTCCATGAGTGATGAGCTCTTCGATCTCTTTTGCTGCAGTTATGCCGCAGTCTACGGTGATAAGTAGCTTGCAGCGGTGCTGCAAAGAGACTTCCAGAGCATGTTCAATGAAATTTTTTTTCAGGTTAGTTCGATTAGGAAGGCTAAAAAATACTTTGGCGCCAATAGTTTTTAAAAATTCTGTAAGAAGCGCCGCTGCAGTCATGCCATCTACGTCGTTATCTCCATAGACTAAAATAGGCTCATGTTGTTTGATGGCTTGAAGAATACGGGTGACCGCTTTATCCATATCTGGAAAAAGTTCCGGGTCATATAAGTTGGGTAGTTTAGCGTATAAAAAATTGTGAGCCTCTTCTAAGGTATTGTATCCTCTGGAAAGAAGAATTTGTGCCGTGACGGGATGAATATTAAACTCGTGAATAATTGCCTGCAATAAAGCAGGATTCTTTTCGGGGTACACCCAAAGAAATTCTTGTCTATTCACCTATCTTCCATTTTCGTGTGTATTCACCCACTTTAGCTAGATTTGAATTTTTGTGATATGGGATAGCTCTTTCTTGTGGAAATAGAGCACTAAAGGCGAGGCGATAAACCACGAAGAAAGAGTCCCAAAAACGACTCCTATTAGCATGACAAGGGCAAAGCTAAAAATCGAGGCTCCTCCTAAACAAACCAAAGCAATAAGGACGAGTAGAGTAGTGCCGGAAGTGATGCTTGTTCGGCTAAGCGTAGCATTTAAAGCCTGGTTGATGAGCGCTGAGAGATCTTTTTGTGGTCTTAGATGCATGTCTTCTCGGATCCTATCAAAGATAATGATGGTGTCATTAAGAGAATATCCGATGATAGTCATTAGCGCAGCCACTGTATGTAAGTCAATTTGCACAGGGACTTTTAGAAGATGTAAAATGGCCATAAAACCGACTGTAACAAATACATCGTGCAGCAAACAAAAGAGAGCAGCAATAGCAAATTTATATTCAAATCGGAACATGATGTAGAGATAAATGGCTGCAAACGCAAGAGCCAGCCCAATGATTGCTTGATTTCGCATGCTGTCAGACATTTGTCCACTCATCGTAGTCCATTGGGTGTGTAGCTTGGCTAAAGAAGAGGAGCTGAGTTTAAGGCCGCTTGCTTCTAGGCTCTGAACAACCCATTCAATGCGAGGATTTTTTTCGTAAGGGTATTGAATAGAAGCTAGATGTTGTTTTTCCAAGGGCATATTGGCAAATACGTTCCCTTTCTCCTCTAGGTTTGCGCTTAAGAGGATCCGAAGCTGATGGTCTGGAGTCAGCTCACGGACCTGAATATCTTGTCGATTTAAGCCTTGAGCCAGCAACGCATTTTCTACGCGAGCGGCGTAAGATTTTTGAGCGTCTTGCTCCATCTCTAAGTGAACGGTAAATCCCCCCGTAAAATCCATCCCAAGCAGGCTGGCGCGCTCTTGGAAGGCAAGATAGCCTCCTAATCCTATGATGAGAAAAGCTGTGATAAAGGCCGGTTTTTTCCAACGTAAAAAGTTAAAGTGAGATCCTTTGATCCAATTGGCCATTGAAAGAGAAGTATTTTTGGGGTTTTCTACCCAATAGCTAAAATAGAAACGGGTCATGAAAAGAGCCGTAAACATCGACGAGCCAATGCCAATAATGAGTGTGATGGCAAAAGCTTTGATAGGGCCTGCATCGAAATTGAGAAGAATAAGGGCCGCTATGATTGTAGTGACATTCGAATCTACAATGGCGCTAAAGGCTTTTTTATATCCTGCGCTAATGGCAGATTGGATGTTCTTTGTGATTCCAAACTCTTCTTTAATCCTTTCAAACACGAGCACGTTCGCATCGACTGCCATGCCGACGGTCAGGATGAGTCCTGCAATGCCAGCTAGCGAAAGGGAAGCTCCTAATTGCTGTAAAACGGCCCACATGATTAAGAGATTCAATAAAACAGCTGCCGAAGCGATGAATCCAGCGAATCGATAGTAAATCACCATCGATGCGATCACGAGGAAAAGAGCAATCAGTGTGGCTATAATCCCTTTTGTTCGATCTGCTTTCCCTAGCTCTGGGCTAACGTTTTTCTCAGATAAGATGTGAGGTGTGAACGTTAAAGAGCCGCCTTGTAAGTCGGTGGCCAGCTGGCTTACCTCTCTTTGAGAAAATGTGCCGCTGATCATGGCGCTGTCTTGAAGAGGTTCATTGAGCGTAGGACAGGAAATGACTGATCCATTTAAGATAATGGCCATTCGCCATCCTTGTCCTCTAGAATAGGTTTCTAGCTCTGTGCCGCTCACTTTAGGTTTCGAAAAAATAGACGTCCACTCTTGCAGTTCTTTGGCGGGATGTTTGCTAGTGCCGCCAGCAGAGCGCATATTTTTTTTCACCTCAAAGCTGAGGTAATTTCCTTTAGAGGGGTCATAAGAGGCGTGAATATTTTCTAGGTAAGAACCTTCCAGCGCATAATTGTTGAGCACAATGAGCAAAGGATGGCCTTGCATTTCATTGACATCTTTATCTCGATGAATGGCGATTTTAGAAATTTTTTGATCAATGAGGTTTGTTGTTATCGTATCTTCTGGAGATGCGAGCTCCAGGCCTTGTTCTAATAAAACTCGAGCTGCCTCTGATCGCGGAGCCGGATGGGTTAGATCGTCTCCATAGAGATGCTTTCGTGCAATTTCTTGGATTTCTCTTTCTTCCGTTTTTCCAGTGGCTTTCGCTTCATTCCAGACTTCTTGCAAAAATTGATGTGTAGATTTTGCAAATGGGGAGGTTGGATGGGAAAATTTTTCGTTGACGATATGGAAGAACATGGTTGAGGCTCGAACCAGATCAGTTCCAGAGAGCGCCTGCGAGCCAGGAAAATCGAGCACGATATGATGGCCCACCTGACGGATGGCTACTTCCGCTACTCCTTTTTTGTTGATCCGATCGTAGAGCTCATTGATCCCTTTTTTGATATCAGCATCTTCTGTAACAGGTTGATTGTTGGCATTTTTGAGCTCTACTTGGACAGTTTTGCCGCCTGATAGGTCGAGACCCCAGCGAATGACTTTTTTCTCGTTCCCACGCAGGAGCTTGCGCAAATGCAATGTGAAATTGCTCCAAAAAATATTTTTTGTAGGCTTAGGGGTGTCATAGCGCATTCTGGGATCTAAATGTACTTGCGCTGCGTTATATTCATCTTTCCATTTAAGAAGGTCTTCATGAATGGCTGTATCAATCTTATTTTCGGTAATGATCCGTTCTTCTTGCGTCGAGAGTTCCAGAAAGGGAGTTTTTAAAGAGTTTCGGACAATAAAATTTTCTCGAGTAGCAGCAAGCAAAGAGGCAAAACTGTTTTTTTGCTCAAACATGACATCGAATGACAGCTCATCTATGAGCCGCTCTTTAGGAGCTGGATGTCCGCTGAATCCTTGCTGGGATAAAAGGCTAAAGAGTTCTCTCAAATCTGATTGAAACTGTTTTGCTAAATCAGAATCGGGGAATTTTTCATAGCCATGTCCAACGCGCTCAAGTCCTTTAGCAAAACAGTAAATGCTGCCCTGATGAAAAGCAGCAGGTGCGGCCTCAACTAAAGTCGGAGCATAGAGAACCAAGCAAAGCGTTTTTTGCTCTGGAGTTAACGTGTTGTAGGTGGCAAAATCGACAATCGACAAATGTTCGGGGGCGAGATCTGGGTGAGTTGGATGCCAAAATTGTTTGAGGTAAACGATTGTTTGATCAATGAGGTGTTTAGTGGCCTTCTGGACATTGAGGAGTAAAATTCCTTTCGTATCAGGTTTTTGGTGAAAGGCAATTGTATAGAGATCTCCTTCATGGTCGATCGATTCTCCTGTTGCTTGAGAGACTTTGGCTATTTCGGTAATCAGCTGCTGAGGCTTGATATTTTGGTGTAAAAAGAGGCATATGCGCTTAGCTGGCCAGTCGATCGATAGAGAGGAAAAGCAAGGATTTAGATTCCCCATTGTATAGGCGCCTGCAGGGCTAGAAAGAATTTTTTTAACATCCTGAGCGGCTATTCCGGTTAACGCAGAGCCTACAGAAGAGGCACGATCTAATAGAGAGTCTTTGTAAAGGGGGGAGTTTTCGTCTGCGAAGCTAAACATCTCGGCTTGTAGGTCGAGAGGAACTTTTCTTTTGAAAGGCACTGTTTTGCTATGCTCTTGCCCAGTTTGATCGATGAGCTCGATTTGAGCTGGAGTAAAAACGATTAAAGATCCTGCTCGAGGTAAGCTCTGTCTAAAGCGAAGGGCGTCTTCTTCTCGGGAAAAACTGACGCTGCCTAACTGAGGGGCTTTTTCATCAAATACAATAGAGACAGGTTTAATCTGCAAAAGCTGGCAAAAAGAGCGAACCCAGAGAACGGAGTCCTCTTTGAGGACATTCACCCGATGTGCGATATCGGTGGCGATCTTGTTTCCTTGTTGCTCCGAAATCGGTGCTTGTAAGGATTTGCTGTAGTAAAAAATCGTTGGAAAAATGTTGTAGAGGGTCAGGATAATTACAGAAAGAATGAGAAATAAGTGCCATTTTTTTCGGGTGTCCATCGCTGTTCCTAAAAAGCTTTTTTGAAAGCAGAATATCGTATTTAGAGGATCTTGTCTATCAAAAGACCTGTACTAGGCTCAATTTTGGTATATTATTTAACGCTTGCCCGCTATACTGAGCTTTTTTTAAGCTGTGTAAAATGATTATTGTTGGAATGCAATGGGGAGATGAGGGAAAAGGGAAAGTGATCGACCTTTTCTCTGAAAAAGCGGAGCACATTGCAAGGGCCCAGGGAGGCAATAATGCCGGCCATACCGTGATTGTAGAGGGGGCTGAGTATCGATTTCATTTAGTGCCCTCGGGGATTTTATATCCGCATACCACATGTTATATTGGTGGGGGCACGGTCATAGATCCGGACTCTTTATTGCAAGAAATTAGGGAGCTTGAAGCTTTAGGGGTAACGTGTAAAGGGCGTTTATTTGTGTCTGCTTATGCCCACGTGGTCATGCCCTATCATCGCCTTCAAGATCGTGAAGAAGAGAGGGAAAAAGGCTCTTCCTCTGTGGGGACGACTGGGAGAGGGATCGGTCCTTGTTATGCGGATAAGATTGGCCGTTTGGGGATTCGAGTGGCAGAACTGCTTTGCCCTGATGCATTTCGTAAACAGCTGGAATGGATTTGGGGCTATAAAAAGGTTCAAAATTGGGACGTAAATGCAGTAGCTGAGCAGTACGGGCGCTATGCAGAGCAGCTCGCTCCCTATGTTGGACCTGTAGAAGAGCTTCTCTTTGAGGCGGATAAAAAAGGCGAAAAGATCCTTTTTGAAGGAGCTCAGGGAGCTTTGCTTGATGTGACATTTGGGACTTATCCTTTTGTGACCTCTTCTTGTACACTGTCTGGAGGAATGTTTTCGGGACTCGGCATCGGCCCTAAAGCTGCAAGTGGCGTGCTTGGAGTGGCCAAAGCGTATACGACCCGCGTAGGTCAAGGTCCATTTCCTACTGAGTTCAAAGAAGAGTCTTTTTTTGACCACACAGCAGCGAGGGAAATTGGAGTCACGACTGGGCGCAAGAGGCGAATGGGGTGGCTCGATGCGTTTATGTTACGCCATACGGCTGCGCTTAACGGGATCGATTCTTTGGCTCTTATGAAATTAGATATACTGGATAAGCTCGAGGAAATTAAAGTGTGCGTAGGATATACATTGAATGGCCAATTGCTGCAAACATTTCCGGTGATTTCCGATCAATTGAGTGATGTAGAGCCTGTTTATGAGACGTTTGCTGGCTGGAAAGAGCCTACAGGAGAGATTCGCTTCTTTGAGGATTTGCCCTCTTTGGCTCAAACGTATATTCGCTTTTTAGAGCAGTTTTTAGGAGTAGAAGTTGCGCTCATTTCTGTAGGACCTCAGCGCCATCAAACGATTTGGAGAAAACAGTGATTGCTGCGGATGTGAAAAGGATATTTTCTGAAAAAGATCTGGAGCTTGTGAAATTGCAGAGCATTCCTAAGCATATTGCCATGATTATGGACGGGAACCGGAGGTGGGCTAAGCAAAGGGGCCTTCCTTTCATGGTGGGACATTGGGAAGGGTCTGAAAGATTATTGGATATTGTCCGCGCTGCATCGGAGCTGGGGGTTGAAACGCTGACTGTGTACGCCTTTTCAACAGAAAATAATCGACACAGGACAGAAGAAGAAGTAGAAGAATTGATGCATCTTTTTCAGGTTTGCCTTGTAAAACATAGAGATTTGATGGTGGAAGAAGGGGTTCGGTTAGAGGCAATTGGAGATTTAAGTAAGCTCCCTGAAGAGGTTCTTCTCTCGTTTCAAGAGACAAAGAAGGTTACAGAAAATGGACAAAAAATTCGATTGGTCCTTGCGATGAACTATGGAAGCCGAGATGAGCTCAGAAGAGCCATGGTCCAAATGTTAAAAAAATATGAAAAAGAAAAATTTGAACCAGAAAGCATTACTGAAGATTGGATTTCCAAACATTTGGATACGGCTCTTTGGGAAGATCCGGAGCTTGTCATCCGCACATCAGGCGAGCACCGGGTAAGCAATTTTTTACTCTGGCAAATTTCTTATGCTGAATTGTATATTACAGATGTTTTGTGGCCAGATTTTCATCCTAAACAATTACTCGAGGCAGTAGCCTCTTATCAACATCGGGTGCGTCGGATAGGAACGTAATTATGAAAGATTTGAAACGGAGATTATCCATTTCTTTAGTATCTGTAGCGGGCGTCGTAGGGCTCTTGTCTTTGACGTATCATCCTTGGCTGCAATATATTGTAGTGCTCGCAATAGGTGCGATGGCTGCAGTAGCGATTTGGGAATATGAACAATTTGCCAAAGCGAAAGGGGGGCAGATGATTTTCCCTGCGCTCCTTGCGATCAGTGTGTTGGAGGTTGGGGCCTTTTACACATCTTCACAGGCTCCATTTCTCCATGGATTACCGCTTTTTGTTTTTTTTGTGGGCTTTTTGATTCTTTTTGCGCTGCATTTTCGGCAAAAAGATGGAGCTGTCGTAGACTTGGCCGTCTCTTCGTTTGGGCTCCTCTATATTGCAGTGCCTATGGGCATGCTCTTAGGAGTTCTTTATTTTCCTTCTCTGCTATCGCCTCATGAGGGAAGATGGTGGGTGGTGTATTTATTAACTGTCACAAAAATTACAGATGTTGGGGCTTATTTTGCAGGCAATTTATGGGGTAGAAGAAAGCTTGCTCCTTCGATTAGTCCTGGTAAAACGGTAGAAGGCGCTATTTTTGGGCTGCTTTGTGCTGTGGCGGCAAGTTTTGGGTTTCATTTACTGAGTGACTCGATGCAGACTGGTTTTCATATAAGTGTCGCTGAAGCCCTTTTATTAGGACTTATCCTTGGATGCACGGGACAGTTTGGAGATCTTTCTGAATCTCTTTTAAAAAGAGATGCCAATAAAAAAGATAGCAATGCGTTGCCGGGACTGGGTGGTGTGTTAGATGCAATCGATTCTTTGCTGTTTAATGTTCCTATTATCTACTTTTATTTATACCAATTATGATTATTACTATTGACGGCCCATCTGGAACGGGAAAGTCGACCATTGCCAAGAAGCTAGCTCACTTGCTTCGCTTTACTTTTTTTGATACAGGGGCGATGTACCGGTCTTTTGCCTGGTTCGTGCAAAATAGAGGGAAAGCTGGCGATCCGGATCAGATCTGTCTGCTCGTTTCTGAATTTCATTTTTCTATAGAGACGAATGCTGAAGGGGGCAAGCAATATCTGGTCAATGGATTGGATGTGACTCACCAAATTCGTTTTGAGTCCATTTCGGCTCTTGCCTCTGAGGTTGCTAAAATTCCTGAAGTTAGACACGAACTTGTCTCCATTCAAAGACGGTTGGCTGCCGAGTCGAACGCAGTCTTTGAAGGGCGCGATATGGGGACTGTCGTGTTTCCTGAGGCCGATTTAAAGATTTTTTTAACGGCAAACCCTGAAGTGCGAGCGCAGAGGCGCTATCAAGAGCTTGTTGCGAAATTTCCAGATTGTCTCGATTCTTTGAGCCTTGAGCAAATTCAACAAGACATCATCCAGCGGGATCACAATGACGCAACGCGTCAGGTTTCCCCTTTAAAACAGGCGCCTGATGCGATTTTGATCGATACTTCCTATCTGTCGATCCAGCAAGTGACCGATAAAATCATCGATATCTACAAGAAAAAATTGCAGAGATTATTTCCTAAGATGAAATGGCCTTATTGGCTCGTCTGTTCCTTTGCGCGTCTATTTTTTCGTTTCTTTTTTCGTCTTCAGGTTAGAGGGCTTGAGTATTTTCGGCCTGGAGCTGGTATTATTGCTGCAAATCATGTCTCTCTTTATGATCCCGAAGTGGTTTCTATCTCTTGTCCAGAAGAGGTGCATTTTCTGGCTAAAGAGTCTTTATTTCGGATTCCCATTCTTGGCAGGCTGATTCGAATTCTCAATGCCCATCCCGTATCCAGAGGTGGGGCGGATGCAGCGACGTTTCGTTTAACTCTTCGTTTATTACAAGAGGGGAAGAAGGTCATTTTGTTCCCCGAAGGAAAGCGCTCTCCTGATGGATCTGTCCAGCCGTTAGAAAAAGGGCTTGCTTTTCTCGTGCAAAAAGGGAAATGCCCCATTTTTCCTGTGTATGTTTCTGGAACTTTTGATGCATGGCCGAGAGGACGCAAATTTCCTAAATTGCGTGGAAAGATCGTTTGTACATTTGGGCCTCCTATTGAGTGGAAGGAATTTGAAAAAATGGACAAGAAAGAGGCTTCTGCCAACATCAATGAGCGGACTTATGAGGCTCTATGCTCTTTACAAAGAGAGCAGGAGAACCTACACCAGTAATAAGTTTCAATGGGCTTGATTAGCATGGTTGCGCCTGTTGTATTTCTCTGGCTTTACAAAGAGAAAAAGGCGAGCAATTCTGTGGATGCTAGCCCTTAATTTCTCCGAAAGTCACTTAAATAAGCTTAGCTATATAAGCTCTGGGTTTAATGCCAATGGAAACGTTTTCATCTTCACTTGTTAAGTATCCTAAAGCCATTTCTTCTGGCATGAGTTCTATGCCCGTTTCTTTATCCACTACAGCAAACAGGCGAGTAAATTGTAAATCTGGAAATCTTTGTCTTGTGATCTCTGTAAATCGATCCATAATTAGTTGATCCATATAACAAGTGTTCCCTTCAAAATCAGAAAAAAACCAAGAGGCCCAATCTTCTGTTTTCTGTGTTACGTATGCCAAACATTGGTTTCTTGTTTCAGCAGTAATATAAAAGACGCTGTCCATTTTAGGGTTCTTTTGAGCCGTTTTGGTATTTTTTTTAGGGGTATTGTATCAAGGGTCGTTTACTATCCCCATAAAAAAAATCGCAATTCGGCCAAAACAATCCCTAAAATCGACGAA
>JAUXXF010000006.1 GCA_030681135.1 Chlamydiales bacterium
CACGCAGCCCAAATGAAGATTATTTGTGATAAGTGGTATAAAAATTTATTTACATAAAATCTGCGCATTTCATAGCATTTGATTAAACTTATACCCAAACAACTTGAAGAATTGGGATTTTGGTAAGGAGGCTCCTCAGAATTTTTTGTCTGGAGTGAGAGACCATTGCCGGAGGCAAGGCGCGAATGAAGACAAAAATTCTGAGTTAAAGCCAACGACGCCAAAAACCAATTCTTTCAAGTTGTTTGGGTATATTGAAATCTGGAGAAAATCTATGTGGATATGTGCACTGTTTTTGCCTCTCTTGGCTCAAATGGATCCCCTACCAACGCTTGAAGAAGAGTCTTTTTCTGAAGAAGAAATTGTTTTCTTAGAAGATCTCTCTGAAATTTATGAGATTGAATTTGACGCGGATGATGCAGAAGATGATGAACAGCTAAATATCTCATGCCCCGATTAAATCCTTGGAGCTCGATGTGGTTTCATCCTCGGAAAACAATCCGCTCCGTGGTGGATTCCAATCCGCGTTATGGAGTCTTTTTCCTTTCTACGATTTACATCTTGCAGACATTCTTTGTTCTTTTTAATTTTTGGTCGTTAGGCTTTAAATTTTCTCACTATCATTTACTTATCCCTTCAATCCTCGCAGCCCCTCTTTTAGGTATGGTCTGGATAGGCTTGTATGGACGAATTTTGCAATTTGTAAGTCGTCTGTTTCGAGGACGCGCACCGCGCTGTCATCTTCAAGCAGCTTTAGCTTGGTCCAGACTGCCCATGACCCTCTCTCTTCTCTTATGGGGAGGACTATGGCTGAATGACCCGAATAAACTCTTTATTCAGTACGGCCCTGGAACTCTTACTCTGCTATTGCACGCCAGTTTATTTATTCTTAAGCTATGGACGATCATCTTGTTTATCCAAGCGATCCGAGAAGTCCAGCAATTTAATTTACTGAAAACAATCGGCACATTATTCATTTCTTGGGCAATTTATTCATTTATTTTTTTATTAACAATTCTTTCTATAAAGATTCTATCCATTTATTTATCATCAACTTCCGCAATATTTTTTAATTAATGTTGAAAAAATTAAATAATTAATTTTATACTCAACTTAAGAGACTCTCTCAAGGCAAAGGTTCTATGGAAGACACTTTTCGTCCGTGGCTAGAAATTTGGACGCGGCCTCGAGCCACAATCCGTCGAATTATTCAGGAAAACCCTAATCGTTCCTTATGGGTTTTAGCGTTTATTTATGGCCTGGGCTCTCTATTAAACAACGCACAAAGCCTTTCTTTAGGACTACAGTTTAATCTATTTACTATCTTTCTGATCGCCGCCATTTTCGCCCCTATTTGGGGATATATATTTTTTTCTCTTTGGAGCTTCGTAGTTTATTTAGTAGGTAAAATGTTTAAAGGGGCCGGCTCGTTTCAACAGATAAGAGCTGCCTATGCATGGTCATGCGTCCCCTTTATTATCAACATTGGTTTATGGATTCTTTTGGCAGTTCTTTTTGGTCAAAATCTCTTTATCTCAGGAATGGCAAACGTCGCTATATCCAACACTTTAATTTTTGTCTTATTTTTTGCTTTAACAACCCGCTTAGTGCTAGCAGTTTGGTCGCTAGTCATCTACTTTAATGCGTTAGCTGAAGTGCAAAAATATAGCCTACTAAAGGCAATTTTGAATGTTGTGATTGCTGGATTCTTACTTGCTTTAGTTGTGTGGACTCTTTGGAGTTTATACCCGACGAAATGAGTCAAAAAACCAAGGATAACGTTATGAACCGTCTTTCGTTAAAAAAAGCTGGAATCTGGACCCTCATCGTGTCTCTGTTGGCCCTCCACTTCCTCACACAAAACAAAGCCTATGCAGACGAGCCTTCCTCATGGGATTACGTCACCTCTCAAACAGGTGAGTGCCAAATTGATTTTCCAGTGCGCCCACAAATGATGCAACAATCTTTCCAAATCTCAGATGATGGATTACGTCTACACTACGACGTCTATATAGCGCCTTTTGAAAATAAAGGGGTATGTCTTTTACTGATTGCCCATTATCCCATGCCAATCTTACCAGGAAATGAACTTGCAGGACTCGAAGGATTATTAAACGGCCTTATTGGGCATAGTCCAGACAATAAACTAACTTTTGCTAAATTGATAGATCTCAATGGAGTTTCTGCCATCGATTTTCTTATTCATAACAAAGCCAATTACTTTCGAGGGCTTACCTTTATGATCAACAGCAAACTCTACCTGATTGCAATGGAAGGGAAAAAAGAATTTTTAAACGAACTTATTTTCTTGCGCTTTTCCAAGTCTTTTCAGCATCAAAACCCGTAATTGAACATAGCGCCACCATAAGGAGCTGCGCCAACATCTGTATAGAGCGAATTGTGACCTGTCTGATTTTTGATATAAAAATTGCCACCAAAGTTACAGCCGCCAAATACTTCCGCTTCTAAACGGAGAAAAATCTCATAGCGGAGGTTGAACTCCAATCCGATGCTCGAGTAACTAAATACAGAATTTGGCTGACTCTCGTGAGAGCCGGTGCGGAAACGCTCCTTCAAAGGGCGTCCCTTCAAAGCCAAACTCCAATGAGTATCAAATTTATACTGGATCATATAGTCGATAGGGAAAATACATAAGAAAAGCCACTTTTCACGCCATGTATAATCAAACCCAATGACTGGGTAGACTTGAGCCCCTTCCATCCCGGTGTAGCCATACGCACCTACATGGTAATGCCACTTCGGCCAAATCTCGTAGGAACCCCAAATAAGCGTCGAAAAGAGGCTATATTTTCCATCCCCAAAATGATGCGTATCCATATTACAATCAGCTCGCGCAATCCAACGCCATTTTTCTAAAGCGTTCGTAAAAAACGTCAAAGCAAACTGCACAAAATCAAAACGGGTTGATTCGAACTTTGGATTTCGATCCCAGTTCATCTCAAATGTATTCCAATCCACGCGAGGAATGAAAAAATTTTGCTCATTGACCGGAACAATCATATGAACAAAGCCGCCCGCCTTATTGAAGACAAGATCCCCCCCTAAAGGAGTTTTGCTCAAAGAAGCACTTCCTAAGAAAATCGCATTGGCTCCAGCATGCAAGGGGTGAACGTCCCAATAAGTATAATTTCTCTCATCAGCAGCAAAAGCTGTAATACTTAAAGAACACGCTAAAAGAAGATTTCTTCGAAAAAAAGACATTCTTGAACAATAGTCGAAAGCCCCTTTTTTTTAAAGAGGCTTTAAACAGAAAAAATTACCGCTGCCTTTTTTTGCCACAGCAATCACAATCAGGTCCACAGTTTTTGCAACCGCAGCCACACACTCTTCCCTTGCAGCAAACGCAACCTAACGCAAAAAGACCTGCCAAACCTACCAGCGAATAAACGACTCGAGCCCCTGTAGAAGACACGCCCCCGAATATTTCAGCGACTAAATCATATTGAAAGAAGCCAACAAGCCCCCAATTTAGCGCGCCCACAACAATAAGAAGCTTAACTATACACTTTACGGCTTTCATAACATCCCTCCTGTAACAGCCGGAAAATACCCATCCTTGAGTACCTTTCCCTTTATAATCTCATCCTAATGAATTTTTTAAAGATTGTCTATGATAAATCTAGAACCTTGACTTACCTTATCTTACATGTTATTCTAAACAATTTCTCATGGATTATTTATGTCAGACTTTGATAATCAGACGCTTAAACGCTTAAAAGAGCTATGCCGGATCGACTGCAGCCCTGAAGAAGATCTCGATATTCTTGCCTCTTTGCAAAAAATTCTCGGTTATGTTGAGCAACTAAAAGAAGTTGATACAAGCGGCGTAGCCCCATGCAGTTATGTTTTACGTTCTATGCTTATCAATCAGATGCGAGAAGATCAGGTTCAAGAGTCCCATTTACGCGAACAATTTATGCATAACGCTCCAGACCAAATCGGGGGGATGATTCGCGTGCCTCCTGTAATGAAGACGCCATGAACTTACACCATTTTTCTGCCACTCAGCTTCGAGACGGTTTTCTACAAGGACATTATACGGCTGTCGACATTGCCGAATATTTTTTACGGCGCGTCGAACAATATAACCAGCAGTTAGGAGCCTTTTTATCAATTCTCGGACCTCGCATGCTCCTAAAAGCAGAAGCTTTAGATCGAAAACGTTCTCATAATCAACCTCTTGGTAGATTAGCAGGGGTTCCTGTCGCCATCAAAGACAACATGCACATCTCTCAGGAAATCACCTCTTGCGCCTCAAAATTTCTCAGCAACTACCGGGCCCCCTTCGAGGCCACCGCAGTCCGTCTCCTAGAAGAAGAAGATGCGCTCATCATCGGCAAAACAAACCTCGATGAATTTGCCATGGGCTCTTCTAATGAGCATTCTGCGTATTTTAACGCTCATAATCCATGGGACATCTCCTGCTCCCCAGGCGGCTCTTCTGGAGGATCAGCAGCTTGCGTAGCAGCAAGACTTGCCCTGATCTCCACAGGAAGCGATACGGGAGGATCCATCCGCCAGCCTGCAAGCCTTTGCGGAGTAGTAGGCTACAAACCTACTTATGGCCGCGTATCTCGCTATGGGTTAGTGGCATTTGGTTCTTCGCTCGATCAAATTGGACCTCTAACAACGAGCGTTGCGGACGTAGCAACCGTTATGGAAATCATAGGCCGTCACTGTCCTCTGGATGCAACAAGTCTCGATCTGCCTTCAGAATCTTATAACCTCGGTGGCGATCTCAAAGACGTAAAAGTTGGCATTCCCCATCATCTCTTAGAGCATCTAAAGCCCGAGGCGAAAGCGAATTTTGAAGAAAGCATTCATGTGCTTCGTTCTTTGGGCGCTACAACAGTCGACATCAATCTCGACATCTTAAAATACTCGATTGCAGTTTACTATATTTTAGCGACAGCCGAAGCTTCAACAAACCTAGCTAGATTCGATGGGATCCGCTATGGCCTCCGCGCGAAAGACGCCAAAACGCTCGACGAGGTCTATGATTTATCTCGCAAAGCAGGTTTTGGCCGCGAAGTAAAAAAGAGAATCATGCTAGGAACATACGTGCTTTCCGCTGGATTTCAGGACGCTTTTTATAAAAAAGCACAAAAAGTGCGAACGCTAATGATTGAAGCTTTTACAGAAGCCTTTGCGGGTTGCGATGTCGTCGCTATGCCCGTGGCTCCTTCGAGCGCTTTTCCGCTGGGGTCGATTAGCGACCCTCTTGAAATGTATTTGCAAGATATATTCACCATCCCCGCAAACCTAGCAGGGCTTCCTGCTATCAGCATCCCTTCAGGATTTGACACTCGCCATAGGCCGTTTGGTCTACAGTTGATTGGCCCTCAGCTCTGCGACGTTCCTCTTATTCAATACGCTTACGCGTTTGAACAAGCTACCCGCCATACGCAAAAAATCCCGCCATTATTCGATGAGGTATCCCCATGACACCCGTCTCTTACGATGAATGGGAGCCAGTTGTTGGCCTCGAAATCCACGTACAGCTAAACACCAAATCCAAATTATTTAGCTCAGCAGCCAATCATTTTGGAGATGAACCAAATACAAATATTTCCGTTGTATGCACAGGACAGCCAGGAGCTTTGCCAGTCTTAAATAAAGAAGCGGTTCGTAAAGCTGTTCAATTCGGACTGGCTATCAAAGCAGAGATTTCTCTTGTCAGCACGTTTGATCGAAAATCTTATTTCTACCCCGATTCTCCTAGGAACTTTCAAATCACCCAATTTGAGCATCCCATCATTACTGGAGGAAAGATTACAGCTTTTGTAGATGGCCATGCAAAAACCTTCCATATCAATAGAGCCCACTTGGAAGATGACGCAGGGATGCTGAAACATTTTACCACTTTTGCTGGAGTTGACTACAACCGAGCAGGAGCCCCGCTCATTGAAATCGTCTCTGAACCATGCATTCACTCCGGAAAAGAAGCTTCCAGCTACGCTTCGGCGATTCGGGCCATCTTGCTCTATCTGGACGTTTCCGATGGCAATATGGATGAAGGAAGTTTGCGGATGGATGCCAATATTTCTGTTCGTCCAAAAGGTTCTAGCGAGCTCAGACCTCGTATTGAAATCAAGAACATGAATTCCTTTAGTTTTCTGGAAATGGCTATAGAGTCGGAATTTAAAAGACAAGTCGCCCTCTACAAAAAAAACCCAGACGTTGCGCCTCAAGAATTGATCCTTCCTGGGACTTATCGATGGGATCCTGAGAAAAAAGAAGCCATCTTAATGCGCAGAAAAGAAACAGCTGATGATTATCGCTATTTTCCTGAACCAGATCTTGTGCCCATCACTCTCACTCAAAGCTACATTGACCAAATCCGAAACACTCTTCCTGAATTACCTGCAGAGCGTTACGGGCGCTATCAAACTGAGCTAAACTTAACGCCCTATGCAGCAGCTCTTTTGATCAATGACAAACCTCTTTGCGACTATTTTGAAAGAACGCTAACTCTCTATTCTGACCCTCGCAAACTATGTAATTGGGTAAGCGTAGAGTTTCCTGGACGCCTTAAAGAAAGCGGTCAAACCTTAGACTCCATCGGCATCCCCCCAGCTCATGTTGCCAAGTTATTACAAATGATCGATACAGGACTTATCACAGGCCGAATCGCCAAACAAGTAGCCGATGATATGGTCGCATCTCCTGGCCTGGATCCTGAAACGATTGTGAAACAAAATCCCGATTATTCAGCCGTCAATAACGCCTCAGAAATCGAGCCTCTTGTAGATCAGGTACTGAAAGACAACCCATCTTCCATTGCCGATTATAAAGCAGGCAGAGAAAAAGCTTTGGCCTTTTTGGTCGGACAGGTGATGAAGCTCTCCAAAGGGAAAGCCTCCCCTGCTATTGTCAATGAACTCATTTTAAAGAAAATAGGTGCAATGTGAAATGGATTTTGTCTATCTATAGTGCAATTTTGTTAGCTGGAGGAATTTTTGGTTATATGGAAAAAGGAAGCCAAATCTCCCTTTATATGGCCATTGCCATGAGCTCTCTTACCATGCTTTTCACCTATCTTCTTGCTAAAAAGAAAATAAGCCCCACTGTCATCTTATGGTTAACAGGCGGTTTTACAGGAGTCTTCATCGTTCGATATATGCTGACAGGAAAACTCGTTCCAGCCTTGTTTGCTCTGATCTCTTTAGCTGTTTTTATAGTTTCTCAGAGACTTCGCGGCCATCTCTCGGACGCTGTCTAGAAGAGCGCTTATATCAGGGTAAAACTGATACTGTCGATCATGCAGATTGGGATTGTCCTGGTAAAAAGTCCAACCATCAACTGTATGAATCACCCAATAATCGACCATTTTTTTTTGAGGTTCTACAACAGTTAATAAATAACTCTGGAGCGCCTCATGATTTTCTTTTGCTAAGCCTTGAGTCATCCATCCTGACAACTGATCTGGCTGCCGGAAAACAAACGCCCCAACAGGCTGGCCTGCCAAAATCTGTTCTGCTTTTATACGAGAAATAGATCCTTCCCAATGAGGAAGATCTTGGTTTACTTTATCAAGCATTTTTCACCAATTTACATAACAACCAGGATCTAACGGCAGAAAACAACTTGGATCCAATCCTTTTTTCTCCAAGGCCAGTAAAAGATCATAGGGAGGTCTATTAAGCGGTTCATCGGAAAGACGGAACGTTTTCCAATGCATTCCCACACTAAGACGAGAAGAGACATCGCTATGAATTTCAACTCCATCGTAAGGACTGCAGTGGACAGGACTCATAAAATCGACAGGAATGTAAGTGCCAATAGGGATTAAACTAAGGTCCATATAAGGCCATTTGCTCCCAATTTCTTTAAAACTTATCGGATTGTAGCCAGTGTCTCCTGTAAAATAAAAACGTTTGTTGGATCCTTTTGCGTTAAACACATACCCATTCCAATGGGTCTTATTTTGATCCCAAAGAGATCTGCCTGAATAATGCTGAGCAGGAACCGCCGTAATTTGATACAAAGGGTTTTCATAATTCTGCCACCAGGAAAGCTCAACAACCCGCGATATGCCACGCCTTTTGAACCAACCCGCTAATCGATTCGGGACCACCCATAAAATATTAGGATGGAGCCTATGCAATTGATAAACGGTTTTTGCATCCAAGTGATCATAATGATTATGGCTCAAAAGGACAACATCGACCATCGGAAGATCTTCTAAGGCAATCGGCGGGTGGTGCAATCGTTTCAGCCCATGAATTTTTACAGGAGCGCAGTAATCGCTCCAGATAGGGTCGGTCAAAATCACGAGAGAATCTACTTGCAGCAAAAAAGTACAATGCCCTATCCAAACGACCGAAGGGAGTTCAGAATTACAGGAAGGGGGCGTGAAGGGATATGCAAAATCGCTTGGAGGAGGAAATATCTTTTCTTTATAAAATCCGGCCCGCCAGCGCAAGACCTGCCAAAAGTTTCTTTTAGAATCGAGGATATGGGGATTAACGAATCTCTTTGGTTTCATAATTTTTGGATACTGAATCAAAGAAATTATTATCAATATTTTTTATCAGCCCCTCTACTGACTAGTTTTTTATGATCTTTTATGATATGCTTCCAAAAATCTATTAATTATTAATCTAATGACTACCCCATATCGTTCGCTGACGCGCTATCCGGAAGGAAGCATTCGAGAGCTTTGGTCGATTTCTTTGCCACTGATGATTTCGATGCTAGCCTCTCTTTTTATGATTTTCACCGACAGGATTTTTTTAGCGCGCTACTCCCTTGCCTCTCTAAATGCTGCAGTCACTGCTGGCACCCTGGCGTGGGCGCTCATTGTTGGGGTCGGCATGTTGACTGCCATGTCAGAAATTTTTGTCGCCCAATATAATGGAGCTAAACAGTATGAGCGTTTAGGCACTCCTGTATGGCAGATGATTTGGGTTTCTCTCTTTTCTTCTCTCTTTTTTATCCCTATCGCTATTTGGGCAGGTCCTCTTTTTTTTCAAGGTCATCCTTATGCCGATTTAGAAATAGAGATGTTTCGATGGCTCTTGCTATTTGGTCCAAGCTACGCACTGATGACGACTCTTTCGGGCTTTTTCATTGGACGAGGAAAAACAAAGATGCTTGTTATTCTTGCTATCGGCGCTAACATGATCAATATCGCTTTAGATTGGACGTTAATTTTTGGCATCCCTGGAATCGTCCCTGAAATGGGCATCCGGGGAGCTGCAATAGCCACCTCCATCGGTTATATCTTTGAAGCAGCCGTGCTCGCCTGTATTTTTTTACGTAAATCCAATCGAGATCTTTATGGTACAGGCCGCTACCAACTGAATAAAACCGAGCTCAAAAAATGCTGCAAGGTGGGATTTCCTCAAGGCGTTTTCTGTAGCTTAGAGGTCTTTGGCTGGGCTGTCTTTTATAGCTTCATGACGCATCTTGGAGACAAACACATTACCATTTCTAGCATTTGCCAGAGTGTGATTATCCTCTTTTCTTTCTTTTTTGATGGATTGAGTCGCGGAGCTGCAGCCGTTGCAGGCAATCTCATTGGAGCTGGAAAACGGGAGCTTGTCAGTAAAGTATTTACCTCTGGAGTCATTTTACTCATCATCTTTAATTCGATTGTAGGCGCTTTCTTGGTTCTCGATCCTGATGACACCATTCGATTGCTCTTTTTTAGCGACGACTCTTCCTCTTCTATGGATCCATCCTTTCAAAATTCTTTAAGAATGTGTCTGCTCTTTTCTTTTGGCTATCTCTTATTTGAAGGGATTCGGTGGCTGCTCTCTGGACTACTTGTCGCAGCCGGAGACACCTTATTTTTATTGATCGCAGGCTCTCTTTCTGTATGGCTCCTTCTTTTGGCGCCTGTATATGTGATCGTTGTCCAAGGCGGATTAACTGTTGAATACGCTTGGGGCCTCGCCTTTGTCTACAGCATAGCGCTCCTGATCATCTATTCGCTCCGTTTTAAATGGGGCAGCTGGAAAAACATCGATCTTATCCAATCTAGCGCTAATGAAACAGAAAAGGGATAAAATAATTGACCTTGTTTAGTGAGATATGCTAACGTATCTCTTTCTTTACAAAGACTGAAGAGTCATGCAAAACTATCTTCTTTTCTCTTCCCCTTTCCCAGCTCGTTTCCCCCGTTTGGGGTAATTGTTTTGTTTTTTTTAACACCGTCCTGTCCGACACCAAAAGTGTCGAATGCATGAATAGATTTATTAGGTTTTTTTATGACATTACATCACACCCTTGAACTGGGCATACTTTTTAGTTATTTTACAATCATGCTCGCGATCGTTTGTTTATCTTATAAAAAACAGCAATGTGGAGCTGATTTTATCTTAGGAAATCGTAAGGCAAATTTTTGGCTGACCGCTCTTTCTGCTCAAGCGAGCGATATGGGCAGCTGGCTATTTTTAGGCTATCCCGCTTTGATTTTTGAAGGAGGAGTCTTTGCAGCTTGGGCTGCAATAGGTTTAATTCTAGGGATGTTTTTTAACTGGCACTTTATCGCGCCCCGCTTAAGGAGCATTACTGGGCAGTTTAATAGCCTTACTCTAAATGCTTACTTTGAAACCCGCTTTCAAGACTCTTCTGGTCTTCTCCGATACATCTCGGCTCTCATGTCAGCAGTGTTTTTTACGATCTATATTGCTTCTGGACTAATGGCCACAGGAGTTCTGCTCGAATCTTTGTTTGGACTCGATTATCATATCGGCGCAACAATAGGTCTATTCATTGTGATCACCTATGTATTTATGGGCGGCTATCGCACTGTAGCATGGATCGATCTTTTCCAAGGTTTTTTTCTCCTCGGAGTCATTATCTGCATTCCTCTTTATTTAATGGGTCAAATAGGAGGAATCTCTTCACTTTGGCAAAAGCTGCACATCCAAGGGATCAGCACCTCTCTATTTCCTGATATGCGCCTCACCACTTTATGGAGCGTTGTCATGACCGCTGCAGGCTGGGGACTTGGTTACTTTGGGCAGCCTCATATTTTAACAAAATTCATGGGGATCCGGCACGCAAACGAAATGTGGAAAGCAAAATATGTAGGACTTAGCTGGCTTGTTATCGCCTTAAGCGCTGTCACATTTACAGGCCTTATTGGCACTCTGCTCTTCCAACATAGCTTAACAGATCCTCAACAAGTCATTTTGCATATTGTAAGGAGCTCTCTCTCTCCTTTTTTTGCAGGCCTCGTCTTATGCGCTATTTTAGCCGCTACAACAAATGTCATGGCCGCACACATCCTCATTGTTGCCTCAAATCTTTCTGAAGATTTTTATCATCGCCTTCTTCATAAAACGGCTTCTCCTAAAGAGCTTCTTTGGGCTTCTAGACTAAGCGTTTTAGCGGTAGGCTGCATCAGCATGTGGATTGCTTATTTCAAACCTAACACCATCTACCATTTAGTCTTGTATGCCTGGTCTGGACTTGGGGCCTCTTTCGGCCCCTTAGTATTATTGTCTCTCTACTCCAAGCATCTAAATCGCTACGGCGCTTTTGGGGGTATTTTTATAGGAGGGGCTACATCTGCCATCTGGCCTTATATCAATCAGCTCTATCAATGGGAAATCGCCCCTATTGTCCCTGGATTTATTTTAGGCCTTGTAGCCATTCAGGGGATTTCTCTTTGGACTCGTGAATCAATAAAGTCTATCGCTTAAAAAGCTTATTCAAACTCAAATTCCAGCTCCGCAAAAGTAGGGGCTGGATCTGGCAAGCCATACAAGGCCGACAAAAAAGAGACGCCTAGGATAATCAAAGGAAGCGTTATTTGAGCTGTTAGAGGAGGAAGCAGGGCCATAGCAAGAAACGCGGCTTGCAGAGGAGCCAAAGCTTGCAAAGCTACGCGACCAATTTCAAGCCACTGCTCTCGGGAAAATCCATACCTTTCATTGATAAAAACAATCTGCTCTACAGCGTGCTTTTTGATTTCATACAACTCCTGGCGCAAGAATTGCACCGGTTCTAAAAAATAAGAAATGACAGGAAATGATAGAATGGTCATAAAAAATCTACAATCATTGGGGCCGCATCTGTGAGTCTAGGGTCTCCAAAAAATTGGATAGGCCCTGGGGATAAGTACTGATCTTCCATCTCCCATGACTTGCGTTTAGAGGAAAACTCTATAAAAAGAGGGCTTTTCATGTCAACGAGGGTTTTTTGGATCACAGGTTTTTCTTCGCCTTGGCGCATCTCCATGTGGATTAAATGGGAAATAGGCAAAGCTTTACATATCCATTTGCCTACAGGTTCTCGCAAATGTTGAATCGACCCAATGACTCCATTAAGTCCATCTCTTATACAAACTGCTGCAAGACGACCTAATGCATATCCATAATTCGCATCAAAATTAGTCGGCAAACAAGATCTCCCCTCATATCCTAAAAAATGTTGGACCACTTTTAGCTTAGGATTTTTTTTCTTGATCTTATCAATAAGAAGAAGCTCTGTCTCGATCAAAGAAACTTGTACGTTCCCGTGAGAATCTCTTTCAAGAGTCAGTTGCTTTTGAATTTTTTCAGGTAGATCGGAAAAGACAGCAGCTGAGGCAGGAGATAAAGAAGAGAGGGGCTCTTTTTTTGCTATCAGATTGTTGAGCTCTTGAATCAATAAGGCGATTTCTGGAATGAACTCAATCAACCCTTCTGGAACCAAAATTACGCCATAGTTTTTCCCAGCTTTTTTACGCCTTTCGATGAGATCTACCAATTCATCAACGATTTGCGATAAGCTTTTTCTCTCTTCTGCGATTAAGGCTAAATTCGGCTGAGTATGTAAAGCACACTCCAGTGTGATATGGGATGCTGAGCGGCCCATCAGTTTAATGAAGTGATAATACTTCTTCGAAGAAATCGCATCTTTGGCAATATTTCCAATGAGCTCAGCATACGTTTTGCAAGCGCTATCAAAACCAAAAGAGATCTCAATCTCTTTGCTGCGCAAATCTCCATCGATGGTTTTAGGAACTCCCACGACTTTTGTTTTGCTCCCATGGGCTGCGAAAAACTCCGCCATCAAAGCAGCATTTGTGTTCGAATCGTCTCCCCCAATCACAACTAATCCATCTAAATCTTTAGTGCGCTGTAAGGCAAGTTCAAACTGCTCTTTGGTTTCAATTTTTATCCGACCTGATCCAATCAGATCAAACCCACCCTGATTGCGGAAGGCTGCTATAGCCTCTTTTCCAAGAATCTTTCTTCTATCGTCCAAAATCCCTTGAGGCCCATCTAAAAAACCTACCAGCTTTGAATGAGGGTGAATTTGCTGCAAAGCATCAAAAAGGCCGGCAATCACATTATTTCCTCCTGCTGCCTGCCCTCCAGAAAACAACACTCCTACTTGTAAAGGCTGCCCGGTTTTGACTTCTTGATGAACTAGAGCACAAGGAGCCTGTCCAAATGTTTTAGGAAACAAGTATTTGATCGAAGAAGAAGTTTGAGACTCTAAAGGCAAAGGTTTTAAACAAACTTTTGAGAGGTCTTCTAAAAGTGAAGGAACCTGAGGCTCATAAACTAATCGAGCAGTTTGTAGAGGACTTAGACAGTCTCTTGGCATCAGGCAACCGTGATCTTTGGGCAAAGATAAACATCTTGGATAGCATGGAGAAGAGAGATCCCCTCTTTCATTGGCTTTTGAAACGCTTTGCGCCCAGAGATCAATCCAACGCCTCCAGCTCTTTTATTGATGACAGCTGTCCTTACAGCGTCTGCCAAATCATCTTTGCCAGAAGGCCCTCCGGAATTAATGAGCCCAATGCGGCCCATATAAGAATTGACCACCTGATAGCGGGTTAGATCAATCGGATGATCGGAGCACAGTGTCTCATACATCTGCTTTGATGTTTTGCTAAATTTAAGCGTCGAAAATCCCCCATTATTGAGTGGAAGTTTTTGCTTTACAATATCTGCTTGGATGGTAGAGCCCAAATGATCTGCCTGACCTGTTAAATCCGCAGATTCATGATAATCCGTGTCTTTCGTTTTAAAAGCGGAATTTCGAAGATAGCACCATAAAACCGTCGCCATTCCCAAATTGTGAGCTTCTTCGAAAGCTCTACTTACCTCTGTAATTTGGCGCCTGCTCTCCGGAGATCCAAAATAAATCGTAGCTCCTACAGCAACGCATCCCATATCGTAGGCTTGCCTGACCGAAGCATAAAAAGTCTGATCATAAGAATTAGGATAAGAAAGCAGTTCATTGTGATTGAGCTTAAGAATAAAAGGGATCTTGTGAGCGTATTTTCTTGCTACAGAGCCTAATACTCCGAGGGTAGTGGCCACACCATTGCATCCCCCTTCAAGGGCCAAACGAACGATGGCTTCTGGATCAAAATAGTCAGGATTGACTCCAAAAGACGCTCCAGCGCCATGTTCAATCCCTTGATCTACTGGCAGCAAGGAAAGATACCCGCTGCCAGCTAATCTACCATGAGAAAATAAAGTTTGCAGATTCCTCAGCACGCGGATATTCCGATCGGAAGGAGCAAATATCCTATCTACCCAATCAGGTCCTGGTACGTGAAGGCGCTCTTTAGCCACCGTTTTACATTGATGGGCAAGCAAGGCATCAGCCTCAGCGCCAAGTAATCTTGCAATCTCTTCGTAATTCATGATTTTTTCCAAAAACGTTGAATCTGTTCAAATGTCTTGCCTTTAGTCTCTGGTAGCATCTTGTACACAAACCATAGTCCTACAAGGGAAATCAGCATATAAAGCCAAAACGTAAGGCCTGCTCCTAATGAACTCACAAGAGATAAAAAGGTTAGCGAGACCAAATAGTTGCAGCCCCAGTTTGCAAAAGTTGCCGCCCCCATAGCTCTTCCCCTAACCCCTAAAGGATAGATCTCTGAAATGATCAACCAGGCAATGGGTCCTAAACTAATGGCAAAGAAAGAAATATACGTCATTAGCGCAATGACTGCAAGAACTCCAGCTTCTCCTATGCGGCCAGAAAAAGCATACCCTAACACGAGTAAAGAGACGCTCATCCCACTGAGCCCTATAATAAGAAGAGGTCTTCTACCTACGCGATCGATCAGCCAAAGAGCCACGACCGTCATGGCCATATTCACAGCGCCAAGCAGCATGGTCACAAACGTTGCCATCTCAGCTTCCTGGTAACCTGCCATTTGAAAGATCCGAGGCGCATAGTAAATGACTGCATTGATCCCTGTAATCTGCTGGAACACGCTCATGCCAATACCGATCAAAAAAGCTTTTCGCATCCGCGGTTTAAAAAGAGCGCTCCAACGCTTATCTTGAGGAGCATCTTCTTTTTTTTCTATTTCCACTAAATACTCTTTGGCGTTGGCTACACGAAGCCGATGCAATATTTTTTCCGCTTTAGCTGATTGTTTATGGGTAATCAGCCAAGAGGGAGTTTCTGGAATAAAAAATAGTCCCACAAATTGAACCGCCAAGGGAATAAATCCAAACGCGAACATCTCGCGCCACTCCTGTCTTTCTGCATACAAATAACTCACGATATAGGCAACTAAGACACCTATTGTGATCATAAGCTGGTTCAACGAGACATAAAATCCTCTATGTTCAGGCGGGGCGATTTCTGCAATATACAAAGGCACTGTTACAGAGGCCAGACCAATACCAAATCCAGATAAAAACCGACCTACAAGAAGCTCATCAAAATCTCTGCTCATCGTAAGACAGAGAGTCCCAATGAAAAATAGGAAGGCTGTGCCAAATAACGTCTTTTTCCTTCCCAACGCATCGTTTAAAAACCCGCCTCCTACTGCCCCAAAAAGAGCTCCTATCAAAAGCGTGCTGACAACTAACTCCTCTTGTAGCGTTGTAAGCCCCAGATCATTAACCAAAAATAACAATGCGCCAGCAATCACGCTGGTGTTGTAACCGAATAAAAAACCTCCCAAAGAAGCAATTACGGCAACAACCAAAGAATAACTTATCAATTTACTTCGAGCTCTCATGAGCCTCCCCTCGTTTAGATCTTTTTAGCTGGAGTTTGTCCATTTAAGGGAGTCGATTTCTCGAAATATTTGTCCCAGGTTCACCTGAGAGCAAACAAGTGAGAAAGCGGCCCCGATAAATGGATAAAGTCCACTTTAAGGTTATGACAAAAAAAAATTTTGAACGCAAGGTTCTCTCTTCAAATCAAGATAGCTATGAAGAGATGGTTTGAATAAAAGCATGAGAGAAAATTATTGACTGTCTAGTAAATTCTATTTTATATTTGTAGCGCAAAAAAACATATGGAAGCGCCATGAACACTATAGATAAGGTTCTAAACAGCAATCTTCAAACCTTTGTACATACAGCTACAGATTTTTTTCAAGAACTCATAGCGAAGATAAAATCTATCGTTTCTACATGTTTTGAATGTTTCAGCAATGCTTTTAATACTCAATCCTTGAAGAACTTACCTGAAGGGAAAGCTGTGGTGGCCTCAACTGCAACTCCTCCCTCCGCCGAAACCGCTTTCAACAGCGCTTTGAATATCACATCAGAAAAAAACTTAGGAAACGAACAAGGTCAACCAGCTTCAACTAGAACCCCTTCCCCTATCGCAACTTCCCCCTCAATACAACCAGAAACAGAAGAAGCAACGGGACGTCATTATCAAAAAATAGGCAACCACAAACAGGCTGCCCCACATTTTCTCAAAGCTGCTAATCATTTAAATGAAGGAAGGCAACAAGCCGAATGTTTCCTGTTAGCAGGGATGTCTTATGTCTATGCAGAAGAAAATGAACAAGCTGCAAAATGTTTTAAAAGTGCATGGCAACAAGCTCCGGAAATTTTTGATTTAAATCAGTTAAAAGGCGCTGGAGAATGTTTTGAAAAAGTCGCAAAAAAGATGGAATCATCCTCTCACGAACAACAAGCTTCGGAATATTTCCTATTAGCCATGAACTGTTATATTGAACTGCAAAAATTCCCGAAAGCTCTCTTGTTATCTCTTAAAATAACAACTGAGCAATTACAAGAAAAAATTGATCGGTGCTATCTAGAGGCTGCTAGGAATGCAACATTTTATTACCAGATCAATAATCAATGGAATGAGGCTGGAGGATGGAACGAATCTTTAGCTAAATTTCATATGGATAGAGCCCAGTATGAAAAGGCAGGAATTCATTTGAGGACTGCTGGACAATGTTATTTGAATGCAAAAGACCATCAAAAAGCCGCCGAAGTTTCTGTAGCAGCAGCTCAGACGTATCTTTTACGAACGTCGCCAGGTTTTGTCGGACAGCCCAAGGAAGTTCAAGCAGCCGTGTGTTATGAGCAAGCTGAAACTGCTTATAAATTACTAAACAACGAACAACTCGCGGCAAGCTGCGCAGCAGAAGCAAAAAAGAATCGGCGCATTGTCAACAAGCCTCTTTTAAACCACTTCTAAAAGAAGGGATTTTAGGTAAGTGCTTTCGGGATGGTAGATGGAAACTGGGTGGTCCAGCGCTTGACGGTGTTTACCGAGAAGACGGACCGACCTTCCTGATTCGAGCGATGCTTTGAAGATAAGATTTCCGAATAACGCTTCATCAATTTGAGAAGAGCAAGAACAAGTAAGCAGCAAGGAACCAACAGGCATTTTTTCTAATGTTTTCCGATTAAGCTTTCGATAGGCGTGACTTGCTTTAGGGACATCTTTTCGTTTTTTGGCAAAAGCAGGAGGATCTAGAATGATCAGATCATAATCTAAAGGCTCTTGAATGATGAAATCGACAGCATCTCTAGCAAAAAACCGATGTTTCTCAGAAGAAAATCCATTGAGCTCAAGATTTCGCTCAATGATTGGACCACATTTTGCACTAATATCTACGCTATCGACCGAGAGAGCCCCTCCTGCAAGAGCTGCTATAGAAAATCCGCCTGTATAAGAAAAACAATTGAGCACTTTTTTATTCAAAGAGAGATGCTTGATCTCCTCTCTCATCTCACGCTGATCTAAAAAAAGGCCTGTCTTTTGTCCTTCTAGCACATCAACAAAAAAGCGAAGACCGTTTTCCAACACCTCTATTTGTGAAGAATTTTCTCCATAAAGATGACTTTTTTGCTGTAATAAACCTTCTCTTTGGCGAAGCGCTGAGGTGGACTTTTCAAAAATAGATGTTGGGCTCCCCTCTTCAATCAAAAGAGAGAGGATAAATTCTTTTCGCTTTTCTATCCCAAGAGTGGAGATCTGGATCACAAAGACGTTATTGTAGACATCCACGATCAGTCCTGGAATCCCATCTCCTTCCATATTGATCAACCGAAAAGCATTGGTAGTAGAAAGATTAAATAGGTTTCTTCGTAAAGAAAAAGCCTCTTTGATACGCCGTCTTATCGCCTCTTCTAATGATTCAGAGCCAAAAGCGATCATTTGACCAACGATTGAGCCCCCTTTGTTCAAAAGAGCAATCCCAAGCTTTTCTCCATCAGATGTATAGACTTCAGCGGCGTCTCCTTCTTCATAAGAAGAAAGTTCTTGCACTGCACCAGAAAAAATCCAGTGATGTCTTTGACGGATAGGACGGTCTTTACCCGCCTTTAAAGTAATGCGAGTTTCGATTTGCATGATTTCTTTACAGGTCCTAAAGCTGTGGCGATCAGATCATAGTCAGCTGCCCCAGTGATTTCTATTTCGTAGATTTTTCCAAACGCCTTTACGTTGCGTGCATCATTAATGATGATTTGTCCATCAATCTCAGGACACTGTCCTCTAGTTCGAGCGCGAAGAAGAAGCTCCGAAGAAGGGTGAAATCCCTCAACGATCGCCTCCATTGTTTGACCAATGAGCTTCTTATTTCGTTTGCGAACGACCTTTAGTTGCTCTGCAGCAAGACGATCAAACCGCTCTTTTTTGACCTCTTCAGAAATCTGATTGGGCAAACGAGCCGCATACGCCTCTTTTTCGAGGGAAAAGGTGAAAATCCCCACATTATCTAACGCCGCTTTTCGAACAAATTGGACCAGCTCTTCAAACTGCTCTTCAGTCTCTCCAGGAAATCCAACCATAAGACTTGTTCGAATGACAACACCTGGTATTTCGTGGCGCAGTTTATCGATTGTACCTACGATCTGCTCGCGAGACGTCGTTCTATGCATAGCTTTTAACATCTCATCGTTAATATGCTGAATGGGCATGTCGAGATAAGGACAAATCCTCGAATCGCTCTTCATCAAAGCAATCAGCTCATCATCGATTTCATCCGGATACAAGTATAAAAGACGAATCCAATAATCCCCTCCCACTTGCAGCATCGCTCTTAGCAGTTCAGCCAACGCTCCCTTTTCTTTCCGATCTTTCCCAAAATCGCCCAAATCTTGAGCAATTAAAATGACTTCAAACACTCCTTGAGACAAGAGCGCTTTGAATTCTTTAACGACCTGCTCTACTGATTTACTGCGCAAAGGCCCTTTGATCGTCGGAATAATACAAAAAGCGCACCTTTTGCGGCACCCCTCTGCAATTTTTAAATAAGCATAATGCTTAGGTGTAGAGATTGTCCTAGGAATCTCCCCCCATTCGAGGTAGCTCCGAGCGTCCGTTACAGCACTGCCTTGCTCCTCTGTTTTTACAGCATCTAAAATTTTTTCTACATCTCCAGAGCCGAGCAAATAATGGATGTCAGGAAAACGCTCTTTAAGCTCCTGGCTATGTTTTTGGACCATACAACCGGCCACGATGATTTTGGCATCCACCTTTTTTTCTTGAAAAAGCTCTTCGATCGTATCAAACCCTTCCTGGCGGGATGACTGCAAAAATCCACATGTATTGACTACCAAATAATCAGCCTCTTTCATATCGGCTGTAATCTCAAATCCAGCTTTTAACAAAATCCCGATCATGACCTCACTATCTACCAGGTTGCGAGCGCACCCTAAAGATGTGAAATGAAATTTATTCTTACTGCAAACCCGACTCTGCATAAACCTACCTTAAATTGGAGCGTAAGTATAAACTGTAAGACGGTTGTCATGCAAACAGAAATGCAGGAATATGTTCTACTATCTCGTAAAAAAAGGATTGTTATTCATCCTTTCCCTTTTGTGCGTCATCACGATCACATTTTTTATCATGCATGCCATCCCAGGAGATCCTTTTATCGGAGAGCATGTCCTCTCCCAAGAAGCTCTTGACGCTCTTTATGCCCACTACAAATTGGATCAATCGGTCTGGGTGCAATATATTTTTTACATAAAGCGACTCCTCTCTTTAGACCTCGGCTATTCCCTCGTCTACCCAGGCATTCGAGTGACCGAGCTCATTGCAAGCGCTTTTCCCATCTCTGCTTATATAGGGCTTGAGGCTCTTATCCTCTCGATCTCCCTTGGAATATGCCTTGGCGCTTATTCAGCGCTCAAAAAAACGACATGGCAAGATACGGCCATTATGTCCCTTTCTGCTACCCTGTTATCCATTCCCCATTTTGTGGCAGCAACCCTTTTACAATGGCTGATCGCGGTCCGATTAGGCATTTTGCCCATCGCTTCCTGGGGTTCATTTTCCCACACTATTTTGCCAGCCATCTCTTTAGCCATCTTGCCTGCAGCTACAATTGCCCGATTGACCCGGACAAATATGGTCAAGGTTCTCGAAGAACCCTATATCCAGACTGCGAAAGCAAAGGGACTCTCCTCCATGCAAATCATCTTGCGCCATGCGCTCCGAAATACGCTGCTTCCCACAATCACCTATTTAGCTCCACTAGTAGCACATATCGCCTTGGGAAGCCTCGTGATTGAAACAATTTTTTCTATTCCAGGTTTGGGGAAATGGATGATTCATAGTATTATCATGAGAGATTATCCGCTTATTTTAGGTTTAACTCTTTTTTTTAGCTCTTTTTTAATGCTATCGATGTTTATCATTGATATGATCTACGGCTTAATAGACCCGAGAATTCGCTGGTCAAGCAAACTATGAATGAAGAGTATTTATACTCCTCCGACCAACATATACCGCATAACGGACTGTGGATCCGTTTGTGGAGGAGGCGTAGTGTCAAATTAGGCTGCTCTCTATTAGCTCTTGTGTTTTCTTTAGCCATTTTTGGCCCCCTTTATTCCTCTTATCTTCCTTCAGAGATTCAGCTCATTGACAAAAACCACCCCCCATGCTCCAAGTTTTGGTTTGGCACAGACGAACTAGGAAGAGATCTTTTTGTCCGCGTCTGCTGGGGGGCAAGAATTTCTTTGTTTATAGGCATCCTCGCCACCTTAATCGATACTCTCATAGGAGTCTTATGGGCTGCTTTTGTAGTCCAAATCGGAGGAAAATGGGAACAGTATTTAATGAGAATTTGCGATATCCTTCATTCTATCCCCTATTTACTACTTGCCATGTTCCTAACGCTTGTCAGAGGATCTGGGTTAACAACAGTTCTTATGGCCATTACAATGACTGGTTGGATCCACATGGCAAGGATCCTTCGACCCCATATGTTGCAACTTAAAAAACAAGAGTATATCTTGATGGCTACCGTATTAGGAGCATCCCCTTCACGAATTATTTTTCACTACCTGATCCCCAATTCAATCAGTCTTATTTTCATTACGATGACCCAAAGCGTGCCTGCAGCCATCTTCACGGAGGCTTTTTTAAGTTTTTTAGGTCTGGGACTCCAGGTTCCAACCGCCAGCTGGGGGTCTATGATTAATGAGGGAATAGGAGCCATGAGCTATTACCCATGGAGAATGCTTTTTCCAGCATTCTTTATTACCTTGACAACTTTAGCTTTTCATTTGCTCGGTCAAGGGTTTCGCGATGTACTGGATGAACAATGACAGAGTTACTCCAGATCGATCAGTTATCTGTCCGCTTTCCCCTTTTGGAGCGCAAAGTTCTGGCCGTAGATAACGTCTCTTTTTCACTAAAGCCCAAAGAGAGCCTTGGCATCTTCGGCCAATCAGGTTCAGGCAAAACAAGCCTGGCTCTCGCTATATTGCGTTTGTTGAATGGAGCCGAGATTTCCGGCTCTGTCCTCTATAAAGGCCAAGATCTTTTATCGATGAGCGAAAAGAATTTATGCTCTATCCGAGGCAAAGAGATCGGGTTCATCAGCCAACACCCGACGAGCGCTTTAAACCCGACGATGAAAATCGGCCAGCAGATCGGTGAGACATTTTCTTGCCATAGAATCTTCCATTCGCATGAAATCAAAGAGAAAACACTTGAGCTGTTAAAGCTCGTTGGCATCAAAGAACCTGCTTTATGCGCCAAACAGTATCCACATGAGCTCAGCGGAGGACTCAAACAGCGGGTATTAATCGCCATCGCTCTTTCTTGCAACCCAAAGATCCTTATCGCAGATGAACCAACAACAGCTCTCGACTATCCTCTGCAGCTGCAAATCATCCAACTCTTGCAGGATTTGCAATATCGCTTTTCGATGGGACTGATTGTCATCTCCCATGATCCAAGGATCCTTTCGCAACTATGCAATCGGCTGCTGGTTATGGAGAAGGGGGAAATCGGACAACAAAAAGATATTTCAGAATTTATTGCTTTACCATTTCAGCAGACAGAGCAAAGAAATTCCCCTCATATTGCGCCGCCACTTCTCGATGTACAACACCTATCTGCAAGCTATTCTAGAGGCCATACAATAGTTAAAGCCTTAGATGACGTCAGTTTTTCTTTGCAACCAGGAACCACTTTAAGTGTCATTGGAGAAAGTGGCGCTGGCAAATCTACGCTTGCCAAGGCTCTTTTAGGATTCCTTCCGCATACAGGAGAGATTTACTTTAAAGGAAAAAAACTTGGGAGCCGCAAAAACCGAGCTCTAAGAAGAGATATACAAATTGTCTTTCAAGATCCTGTTTTATCCTTAAATCCTCGAATGAGTGTGAAAGAGCTGTTGGAAGAGCCTTTTTCTATCCAAAAACAAGCGTATTCAGCGCAATCAATAGCCCATCTTCTCGAGTTAGTCCAACTTCCTTCATCTTTACTTTTCCGCCTTCCTCACCAGCTCAGTGGAGGACAAAGACAACGAGTGAACATTGCTAGAGCTCTAGCTCTTCATCCTGATCTTATCATCTTCGACGAACCTTTTTCTTCTTTAGACTCTTTTCTACAAATCCAAATGGCCGAGCTTTTGCAAAAGCTGCAAAAAGAATTCAACCTCACCTACCTTTTCATCTCCCACGATCTTCCGTTAGCGATCCATCTCTCTACACATCTTGCAGTATTGCATAAAGGGAAACTCGTCGAAATAGGAGATACACAAGAAATCTATCACAGTCCCGTTCACGATTATACGAGACATTTATTGCAAAATGTCAACTTAAGTAATGTTTTCTGTTGCTCTTAGCGCCATGTTGGATATATACCAGAAATGGAGAGTTATATGTTTGAAAAACTATGGGACGTTTTTGTCGATGGATGTCATGCACTTTTTGTTCCTCTAATCTACGTCTATTACGCAATCGCAAGCAGTCTTTTTCTCAACAGCGCAGCCTCTGATGCCATAGGATTAGAGCGAACAGGAGATGTTTTTCTCGCTCCTTTTCAATATGTATTTTGCGGACAGCTAGCAACCCCTGAAGGAGAAGGGAAATGGGTCTACACCCAGCGCTTTGACTACGAGAACTATTTTTGGATCAAAACTGGAGCCGCTGTCATCCTCTTACCTATTAGCACAGCCATCGGCGCTGCCATTAAAGGGCTAGCCTATCTGTGTCCCACTTGTCAACAGCAAATGGAAGAAAGAAATGCTTCGTATGTAAGCGCCGAAATACGCTCGAATCTAGAAACTTACAAAAAATGGGGGATTAAGCTTGAACCCCCTGAGTCATTCACTCCTCAAAAACATCAAAGAAGACCTGGAGATGAGAGTCACTTAAGGGTAGAAAAAGAAGCTCTCAAAGCCATCGGATCTCTTCTCACAAAAGCACAAATTCCCTGGTGGATCGATTGCGGCACCTGTTTAGGCGCTTATCGCTATGGGGGCGTGATTCCTTGGGATGAAGACATCGATGTCGCTGTTTTAGAGCCTGATTTCGATAATGTTCGAAGAGCTCTTCTAGAGCTGGATCCTGAAAAATATCTTCTGCAGGATTGGTCTGGAAGATTAAATCCTCACAATTATTTTAAAGTTTACATCAAACAAACAGGTACGCTGGTTGATATCTATCATTTCGCAATTGAGCCAAAGACGAAAATGCTCCGCTACATTTTATCTTTAGAAACAAGCTCCATCTTTCCTGAATGGTGGAAAATCAGGGAGAGACGTTTTCTTGTCCCCGTCTCTTTTGATACTGTCTTCCCTTTGAAAAAGACTCTTTTTGATGGCATTGAAGTATACATTCCTAATGATCCTGCAAAATATCTGCAACGCTACTACGGAGAAAATTTAGATCCTGCAAAAGTCTACGATCCAACCACAGGTCGCTATGAAAAAGCGCTTAACCATCCTTACTGGCAAAGACAATATGCCCACTAGCCGAAAAGCGCTAACCGTTTCAACGATTGCTTTAATGAATGTTGCGGCTTTGTGCAACATGAAAAATTTTCCACTTTTAGCAGAATACGGAATGTCGATCATTTTTTTTCTCCTCTTGGCAGCTTTCGTATTTTTTATCCCTGTCGCTTTGGTCTCTGCAGAATTGGCCAGCGGCTGGCCAGCGCTTGGCGTTTATAGCTGGGTTAAAGAGGCTCTAGGTGCAAAACTGGGATTTATGGCGATCTGGCTGCAATGGGTCGAAAATGTGATCTGGTACCCCACGATCCTGTCCTTTATCGCAACCACGTTTGCTTATCTCATCAATCCTGATTTAGCAGAGAATAAGATCTATATTGTCTTTACCATCTTGTTCACTTTTTGGATCATGACGTATTTGAATTTTTTTGGAATGAAACTCTCAGGAACAATTAGTGCGATGGCTGCTGTTTTGGGAACAATGATTCCTATAACGCTGATTGTGATTTTAGGAGCTTTTTGGCTATTGAAAGGCTACCCTTCTCAGATCAGTTTTTCTTGGGAGGATGTGCTTCCCAGTTTTTCTTCCTGGAATGATCTTGTCTTATTTTCTGGGGTTATCTTCAGTCTTTCTGGACTTGAGATGAATGCCGTGCATGCAAAAAACGCGCGGAACCCTAAACATGACTACCCCAAAGGGATCTTTTTAGGTGCACTCATGATTTTAGTCCTCGAAGCCTTTGGCGCCTTAGCTATCGCTATGGTAGTTCCTCGTGAGAAAATTCAGCTGGCGGCGGGGGGCATGGAAGCATTCACTTATCTTTTTCAGGCGTTTGATCTCTCTTGGGCTACTCCCTTTATCGCAGCGATGATGACTTTCGGAGCTCTTGGGATGATGAGCACATGGATCGTAGGCCCAAGCCGTGGCCTTTGGGCAACGGCCGAACACGGAGATCTTCCCCTCTTATTCCATAAACTCAATAAACACGAGATGCCTGTTCATATTTTAATCACTCAAGCAATCATTGTCTCAGCACTCTCTACCATCTTTTTATTCTCTTCTTCCATCAATCACTCCTATTGGATCTTGGTCGCCCTCGCATCGATCTTATACATGATCATGTATATCCTCCTTTTTATCTCCGCTCTTGTCTTGCGCTATAAACAGCCGCATGTCGAGCGAGTCTACAAAGTACCTGGCGGCAAAGTAGGCATGTGGATCATATCCATGCTCGGTCTTACAGGAGCTTCTTTTGGATGCATCGTAGGTTTTTTTCCACCCTCTCAGCTAGAAACAGAAAATGTCCTCTTGTCAACTTCCATCCTCGTGGGAGCTACTTTCCTGTTTTGTATCCTACCATTCCTTATCTATCCCCAAAAAAAATCAACTCACTAACAGCCAGCTTGCAAAACCTAAATAAATAGCTGTAGTAATCATATCGGCGAGCATCAACACAACTGGTCCAGAAGCAACCTTGGGATCCAATTTCCATTTATGCAATACTACAGGAAGGCCTATGCCAAACAAGACAGAAAAAGAGATCCCTGTGAAAATCCCCACCCCAATACAAAAAGAGGGCCATAACCCTTCTCCCCAAAATAACGATAGCCCACCGACTAGAGCCGCCAAACTCAGGCCAATAAGAATCATGAGCCGCCATTCACGCAAGCCTCGCAAAAAAGCTACTTTCCATACTAACCGAGGCCTTCTTAAAAAAAGTAAACTTTGTGTCATCGATTGCATAGAGGTCGACTCGCTAAGGGTAAGTACGAGGGGAATAAAAAACGCGAGCAATAAATACCTGCCCAGCACAAGCTCATAGTGTCTAGAAATGATCGCACAGATCATTCCTGAAAATACATTACATAAAATCCAAGGCATACGACGTCGATATAAGTAGAGCATGGGGATTTTTTTTTCATCTTCCAACGTCAGACCGATCATCTGAAATAACTCAGAGCGACTCCGCAGATCTCCCACATCAACAGATTGATTTGTCATCATTTGGACATCAATCATCCCAAGCAGCCTCTCTTCTTCATCGACAACTGGCAAAGCAAGAAGCGAGTGAAAAGAAAACAGTTGCATCACCTCTTGAAGAGTTTGAGTTCCATGAACTTTAATCACGGCATCTTGCATCATCTCTTCGATCAAATGGTTCGGATCAGCCAATAAAAGCTGTCTTGTCGACACAACTCCCTTGAGTTTTTGCCTATCATCCACCACATAAAAATAAATGATCTTTTGTTGAATGTTTTTTTGCCGAAGAGCAACTAACGCTTCTTCTACCCTTGATGTCAAAGGAATCACAGTTTCAACAACCGCAGCATAATCGCGAGCCAACTTGATGTGATCGACTGAAGAGCTCATTTCATTTCCCCATATTACAAAAAAAAAGTATATTAAAAAATTCGGAGTTTGTCTATTTAAAACCTTGTGGAAAAACTAGCCCTTCACGTAAAACTTATGGATACATTTTAAGGAATTCATATGAACGAAATCATCGCGCCAAATTTTTCATCTGTTGATCAGGCTCTCTCTTTTGTAGAGGCAGGAAGTAATCGAGTTGGCTATGTATTTGGATTTATTACAGGCCCTTGGAAAATCCTCGTAGGAAAAATCATGATTCTTGCAGGTTCTGTTTTCGCAAGTTACTATCTAGGAGCTTACGCTCTTAGCGAAACTCAGCATCAAGAATACCTAAACTCCGCTTGGCATTCAGCAGGCTATATCATGCATGGAATTTCTAACGTGTACAGAGGGGCTTGCGAAACATGTAATCTCTTTGGTGCAGGATTAGGTCTATTTACTTACGATTTTTATGTAGGAAGATTCCATTATTCAACAGAAAAAATCTCCATAGAAGTCCCTTCTCTTAACCCCTTTCATCCTACAAATTTTTTAAACGAACAACTCCATGCAT
The DNA here is from genome assembly GCA_030681135.1 of Chlamydiales bacterium. Taxonomy (GTDB): domain Bacteria; phylum Chlamydiota; class Chlamydiia; order Chlamydiales; family SM23-39; genus SZAS-17. The sequence continues at coordinate 27,325 of JAUXXF010000006.1, forward strand.
TCTAAAAAAAAACCACAAGACAACACTTCCTGGGAACAAGCAGAACCTTGGTACAACTCCTGCGTAGGAGAAAAGGGACACTACTATCATCAATCGCTCATTATCCCTTCTTCTCTTCGAATGCTAGGTATTTCGGAGAAATCTACTGGGTCTCTCTTAGATTTAGGCTGCGGTCAGGGAGTTTTAGCCAGACACTTACCCAAAGGAATCGACTATGTTGGGATTGATGCCTCCGCTTCGCTCATTCGCAATGCGGTCAAAGAGACGAAAGGCCCCCATCGCAAGTTTCTTACGGCAGATGTGACAGAACCTCTTTCTTTGCCCAAAAAAGATTTCGATCGAGCTATCTTCATTCTCAGTTTGCAAAATATGGAAGATGCGAAAAAAGCGCTAGCCAACGCAAGCGAACATATGAAAAAAAAAGGAGAACTTCTCCTTGTGCTCAATCATCCTTGTTTTCGGATTCCGAGGCAAAGTGATTGGGGTGTCGATGAAAAAGCGCATCTTCAGTATCGACGAATGAATGTCTACATGAGCCCTCTTAAAATTCCCATCCAAACACATCCCGGCCAAGGCAAACAATCGACAAACACCTATTCGTTTCATCATCCTCTTTCCTACTACGTCAGCTTACTTGCAGAAGAATCTCTCTTTATTAGCGGCATGGAAGAGTGGTGCTCTGACAAACAAAGCGAAGGGGGAAGAGCTCGCATCGAAAATCGAGCGCGCAAAGAGTTTCCTCTCTTCTTAGCTCTGAAAGCAATCAAGCAATAGAAGAAACTCTTTTGAACCTATCCCAGCAATAATTTTCGTCGATTTTCGATTCTTTTTACAGGGGTAATATCAACTTCGTATATTACCCCTGCAAAAAGAATCGAAGATCGGCTCAAAAAAACCCTAAAATCGACTGAAACTTATTACTGGGATAGGTTCTTGTAACCAAGAATTCATTTTTTAAAAAAAGCACCGCTGTTATAGTACGTCAAAAGTATAAAATCTGGATAATAGCTAATATGTGCGGAATTTTTGGATACATCGGTCATAAAGACCCTTTGACAACATGCCTAACAGGGCTTGAACAACTAGAATATCGCGGTTACGATTCTGCAGGCATTGCCGGCATCGTAGCTGGCCAATTAGCTTCTTACAAAGAAGCTGGGAAAGTCTCTCATCTCAAACAAAATATCAAGCTCCAATCTTTGGAGCTGGCTATTGGACATACTAGGTGGGCAACTCATGGAAAAGTATCTCATCACAATGCTCATCCCCATTTCGACGCATCCCACTCAATCGCTCTCGTTCATAATGGAATCATCGAAAATTACAGCGCTCTTAAAGAAAAGCTGAAACAAGAAGGAGTCCACTTTGTTTCAGAAACTGATAGCGAAGTCATCGTCCAATTAATTAGCTTCTACTTTAAAGGCAACCTCTGCGAGGCCGTACAAAAAACTCTCCCTCTCTTGCAAGGAACCTTTGCTATTGCCTTGATTCATAAAGACTACCCCAACCAAATTATAGCAGCTGCAAGAGAAAGTCCTCTAGCCATTGGATGTAATGATGAGCGAACAGAATCGATCATCTCTTCTGATCCTAATGCTTTTTTAGGACAAGCTCTCGACGTCTTTTTTCTCCATAGCGATGAAATTGCCTGCATTGAAAGAGGCCACGTTCATATTTTTGATCAAACCTTGAATTCCGTCACAAAAAAAACAAACCGATTTGAGGCAAACTATGAACCTCCTTCTAAAAACGGGTTTGAACATTTTATGCTCAAAGAGATCTATGAACAGCCTGCAACCATTGAAAAAGCCTTATCAGGTCGCTGCAGCGTCCATTTTGAGCCTTTTGGATTCACAGAAGAGCAGATCAAATCCTTCAAAAACATTTGGATTTTAGGCTGCGGCACATCCGCCCATGCAGGAAGCATCGGAGCGATGTATTTTGAAGATTTAGCCAAAATTCCAGCAAGCTGTGAAATTGCCTCGGAAGGTCGTTATCGAGATCCCATCTTAGGCCCAGAAACCCTTGTCATCGCCATTAGCCAATCAGGAGAAACGGCTGATACCTTGGCAGCTATTCGAGAAGTAAAAAAGCAGCATTGTCCCGTTTTAAGCATCTGTAACGTACATCACGCTACTTTGACAAGAGAGTCTACTGGATCCATCTTTCTGAAAGCCGGCCCTGAGATTAGTGTCTGTTCTACCAAAGCCTTCTCCTCTCAACTCGTCGTGCTCCATCTTCTCGCTCTACACTTCGCTTACTTAAAAGGGCATCTTTCTTTGCAAAAGGCAGAGCTGTATTTTAACGAGCTCAAAGCCCTTCCTAAATATATCCAAGAAGTGATTGACCAGGCGCCTTTATTAGAGCAGTTAGCTAAAAAATATGCCCAGTATCGAGACTTTTTCTTCATTGGAAGAAGATATATGTTCCATACAGCCTTGGAAGCTGCTCTGAAACTCAAAGAAATTGCCTATGTCAATGCCAATGGACTTCCCGCAGGAGAGCTTAAACATGGATCTCTAGCTCTCATCAACCCCGAGGCTCCAGTGATCGCTTTTTGCTCTCATCGAAAAACGCAGGACAAGATTTTAAGCAATTTGATGGAAATTAAAGCCCGAGGCGGGCCGATTTTAGCTTTTGCCCCCAAGGATTTTACTCAAGTTGCAGAGGTAGCAGATGATGTCGTTTGGCTGCCTTCTACAATGGATGAACTATCCCCTTTTGCATCAACTATTGCAGGCCAGCTGCTCGCGTATCGCATTGCCAAAGAAAAAGAGTGCGACATCGATCAACCAAGAAACCTCGCTAAATCTGTCACAGTGGAGTAATGAAGGTGAAACAGCTTGTTGGTGTTATTCTATGTTGCTGTCTCTTCCTTCTCTTTTTCCCAAAGATCGCATCGACATCTTTTGGAAAACAGCTCATCATCAAAGCCGTCGAAAAAAAAACAGACTCTCAGGTTCAAATCCAATCGCTGAGTCTCTCCTGGTTTGGGCCGCAATCTTTCGATCATCTGCACGTTCAAAGAAAAGACATCGAGGCTTCCTGTGAAGAGCTAAAAATCTATGCGCCCCTTTGGAAATTAAAGTCCACAAAAGGTCCTTTTGCCATTACAAATGGCAAAGCTCAATTCCTTCAAGACTCAGAGGCTCTCATAGAAGATGTCCAGGCAACCATCGAAGGAATCCATTTCTCTGCTAAAGGTTCCTCTCGGTTGCAAAATCAAAGAGGCTCTTTTACCATCAGCGGAACTCTTCCTGATTTCCCTCACTCTTTTTCTTTGCAGGGGGCGGCCTCTTCTATCCCTTCTGTATTTTGTGATCAGCTTTTACGCACGGGCTCTCTACTCACTGAGATCTTGGGAAATTCCCTTTCTCTAAAGGGCTCAATCAATGCGCAACAAGACCTAGGAACATTCGACTTTGAACTCGATGCCCCTCAATGTCAAACTAAGGTCAGCGCCTCTTTTGACAAAAACACAATACGTCTTCGAAAAACACTTTCGGCCGCTTTCACGCTCACTTCCTCTTTAAGCAAAAGGCTCACAAAAGAGATTAATCCTCTTTTTCTGACAGCCATTCAAGCAAATCACCCGATCTACCTTCAACTCTTTCCAGAAAACTCCTCTTTTCCCTACGCTCCTTTTCAGCTGGCTAAAATCAACTTAGATAAAGGATCTATCAATATGGGAAAGGTCATCATCCAAAATGGACCTTCTCTCCAGTCTCTCTTGCAGTTTCTTCAAAATAGCCCCCTCCAGCGCACACAAACCATGGAAGCGTGGTTCACTCCCCTCGATTTCCAAATACAAAACGGCGTTCTTCAAGCAGGTCGCCTCGATCTCCTTCTCGCCCGCTCCATCCACCTTTGCGCTTGGGGGAAAATCACCCTCTCCAACGAAAAACTGCGTATGTATTTGGGACTTCCTGCAGATACCCTAGCCTCTTCTTTCAAGATCGCTCATCTTCCCTCTGACTACGTACTCAAAATCCCCATTCACGGGACAATCTCCGACCCTGAGCTCGTCACAGGCCCTGCCATCGCAAAGATCACAGCCCTTTCAGCCTCTCAAAATCTCCCTCTGCCCAAACCTGCAAAAATCTTCGGCAAAGTTCTTCAACAGGCGATTGTTGAGGTAAAAAATGATCCAGATATTCCACCCGCTAAAAGACCCTTCCCCTGGGAATAGCTAGATAGCAGGGCTCCGCCCAGGCCAAAGGGCTGACGCCCTTTGGAATCCCTTTTGATTATTTTTTATGAAGCATTTTTGCTGATTCTTCAGCCGATAAAACACCAGAATTGATGAAAAGATGATAAGATTCTTGTTTGCGAGGAGCGACTTCCACTACATCAACACCCTGTACGAAACCTAATTTATCTAAAAATCTCTGACGAGATTCCATTTGCTCATTGGGAGATACTGTACGTCCTGACTTGAGAGCGCGCGCAACTTTTTTTTCGAAATTCTCATCAAATGTCTTGATCGCTTGATCTCGCGTAATTGTTTCTAAAGTTTGCTGCTGTTTTTCTTTTTTCGTATAAATATCGCTGAATTGGTGCAAAGGAAACACCCCCACTCGTTCATTGCTGAAATGACCCTTTTGTTCTGCTTCCTGATTTCGTTTTTCCATTCTGGAAGAAAGCAAATGAAAAGGACAATAAACTAAAGCTATTCTTATTGGCCCGTTAAAATTTCTCATCGACATATGATCTGTAATCGCGTTTACTTCGAGCACATCCAATATAACACTTTCTCCACGGCGAGATCGTTCAAATGCCTCATCGAACATTTGAGGTTCTAGGTATTGGAACAAAGCATCGATCTCTTGTTCAGGCACCTTTTCTTTCATTTGCTTAATCGTTGTTTCCGCATTCATTTTTTCTAAATCAGAAACTCCTGTTTTCCAGACGCGCTCTCGAGTCCACATTGCGGCAGGAATATCTAAAGGTTCCAGGATCTTTTCAAGCATGGCTATTTCATCTGGACACCTTTTCGTGAAATGTTCAAGTATAGTTATATCGGATCTGAGATCAATTCCATCCTCGGCACGATCCGATTCTAGCTCCCTCAAGGCTTTAATAATTGAGCTTTTTCCTGCCGTAAAAGTACCTATAGTCAACAACCTGAACTGTAAAAGACTTCTCTATAAAAATATTTTTTACTCTTTCTAAGTAGGTACCTACCTGCTCTGAAGGAGCCCGGGGCAAGTGACAAATAACAAGATCTGTTGATTTAATAGTATTTGAAAAAGACGCCATAATTACAAAACTCCTTATTTGTTCATCTATATGATAAAACTTCCTTAAGTTACTGATCAAAATATTTCCTAACAAAAAAAATATTAAAACGCTAACTACAAGCAGTTTACAAAACAACGACCGCTAATTAATCTTACAATTAACATCAATTCTTTATTTGGAATACAAAAAATCAATAACTAACAACAAAATTGAACTTCAAAACAAAACTCATATTTATTATAATTGTATTGAAATTATTTAATACATAGGAACTAATACGATGTCACACATTCCAGGAACTTCCCAGAAAGTAAACGAATCTTTTACTGAAGACACTATGTTTTTAGGGCTTGAGACACCAGACTTTAGTAGCTTAGAAGAAAACACCCAAGAAGTGGCTTCACCTATTTTAATGAATAAGCAAGATGAATTTCATCGATGGGATGTATTTAGTGCTGGAGATGCAGAAAGATACTTGCGCACAAACGATGACATGCCATCTGAAAATCTCGCATTCAAAGATATCGACTACGAGCTGTTAAATTCTGAAGAATCTCAGGAGAACAGTTTTCTTATTTCAACAGAAAAAACCGCAACAACCACATCGCCGTTTTTTGTAGAAAAGCAAAATCACAAACGAAAGCATTCTACAAACCAAAAAGATGACGAAACTCGAAAGCCCAAACACCGACGTTTTGATGATACGCAAGAATACCAAAACTTTCTGAATCAGGGTTTATTGACTGATGACTTTATCGAAGATTCAAATCCTAACAGTTTTTTGACTAGTCAAGCATTTGATACATCAGAAAAGAGTATAGAACAAACCGCATTTGATGAACGGCTTTACGCAATAAGTCCTCTGAGGTTTGATGAGCAGCAAACAGAAACATCAGCTTTTTTAGAAAAGAAAAATCACAAACGAAAACGTTCTACGAACCCAAAAGATGAAGAAACTCGAGAACCCAACCACCGACGTTTTGATGATAAGCAAGAATACCAAAATTTTTTGAATCAAGGTGTATTGACTGATGACTTTATGGAAGATTCAAATTCTAACAGTTTTTTGACTAGTCAAGGAATTGACACATCAGAAAAGAGCATAGAACAAACCGCATTTGATGAACGGTTCTATGCAATGAGTTCTCTGAGCTTTGATGAGCCGCAAACAGCAACGCCGGTTTTGGCAGAAAAAGAAGAAAACCATCCAAATGTAACTCTATGGGCGAGAAACTTTCTGCGTATGCGAACGCTAAACCTTGCAAGAATAAATGACATTCTAGCAGAAGAGTCAATCAAACAACCTAAAAAAAGACTAACAACACAAGACAGGATGTTACTAGAAAATGATCTTATTGAGCGAGTTTTAACTTCTGATACCACCCCTCAAGACGAGCAAGAAGCAAAAAAAATCTTAAGAAAGAGAAAAAGTGCAGCACCAACAGTCCGCGAAGTTGAGATGAGCAAATTCTCTAGACGTTTTAGACTTCTGAATCTATGGCTATTAGATCAGCGCTTAAGACCAGATGACGAGCAAGATGTAAAAGAACAATTGTTGAAAGAGATAAAGAAATACAGAGAAAAATGGGGAACTAGAGCAATTCAACAAACAGGTCCTGGAACAGATAGCTGAAGAGCAAGACCTACTTCATTTTCTAGTGATTTTTTTATTTCTTTCACGGAATTATAAATATTAAAAAACAAAAAGAGAACGTAATACTATGTCACATATTTCTGGCGCCTCCCCGAAGTTCATTGATTTTCTTAACGAAGACTCCACGTTTTTAGAAATCGATTCATTGCCCGTTAATAGCCTGGAACAAAAAACACAAGAAGTAGCTTTGCCAGTTTTAGTAAATAGCCAAGATGAATTTGGTGAATGGGATTCGTTCAACGCCGAAAACGACGATAGAGGGTTTTGTACAAATGATGAAATGCCGTCCGTAAATCTCGCATTCAAAGATATCGACTACGAGCCGTTAAATTTTCTAAATTCTGAAGAATCTCTGGAGGACAATTCTCCTATTTCAACATCATCAATTGTTGTAGAAAAGCAAAATCACAAACAAAAACGTTGTACGAACAAAAAAGATGAAGAAACTCGAGAACCCAACCACCGACATTTTGGTGATGAGCGAGAATACCAAAACTTTCTGAATCAGGGTTTATTGACTGATGACTTAATGGAAGATTCAAATCCTAACAGTTTTTTGACTAGTCAAGCAATGGACGCATCAGAAAAAAGCATAGAACAAACCGCATTTGATGAACGGTTCTATACAAACCGACGTTTTGATAGTGAGCAAGAATACCAAAACTTTCTGAATCACGGTTTATTGCCTGATGATTTTATTGAAGATTCAAACCCTAACAGTTTTTTGACTAGTCAAGCAATTGATACATCAGAAAAGAGCATAGAACAAACCGCATTTGATGAACGGTTCTATACAAACCGACGTTTTGATGATGCGCAAGAATATCAAAACTTTCTGAATCAAGGTTTATTGACTGATGATTTTATGGAAGATTCAAATGTTAACAATTTTTTGACTAGTCAAGCACTTGATACATCAGAAAAGAGCATAGAACAAACCGCATTTGATGAACGGTTTTATGCAACAAGTCCTCTGAGGTTTGATGAGCCGCAAACAGAAACATCAGCTTTTTTAGAAAACCAAAATCACAAACGAAAACGTTCTACGAACCCAAAAGATGAAGAAACTCGAAAGCCCAACCACCGACATTTTGGTGATGAGCAAGAATACCAAAACTTTCTGAATCAAGGTTTATTGCCTGATGATTTGATGGAAGATTCAAATCCTAACAGTTTTTTGACTAGTCAAGCATTTGATACATCAGAAAAAAGCATAGAACAAACCGCATTTGATGAGCGGTTTTATGCAACAAGTCCCCTGAGATTTGACGAGCAGCAAACAGCAACACCAGTTTTTGCAGAAAAAGAAGAAAACTGTCCAAATGCCAATCTATGGGAGAGAACCTTTCAGCGTTTGCCAACAATAAGCCCTGCAAGGGTTAATGACAAACCGGCAGAAGCGTCAACCAAAAAACCTAGAAGTACACCAGCAATACGACCCTCTAAGAAGAACTATTATATTAAGAGGACGTTAAAAGAATACGCTCTTATTGAGCGGGTTTTAACTTCTGATGTTATTTCTCCAGACGAGCAAAAAGCAAAAGAAATTTTAAGAAGGAGAAAAAGAACACCACCAACCCTCCGTGAAGTTGAGATGTGTGGATTCTCTAACAATTTTAGACTCCTGAATCTGTGGCTATTAAATCAGCCCTTAAGCTCAGATGAGGAGAAAGATGTAAAAGAAAAATTGTTGCTAGAGATAAAGAGATACAGAGAAAAATGGGGAACTTGGGAAATTGAACAGGCAGACACTGCAACAGATACCTGAAGAGTGAAACCTCCTTCATTTTTCTCGTGATTTTTTTATTTCTTTCACGAAAGAATAAATATAAAAACTTAAAAAAGAACGTAACAATATGTCACATTTTTCTGTAACTTCCTCAAAGTTCATTGATTTTCTTAATGAAGACCCCATGTTTTTAGAAATCGATTCGTTGTCCCCTAATACCCTGGAACAAAAAACACAAGAAGTAGCTTTAACAGTTTTAGTAGATTAGCCAAGATGAATTTGATGAATGGGATTCGTTCAGTGCTGAAAACGATGATAGATGGTTGTGTACAAATGATGAAACACCTTTCGAAAATCTTGCCTATCAAGACGTTGACTACGAGCTGTTAAATTTCTTAAATTCTGAAGAATCTCAGGAGGATAGTTCTTCTCTTTCAACAGAAACGAACCAACAAATAGAAGGTTCAGAGAAAGCAACTCATTTAAGAAGTAAGAAAAAAAAGTCCTTCTATCATACGATCGTTGATCGATGGCTATCCGACGAATCCTTATCACCAGAAGAAGAGAAACAAGCAAAAGAAATGTTGTTGAAAAAGAGAGAGAGATCGAAAACATCTAAACAAATAGAACGAGCAAAAGAATCGATTTCTGTAGCAAGACAAAATCCATACAGCGGGAATGTTGAACGCAGAAAAAAAGAAAATGAACTGATTGAGCGAGTTTTAACTTCTAGCATAGCTTTGCCAGAGGAGAAAAAGGCCAAAGAAATTTTACTAAGAAGAAGAAATTGGGAAAGAGCGAGAAAAACCCCTCGAAAAATGACACCTCTTCCACAAGACAGTAGCCTGAGAATAGACAGCACAGAACAAAAAATTCAAACAGCAACAACATCCGTTTTTATAGAAAAGCAAGACTATAAACGGAAACGTTCTACAGACTTAGCAGATGAAGAAACTTACAAAACTAGCTACCCACGTCTCGATGCCAGGCAAGAGGTTCAGCAAAACTCCTCTCCTTCTTTTATGAATCTAGCTTTACCGACTGTAGATGATAACCCCAACATTTTTTTTGCTGAACAAGAACCTAAAACACCAGAAAAAAGCATAGAACAAACTGCGTTTGATGAGTGGTTATGCACAACAAGTCCTTTGAGGGTTTTTCATGATTTGCAAACTGAGATAACTCCTTTCAGAGACAAAGAATCTCATCTAAGTAGCCACCTGGATCTAGAGCAAGAAATGTATCAAGACTTCCCCTTTTCTTCTATGAGTCAAGATCCGCTGAATAAACACGACTGCGTTGAAACATTTGTAGGCAATTCTTTTACAGACATAGAGCTCGGAAAAACAGAGCACAGCCTAGAACAAACCATATTTCATGACTGGTCATCCTCAATAAGCCCACTGAGGTTTGATGATGAGCCAATAGACATATCTAAATCTCCAAATCGCCCTGAGGACAAAGAAAGCATTCTCTCCAATACAACTCTAAAGGAAAATCCGAAGAGCAAGCAGCGTCGCTTTTACGCTGAGTTTAAAGAGCGCCTATCTAACAATCCCACAGAAGCTGATTTACAAAAGTTAGAAAAAGATAGAGAAAGGGCTCGCATAAAAATGGCCCGTCGCCGCGCTGAGCTTAAAGAACGTTTATCCAACAATCCTACAGAAGCTGATAGACAAAATGCAGAAAGAAACCGAGAAAAAAAACAACAGGCCCATTTTGAGAGGACTTTAAGAGAAAACAATCTTATTGAACAGGTTTTAACTTCTGACACACCCTCTCCAAAAGAGCAACAAGCAAAAGCAATCTTGATGAAGAGAAAAAAAACACCCAAAACTGTCGATGAAGTTCAAAACAGAAACTCCCGCAGTGAAGTTAAACTTGTCCATCTATGGGTATTAAATCATCCGTTAACAGCGGATGACGAGAAAAAGGTAAAAAAAATCTTGCTGAAAGAGATAGAAGGATTCAAAGCAAGATGGGGCGTTCCAACTACTCCGTCCATTACAGAAGATAGTAGGTTGGAGCTCGGTAGCATAGAAGAAGAAAAAGCCGAAGAGGCTACGCTATCAGCATTTGTAGAAAAGGAAAAAGAACCAAGTCCCCCTGAGCCAAAGCCAAAAAAGATGAGCGAAGCAGAAAGGTTAGAAAAAAAAAGAGAAGCAGCTCGCATCAGACGATCTCGCCAACGCGCTGAACTTGAAGCAGCTCGCGTCTAATAACATTAGACTTCTTCGGAACTAAGAGGGTGTCTATAAAGTAAGGGCTTTTCCTATTTTCTAGTCGCGAAAAATCTTTTTTCGGATCAGTTTTTGAAAAGCGATGATTGGAATCATCGAAAATGTAACCAAAGCTGAAACAAGCCATGCCTCTAAATTTAAGCTAGATGATCCAAAAAGTCGATTCATAAATGGCGAATAGACAAAAGCAATTTGAGCTATCAGTACGATGCTTACGCCTACAAAAATGAAAGGGTTTGAGAAGAAATTCGTTTTTACGGTTAAATCTCTGATTGATCGACAACTGAATAAGTAAAATACCTGAAAAAACATCATGGCAGTCACCGCCATTGTTTGTGCTTCTGATATGGCCATTTTTTCTAAAGTCCCTTTCCCGATCTCAGTATGATATTCCCAAAGAAATAGCCCGATAGTACCAATGGCCATGATGGCTGAGACTATCAAAGTTTTTACGATTAAAAAACCACTCAAAACAGGGGCGTTTTTTTTTCTAGGAGGACGTCTCATAGTATCAGATTCTGCGGATTCAAAAGCCAATGGTAACGACAAAGCTACAGCAACAATCAAATTAATCCATAGAATTTGCACAGGTGCTATGGGATGAAGTAAGATCCCCGTACGGATGGGGAAAAATAAAACAGAAAACAAAATCACCAATGCTTGTCCTAAACTGGTGGGCAAAACAAACGCAAGAGATTTGATAAGATTATCATAAACTCGTCTTCCCTCTTCTACCGCAGCTTCGATACTTGCAAAGTTATCGTCTGCCAAAATCATATCAGAGGCCTCCTTGGCCACAGCTGTACCTTTGACACCCATAGCAATGCCAATATCTGCTCTCTTCAAAGCTGCAGCATCATTCACTCCATCGCCTGTCATGGCGACAACATGGCCTGCTTCTTGAAGAATCTCAACTAATTTCAATTTGTGATTGGGAGATACTCGAGCGAATACATGATTATCGTTTGCAGCCTTTTTCCACATATCATCATTAAAAAGATTCATCTCTGAGCCCGAAATGACTTTTCCTTTACTTAGTATTCCTAAATCTCGGCCGATGGCTTCAGCTGTTAACGGGTGATCTCCTGTAACCATTTTCACTGTAATTCCAGCTTCATAACAGGATTTCAACGCCTGGTATACCTCTTTTCTTGGAGGATCGATCATTCCTACTAGCCCCAATAAAGTGCATCCACTTTTGATATCTTTCTCATCCATTTGGGAAGTAGATGGTTGAACTTCTTTTTTTGCTATTGCTAATACGCGCATGCCATCTTTTGCCATGGCCTGGATATGTTGGTTGAATTGATCAACATCTATAGCATCTTTGCAACAAGCAAGAACTTCTTCGGGCGCGCCTTTAATGAATATGTATTGCTGGTGTGAGGGGGAGTCATTTAGAGTTGCCATCATTCTCCGTTCTGATTCAAACGGGATCACATCGTTTCTTTTCCATGCCTCTCTCAGCTTATCTTCTCTAAGTCCAAACTTTCTTCCAGCAACGACTAAAGCAATTTCTGTAGGATCGCCAACAGGCAGCCATCCTTTTGAATGTTCATCCAAGGTGGCATCGCTGCATAAAATAGCGCCTTTTAAGAGTTCCGTAATTTCTTCTTGATTGATCGAATCTTGAGGAATCAATTGCTCTGCTAGAGAATACCCGACTCCAGAGACGAAACAAAACCCTGATTTTGTCCAGATCCTTTGTACCGTCATCTCGTTGTAAGTCAGTGTTCCAGTTTTGTCTGTGCAAATAATACTTGTGCTGCCGAGAGCCTCAACTGCCGGGAGCTGACGAATAATTGCCTGCCTGCGAGCCATCCTTCGGACACCTATAGAAGAGGCGATTGTGATAATTGCCGGCAAACCTTCAGGTATTGCAGCAACGGCGAGTGTAATCCCAGCAAGACCGGCATCGAAAAGAGTACTTCCACGCATATAACCGATTAAAAACAACCCAAAGCTGACAGCCAATACGCCTAAACCAATCCACCGAGCGATTCGTCTGATAGCTATGGACAAAGGTGTTTCAAGAACAGTCACTTGTTCAATCAATTGAGAGACTTTTCCAAACTCAGTTTTTAATCCAGTAGCTACTACGATCCCAAGCCCAACTCCTGAAGTGACATAAGTTCCATTGAACGCCATACATTTTCTTTCAGGGATGAGTGCATCCTCAGGGGAAGATTCTATCCTTTTATTCACAGGAAAAGATTCACCTGTCAGCGTTGATTCATCGCACTGAAGGTTTTTGATCGAGAAGAGTCGTAAATCAGCAGAAACACGATCACCTGCTTGTAAGACAACGACATCTCCTGGAACGATTTGTGATGAAGGCACTATCTTCGTATCACCCTCACGAATGACAGTTGTCTGCTGAGGCACCATCAACATTAAGGCTTTTATTGTTTTATGAGCTCTATATTCCTGAACAAACCCAATCAGTGCGTTCAGAATGACAACGCTAAAAATCACAAGACTATCCGCAAATTTACCGAGAAAAAGAGCCAGCAAAGCAGAAAAAATTAATATATATTCAATAGGATTATGTAGCTGCCGTAAAATAATCCGAGGAATCGTTTCTGAAGTTTTCAGTTGTAACGTATTTGGCCCAAATAGTTTCAACCGTTTTCTTACCTCTCTTTCTTCTAAGCCCGACTCGGAAGAATTTAACCTTTGAAAGACTGTATCTTTTTCAACCGCGTACCATAATTCTTTCGAGTCTTTATTCATCCAAACCTTCTAATCTAAAAAAATGATTTTTGTTGAAAAACACATTGCAACAAATAAAGAAGCGGTAAAGCCAACGACGCCAACAACCAATTCTTCAAATTGTTTGGGTATAGGTGCCTTCTTGCGAAAGATATCAAATGAAACGGTCAAGGTCAAATGATCAATTTGTGGAGAAATTCAACAGACAGGGACTGCAACGGATACCTGAAGAGCGAGGCCCCCTTCAGAGGTCTCTTTATAAATACCCATCATATTTTCGCCCGTCTCTTTCATGGCACGAATGACAGCGTCGAGAGAGACGCAGTGCTCCCCATTTCCTCTCAAAGCCAGGCGGGCAGCTGTAATGGCTTTCATAGCGCCCATGATATTCCTTTCAATACAAGGAATTTGCACAAGCCCAGCGACAGGATCGCAAGTCATTCCAAGATGATGCTCCATGGCTATCTCTGCGGCATTTTCAATTTGCTCTGTGCTACCACCTAATATAGCAGCAAGCCCAGCTGCCGCCATAGAAGAAGAGACACCGATTTCTCCTTGACACCCCATCTCTGCAGCTGAAAGAGAAGCTCCTTGCTTATATAAAATAGCTATCGCTGCTGCTGTCAAAAAGAACACAATGAGGGACTCCTCGGAAAAGGAGGGAAGAAATTGTTTTGCATAATGTAAAACAGCAGGAATCACTCCAGCTGAGCCATTCGTCGGAGCGGTAACCACCCGACTTCCTGCAGCATTTTCTTCATTGACTGCTAGCGCATAAACACCAACCCACTCCATCACAAGTGTAGGATCGTCAGCAATCTGCTCTTCGGTAGCCAAAAGCTGTTTATACACCTGCGCAGCTCTGCGCTGCACCCTCAAACCTCCAGGCAATTCTCCTTCTGCAGCAAGTCCCCTTTGCACCGACTCTTGCATCACATCCCAAATACGAAAAATCCCAGAGCGAACTTGCTCTTCCGAACGAAATTGTTTTTCATTTTCCAATACGATTTGCCAAATAGGTTTTTGCTCCTTTTGCGTATGGCAAAGAAGCTCTTCTGCTGTTGCAAAAGGAAAAGGAACCAAAAGATCTTCTTTCGGAGAAGCTCCTTTCATAGCCTCTTCATGATCAATCACAAACCCTCCGCCTACAGAGTAGCAAATGTGAACCTCTAACTGCTGGCCCGAACGATCATAGGCTCTCATCTTCATCGCATTCGAGTGAAAAGGCAAAAACTTCCCTCTTAAAAACAACAAATCAGATTCAGGATCAAAATCAATCACATGGCGATTCAATAAACGAATTTTTTTTTCTCTGGAGATAGCCTCAACACGGTAGGGAATCGAAGCAGGATCTACCTCCTCAGGAGTCTCCCCTTCAAGGCCGAGCAAAATCGCAATATCAGTAGCATGGCCTTTGCCCGTCATAGCTAAAGAGCCATAGAGCTCCACTTTTATGGAGGCGATATCGTCAAATAATTCTTTTTCTTTTAAAGCTACGAGAAAACGGCGAGCCGCCCTCATGGGTCCAACAGTATGAGAACTTGAAGGACCGAGTCCAATGGAAAACACATCAAGAACACTGACAAAGCTCATGTCAACACCTCTGAAAAATACTATTTTTAACCATTTGGAAAAATCTATGCAAGGAAAAGATGTAAAAAAATAATTAACTCTAATTATTTATTTTTGATAAAATAAAAAAATGTGTATTCTTAAGAATCATGAAAGCTATTTGCATTATTCCAGCTCGTTTCAACAGCAGTCGTTTTCCAGGAAAACTCCTTGCGGAGGTCCTAGGAAAAACAGTTTTACAAAGAACTCTAGAAAATGCCTTGCGCTGCAAGGCTCTTAGCCAAGTTTACGTAGCTACAGATCACGAGCTTATTGCAAAGCATATTGAAATGCTCGGAGGACAAGTCCTTTGGACTTCACCTGCATGTCAAAACGGGACTCTACGAATCATCGAGGCTTTGAAGAAAAACCCCGATTTACAACAAGCAGACATTATCCTCAATGTACAGGGGGACCATCCTTGCACATCCCCAGAATCGATGGAAGCCGTTGTACAAATCCTTAAGCAAGATCCAAAAGCCGTGATGGCAACGAGCGTCATCCCTCTTAAAGACCCCAAAACTTTCCGCTCTCCTCATGTCGTAAAATGTGTCTTTGATCTTGAGCAAAACGCCCTTTATTTCAGTAGATCCCCTATCCCCTATTCTACTCAAGCGGTTCCAAAAAACGCCTATCATCATATCGGCCTTTACGCTTATCGAACCAAATTTCTTTTATCTTCGCTGCCTCCTGTCCTTACCCCTCTTCAAGAAGAAGAAGATCTAGAGCAGCTGCATATCCTGGAAAAAGGCTTTAGCATCAAAGTAGCCCTCACAAATGACCCTCCTTTAGCGATCGACACCCCGGGCGATCTGAAGGCTTTTAAAGCCTATCTCGCTAAAGTCAGACCTGCCTTTGCAGGTAGCTCTTAACACATCAGTAGAAATCAGCAAAACTCCATTCGGGCGCGGTATATTTTAATGACTATACAGGATGAAAAAAAAGAAGCTTTTGGAAGGCGCCTCAGAAAACTTAGAAAAGCCGTTGGTCTTACTCAGATCGAATTGGCTCAAGAACTCGGTGTATCGAGGCGTATAATCGACTATTACGAACGAGAAGGCCGCAAACCCGCCGCCCATTTATTGGCTAATCTGGCAAAAACGCTGAATGTAACGGTGGATGAGCTGTTGGGAATAGCACCCCCTAAGCGCGAAACGCCCAAATTAGGAGCCAGATTGGAAAGAAGACTCAGGCAAATCGAGAAGATGAGTCCTAAAGCAAAAAAACAAATCCTTCAATTGCTCGATACGTTCATCGAAGCAGAACAGCTTAAGAAAAAATAAGTACACCTACCCCTGCCAATCATTTTATTAAAATATATTTTTTATATTTCTTTACCATCGCCGTCAGGCGATGGCAAAGAAAAGTAAAACAAAAAAGGATTCTAAAGGACTCCGTCCTTTAGCGGGGTTTGGGGCGGAGCCCTAAGGAGAGAGGCTGAATGGTTCTTGAGTAATAACACTTTTTGTGGGTAAACTAGAGCGAAAAAGGGAACCATTTTGGATACGAAGAAATATATATTTGTTACAGGCGGCGTGGTCTCGTCATTGGGGAAGGGGTTAACGGCAGCCTCGATTGGATACTTGCTGGAATGCAGGGGGATCAAAATTGCGATGTTGAAGCTCGATCCCTATTTGAATGTGGATCCTGGAACAATGAACCCCTTTCAGCATGGGGAAGTGTACGTTACCGATGATGGAGCGGAGACTGATTTAGATTTGGGACACTATTATCGCTATACCCATTCGCCATTGACCAGGGCTTCCAATGCCACTTCTGGACAGATCTATGACACAGTCATTAAAAAAGAGCGTAAGGGAGAGTATTTAGGCAAAACGGTGCAGGTGATCCCTCATGTGACCGACGAAATTAAAACAAGAATTTTAGCTTGCGCTAATCAAAGTGAAGATATTCAGGTTGTCATCGTAGAAATCGGAGGAACCATTGGAGATATCGAGTCGCTACCTTTTTTAGAGGCGATTAGACAATTTCGATATGAGCGGGCTGCCGATTGCATCAATATCCACCTCACCTACGTCCCCTATTTAAAAGCCGCTGGAGAGGTAAAAACGAAACCTACCCAACACTCTGTTCAAGCGCTAAGAGAAATTGGAATCATTCCCGATATCATCATCTGTCGCTGCGAAAAGGATTTAGACAAGGAACTCAAAGAAAAAATCTCTTTGTTTTGCAATGTGCGCGTAGAGGCCGTCATCGATGAAAAAGATGTTGAACATAGCATTTATGAAGTACCAGGAGTTCTCCACCGGCAAGACCTGGATAAGATGATCTGCAAAATGCTTCGCTTAGAAGAAGGAAAGCCTGATTTAAGCCGCTGGGAAAGAATGCTTGAAAGCGTACTGCATCCCAAGGGAAAGGTCACTATTGGCATTGTAGGCAAGTATCTAGAGCACCAAGACGCCTACAAATCGGTATTTGAGGCGCTCGAACATGGGGCGATTGCTGCAGGAGTCTCTTTAGAAATCCGAAAATTTGAATCAGACCGGATCGTAGAAAATGGATCTGTCGAACAAGCGATCGGAGGATGCGAAGGATACGTTGTTCCCGGAGGATTCGGTTCGAGGGGCTGGGAAGGGAAAATTTTGACAGCCCATTACTGCCGCACAAAACAGATCCCCTACTTTGGCCTTTGTTTAGGCATGCAGGTTATGCTTGTAGAGTTTGCTCGCTACGCCCTGGGGCTAAAAGACGCCCATTCCACGGAAGTCGACATAAACACTCCCCATCCTATCGTCTCTTTGCTGACAGAACAAAAACAGCTGTTAAACCTTGGGGGCACAATGCGCCTCGGCGCTTATCCGTGCGAGCTGAAAAGCGGCTCTTTAGCAGAAACTGCCTATGGAAAAAAACTCATTTGGGAAAGACATCGCCATCGCTATGAGTTTAACAATGAGTATAAAAAAGCCTTTGAAGAAAAAGGAATGTTGTTTTCTGGGAAATTGCAACATGGTGAGCTATGCGAAATCTCTGAAGTCGCAGGACATCCTTGGATGCTCGGGGTTCAATTCCATCCTGAATTTAAATCAAAGCCTTTAGAACCTCATCCCCTCTTTTGCGATTTCCTACGAACGATCTTGCTTCACCGCTCTGATCGATCTTCAATCCAGCAAACCCACTCTTTATCATGAGAATTGCTGCGATTGATTACGGAGAAAGACGGATAGGCATTGCCCTATCAGATTCCAACGGCCGAATCGCTCTTCCTCTAACGACAGTAGAAGGAGGTCGAAAAGCCGTTTCAAACGTCCTTAAAGCTTTAGAGAGTTATAAAGGCCAAATCCAGCTGATTGTCATAGGCCTTCCTTTATTGATGAACGGAAAGGAGGGACCCATGGCTCAGCAGGTACACACCTTTGCAAAACAGCTAGAGGAGGCCAGCCAGCTACGCATTGTTTTTGTTGATGAAAGGCTCTCGAGCGCGCAAGCAGATAAACGCTTACAAGAAATCCCCATGAACAGGAAAGCGAGAAGTGCTAAAATTGACATGACAGCAGCTACCCTGCTATTACAACATTATTTAGACAGTCGGTAAAAGAGAAGACATCTTATGGAACGTCCGTTAGAAGAATCTGGAAGATCATCGCGCAACATCGATCCTTGTATCCTCGTTATTTTTGGAGCAACGGGGGATTTAACAGGCCGAAAACTCGCTCCTGCTCTTTATAATTTAGGCAAAGAGGGGATGCTTCCTCCCAATTTTGCATGTGTGGGGTTTGCCCGAAGAGAAAAGACTCATGAACAGTTTAGAGAAGAGCTCAAAAAAGATGTAGGAACTTATTCCAGAACTAAACCCCTTGAAGAGTCCTTTTGGAACCGTTTTCAAGAGCAATTTTTTTACCACCAATCAGATTTTGATCAAGATGAAGGATATAAGAGGCTTGCTCTTTTCCTCAATCAGCTCGATGCTAAATTTGCAACTCGTGGCAATCGAGTCTTCTACTTATCGGTCCAGCCTAAATATTTTCCCATCATTATCGAAAAACTCAAACAACACGGGCTTGTCTACGACATTCACCAGACACCTGAGCGCTGGTCGCGAGTGATCATTGAAAAACCATTCGGTCACGACAGCCGTTCTGCAGCAGAATTGCAAAAACAGATCTCTCAATCCCTAGATGAATCGCAAATCTACCGCATCGACCATTACCTAGGCAAAGAGACTGTGCAAAATCTCCTCGTCTTTCGTTTTGCCAACGCAATTTTTGAATCTCTCTGGAATTATCGACATATCGATCACGTACAAATTACTGTAGCAGAAGAGATCGGCATTGGGACAAGAGGCCATTTTTTTGAAGAAGAAGGGCTTTTGCGAGATATTGTGCAAAACCATATGATGCAGCTTCTATCTCTTGTAGCGATGGAGCCTCCCGTGAATTTAAGCGCCACGGCCATTCGCGATGAAAAAGTCAAAGTCCTCCAATCGATCCGGCCACTTACAGAAAGAGACATTCCCCTTTCTGCTATTAGAGGACAATATGGCCCCGGCTTTATTAATGGGCAAAACGTGATTGGATACCGACAAGAGCAAAACGTTCACCCGAACTCTTGTGTAGAAACTTACGCCGCCCTAAAACTCTATATCGACAACTGGCGCTGGGCAGGAGTCCCTTTTTATTTGCGTGGAGGAAAAAGACTGCCTAAAAGAGGAACGGAGATTGCGATCATCTTCAAAGACGCGCCTGGAGTGTTATTTCAACAAAGAGGCCAAAAATATGAGACCAACGTACTTGCCCTAAGGATTCAACCGAATGAAGGGATCTCGATGAAGATCAATTGCAAGGTTCCAGGTCCAAGCGGCCCCATCCAGCCCGTAAAAATGGATTTTCTGTATGGATCATATTTTGGTCAAACACCACCAGAAGCCTACGAAAGGCTTATTTGGGACTGTATCTTGGGAGATAGTACGCTCTTTACCCGTTCGGACGAAGTAGAACAGTCTTGGAAAATTCTCACACCCGTTTTAGATGCCTGGGGCGCTCAAAAAGACCCCTCTTTCCCTAATTACTCAGCTGGAAGCTGGGGACCTGCTGAGGCAGATCAAATGTTGACAGAAGGGCGAAGCTGGAGAATCTTATGACCATCCAACAAATCGTCAATCCAGAAAATATTGAAACAGGGCTGCAGCTTATTTGGGAGAAGCTGGTTAAAGAAAACAAAATGAGAGCAAGCCTCTTTAATCTCATTGTCTATACCCATCTTTCTGCGCGAACCGACTATTTTCGTAACATCGTACAAAAGGTGATCGAAAAATTCCCTTGTCGGGTTCTTTTTATCTCTTTTGATCCAGATACATCGCAAAATTATCTAAAAACTGCTATTTCAGTCGTAACTCCTTCTCAAACAGAAACCATTGCCTGCGATAATATTGACGTAGGTGTCGCTGGAAGCGAATTAGAAAAAGTCCCTTTTCTCTTACTTCCTCATATTTTGCCTGATCTTCCTGTCTATCTTTTATGGGCTGAAGATCCAAATCATGAAAATAAGATCTTTGAGCCTCTCATGAATATGGCAGACCGGATCATTTTCGATTCAGAAGGGGCTGACAATCTACTCACTTTTTCGAAGAAACTCCTAGATCTACATGTGAGAAAAAACATAGATATCGCAGATCTCAACTGGGCGCGAACGGAAGGATGGCGAGATCTCTTAGCGTCTACCTTTGATTCTCCTAAGAGGATTGAACAGCTCCGATCTCTCAGCCGTTTGGCAGTCATCTACAATGCAAGAGAGACAGAGTTTTTCTGTCATTTGAAAATCCAATCTTTATATCTATTAGCATGGCTATCTAGCCAAATCGGCTGGACATTTGTAAGCTCTCAAACAACTAAAGAAGGCCTTTCTTTTCTTTTTAAACTACCAGCCTCAAAGGAAACGTCTGAATTTTTGATCCAATCTGAGACATGGAATAAGCTGGGGCCCGGCACGATTATTGCAGTGTATTTAACATCTAAAGATGAGCACATCTATACATGCGCTAGAATCCCCGAACAATATCACCGCGCCATGATCCAAATCTCCACTCCCCATCAGTGCGATCTTCCCTACCAATTTGTACTCGGAAAAACAGCAACTGGACAGTCTCTTGTGAAAGAAATTTGCACGAGAGGGACAAGTGAGCATTATATAAAAATGCTCAAAGAGCTAGAACATATCGACAAGGATAAACTATGCTAATTCCCTGGGACGAGAGGCGAGACATTGTCACCTGCGAAAACGCTACACAGACGATTGCCTTTGCGGCGAAGCACTGGCTACATCTCGCCAGATCTGCCATTGAAAAATCAGGACGCTTTGCTGTCGCTCTTTCCGGAGGCTCTACCCCCAAGGCTATCTTTGAAAAACTAGCTGAATCCCCACAGGAGCTCGACTGGAGCAAAGTATGGCTTTTTTGGAGCGATGAACGCTCTATTTCCCCTGATGATCCTGAAAGTAATTACCATATGGCCATGACGGCAGGGTTTTCAAAACTGCCTGTTTTACGTGAACATATTTTTCGAATGAAAGCAGAAAGCCATTTAGAAGAGCACGCCCTTGAATACGAAGAGATCATCAAAAAAAAATTAGGAAAAAAATTATTTGACCTTGTCATGCTAGGGGTAGGAGAAGATGGCCACACAGCCTCCCTGTTTCCTGAAACCACAGCCCTTGCCATCACGGATCGCCTTGTTGTGGCCAACCACATCCCTCAAAAAAATACTTGGCGAATGACCTTCACATTTCCCTGCATTAACCAAAGCACCCAAAGCGCAATCTATGCCCTAGGGAGCTCAAAAAGCCAGATTGTGGCCCAAGTTCTACAGGCTAAGCTCCCTTCCCCCTGGCCCGCCAGCTTTATTGGAACCCCATCCCATAAAACTCTATGGGTTTTAGATAATCTAGCTTCTAAAGATTTATTCAACAACGCCTAATAATGTTTATTTGAAATAATTTTAGTGAAAATAATCAAAACAAACGCTAAAATATCCATAGAAACAACATTAAATACAGGTGAATTATATGAATATAATAAGAGATTTTAGATATTCCATAAAAAAAGAAGATTCATTTGACTCCCTTCGATTAACAAACTATTTTTTGAACCGTCCTGAAGAACTACACAGACTAGGAACTTGCCAAATTGCATTAAAAACCATGGAATTCGTTGTAAGGTTTTTCTTAGACATGGTCTCATCACCATTTAGAGCAATCTATGCAGGAATTATTAAACCAGGAATTAAGGCTGCACAAACCCTACACGAACGAATAGGCTATAATCCCTTGAACGACGACGATTTTACGTTGATTGCTTCAGGCGCCACGCCTCCAAAAGTTCCAGTTCGACGTCATCAGCCAACAGCAAAACCTAAGTCCGAACTCACCCTGCCTCAACCAGCATCGATTCCAGAACCAACGCCAGCACCAGCTCCTACCCCACCTTCCTCGCCTGTAAACAAGCCTATTACTAACGAAGAAGATGAAATGCTAAATCCCTCGTTGGCCAGGTTTCTGTCACCAAATACACAATCCAATGAAACCCATCTGACTTTTGATCAAAACAAAACATTGAATCCCAACTTGTGGCGCTTTCTCCCAGAAAACTCTGAGAAAGAAAAACTCTAGTACTTGAAGAATAATATAAGGCTTTTTGCTATACTCCTCTTCTATGCTAGTCCTTGGAATTGAAAGCACCTGTGATGAAACAGGTGTTGCCATTGTAGAAAATGGCAAAACTATTTTATCAAATATTGTCGCCTCCTCTGCCGATATTCATCGGCAGTATGGAGGGGTCTTTCCTGAACTTGCCTGCAGACGGCATATAGACGCCCTTATCCCCGTTCTCGATGAAGCTTTTCGGACAGCGAACGTGCAAGCGGGCGATATCGACCTCATTGCTGTAGCCCAAGGCCCAGGACTCATCGGCGCCCTACTTATCGGCATGAATGCCGCTAAGGGGCTTGCCATCGCATGGGACAAGCCTTTCATCGGCGTCAACCACGTAGAAGCTCATCTGTATGCAGCCCTCATGGGAGAGGGAAAGCCCCTTTTTCCTGCTTTAGGCATCGTCCTTTCAGGGGGGCACACTCTTCTTTTACAAATCTTGGCTATTGGAAGCTACAAACCTATCGCTACCACGGTCGATGATGCGATCGGCGAAGCCTTTGATAAAGTAGCCACGCTGCTCAGCTTGCCCTACCCAGGAGGCCCGGAAATTGAAAAAATCGCCCAAAAAGGAGACCCTTCTGCCTTTGCTTTCAAAGCAGGATTTGTCAAAAAAACCCCCTTAAACTTCTCTTTTTCAGGATTAAAGACAAGCGTCTTATATGCCATCAAAGGCCAAAATGGCTCTAAAGAAGACCTTCCCTATTTATCCGAGGAGACAAAAGCCGATATTGCAGCCTCTTTTCAAGAAACCGCTTTAAAAGATGTCCTCTCAAAAGCAAAAAAAGCTCTATCACAATTCCCCTGTCAATCGATTGTCCTGGGAGGCGGGGTCTCTTCCAATCAACGCCTCAGAGAGTTATTTGCTCGAGAATTCCCTCACCTTCCCCTCTTTTGGCCTCCTAAAACGCTCTCTTTAGACAATGCAGCCATGATCGCAGGACTTGGGTATCATAAATTTTTGCAAAAACAATGTGGCGATCCTTTAGATCTAGAGGCTTTAACCCGTATTCCTATTGCCTAAATACTCCCCTTTTATATACAATTCGGTACCGAATATATTTACAGGACTTCTATGGCTAAAAAAGGCGCACGCGAAAAAATTAAACTCAAAAGCACTGAATCCCACGAGTGCTATTGGACCATTAAAAACAAACGCAATACTACTGAACGACTAGAGCTTAAAAAATACGACAGCTCTCTCCGTCGTTGCGTAACCTTCAAAGAAGCGAAGTAAACGATCCTCTTTAAGAGACTCCCGTTGAAAAAATCTTCTGTCGATTTTCGGGTTCTTTTGAGCCAAATAGCGAAATTTGGCTCAAAAAACCTTAAGAAGACTGAAGCTGAGTTTATGGACAGTCTCTAAGAACCTTCATTTCGAGAGAGGCCTCACTTGTTCGAATGGCAAATTGCCCTCAAATACCTTATCCCTAAAAGAAGATCGCTTTCGACTGCGCTCATCTCTTTGATGTCGGTATTTGTGATCTCGCTTGTCGTATGGCTCGTTCTCGTCTTTCTCTCTGTGACAAAAGGTCTTGAACAAAATTGGCTCAATAAACTTACCTCGCTTTACGCCCCTCTTCGGGTTTCTCCTACAGAGGAGTATTATTCCTCCTATTTTTACCGGATCGACTCCCTTTCATCAGCTTCTCACTACACCTTCAAGACCCTAGGAGAAAAGGCCATCACTTCTCTCTCTGACCCTTATTCCCCAGAAATAGATATGCAACCGCCAGCTCACTGGCCTTTGCCTGTCCAAGATCAGGAAGGAAATTTCGTAGACCCTGTAAAAAAAGCTTATCAGGAACTTCAGCAGTTAGGCATTTCCTTTCAAGACTACGAAATCGGCGGCGCTCTTTTACGCCTCGGCCTTCATAAAAAAGGAGAGCCTGGGATCTCTTACCTGTCTCAAATGTCTTATTTACTCTCTTTGCCCAGCAAAAACCCTCTCTTACATACTCTTATAGCCCCTCCAACAATCGAAGAGCTTAACCACCTTTTAACTCTCGACTCCTCAATCATCGAACACATCGACAATCCTGCGTTCCAAGGGGAAAAAACAGGGGTTCAGTTAGTCCAAGGCTCCGCTAAAATCTTCTATGAACAAACACCTCTTACCCCTCCTCCCTGGGCCTACTTTGTAGGTAAAGAGTGCTATTTACCCACCTGGCCCAATGAACATGGCGTATTGCTTCCAAAATTTTATCAAGACAGCGGAGCTAAAATTGGCGATCAAGCAACCCTTAGCTACTCTGCAGCTTCTGCCATTTCCACGCAGGAGCAAAAAATCCGCATCCGCGTTGCAGGCTTTTACGATCCTGGTATTTTGCCAGTCGGCAGCCGCTGTTTGATCGTTCCTTCTGAAATTACCCGGAGCATCTACGGATCTACCCAGACCTTTTCTCCCGACGGCACGCCAACAAATGGAATCTTTGTTTGGACCCAAGACCCAGCTTCGATAAAACAGAAGATCGCTTCTCGATTTGAACAAGCAGGGATTGCCCCCTATTGGCGGATTGCCAGCTATCAAGAATTTGAATTTTCTAAAGATCTCATGCAACAATTTCAAAGCGACCGCACCTTGTTTCTTTTGATTGCAGTGATCATTCTTGTCGTAGCTTGCTGCAATATCATCTCGCTCCTTACGCTCCTAGTGAATGACAAGAAAAAAGAGATTGCGATTTTACACGCCCTGGGCGCCTCCTCTAAGAACATTGCAGTTATTTTTGGGCTATGTGGCATGATTATGGGATGCGCAGCCTGCCTTTTAGGCTCCGCTGCAGCTTTGATCACTTTGCATTATTTACACGTATTAGTATCGCTGCTTAGTGCCCTGCAGGGCCACGCCGCCTTTCATCCTGCTTTTTTCGGTTCTTCCCTTCCCAACCAACTCAGTCATGACGCCTTTTTATTCGTAGTCATCGCAACTCCTCTGCTCTCTTTGGCTGCAGGGCTTATCCCCGCTTTAAAAGCAGCGCGCATTCGACCTTCCCATATTTTGAGGAGCGAATGATTCTGTCAGCTAAAAACCTTTATAAAACGTTTTCTTCTCCACAGCTCACGTCTGTCTTATCGGACGTTTCATTAGAAGCAAAACAAGGCGATACCATTGCCATTTGCGGCCGTTCGGGTGAAGGAAAAACGACACTTCTTCATATTTTAGCTACTTTAGAGAAAGTTGATCGAGGAGAACTCCTGATTATGGGAGAAAAGGTAAACGCCGCAAATGGCGTTAAACTCCGGAGAGCTCATATTGGTCTGATCTTCCAGTCTTATAACCTGCTCGAAGATTTTACAGCTCTTGACAATGTGCTTATGCCTGCAAGGATAGCGCGCCTTCCGCTCAACAAACAAAAAGGATTGGAGCTTCTGGAAGAAGTAAATCTTGTCGATAGAGCCCACTTTCCCGTCAAACTCCTCTCTGGTGGAGAAAGACAGCGAGTAGCCATCGCAAGAGCCCTTTGTAATGACCCAGCTCTGCTCCTGGCCGACGAGCCCACAGGAAATCTCGACCACATGCATGCTAAACAGGTCGGCAATCTGCTGCTTTCCTGCGCCCTCAGCCGCAAAAAAACTCTCATCCTTGTCACCCACGACGAAATCCTTGCAAACCTAGCTGGACGTCGCTATACCCTTCAGCAAGGGAAATTAGAGACAGTTTTAGATAATCTCTAAATAAAGTATTTATTTTAACCATTTAATATCATTTCATTTATATGAGAATTATAATAAAATCCATTATTCATTAATTTTAAGGGGTTAAAAAAATGAGCTTAACTTTTGTAACAAATTGTTTTAACAAAATAACAAGCTATTTACCTCAAATCCCACCTATTACTAAAGACTCACTAAAGATTTTCGATGAATGGTGTCCCGATAGACAAAATATTAAACGGATAGTCCTCATTTCCTCTCTCGCTTCCACAGCGTTTTACTTCGTAAATGAGGCTACATGTAAAAATGAACTTGTTTACAAAACAAGTGTTTTATGTGTCTTGGGAGGAGCAATATATTCTTTGAAAAAAAACGACCCATTTTACATGAACACCTCACTCTTAGTTAGTAATTTTACGGGACTATTTTTTAAAACCGTTAACCCTTTATTTTGTATTCTTGCATATTATTTTGTAGACACAATATACGCAAGAGGGCAACAAGCGACCGTTCTGCCAAAGAAAGAGCAACCTTGGTTGCCACGAGAAGAACCGACTCCATCAATGCTAAATTTTTTACCAAGCACTTTTAAACAGCCAAAGCTCACAATGACGGGCATGAAAGCGGCTTTAGATGAATACATTGTAGGACAAGATGCAGCCAAACAAACAATTATAGAAGCGATTTTTTTTCATCAGCATTCTCACGGAAAAGGAGATCAAACAAAACTTTGCAAAGGCAATGTCCTTCTGATTGGTCCATCGGGTTCTGGTAAAACGTTTATTGTCGAGACGATCGCGCGTTATTTACAGATTCCAGTGGGAACATTGGATCTGTCACGAGTTACTAGGGAAGGGTATATAGGACCAAAAATTAGCGAAGTATTCATATCTTTACTTGACTCAGCAAATGGAGATATTGAAAAAGCAAGTCGTGGAATTGTGTTTTTCGATGAGACGGATAAAATCTTCGAAGATGCAATGATGGGGAAAAACGAGATTACCGGTTTCTCAATTCAAAATCAGCTTCTTTGCATGCTTCAAGGAGATACGATTCGAGTCGGAGAGGACAAGTATGGCCAAGGAGGAACTTTTTTAAAAACACAAGATATCCTCTTTATTTTTGCAGGGGCTTTTCACAAGCAAACAATCGCAAGCGAAGGAAAGCAGCTCGATGATGAGCAACTGATTGCAGGCGGAGTCCGCCCTGAGTTTTTAGGCCGAATCGGATATATCTCTCAACTTACGGCATTGACAGGTGATCAGATCAAGAAGATTTTAACACACGGTCCGAATGCTGTGCTGACTCATTGGAAAAAGAATTTTGAGGATTTTGGCTTTGCACTGATTCTGAAAGAAGAAACTTTAGATAAAATTGTGACAAATGCCATGAGTAAACAGACTGGTGCGCGAGGGCTGCACTATGAGCTGCGTTCAATGTTATCCAAACTATTAGGAAGCCTCATTATAGAGCAAGAAAAGTCAAAAACATCTCCAATACCAGGCAAGCTAAAGCAGGTTGAAGTCTAAAAGGTGTTGGATATTCGTTCGGGGCTCATTAACCTGAGTTTCAGGTTTCTTTCAAAAAAAGCATCAAGAGCTCGCATCAATTTAAGATTGCATTCTTAACTTAAGCGAGCCCCTTCAGCAAGGGAAATTAGAGACAGTTAGAGATAATCTCTAAATATTGTAATATCCGATAGGCTTCAGGTCTAGATTTAGGAGAAATTAGACCCATATTGAAGATGATATTTTCAAAAAGAGTCCCGGGATTAGTCCCTCCAAATAGAGATTTTGATGGATGTAATTGATTCTCTGCCATCGCTTCTAATTGATCTTCATACTCTTCGAATCTGGAAATGAATAAAGAGTTTAAGAATCGAAGACTTTCTGGCACCTGCCTTTCCATCTTACAGATGATAAGCATAGCTGCCCAAATATCGTCTTTAGGACTTGCAGCGCCTTTATCTTTTGCAAACATCCGCTCTGGGGAATAAGGAAGATAACGAACTCCTAGTTTTGTGTTATGAGATTCTCCTATCTTAGCCAACCTGTCTAAATCAATAATTTTGACTCCAGTAATTGCTCCTTCGTCATCTTTTATGACAACGACATTTGATGCTTTAAGGTCCGTATGCGCATAACCATGGCTATGCAGGTCGACGAGCCCTTGGATCAGACTTTTATAAATGATCAAACGCTCTTTTTTAGTAAGACTATTGGTTCTGGATAAGATATGAAGATTATCTCCACCCAACTCTGTAACTTTTACTCCATTTTCATAGTTCATAACACGACTAATTGGCCCCCGGTATTTCGGCCCTAAAGCCTTTCTCAGTTCCTCTGCATTTTTCAGATTTTCAGAATCTGACACGTCTGGTAAAGGTCGAATAATAGCCCTCAGCGTGGCATTTTGACTCACCCCAATCTGACACGAGTTCCAACCACCGACTCCCAACTGCTTATTCACTACTAGATAGAATTTTCTAAAACCTTCTTTGTCGACCCCTATTTTTTCAATAGTAACTCTTTCATCGGATTGGTATTTTTGAAAGGCCGATTTTCCTTTCTGGAGATTTCCTTTTCCTAAATAAAGATAAAGCTTTTCCAACATTTCTACTGACAAATTGCCTTTACCTTCTTTACGAAAAAAGTGGTCACATACTTTAACCAACTGAGCCTCATCAATATTTAATAGATTATAAGAACTATGAAAAGAACCGCTTACCGATGACATAAAAATACCTATTTTTAATTATATTCACATTAAATTATACCAATTAATTATAAACAATTCAATTAACAATACAACAAAGGCGCTCAAGCAACTAATAAACAATAGCTTACAAACAAAACGCAAGAAAAAATCGTAATTATATATAGATCATTTATTTAAATTGTAATATAATTATCTCGAATATAACGGCGATTTAATATGGTTATTTACGAAAATAAAAATTTAAATTTTACAGAAGAATGTTCTGTTATTTGGTTTCCTGAAGCTTCTCACGTCGCCTTGGGAATAGATCAAACATTTTACAATCTTTTTTTTAAATGCGTGGAAGCTGAAGATACAGACTCTACAAAGCGGCCGCTAGCCCTGGAAGGAAAAAGCCGCTGGTATTATCAATTTCACATCGGATTAGACCCGGAAGAAAAACAACAACTTCTCCAAAACTGGAGCTCTTCAGGAATCCATACTTGCAGCGGAAATGCAGCTCGCGTCTTAACAAAAACTACTAATATGACATTCCCATGGTTCAAAAGCTGGGCCCCAGCTAATCTAGCCAAGTTTCTTTATGAGACTCGAGATCAAACCAATTCTCGTATCTTCTCTATTGAATATGTAGGGGTAAAAGCGAAGCAACCCGATCTTTGTCAAATCATCGCAAAAAAGAAATGGGAAGAATGGGATAGCTTTTTCGCAAGCGTTGGCATTCTTCTCTCATTGGTAATTCTTTATCTACTAGGAGAGCTAGTAAAAACAGCTTTCAAAACCCTATTAGACAAAAATCCTTAATCCTTAGGCCTGTGCAAAAGCCCAGTTTTCATAATCTTTTCATTGTAAACATCTTACAAATTCTGTAAAGTAAAAGATTGACTTTTAGAGGGTAAATTGTAGAATTTACCTCTCTTTGGCCAATGACGGCCGGGAGTTAACACCACAAAGGAGATTTGTTATGTCTATAGATGCACTAAGTTCTGGGGCGGATTTTGATTTCGGTGATTTTGATTTTTCTACAACTTGTGGAAGCATGGGTGAAAGAGACGTTACGAGAATCACCGAACGTACGGGACTTGATTTGGCTCCTGTTAGTAAAACTACGAGCCTTTATTTGTTAATTCGCAAACATCTGGAAGCAACAGCTCTCATGGCAAATAAAGACACTAGAGTAGGTGTTTCTGGTGGAGCAACACAAGAGTCGAATGGGGACAGAAAGGCTGAAGCAGGAGTTTATATTGAAAAAGAAACGTCTGAAGGGGTTAGCTTTTCTGCGAGTGCTGGAGTTGGAATTCAGCAAGATTCTAACGGGGATGTATCTAAAAATACTCATATAGAAGGAAAATTTGAATATAAATTTTAAATGAAACGCAAACTGATCTGTTTTTTTATTTTATGTTTTTTTTCATATACAATTTACAATTATGTATGGAATTTTTACTACAAAATCCCTATAGAATTAGATCGTTATTCGGGGTGCCCTGCTGTTTTAGTTGATATTGAAGGAAATTCTTATTCACTTAAACTTGATTTAGGATCCAAAAAGCCTCTTTCTTTGCAAGTTCGGGTGTTAGAAAAAATACACAAAGAACAGCAGGGCACATCCCATTATTTAGATTTTCGAGGAAACAAGTATGAGACCCCCAATTATATTATTCCAAGCGCATCTCTTCATGGATTTTCTTTATCTAAAGTAATAACAGAAGAAGATGCCTATGCTTTTACCTCCGCAGCTCAGATTTACGATAGCACAAGCAGGAGCGAGGAAGAAATCGTATTTCAATATTTTGGCCGAGTAGGTCTAGATTTTTTCTCTCAACGGAATTTCTTTATGGACTGTTCCCGTTCTTGCCTCATCATATGCCGAAATCTGCAAGATTTACGTAAAGACGGATATGAGACAAAACATTTTGTTTCTTGTCCTTTCCAATTAACCCCCCTTGGAATCGTCTTGCATGTAGAGACCGATCAAGGATTGATGAGATTCCTTGTAGATACTGGAAGCACCGATACAATGATTCGATCCTCTTTTTTTGAAGAACAAAAATACGACAAATATTACCATGGAATGCCCGTAATTCCCACAAAAAAATTTACGATAGATCACTTGGATTTTGGGAGAGCGGAGCTGTGTGTCCTAGACATAACTCCTTATATGGAAAAATTTATAGATGGCCTAATAGGGATGGATTTTTTAAAAAATTGGCCGATATTTTTTGATTTTAAAAAACAGCTTTTTTATATCTACCTACCGTTGTTTGAAAAGCATCAAGAGCTCATCAAATTCAGATCACATTCTTAACTGAAGAAATTCATAAACAGCTTTTTTTCCGGCAATTTTTGTTTTTTCTTGATGAGTCGCATAGGAATTGGATAACAATTCACCATCATCTAGCTGTTTTTTCATATGTTCAAAAAGAGTAAGTCCATCATAGGTGATAGATAAATCAGCTCCAGCTTGTATTAATAGCTTCACGTTTTCCAAATTCCCTGTTGTAGCAGCGTTGAAAAGAGGAGTGTATTTGTTGAGCCATCGAATATTGATCGATTCTTGAGCTCCATGTTCTAAAAGAAACCGAAGAACTTCTGATTTATCCTTCCCCGCTGCTTGATAAAGAGGCGTTAAATTTCTGTTATCCGTTTGATTGATATCCACTCCTCGCTTAAGCAATTCTTGAACAACCTTTAGACATCCAAATAAAGTAGCTATGAGAATTAAAGAGCTATCTTTTGGATCTCTTATATGGACATTCGCCCCTTTTTCTATCAAAAAAAGCGCAGTATCTTCTTGTCCATTTCGGACTGCAAGAAATAAAGGAGTCAAACTATCAGTCCCGCGCTCATCAAAAGGGGCTTTATGTTCAATAAATAAACCAATGAGCTTTTTATAGCCTAATTTCGCAGCAATTCTTATAGGAGTGTCTTTGTGCAGATCATCAATACTTTGCAATGAGTAGCTCAAATCGTTTTCCTGATTAGGATTCCCTCCTTTTTCTAACAACACCTCCACTACAGCTTCATTCCCTTTTTGAGAAGCTCGATATAGAGGAGATATTCCATTAAATAAGACATTTATAGACGAAGCTTGTTCGACAAGCAAAGTTACGGAATCAATATCATTTTGATCAATGCTAGTGTGAAGCTCTTTAAGAAAAAACCTTTCGAGATCTCTCCTTTCAAAAGAATTTGCAGCTAATTGAATAACTACTTTTCCCAGCTCTGGATAATGCCTCCATTCTGTGATAGGGCGCTCACATTTAGGACAAAATGGATGCTCTTTTTGCAGAAGCTCTTTAAGGCATATCTTATGAACATTATGAGAACAACCAGTCAATGAAATAATCGGCAAAGAAAGAGGTTTTGTGCAAACCGCACAAGGAAGATAATAGACAGCATGAGAAGAAACAGAAAAACTATCCATGGTGGACTCCTAAAAAATTAACATACCATCGTAAGCTATAGAATGATTATTTGTAAAGATTTGTTTAAATTTACATAAAGATTTAGAAGAGACGCCAACGACATCTTTAATCTGCTTGCAGTTAAATATGCGACAAACATGAACTTTGCCATCTTTTGTCTGGATGATACAAGGATAAAAATATGCTCGAAGTTGATCTTCTAACAGAGCAAGACGATCACGAAAAAATAGCTGTGCTATTTTTTTTAAACATGCTATTGTTTTTCCTTAAAATGAACGGAAAAAAACATGATAAAACGATATGTTTTTATTCTCTGCGCTCTCTTAAGCAGCTGTCAGCCTGGCATATTTGGAGTCAATGAGGCTGTATGGAACACATTGAGCACCGAAGAGCGAGAAAAAGTGATCGAAGGTTATAACAAACGCAAAGAGATGGAACTTGTCAATAGACAAAAAAGAGAAGAAAAACAACTCGAAAACGAACGCCACAGACAAGAAGTAGAGGCGCAAACCGCTCCTTTTTACATTGCTGCAGATGCACTTTCCTCGCTTTGCGGCAAACATAATCCATCGAAAAGATCCCTTCGAATTAGTTTTGTATCAAAAAACCGAAGAACGTTGACTGTTGGAGATACGGAACTGAACATTGATCCTTTTTCGAAAATGAGCCATGCTTGGGTCACCGGCCAAAAAGTTCAACTTGTTAAAAATGAAGGCAGTCTTCTTTATCCCATTAAGGTCATCAATCTTGACAATGGTGAAGTTGTCACCGCAAAAAAATCAAAGAACTAGCCTGAAAATTCTATTTTATGATACCCATAACATCTTCTTAGATGGGAGCATTAGATGTTAATTTTAATCGTTGGAACCGGATATGTGGGTCTTGTCACTGGAGCTTGCTTTGCTGAAATGGGACATCACGTAGTCTGCCTGGATATAGACTCTGAAAAAATCAACAAATTGCAGCAAGGAATCATCCCCATTTATGAATCAGGCCTAGAAGAGATTGTCAAAAGGAACGTAAAACAAAAAAGACTCCAATTCACCATGGACTACGCCTCTGCTGTCTTGGCAACAGACATCTGTTTTTTGGCAGTTCCCACACCCTCTCGCGAAGACGGCTCTTGCAACATCAACTATATCATGACGGCCGCCAAGCAACTCGCCTCTTTCATGCAACACCCCATGATCATCGTTAACAAATCCACAGTTCCTGTAGGGACTGCTTCTCTTGTGAAATCGATCGTTCAACAGGAACTCGAAAAACGAAATTTGCAAATCTCTTTCGAAGTGGTTTCTAATCCCGAATTTTTAAAAGAGGGCGCCGCTGTCCAAGACTGCTTAAAGCCCGATCGCATTATCATTGGAGCAGACTCCCCTCATGCAGCAGCCACTTTAAAGGAAGTATACGCTCCTTTCATGGTCAACCATGACAAAATCCTCGTCATGGACACTTTGTCTGCAGAAATGACAAAATACGCTGCAAATGCCATGCTCGCAACCAGAATCTCTTTTATGAATGAAATGGCGGCGATTTGTAAACAAGTTGGCGCCAATATCAATGAAGTCAGAAAAGGGATCGGCTCTGATAGCCGCATCGGTTATAGCTTTTTATATCCAGGAGTAGGCTATGGCGGCTCTTGTTTCCCCAAAGATATTCGAGCGCTCATTGCAACGGCCAAAGAACATGGAGTAGAGCCTGATTTGCTAAATGCTGTAGAAACAGTCAATGTTCGGCAAAAAAGTGCCCTTAGCCAGACAGTTTCCAGCTACTTTGCTCGAAAAGGGGGGCTGCAAGGAAAAACGATCGCTGTCTGGGGCCTTTCTTTTAAACCAGATACCGATGATATGAGAGAAGCTCCTTCTTTAACGTTTATCGAAGAGCTGCTCAAAGAAGGAGCAACACTTCGT
Organism: Chlamydiales bacterium; assembly: GCA_030681135.1. Taxonomy (GTDB): domain Bacteria; phylum Chlamydiota; class Chlamydiia; order Chlamydiales; family SM23-39; genus SZAS-17. The sequence goes on from JAUXXF010000006.1 coordinate 61,878, forward strand.
CTCTTTGATCCTGTAGCTATGCCAAATGCTCGCAAGATGCTCTCCGAACACTCTCATCTTATCTGGTGTCTAGATGAATTTGATGCCGCAAAAGGAGCCGATGGCATTGCGCTTCTCACAGAGTGGAAACAGTTTCGCCTCGTCGATTTTAAACCTGTGCGCAAATACATGAAAGGATCCGCTTTCTTCGACGGCCGCAATCAATACAAGCCTTATGACATGAAAACCAAGGGCTTTGATTATATGGGCATCGGAATCCCCGATCAACTCACCTGTTGAAAGAAAAGTAAAAATTCTACTACTATATACGGCCAACAAAAGGGTAAACCATGGCCGTAACCCCCATTTATCATACCGAAAAACTATCCGCCTTATTTGTCTTTTCCTCTCAACATGAAAAGTCCGAAAAAAGGATAGATGCGCTCCAAGAACGTGGATGGGAAGTCAATAAAGTTTGCGTGCAAACCTTGAGAGGATTAGCAAACTATCTAGAAAGCTCCCCTCTAATAAATATGCAGGTTTGGCAAAGATTTAGTCCAAAGATAGAAAAGGTCTCCAAGAAAACTCTAGAAACAATCTGCGAATCTATTCTTCCCGGAGGAATTTTGGTCTTGGAAAATGGCGAGCAAAACACTCTAAAAATCTTAGCTGCCAACTGCCGTCCCGAAGTGTTTGTTATAGGAGCTAATACCTTGCCTTCCTCTGATAACACCCCCCAATGTCTCGGGCACCTTGTCCAAGGAATGAATGCCACAGAGATCTATTACAAGACACGCTCACAACATGTTCAGAATATCGACGTCTTGCAATTAGAAGGGTTATGGAACCTTCTTGGAAAAGCGGAAAATGCCTTGCCTCTATGCATGAGGATTTTAGGAGAGGAAATCAATCTCAAAACGGTCAAGTACCTGTTAGGCACAACATCCATTTTTGTGGAGGATCTCGAGCCTTTTTGGCAAGACGTTCTAAAAAAAATGCGTGATTACGAAGAAGACGGAGATCACTTCAAATCTTATGACAAGCCTGATGTGCTCAGGAAGCTTATCCCAAGAACTCATCGTTGGAACTTTTTCGATGACTACAGGAAAGGCCTAGATGATAGAGCGTTCCAAAGAGAGTTGGATTTTGGCATGAATGTCTTGCACTGCAGGCCCTTTGAAGGCGCCTATTTGTTTGTTTTCAGCCTAGCTATTCTCGATAAATATCATCCATTGATTTCATGGCTTTTGGAAAAGCTGGGAGATTCTGAAGAGATAAAAATGCAGCTCATCCACGCAATTTCAGGGCTTGCTATTCATCCAATGCCTGAACAATCAGTCTGGAAAAGAATGGAAGATGCAATCACTCTAGTAAAAACTTCCTATCCCTTAGCTGAAGTTCAAGGCACTTTCGACATATGGTGCCACATATTCACCCGGCAAAAAGAATATTCTTTAAGCAGTTATGTGGAGATATTGAAAGAGCTTCATTCCAGACAACGTTTAGACGTTGAAGATATATCTACTTTTCGAGAGCGGATTTTGCCATTACACAATCAAGATGGGCAGCTCCGTTTTCTTCAGGTTAAAAACCAACTCTTTCATCTTATCTTTTTTTGGCCAGCCCGAAAACATACAAACGTGGCAGAGAAAATCAAAAATGACAACTCGCTAAGTTTAGATGACCAGCTGCAATTTGTTTGCAGCCTAAAAGAAGAAAAACTGGTACGAGAATACGAGCTTTTAATTGTTCTAGTCAGAGCTAACTTTTTTGAGGCATTCCCTTTATTTTTTTCCTTAATTGCCAACCAATATCATGAAGAAATTTATCCAGAGGCATCTCCTTTGCATGCAGCTGTCATCGGGAAACATACGCAGTCTTTGAAAGAACTTCTTGCTTTGCAAGCAAATCCGAAGATCAAAGATAGAGAAAAGAAAACTCCTTTAGATCGTGCGCTTATATTGCATTGGGAAGAGGGAGCTCAAATCCTTCAAGATGCAGAAGGAATTACCTCTCCTCCTGAAGAAGAATTTGGACTAGCTTCACTCTACATGGGCTAAAAACATAAAGAAGGTAAAGTATGGCCGTAACCCCCATTTGGGAGACCGAAAAATTATCCGCCTTATTTGTTGTTGCATCTCAAAATAAAGAACTCGAAAAAAGGATAGAGGCATTCCAAGAAAAGGGATGGGAAGTCAGTAAGGTTTGCGTGAAAACCTTGCGTGAATTAGAAAACCATCTAAAAAATACTCATCCAAAAAACATGAATATGCAGCTTTGGCTAGGATTCAAACCAAAGATGAAAAAGCCCTTCGAAGAAACTCTAGAAACAATCTGCAACTTTATTTCCCCCGGAGGGATCTTGGTGGTGGAAAATGGCAAGCAAAACACCCTAAAAATCCTGGCTGCCAACTGCCGTTTTGGGGTATTTGTCCTAGGAGCCAATACATCTCCTCCGCCTAACATCCCTCAATGCCTAGGACATCTTGTCTATGGAATGAATGCCACAGAAATCTACTGCAAGACATGGCCAGAAAACATTCAGAACATCGATGCCTTACAATTAGAAGAGTTATGGAGTCTTCTTGGAAAAATGGAAAATACTTTACCTCTATGCATGCGGATTTTAGGAGAAGAAATCAATCTCAAAACGGTCAAGTACGTATTAGGTTTAATACCCATTTTTCTGGAAGATCTCGAACCTTTTTGGCAAAACGTTCTAAAAAAAATGCGAGATTATAAAGACGGCGATCACTCCCAATCTTATAAAGATCCTAAAGTGCTTCGAAGTCTCATCCCAAGAAATTATCGCTGCGATCATTTTCTAGATGCCGAATGGAACAGAAGATCGATTGATTTTGGTATGAATGTTCTTTCCTGCAGGCCATTTGAAGGGGCCTATTTATTTGTTTTCAGTCTAGCCATTCTCGATAAATATCATCCGTTGATTTCATGGCTTTTAGAAAAGCTGGGAGATTCAGAAGAGATAAAAATGGAGCTTATCCGTGCCATTTCAGGGCTTGCCATTCGCCCTACATTTAACCAATTAGTCTGGGAAAGAATGAAAGATGCAATTGCACTAGTGAAAAATTCCTATACGTTAGCTGAAGCTCAAGGTACTTTCGACATATGGTGCTACAAATTCACCAGGCAGAGAGAATATTCCTTAAGCAGTTATATGAAGATCTTAAAAGAGCTCCATTCTAGACAGCTTTTGAGAATGCCGGATGCATCTGCTTTTCGAGAGAGAATCTTACCTTTACACAACCTGGATGGACAGCTCCGCTTTACTCATTGTAAATTTCACCTTTTTTACCCCGCCTATCCTTGGCCCATTCCTTATCAAGATGAAAAAATTGTAGAAAAAATCAAGAATGACAACTCGCTAACCCTAGACGACCAACTCCAGTTTATTTGCAGCCTAAAAGACGAACATCTTGTACGAGAATCCATGCTTTTAACGGCCCTCGTCAAAACTAACTATTTTGAGGCACTCCCTCTATTTTTTTCCTTAATTGCCAACCATTATGAAACTCCTCTCAACGACTCTCCTTTGCATGTAGCTGTACTCCATAAACATACGCAGTCTTTAAAAGAGCTTCTTGCATTGCAAGCAGATCCAAATATCAAAGACAGAGAAAAGAAAACTCCTTTAGATTGTGCACTTAAATTGGGTTGGGAAGAAGGAGTTCAAATCCTTCGGGAAACCGGTGGAGTCACGTCCCTTCCAAAAAAAGAAGAATTTGGATAAGTATCCCTCTACATGGGCTAAAAACAGGAAATATTGCTTCTATCAAGAAAATATTCTACACTAAACGGTATATGCGCCGCAGATTATCTAAAAGAATTTTCGATATTATGTTTAGTCTTTTTGTCTTGATTTCCTTATCCCCTCTTTATTTAGCGCTCGCTCTTTTAATCAAGTGTTCTTCGAGAGGTCCTATTTTTTATATCAGTCGTAGAATTGGCCTTGGGGGCAAACTGATCAGATGCTTTAAATTCCGTACGATGTATCCCGATGCTGATGTTCAACTTCACCATTTACTTGCGTCTAATAAGAGCTTTGCGTATGAATGGGCCACATTTCATAAACTGTTCAATGATCCTCGAGTAACGCCAATTGGCCGATTTTTAAGAAAGACTTCTTTAGATGAGCTACCTCAATTTTTCAATGTCTTGCTTGGAGATTTGAGTGTGGTTGGCCCAAGGGGCATACAATTTAGAGGCCCGCACGAAATGTATCTCGAAAAAATGTATCGTCTTTATGGAGACCAAACGTCTTGCATCCTTTCTGTGCGCCCAGGAATCACAGGGCTTTGGCAAATTTCAGGAAGAAATCTTCTTTCTTTTGAAGAAAGAAAACAATTAGATATCTTATATGCTACTGAGTATACCCTTTGGCAAGATATCCTCGTGATCTGCAAAACGATTCCTACGATTTTATGTTCTAAAGGAGCTTTTTAAGATGGAAAAACCTGCAATTTTAGTGACAGGAGGAGCTGGTTATATCGGAGCTCATGTCTGCAAAACCTTAGCCGCAGCGGGTTTTTTACCTGTAACTTACGATAACTTATCGACGGGCCACGCCTATGCTGTTAAATGGGGGCCATTCATCCAAGGATCTTTGTGTAATCGAGAAACGTTAAAGCAAGCCTTTCTCACCTACGAACCCAAAGCAGTCATTCATCTGGCAGCCAGCGCCATTGTCGTTGAATCCATGCAAAATCCTGGAAAATACTATCGCAATAATGTAGCGAGCACACTCTCTCTTTTAGAAACAATGCATGAGTGTCAGATCCAACATCTCGTATTTTCCAGCACCTGTGCAACCTACGGCCTTCCTCAATCCATCCCTATCACAGAAGAGCACCCTCAAATCCCCGTAAATCCTTATGGCAAATCAAAACTGATGCTCGAACAGATCATGGCTGATTTTGATGCCGCTCACGGAATCAAAACCGTCTCTCTTCGTTATTTTAATGCGGCAGGCGCCGACTTAAATGCTGAGATCGGAGAAAACCACGCCCCTGAAACTCACATCATCCCTAACATCATTCAAACAGCTCTCGGCATCCGCCCTGAGGTCGTCATCTACGGAACCGACTTTCCTACTTCCGATGGCACAGCCATCCGCGATTACATCCACGTCGAAGATCTCGCCCGAGCCCACCTCTTAGCGCTTCAATGGATCCTCTCCGAAAAGACCTCCCGCGCGATCAACCTCGGCACTGGCATCGGTCACTCTATCTACGAAATCCTCGAAGCCGTGAAAATCCAAACCAACCTCCCCATCCCAATCCGCCTCCAACAAAAACGGCCCGGAGAGCCGCACACTCTCGTCGCTGACAACCGCCTCGCCTTCCAACTCCTCAACTGGCAACCCCAACACTCCAATCTCCCCACTCTCATCGAATCCGCCTGGCAATGGCACAAGCTCCTTATGAACCACTCCACTTTACTTCGCGACGCCATGCAAAAGATTTGCCTTGGGGCCCCGCCCCAAACCCCGCTAAAGGACTCCGCCCTTTAGAATCCCTTTTTTTCTTTAATTTAAGACATAGCAACACTCGCTACGCGAGTTTTGCTATGTCTTAATAAAAAAATCAAATAGGATTCTATAAGGACGAAGTCCTTTAGCGGGGTTTGGGGCAGAGCCCCAAGAGAGAGAGAGAGAGAGAGACAGTATGTTAATCGTTGCTTTTTTACTATGCTTAGGTGTCCATGTGATGCAAGGTGTTTTGCATTGCAAGGTGACGCTATTGGCGTTTTCTCCATTCATTGCGCTCAGTTTATTAAAAAAGAAAGGGAAAACAAGTTTATGGCTGGCAATGGCGGCAGGCTTATGGGTCGATCTCTTTTCAGATGATCCGATGGGATTGCATGCATTGAACTATGTAGCCACGTCGGTATTAGTGTATGGAGTTAAGAAGAGACTTTCCCAGGAAGAGCCGATTCATTTGAGCTTATATACTGTGGTGATTTCGTGGGCATCGACTGTAGTGCAGATTTTTTTACTTTTTCTTTTTGACAGAAGAGTGCCGATTGACGGAAAATGGACTTTAATCGACATATTCTGTATGCCAGTAGTAGATGGAATGTATGCGCTTATCTGGCTTTCAGGTCCGCTGCTATTATGGCAGCGTTTACATTACAAATGGATCATCTATTGGATAAAGAAAAAGAATCTCTCTCTCTTATCACGCTAGCCGCTATCGAAGCGGCTCTTCAGGCGGGAACTTTACTACGGCAAGGATTTGGAAGTGATTTTTCTATTCAATCAAAAGAAGGAATCCATAACTTAGTCACAGAATATGACCACCGCTCAGAAAAAATGATTATCGATTTTCTCCGCGGGGAAACTCCTCATGCCCATTTTTTAGCTGAAGAAAGCGGCCTTAGCAAAGGAAAAGATGGTGGATTGACCTGGATCATCGATCCTTTGGATGGAACCGTCAATTTTGCCCATAAAATCCCTATGTTCTCGGTGAGCATAGCTGCAGAAAGAAATGGAGAAGTCATCTCAGGAGTCGTCTATCACCCACTTGTTCATGAACTCTTTGTGGCAGAAAAAGGAAAAGGTTCTTTTTTAAATGGCCAAAAACTAGGAGTCTCAAAAGTAGGTACTTTAGAAGAAGCTATACTAGCCACAGGATTCCCCTATAATCTGATAGAAAATCCGCTGCAATGCATCGAGCACTTTGTCGATATTTTAAAACTAGGCATCCCCATTCGAAGGCTTGGCGCCGCCACACTCGATCTCGCTTATACAGCAGCAGGAAGAGTGGAGGGGTTTTTTGAAGTGTCTTTGGCCCCTTGGGATTGCGCAGCAGGGAAGCTGCTCGTAGAAGAAGCTGGAGGGAAAGTGACGTGTTGGGACAAAAGTCCTTTTGACATCCATTCACGCAGTCCCATTTTAGCCTCTAATGGCGTCATCCATGAAGCATGCTCTTCTACGCTTTGCGTGAGGAAAAGCCAATAAAGTTATGATAATCATCAACGGAAAACTCATTGCCGAAGAAATTCGGTCCCACATTCAACAAGAAATCGAAACACTTAAGGAAAGAAAGCCTCATCTTGCACTCCTTGTTGTAGGAAAGCACCCAGCTTCTTTGAGCTACGTGCGGGCCAAGAAAAAAGCTTGCCTTGAAGCCGGTATGATCTCATCGGTCATCGAGTTAGAGATCGATATTACCCAAGAAAAACTACTCTCTATCATCCAATCGCTAAATGTTGATCCTTTGGTCGATGGAATTTTAGTGCAGATGCCGCTGCCTCGGCAACTCCTTCCGCACCTTGTTACAAACGCCATTGATCCAGCAAAAGATGTTGATGGATTTCATCCCTATAACATGGGCAAATTGCTCCTCGGAGAAGACGGCGGCTTTATTCCCTGCACTCCTAAAGGAATTGCAGCTCTTTTACATCACGCTCAGGTGCCAGTCGAGGGAAAACATGTCGTCATCGTAGGACGAAGCAATATCGTCGGCAAGCCTTTAGCCGCTCTTTTAGTGCAAAAAAAAATAGGCTGCAATGCAACTGTCACAATCGCTCATAGCGGATCTGAAGAAATTTCTCTTTTAACGAGGTCTGCAGATATCCTCATCGCGGCCATTGGCCAGCCGCTATGGATCAAACAAGAAATGGTTAAGCCGGGAGCTGCCGTTATCGATGTCGGCATCAACCGCACGAAAGAGGGCGCTCTCGTAGGAGACGTCGATTTTGCGAACGTATCTCAAGTAGCAAAATGGATCACACCTGTTCCTGGAGGAGTGGGGCCTATGACCATTGCCATGCTCCTCCAAAACACACTAGAAAGTTACAAGAGGCGTTGTCAGTGAATAGCATCCAAACGATGTATTTTGACTTAGGCAATGTCTTAATTTTTTTCAGCCACAAGAAAATGTATCAGCAGCTGGCAAGCCTATCGGGGCTTTCTGTAGATTTTCTTCAATCGATCTTTGTACAAGATGGCCTTGGTCTTCAATATGAGACAGGATGCATCACAACAGATGACCTCTACTCTCGCTTACAGACACTCAGCACAAGAAATTTTTCTAAAGACGAGTTTATGCAGGCAGCTTCCCAGATTTTTCATCCCAATGAAGAGATGCCTCCGATTATCGATCAGATGAAAAAACAGTCAGTCCGCCTTATTTTACTCTCTAATACTAGCGAATGTCACTTTAACTATATCGCTCAAAACTACCCCATTATCCACAAGTTCGATGAACTTGTCCTCTCTTACAAAGTAGGGGCTTGCAAACCAAATCCCTTGATCTTTCAACACGCGCTTCAGTTAGCTAAGTGCCCCCCTTCGAATTGTTTTTTCGTAGATGATATCCCTGAATACGTCGAAGCCGCCAGAAAAGCCGG
>JAUXXF010000008.1 GCA_030681135.1 Chlamydiales bacterium
TTTCCTAAAGAAAAGCAAATAAGGATTCTAAAGGACGGAGTCCTTTAGCGGGGTGTGGGGCGGAGCCCCACAAATAAGAACTAGGAAATTGTGGAAAGGAAGAAAAGTCTATATTTTTAAGCGGTGAAGAGGTCTTCAGAAATTGTTTTTGTGATGTGAATATGTTGCGGGCGCAGTATAGTCTACACCTCTGAGGAAAAATCAAAAAAATTGCTATTTATTTTTTTGAGGATTAAGATTTCTGCTAACTTTAAAAAAGGTAGCTTATGAGAGATGTTTCTGGAATATCAATGGATCAAACTGCATTCCTTCAAAGACAAGATGAAGAGCTCAGGGGATTTGATAGACAAAGAGGAGAAAGTCTGAATGAAATAATGCATATGAGGAACGATAGGCTTCTTACTATGGAAGAGATGGTGGGGTTATTTGTCGGGGGTAACCTCGGTGTCTATATTGGCACAAAGATAACCAGTATTGTCGTCCCGATGGCATTAGAAATGACGGAACTTCCTCCACTACTGATTATCACGATACAGGCATGTGCAAATGTAGCAGGCTTCGTTTTAGGAACTGGGTTAGGAGCGTTTTATGGAGCTAGATTAGGACCGTGGGCATTCGAAGTGATACCAGAAGCTCTCTCCATGTAACGAGCTTTAGTGTTTCCTAAAGAAAAATCAAATAAGGATTCTAAAGGACGGAGTCCTTTAGCGGGGTGTCGGGCGGAGCCCCACAATTGAGAACTAGGATATTGAGGAAAGGAAGAAAAGTCTATATTTTTAAGCGGTGAAGAGATCTTCGGAAATTGTTTTTGTGACGTGGATAAACCGATCGGTGGAGATGCCGAGGATGGTTTCATGGCCTGAGGAGTCTAGTTGAACCAGGTGTTGTGAGCGAAGGTGGTTTAAGAGGCCATCTCGAGTGCCTTCGTTGGCAACGACGATTCCTGTGAAGAGAGAAGGGTCGATTCTTTCTTTAATCATGACTTCGTGGTCATTGAAGGGGAGGCTATGATAGGAATTTTTGGTAGGGTGTGTGTTTTGGAGGGTATTTGTGAATTCGAGAATGTTGGGTCTCGAGGCGTAACTGTCTCCCCAGAGTGAGTGGCGATCGCTAGAAGAATCCAAAGTTCGGTTGCCAAAGGAATCGTGGTAGTATTGGTAAGATCCTGTTTCAAGGGCTTCAAGAGAAATCATCATACGAACAGGTCCGTTATAATAAAATTCATTAAATTTTGTGTGTTCCAGGCAGTCTTTTTCTGTGATCATTTGGGTAAATACGCTGTCGGATCCACCAGAATAAAAATCGGGGCCTGTGCTCAGGCCAGAGGTATTCATATTTCCCTGGGTGCGAAATTCGGAAGAGAGCATTCCCATTTTGAGCATAGAGGCGACTCGTTCATAGACCTCTTTGTCAGAGTAGGTGCCTGTGATGGCAGCGGTTAAGCCTCGAGCTCCTTCTTCGTAGGCTCTGTCTGCAAGGCCATTGACACGGTAGCGTACTCGTCCCTCGAGGATCTCCTCTGGGGTCATATTTTCATAGTATTCGTTGAAAATTCGTTCCATTTCTGGAGCTTTTTCGATCATTTTCGCTTTCAGATCATCGAGAGGCAGGTCGAAAAATTCTTTCGATCTTTCTAAAGGGGTAGCTTCTTTCGGAAAGAAGATCCGGAAAAGATGTCCCATTTTTAGGCGATCGATATCTTCTGCTCTTGATACGTGGAGCGCTCGGTCGATGTCCAAAAAGGCCATGAGTTCATGAAATTCGTAGAGATTTTTTTCTGCGTCCATTTGTACGATGACGCGGTTATACATGGATGGAATCGCTGAATCGTTGCCAACAAAAATAGATCCAAGACCATCTAGCGTAATTTTTGTAGCGTTTCCGATCTCTTTGTCTTCTACAAAAAACGTCTGATTTTTTTCGACCAGAACTCCCTTGGCATGCGAACCTGTCATTTCCAGCATTTCTTTCATTTCTGTGCGATCAAGTGTTGAAAATTCTTGGATCATTTCCTGGATTTGTTCGCGAAACACATGATTGACTTTGAACTCGAGCTCGGTGACCTTTTTCCCATGGATGACTTTTGTATGAAAGATGAGGTTGTCTCCTTTGACAAGATCTTTTCCCATCCCATGAAAATGAGCTCCAAAATCCACATCTCCCAATTTTGTGCTGTTCTCATCGACATGCCCTGGGACATTTGAGAGTGGGTTTTTCAGAAGATGAAAGACCTTTTTGCCTATGAGGGCCCTCCTTAAAAAAGAGGCTTGGTGCATCATAGTAAGAAACTGGTTTCTTTTTTGGATCTGCTGAGCCTGTTTTTTTGCTTGAGTAAAACGAATGCAGCCCATGCCAAATTTGGCGGCAGCTTCCAAGTACCTCTCTTGTCTAATATCTTCGCTTGCTTGGAAGAAACTGACGGTTGCTTGAAGAAGCGCAAAAGCGAGCATCATCTCCAACGAACCTGAGATCATAAAGCTCAGATAAGCCGCCGATGTGAGGATTTGGAGCATCTCTTCCGAAACTTTTATCATTTTTTCTTTCGTAGAAAGCGCTTCATTAGATAGTAAAGAGGAGAGGTTGACCATGCCTTGGAAAATATCGACTGATGTTGAAAGAGCTGTACCTATCGTAAAATGAAAGATCGAGCTAGCAATCGTAAAGACAACGAGAGCTGTTTGAAACATCTCAAAGGAAGCTGCTTTCCAATTTTTCGCCTCTTCAAAAGAAAGAGCGTTATGTATATGTGAAAAAGCTCGTGCGCCTCCCATACCAAGAGAGAGGATTGTGCCAGCCGGACGGTAGAGGCTGATGAAGGGTAGCGCTACGATGGCAATCCGCTTTGCTTGATTTACCCAAGCAAATGACGTATCCTCCTCTTTTGGGATATCTAGATCATAACGCCTGTGAATCGTATCCGGGGTATAAAGGATGTGTTTTAGATAATTAATCTCATTCATGGGCGCTGATTTTACTTAACTGATTGTATTATTGCTATTCAAATTATGTTCAAATTGTTTTTACTGTCTGTTGTCTGGTATTCGTTTATTCAAATTACTGAGCCAAAAGTTCTTGAGCAAGTTACGGAGGGTCTTCGAGAAGGACAGGGCGTCTGGGTTGCAGGGGACCTCTCTGATTCCTATGAGAATCAAGTTCTTTCTTTAATGGGCTTGCCGGTTCGTGGCAGAAGTGTGGAAGGGTATCGTCATCTCTTTCAGCAGTTCGGCTTAAAGGTTGAGTATGTGGAAATCAAACGGGAAATGTACCAATTCCCGACTCTTGAAGAGCTTCGTACGTGGATAAAGACCCAGGTAGACGATCTCTCTTTCGTAGAGCCTTACCTAGCTGCCATGCAGCAAATAGGGTGCGTCCAACTGGAAGATGGGACTATTGCCTTTCCAACGAAGCATGTAATTGCTTATATACACAAATAACCTGAAGAATCGGTTTTGGTCTGCTGGGGCTTTACCTCAGGTTTTTTGTCTTCGCTCGCCCCTTTAGAAGCTGTTCCTTATTGGGGCGCTGCCCCAAACCCCGCTAAAGGACTTTGTCCTTTAGAATCCTTTTTTGTTTCTTAATAAAAAGTTCCATCTAATACCACCATGCCTGCCAATTTGCTCATTAGGCTAATGAAAAATGAACTATTGTAAACTAAAACTTATTTTTGATAAATGGTATGGGGTAGCGATTTATTAACATAAAGGTATCGATTATGAAGAAATTGTTTAGTTTATTAGCCCTGGCATTATTCTCGAATTCTGTCTTTGCATCAGCCATCTTTGTAGCAGACTACACCGCCTGTGAAGTCACTGCCTACGAACTTCTAACAGGCGAACAGATGGGACTTCCTTTCCCCATTACTGAAGACGAGACTAACCCTTTAGCTCTTGCTACAAACTTAACTAAAACTCTTCTCTATGTAGTCGATCAAGCCGCTGAAACAATCAATATCTATGATTTATCAACAGGGAAAAAACTTAGTACTCTTTTATCTGGCCTCCCAACTCCAAGCGACAGCATCTTCAATTCAGAGGGAACTATCCTTTACATAGCAGATTTCGACGGCTCAGCTAGTGCGTATCATGCAATGACAGGTCCCAATATTCAAGCTTACTTAACAAGCATCTCTGGTTCCTCAGATATTGTTTTAAACCCTGAAGGAAATGTACTCTATGTCTCTAACTTCAGCGGTCACAATCTCACTATTTATAATGCAACAGCGAGCTCTCAACTCAGCGTTTTCCCTGTAACAACAGGAATTGGAACAGCTGGAGCGGTAGCCTTGGGTTTTTATATGAGCAATGCTGAAGATGACTCAGTGTTGACCTTAGACAGCTCGACTGATAGACCAATTGCCCCACCACTGCCAATGACAGAAGATGTTGAGCCCCCTGTAACCTTTGCCTTTGCCTTCTCCCCTATTTCACCTCCCGCGAATTTACAAGATATTGCATTCCCTGAAACCTTTGCCTTTAAGTTCTCTCCTATTTCACCTCCTGTAAAGTTATCTGGGTACCAAAAGAAAAATGATTTTGCTCTTGAATATGAGTTGTTTAATCGACTGTCATGGATTCGAAGCCCATCACAAGCTTCTGGCTATAATGTTTATCGAAATGGTGTCAAAATCGCAACTCTAGGAGCCTCTACTTTGAGTTATGCAGATCATAACCGAAAAAAAAGGGGTGCAATAACTTATTCTGTTACAGCTTTTAATCAATTAGGTATTGAAAGTGCAGCTGCAACTTGTGTCATTAAATAAAAAAGGATGTATATGCAATTTTTAAGAAAAAAACTACTCGTCTTTCTTCTTCTTTTCGGAGCACAGGGGTTCACTCAAGAGTCTATCCCGGAATCAAAGCCAATCATCGAAGCAAAAGGTGGCTACTTCTTTTTTGCTAGCTCAAAAATGCGTCAGGTTTACGATGCGGGGTGGGACATTCAACTAAGCTCTTCTGTCCCTTGCTGGAATCCATTGGAAACATTAAGTCTAAATGTCTATGGATCTGTTGAATTTCTTCGCTGTTCAGGCAATTCCACAGAAGAGCATTACAAAACTTATATATGGGAACTTCCGATAAATGTCGGACTTAGGCCCATTTTCCTCATCTCTCAACAAGTCCAATATTATTTTACTCTGGGACCTCGCTATTTTTTTATCCGTCAACATAACAGCTCTCCCTATGTCGATAAAAATAAATCGAGAAATGGAGTAGGCTTCTTTGTGAACACAGGGTTTAACTTTATTTTTTATAAACACCTAGTGATCGATCTCTTTGGTGAATATTCGTATACCAAGACTCGGTTCCATAGCTCAACCTCTGGCATCTATACACGGGATATCCAAGTAGGTGGATTTACGTTCGGTGGAGGCCTTGGATATTCATTTTGAAGCAGGTTAGGTCTCAAGAGGAGAGTGAGGTAGTGTTGTTTGGTCTCATCGAATTTCTCTAGCCGAATCCTTTTTTTTTAATTGATTCTTGGACTACAATTTTTTGTTAACTCTAAAAAAGGTGGCTTATGGGAGGTTTTTCTAAAATAGCTTGTGGTGGACAAAGAGAAGAAAGTCTGGGTGAAATAACATTTGTGAGGAGAGTTGGCGTCTTTAACCGAGCAGCTGAAGAAAGGAAATGTGTTTGGGAATATCATTTAAAATGTGTAGAGGTGATGGGGGTGTTTGCCGGATATGTTCCCACCGTTTTTATTGCTACAGAAATAGGCCTTACTGCCATGGAGGGGCTTTCTCTAACACTGACTAAAACAATGGCGATAACGTTGTTAGTGAGTGCACATCTAGTAGGTGGGGCGGGAGCGTTTTGTGGATATAGATTAGCGAATCGAGTATTTCAGTGGTTAAAGCCACCTCCACCTAGCGTTTGAAAAAAAAAGGATGCTAAAGGACTTCGTTCTTTAGCGAGGCGCGGGGCGGAGCCCCATATCTGAGCTCCATAAATTAAGAAGTCCTTTGGATGACAGCCAAGTTGTGTTGAGCGATGGTGATGACATGTTGAGGAAGGTTAGGCTTGGAGAGGAGAGTGAGGTAGTGTTGTTTGGCCTCGTCGACTTTGTGTAGCGAGTGAGCAGCGCAGGCATGTGTTATGAGAAGAGAATAATCGTAAACTTCTCGTACGACGTAGCAGAGGGAGGTGGGCGGAGGAAGTTCGAGAGCGATTTTGGAGATGATGTAGGCCAGGACGTAGTTGCGCCTTTTTTGGTAGAAAGCGGCGAGATGGTGAAGAGGTTCGGCTCTTGTGGGATCGAAGATAAAGGCATTGCAGTAGCTTTGGATGATGAGATTAGGATCCATGTTGAGATCTTGTTGCAAGGTAGCGATAGAGAAAAGAGACCAAAAGACCTCTGGAGGAAAAACTCCCACTTCTGCACTTTTTTTGTAGTATTTCAGAGACAAAGCTAGTTCTCCTGCGGCGGCGTAGCTTTGCGCAAGGAAAAATACATAACGATGATTCGAAGGATCTTTGGCAAGAGCCTCTTCCAAGATCGCGGCGTCTTTTCGATACCGTTCAGGATCTCGCGCTCGATAGCCGTCTCGTGGAAGCCCATAGTTCACAACACCTGGAAGAACCTCTCCTTTAAGAGGAGTGGAGCAGGTAATCTCTTCATGCAAGACTCCTTTCCATATCCAGGGAAGGTGAGTTTTAATGAGAGAGATTCGATGAAGATCCACGTGTTGGTCTCGATTTTTTACTGCGTAGAAGTCGGCATTAAGGGAGTCTTTATCGAAATCTTCCGAGATGATCCATTCTTCGTCGGCATCGATAAACAGAAGATAATCTGCTTTGTTGATAGCGAGAGCTAAGGCTTCATTTCTGTTATGCTCGAAGTTGACCCAAGGTCTTTCGTGGAGCTCGCCAGGAATGTCATGCAAAAAGCTACGGATGAGCTCTTGCGTCCCATCCGTAGATCCTGTGTCTAGAATCACCCAATAATCGATCTTTCGTTTCACAGAAGAAAGAGAGCGTTTAATGACAGCGCTTTCATTTTTTACAATCATGTTCAGACAAATTGTAACCATTTTATTGACTCAGTAGTTTTAAATTATGTGCGATGACTGTTTTGACCCCTTCTGGAAGAGAAGGTTTTGCCAAAAGAGTGAGATAACTCTTTTTTGCTTCCTCAAACTGACGAATGTAATGTGCTGAACAGGCGTAGGTAAAAAGAAGAGAGTAATCATAAACAGAGCGAAGAACGTAATGGAGGGCTTTTGGCTGAGGAAGAGAGAGCGCGAATTTAGTGAGGATATAGGCAAGAGCGTGATCTTGTCTTTTTTGGTAGAGCTTAGCTAAGTGATGCAAAGGTTCTGCCCGGGTGGAATCGAACTCGAACGCCTTACAATAACTTTGTATGGCAAGCTCTTCATCCATGTGTAGATCTTCCTGAAGACACCCAATAGAAAAAAGGGACCAGAAAATTTCAGGCTCGAAACCACCCATTTCAGCCCTTTTTTTATAATAGGTTAAAGCAAGATTCAGCTCTTTTGCAGCTCCATAGCTTTGTGCGAGGAAGAAAATATAGCGGGCGTTGGTGGGGTCTTCTGCTAGCGCTTTTTCTAGGGCCGCTGCATCTTTGTAATATCTTTTAGGATCTGTATTTTGATGGCCGTCTCTTCTCCATCCATGATTGGTAATCCCTTCCAAAAGACCTCCTGAAATAGGATCTTCGCATTGGAGCTCTTCGTGGATGATCCCTTTCCATTTCCAGCGCAGCTTGCTATTGATAAGAGAGATCCGGTGCAGATCAATATTTTGATCTCGGCTCAGAACCACATAGAAGTCTTTATTCAAATTCTTTTTTTGAAAGTCTTTTGCGAAAACCCACTCTTCATCTGCATCGATCACTAAAATATAGTCGCATTTATTTCTTGCAAGATCTAACGCTTCGTTTCTGCTCTTTTCGATATTAACCCAGGGTCTTTCATGTAGCTCGCCAGGGATGTCTTGGAGGAATTCTTGAATGATCTGCTGCGTCCCGTCCGTAGATCCTGTATCTACGATGACCCAATAGTCGATTTTATGTTTCACAGAGCCGATCGATCTTCGAATAACAGCGCTCTCGTTTTTTACAATCATATTTAAGCAGATAGTTTTGTTTTTCATGTTTTATCCAAAATAGTTATCTTTTTATTTATCGTAATATAAATAAAATCGATTTTTTTAAAAATAAAATTATCTAAATTTTTTTGCTTGCTGAGAGCGGAGGTGGTATAGTATGATTTCTATAAAATTTGGAGAGCCATGTCGAGAGGGGTTTACGTTATTGGCAACTGGAAAATGTATAAGACAGCTCGTGAAGCGACTGATTATATAGAAGAGTTGGATCCAGCTCTTCAAAAAGTAGCAACACATGTCTATTTAGCAGTTCCCTTTACTTCGATTGCTGCTGCGGCCCGTTTGACGAAGCGGACGAATCTTGTCATCGGAGCGCAAAACATGAATGATGCGCGCGAAGGAGCTTTTACAGGGGAGATCTCTGCATTGATGCTCAAAGAGGCTGGTGCTGAGTTTGTGATTTTGGGCCATTCTGAAAGACGCCGTGTCTTTGGTGAGAGCAATGCGTTTATTCATCAAAAAGTGATTCGTGCCTTGAAAGACGAATTGCAACCTGTCGTTTGCATAGGAGAGGATCTTGAAGAGCGAGAGGCTGGCCGGACTGAGGAAGTATTGAAAAGCCAAATTGACGAGTGTTTAGCATCAATTCCTGCCACTGAGATGGAAAAAGTGTTGATCGCTTACGAGCCTGTTTGGGCAATCGGTACGGGAAAAAGTGCAAGTCCAGAGATGGCAGGCAAGGCTCACGCTTTTTGTCGTAGCTGTTTGAGTGAGCTTTTTGGTGAGGAACTCTCTGAAAAGATCCCTATTTTATACGGAGGATCTGTGAAATCTGAAACAGCTTCAGCTATAGTTATGCAGCCAGATATTGATGGAGTGTTAGTAGGAGGCGCCTCGACGGATCCTAAAGAATTTTCTAAAATTGTCTTGAATTGTGAGAGTGCAAAATGACCGTTCTTTTTTATATTTTATTATTCTTGTTTCTCTTGGTATGTCTTATTCTTTGTTTTTCGATTTTGATCCAAGAGGCGAAGAGTTTGGGGCTTGGGGCTTCTTTTGGAGGAGATTCAGGAGATTCTCTATTTGGAACTTCGACAGCTGAGGTGTTGAAAAAATTTACCGCTTATGTCGGAGGGATTTTTCTCATTGGCTGTTTATGTCTTTCTTTTTGGTCATCAGTTCTTGCTCGCTCGCAAATGACCCCTCCTCCTTCTCAGATTGAGCAACCTGAGTAATATTTATGCCTTTGCCAATCGTACTTTATGGAGACCCTATTTTAAGACGGAAAGCCGATCCGATTGGCGAGATGACTCCGGAGATTCATCAATTAATTGAACAAATGCTCGAGACGATGGTTCATGAAAACGGAGTAGGTCTTGCCGCTCCTCAGGTGGGCCATTCGTTAAGACTGTTTGTGTTGAGAGATGAGATCACAGATGAGTCGGGGGAGTTTTGTTTTTCTCCTCCCGAAGTGGTCATTAATCCTGAGTTTTCCGATCCTTCGGACGAACTGCAAATTGATCTGGAAGGGTGTCTTTCTATTCCAAAGATCCAGGTAGAAGTTGCCCGTCCCTTAAAGATCCATGTCCGCTACCAGAATCTTAAAGGGGAATCTATTTCTGAGTTGCTCGAAGGGTTTCGGGCGCGCGTATTTATGCATGAAAATGATCATCTCAACGGTAGGTTGATGATCGATCGAGTCCAATCAGATGTTATTCGTAAACGACTGGCCCCCGCTCTTCAAAAGATAAAAAATCGTTCAAAATAGTCTCTTAGACCTTTTTTCCTATTATTCTTAAAATATCTCAAAAATTTATCTTTTGGCTGCTTTGATGCAGCCAAATTGCATGGTTTTTTTATACCGAAACAACCTGAAGAATCGGCTTTTGGCTGTATCGGCTTTACCCCAGAATTTTTGTCTTCGCTCATACCTTGCCTCCGGCAATGGTCATTCGCTTCAGACAAAAAAATCTGAGGAGCCTCTTTGCCAAAATCCCGATTCTTCAGGCTGTTTCGGTGTAGTAATTAATTTAAATAAATGTAATTTTTATCAAATCAAAAATATAATTGTTTTTCGAAATATGTAATAATTAAATTTGTTTTTACGCTTACATTATTGCTATTTTGTTTTTTAGTTTACTTGATGTGATATGTGTATATAATTTAAGTTGTTAAGTAAACAGGTAAAACATTTAATGAAGTTTTTAATATGAATGCAAATAACGTTTTTAACGGCCAGGGTTATTCGGCTAATAGGGAAGATTTCTATCGCCTCATGTCTCAAGAGCTTAATGCATACTGTGAGGAGAAAAAAGATGATCCAGAGTATGAAAAAAGAAAAGAAATTGTCTCTACTATAATGACGCAGGCTCGAGATGAATCAGATAATTTGTGTCTAATCGGAAAAGACATTACTTCCTTGCCAGAGACCATTACCAAGCTTTGGAAGTTGCGTCTTCTTGAGTTTCCTGGGAACCAAATTCAGTCTCTACCAGAGTCTCTTTCCCAGCTTGAAAATTTAGAGTTCCTTAACTGCTCTTACAATTTGCTAGATTCTTTACCGGAGTCGATTTCTTCACTGCAGAGATTAAAAGAGCTCTATCTTTGTGAAAATCGAATTTCCAATTTATCTGAAAAGATATTTAGTCAGTTTAAAGATTTAATAACGGTCGATCTTTCGAATAATCCAATTACCGATTTCCCGGAATCGCTCACACTATGTCAGAATTTAGAGCGGCTTTGTCTTGCGCATACTCAGATTCGTTCTTTGCCAAGTTCGGTCGTTCAACTTGAGAAATTAAAGGTGCTCGATCTCTCTCACACTCAGATCGATTCTATGCCTAAGGAAATTGCTCAACTTCAGAATTTAGTAGTACTCGATCTCTCTCACACTCAGATTCGTTCTTTGCCAAGACAGTTCTCTCAACTTCAACATTTAGCAGCGCTGAATCTCTCCTATACTCGAATTGATTCTCTGTCACTATCGATCATTGGGCGGCTTCCAAATTTACAAGTATTAGATCTTTCTCACACGCAAATTGAGTTGCATCCGCTGAGAATTGGAAATCTCATGATGGATGAGAATTTAAATGGCCGCTATGAATTTGTTGATGATGAGTCTCTGCAAGAGCAAGCGAGTGCTCCTGTTCATCTGTTTGAGTTGTACAAGAGTGCTCGGGGTGCTTAATCTACTTAACGAGATTGAGCCCTAGATCGAAATGATTGCGGGGATGTTTTTCTGTTAAGCGATACGAGAGTCTTAGTTTCCAGTGAGAGGAGAGCCACGTGAAGACGTCGATGTTAAACTCATTGTAAGCTGTTTGATTGAGACGATAAAAACCGTGATGCGAGGCAATTTGGCATTCCCAAAATGGAGTCAGGCGAAGAAAACATTTGGTGAGTATCGTAATCCTTCTATCAGAAAGAGGAGAGGAGAGGAGCTCATCATCTGGCCTTGTGACATCTAAAATAAAATTCTCATGATCAGCTTTTCGCCAATTATATTTTGAGCGGTAGCGCGTTTCCAAAGTAAAGGCCACATGTTCACTGACGGTCCACTTCAGGCGCATATTGGATTCATCCCATACCTGGTTTTGAAAATTCCAGGTGTTGAGGAAAGAGAGATATAAAGAAGGGAGTTTCCAGGTCAGATTGCAGTAGAGTTTATAGATAAAAGGCTGGATCACCGATTCATTAAAAAAAGCATTCGCATAAAGATCTGCCGTTAGGGAAGGTTCGCTTGTCTGTCTCCTATGAGACCAAAATACTTGGCGGATGCCTGTTTTTATTTGATTGAGCTGCTCAAAACCGTCTTGAATGCTAAAGATATAGTGCTGATCTGGTGGAACGGTCGGAGTTGACAGCCCGATATACTCGATGTAGGGCTCGATAATATGTTGATAGTAGGTCAATGAACGTTGCCCTCGGGCGTTGAGCCTGGCGCCGTACTGAAGCACCCCTAGATTTTTCACTTCATGTGAAGGACTATTGCTATAAAAAATTCCGATAGCTCCTACTTGTGGAGTGAAAGTAAGCGGTCCTATAGGAAATGCTCGATAAAGCTTGGGGCGGAGCTCTAATCTAGCCGATCTAAAGTCTTGCAAAGGATCTCGTCCAGGAGGGATAGCTAATTGGTTGGAATAGACAAAATTGAGATAAGAAAGGCGCATCCAATTGGCTGATATCACATGAGATTTGCCAAGGGGAATAGGTTTTGCGACGGTATAAAGGGAAGGAAGATCTTGTTGAATAGATTCAAAGGGATTGAGCCTAGGGCGCACTTTGAAATAGCCCATCCAATCAGGCGTCTGGTGCTTGATGAATAGCTGCGTGATTTTTGAGGGGTTTACTTCAAAATCTTCAGTTTTAAAATCGTCTGGCATTCGGACGTCACTATATTTATCCCAGGAAAGAGAAGCTTTAGTGCGTCCATCTTCACTGGTTGTATGATAAGCTCCTAGGACGCGATAGCGCTTTGCAATATTGTAGGCATTGTCCAACCGATCGGTAGCCACATAGCTTCTCGTGACAAAAGTGGTAGGTGATCCTTCAGGGAAGTACTCAGTTTCTAAAGCGCCGCCCCATCCTTTTCCCCAGCGGTATTGAAGCCTCCCATAAAGAGCAAAATCTTGCCATGAATAGATCTGATAGCGGGCCATGGCTCTAAGGCCTTTATCCCATCTAAGAGAGTAGTGAAAGACAGGTTCTTTGAATTTTTTGAGACTGATTTTAAACGAGGGGAGCCATAAAAAAGGAATTCGAAAGAACCTGAATCGAACCTTTTTGGCTGACATGAGATCATTTTTTAAGACATTGACCTTGCCAGCATGAAGATCCCATGAGCTGTCCGTATTTTCACAGGTCGTAATCGTGACGTGTTTTGCTTCATAGCTTCCATCGGGTTTTAGATGAATTTCTTTGCTTCCAAGATACCACATTTTTGCAAATGTTTTTGCTTCAAACACCGTTCCAGATTTTTTCTTAAAATCAAATTCTAATCTTTTCCCGACATACACTTTGCCTTTATATTGAATCATCAAATCACCTTCAGCCTCGATTTGATGAACGGAGTCTCCTTGCCTGGTATAGAGGATTTTTTGTGCCTGGATTCTCAGATCTTCACCTGTAACTACGCCCCCCTCATGAGTAGATAAGGCTCCGTTTTGATAAACAGGATTGCGTAGATCAACGATGATCTCCTCTGCTGCCAAAAGAGAATGTGTTAATAAGAAAATACAATAAAAGAGCTTACGCATTGTAGGTAGTATACTTTAGACCTCTTGCGTAACTAAGGGTTCATCGATTTTCGGGATTATTTTGAGCCAAATTTCGTTTGCTTTTAGGGGGGGCATATACTGGGACAAGATATTACCCCCCTAAAAGCAAACGAAATTTGGCTGAAAAGAACCCGAAAATCGACAGAACCTTAGTTACGCAAGAGGTCTCTTAGGGTCCTGGCTTGCTAAAGTATATACGACAGGCGCGTTATTCTGTAGCACGCATGAGCAGTCCCATGAGGGCAAACCGATTTTCTGGGTTGCCAAGCTGGATGGCTTTGAGGAGAAAGTCGATGCTTTTCTCATTTCGCTGATTTGCGATAGCAAGAAAAGATTCGATGAGAAGACGGGAAGTTTCATCGGGTGTTAAAGAAAAGTCCGTTTGTTCGATACGATATTTCCAAGGAAGAGGCGCGCGTAGACGAATAAGTTCGCAACTTTTTTGATGCATAACCCAATGGTTGACATACTCTTCGTGAGGACCTTCTTCTTTGAGTCTATAGAGAGAAAGGTGACAATAGTCCCGAATTAAGGGAGCTGAAAGGGTAGCAGATCCGGATTTGAGCAAACTGATTGCTGAAGGAGTTTGAAGGTTTTCGAGAAGAGAGATCAGAGTCGGAATCAGGTCATTTTGCTGGTGAACGAATAGCGAGCGAGCAAGTTTTAAAAAATCTTCCTCAGGAAGATGGATAGCTTCTTTTAAGAGATGTTCTCTCATCGCTAAAGAGAGGCTAAAGTCGACGGTAGGATCTTTCGATCTAAGTTCTGCAGAAGGGACTGCTTTCCAGGCGATAAGGGTACGCCCGATAGAAGCGTAAGGATGAAACGCTAAATCTCTAGCGTCTTGGATAAGAATTTCAGTTAACACATCTAAACAGCGGGGATTACGTAGTCCTAAAAGAGCAACGCCGGCGTTAATGCGGACTTGCAAGTCTTTAGACTCAATCAGCTCGAGGAGAAGCTCTTCAGCTTCAGGAGCTACGTTTAAGGCTGCAATGGCAAAAAGATTGCGGCCTCTTGCGATTTCAAGCAGGGAGGGGAGTGTAGAGCGATCTCCTAGACGAAGCAGCGATAAGGCCGTGGCAACGCGGATCGATTCATTGGGGCTTTGGGAAAGTTTTTTGAGTTTGGGGACAGATGAGCTGTCTTTGAGCGCGCTGATTGCAAAGATGCTAGCTTCTAATTCTGCAAGATTAGAGAGGCTAAGCCTCCTTCTAAGAAGGGGGAGAAAATCGTCCCTTCCAAGATTGGCTACTTGTAAAATAGATTCTACTCGTACTGCGGTATCTAAATCTTCGATCAGCCTCTTTAACACAATTGTGGCCTCATTCGTGCCGATAAGAGCGAACAATGTAGGAAAATAAGGTTTGAAAACCGGGGGAAGTCGAAACATTAGCCCTTCGATTTGCCCGACAGCGTGGGGATGTTTTTTAAGGGAGAGATGAAAAGCCGCTTCCATCCGGGTAGAGAGGAAATCTGAGCTCATCGCTTTTTGCAGAAGCTCATCAGCTCGGTCATCTTCATGTCTTGCGATGAAATTTAAAGAGAGGAGCTGAATTTGTGGGTCTTGCTGCTCTAATCCTTTTTCCAAGATTTCCAAAGATCTGGCTGAATTAGAAAATCCAGCCCCAAACAGGGTCATAAGAAAGGCTTGAGGATTTTCTTGGCGAATCCCTTTTTGCAATAAAATAAGCCCCATTTGTTGGAGTAGATCAAAGTCGTGCCTTCCACTTAAATGGGCAAGATCCCGATAGCGTTCAATGGATTCTTCTACTTTTTGCTGCTGCATCAGATACAAAGCTTGCATCTTGGCGTCTTGTATAGGAGTGGACGCATAAAGTGAAGTAACTAAAATGAAAGACGTTATACACTTTTTAAGTAGTTCCATAGATCAACCCCCACATGGAGGAGCAAATGCCTCGTTGTTTGTAAAGGCAGCCCCATAATGTTGTAATAACATCCTTCGATTCTTTTGACAATGATACTTCCTGCTTTTTGGATAGCATATCCGCCGGCCTTGTCTAATGGCAGGAAATGGCGATGATACATTCGAATCTGATCAGGGGATAGGGGGTGAAAATGGACAATACTCTCTTCGACATCTGAAAACAGCTCACGTCCCTGGCATACTGTAACGCCTGTAAATACTTGATGCTCTTTGCCGGCAAGCTCAGATAACATACAAGCAGCCTCTTCTAATGTTTCAGGTTTTTGAAAGAGGCAACCTTCTCTAAAGACGGTGGTGTCGGCTGTTAAAATGATCGAATCTGGAAATCTTTCCTGTAAAGAGAGTGCTTTGCGTCTTGAGATCTCTTTGACGAACTGTCTGGGATTGTTTTGAAATAGGACTTGCGTTTCATCAAATCCGGGGTCGACTTGCTTAAAGGGAAGAGAAAAAAATTGCAAAATTTCCCGTCTGCGAGGCGACCCAGATCCTAAAATGATCTCCATTGTTAACCCGTTTTCTTACGGCTCGTACTTTTTTTAGGGAGAGTTGCTGCAGCTGGTAGGGAAGATAAATCGACCCAAATTGGCGAGCTCCAAGCAATATGCCCATCGGTTTGCATGACCCTAAGGTAATAGTAAATATAAGGAGGCTTTTCTCCGCGGGCCTCAAAGGCGATCTTGCTCAGCAGATCGGTATCATCGATCGTAAATTCAATCTTCTCTTCTGTTGGCGTTAAAGAGCGATAGACCTCTCCATTACGAATTAAAGAGACTTCAACAAGAGGATTTGTCCCAATGGCATATCCTATGATATGGCGATTTAACTCTAGTCCGGGACGATTTTTTGTGTCTATTTCAGATCCCATGCCAAATCCTGCAATATTTAGGCCTACAATAATTTTTTCCCCAGTTGTCGCATAGCAAGAGCGGGCCTGCAAAGCTTCGATTAAAGAGGATCTATTGTGCTCTTTTGCCAAAATAGCTGTAAGGCCTGGAGGGTATTGTGTTTGGCCTGCTTCAAAGCAGTCTTCATAAGCTCCTCGATCGTCGTATCCTCCAGCGACAAATCCGAATCGATGCCCCTGGTTTAATGCTTTTTGGAGAGATCCTTCAGCGCTTTCTGCAATGGCTTGTTTGCCTCCTGAGATAGGACGAGCGTTTCCATCTTTCGCGGTGCATTCAGAAGATCCCCAGGCATTGTAGATCTCGACAACAGGTTCAAATTCTGGATGGTGGTCGGCGAAATCAAAACAAGTTGTTTTTCCCATCGTGAACGAGGGGATAGCCAAAATTTCTTTGGGGTTGCTTGTCTTATAAATTTTTTTCAAGGAATTGTATTTGGTATCCTTGCGGCGAAGAAGAGGTCTTTGGTCTTTGTTGTATACGAAATGGCGCAGTCCTTCGATTTTTACATCTCCTTGCCATTGAAATCCTAAAATCGCTACAAATCGATCTTCCTCATTAAATTCAGCGATCTGTTGACTGACAGCCTTCCAGGTGTCGTTAGACGTTTCTTCTTCACTTTCAAAGTTGGAAGAAGCGTAAAACTGGAGCGCTTTGTCATCGCGGGCATGGCGTAAAAAAGATTCAATATTTTCGCTGGAATCAATCCTTTCCGATTCTCCATGCAGCATTCCCCAATAAAGACTTAAAGCCCCTTCTGGAAGACATTTGATGGGAGGAGATAAAAAATTTTCTTGATTTTTTAAGTTTTTGAGTTGAATTTTATAGATTCCAGGTTCGTTGAAATACAGGTTTGGTAGAGCAATAAAGCCGGTCTCTGGTACAAAGAGTTTCCAATTTAAATTCTCCCTCAAATGTTCGTAGCTAAGATCAATCAGAGTGCCTTCTGGAGCATTGGAAGTTAAATTGCCATACACATCTTCAAAACGGACAATGACATCAAACCGTTTGTTGCGACTTACAAGCGAAGGGGCGATAATCCTGAGAGTTTTGAGTTTGTTGCCGCGAACATCGATATTAAAAACTTCTGGATCTTTGTATTCTCCTTTTCCTTTGGGATCGATATACAATTGAAAAGGGCGTCTTCTTTGAACAATCTTTTGACATGCATTTCCCTTGCTTGGGTCTCCTTCGGGGGATCCTATGAGAATTGTCAGTGTCTCTCCAGATTTGACTTCTGTGGGGAGGACAAATTCGAAACTTGGTGTGAATAATTGGGGGTGTTGCATTTCTGAGGCGCCGACAATTTTGCCTCCTTGCAGCTCAAGCCAGATGACATTTTGCTTTTCTTTCAGGTGAATCTGGGGAATTTGCCAGTCGATAGGACGACCTTTGCTATTGATATCAAACCTTAAACGCGCTCCTTTGGGAAGAAGAGTGGCCGTAGTATAAATGAATTTCCATGTGGAGCTATCTCCAGCTAATGCCGCATTGGGTTCGCAATAACTAATCGATCGACGCATGAACTACCTTATTTCGTGATAATGAGTTCTTCATTTTGTCTGGTATCGCTTTCTTTTGCAAGAGGAAACAAGTAATTGAAAAGGCGTGCTATTGCAAGGACTAGTTTGTCGTAGGTAAACAAGATGAGCTCTGCAACAATGGCTCCCGCTAAAAAGCCCAAGCCTCCGCCGATGACTTTGCTTGCAGGTTCTAAGGTTCTGCGAGAAGCGCTAACAGCAGATTGTCCCGCCATATGGCCTGCTAGCCACGGACTTCCGAGTACACTGCCCCCTTGCGCCTCAGCAGAAGCTTGAGCTGTTTGGTAGATGTAAGGAACTGCGTATACCTGGTACAAATTATGGGCGATTTCCGCTCCTAGGAGCGTTCCGACGGTGCAGGTCGCTGCTTTAAAGGTCTTTCGAGTAAAGCGGCCGAAATAAAAGGAAAACTCTTTAGAGGGTTCCTGGTGTGTGATCATTGTAGGCATAGGGAACTTTTTAATTCCCTACGCTAACTGATTAGGAGATTTTTTGTCTAGGACTCTGCTTGTGGGAAACAGTTTTTGCTGATTCGAGTGATTGCGTTCACTGTTATATCAGCGGTCAATAGTGCTGTATTTGCAATAATGATTCCTGCCAATAAACCAAGTCCACAGCCGAGCATTCTGCTTGCAGGTTCAAAGGTGCTTCGCGCTGCAACGACAGCAGCTTGGCCTGCCATATGGCCCGCCATCCATTGAGTTCCAAGAAAGGCGTTTTCTTGTGCATATAATTGAGCGTTTTTGTAGATATAAGGAATCACGTGCAATTCATAAAGGTTATTGGCAAGTTCTGTTCCTATGAATGCTGTTGTCGTGCAGATTCCTACTTTAAAGGTGTTTCGTGCCGCCCCAGCTAAGTAGGTTGAGCAATCTTTGATGGAATTTATATTTAAAATTTCATTCATAGTTTAGTCTTCCTTAAAAGTTTTTGGAAGATCTATTTTAATTAATTATCTCTTTTTTTATAAGTAAAAAAATAATTAATAGTTTTTTTGAAATTTTATTAGTCTCTTAGGACGACTTTTGTAGAATAGGAAGGATTTTGATTTTTTTTATTGATCGCTCATTTGAGCTGAGTACTTCCAATTCAAATTGATCGTGAAGAAGGCGCCATCCTTTGGTTGGGATAGTCCCTGCGCAGTGAAACACGTATCCGCCAATTGTCTCATATTCGAGTCCGTGGGGAATGGGAACTCCGAGCCTTTCTTCGATATCGAAGATGCTCATCTGTGCATCGACAATCCATCCTCCGGAAGGAATGGCCCAAAATTGTTGGCTCATGCCGATGTCTGATTCATCTTCGATTTCTCCTACGAGCTCTTCTAAGATATCTTCAATCGTCACAATTCCTTCAGTTCCTCCATATTCGTCTACGATAATGGCCATGTGGATTTGTTTATTGCGAAATTCTTGAAGTAAATGGGAGATTCTTTTGTTTTCTGGGGCGTACAAGACCGGTTTTGCTAGATTTTCTAAAGGAGCGTCGAGATCTAGTTCAGGTTGAGCGTAGTAGCGCAAAAGATCTTTATATAAAACAACGCCAATAATTTGATCGAGTGTACTCTGAAAAATGGGGATTCGGCTATACCCTTCCGAGGCAAATAATTGAACGGCTTTTCGAATCGGTACGTCTGCTTCCAGGCTAAAAATGTTCACTCGAGGGACCATGATTTCTTTGGCTACTCTCTCTTTAAAGTGGATAAATGAAGAGATTAATTTTTGGTCATTGAGATCGAGGTGATGTTGAAGTTCTGATTCTCGGATCATTTCTTTGAGTTTTGTTTTATCTGTGACAGGCTCTTCTGTAAAAGACACTTTTTTCAATACCCCGCGAGTGAGTTGCATAAACAGCCCGACAATGGGAAAAAGAAGCACAAGATAAATCGAGGCAAATGGTGCAATAAATTTAAAGAATGATTTGCTCCAAAGTGTTGCTAAAAGACGGAAGGAGAAATCAAAGAGCAGCGAAATGGCGATGACAGGGACTGCCACCCATAATAAAGAAGTTTGCCAAAGATTCTGATTGAATAGCTCTTCTTGTAAAAAAGGTTTTGTGGTCAGTAAAAAAAAGCATGCAAATAGCGCATAGCTGATTTGTAAAAGATGTTTGCTGATAGAGAGAGCTAAATGGATGTTTTCCCATTCTCCTTTAGGACAGCATTTTTTAAGAAGTAAACGAAAGAAAAAGAGAGGGGGGTGCGGGATCCGAAGAAGTTCTTTTGATTTAAATTTCCCCATTTTTAGTAAAGCTGTACTGCATGCCGCTAACATGGAAGAGCCAAGGAGACAAACAAAAGAGAGAAGTGGCGCTGTTAGTAAGGTAATAGAAAGGTTCACGCTGGTCTCAAGGAGATATTTAAGTTGTTTAATTCACCCATACAACTTTTTTCTTTTTTTCGCATAACTCTTCTTTGAACAGGCTCCAAATCGTCATAGCCCATTAAATGAAGAAGTCCATGAACGAGATAAAGAGCTGTTTCTTGATGGGGGTCTAATCCTCGCTTTTCGGCATAATGAACTGCGGTGCGGGGGCACACAAAAACCTCCCCTGAAAGAGGATTGGTTTCGAGAGGAAAAGAGATGCAGTCTGTGGAAGAGGGGTCTTGGAAAAACTCATCGTGCATTTGACAAATGATTTTTTCAGAAACAAAATAGATGGCTATCTCTCCGCATTGTTGTTTTTCATGGGACAACACAGCTGAAACCAACATTTTGGCTGCTTTTGTAGATAGGGGCAAATCTTTTTGTTTGTTGAATATCAAAATATTCATATTAAACCCCTATGAGAGAACTAAGAAAACCCCATTCGAGCGCTGATGTGCGCTGTGAATCCAAGTTTTGCTGGCTCCCTCCAATAGGGGTAATAAAATTAAGCAGAAGGGGTTTTGGGAAGGCCTGTGACTTGCTTATTGGTGCCATCGACCCATTTTCCTAGATTGCGTAAAACATCGATTCGTTCAAAACGTTTTAATACGTTGCGTTTGGCTTTTCCTTTATTGCCTTTGCCGTAGCTGGAGTGTCTAGTCATATTATTTAACCAATTTTGGGGATGAAGCGGGTGTTCATGAAGTCAGCCGGAGCTGCGTTTTCATGGAGTTTAAAGCCTTCTGGAAGGTTATCCTTTTTAGGGCCAGTTTTTACTGAAGATAATTTGGGTCTTCGCGGCGATGTGTGCCGTTTTCTACCCTGTTTGCTCATGCGGGTCATGGAGGTTCTCCCTTTCTTTAATTAGCTAAGGATTATAGATGAAAGGAGAAGATTTTGCAATCTTAAAATTTATCAGTCTCTTAGAAGCTGTACTAAAACCTAGGCTTCATCGATTTTAGGGATTATTTTGGCCGATTTTCTATTCTTTTTTTGGAGATAGTATACCAAGTTGATACAATCCCCAAAAAAAGAATAGAAAATCGGCTCAAAAGAACCCTAAAATCGATAGAAGCTAGGTTTTAGTACAGCTTCTAAGAGTCGAGTAACAAAGATCAAAGATGAGAACCATATAGCGGTATAAAGATAGAAATTTAAATTTTTTTATCGTTATACCGCTATATCGTTCTTATATTTGATCTTTGTTACGCTGTTACGGCCTCTATAAGATAGTGGGCTTGTTTATAGGCGTTAAACCGAAGAGAGGAGAGCTCTTTTTTCGTAGGGGAAGAGAGGTCTTCAAAGTCATAAATAATTCGGAAAGGTCCGTGGATTAATAGAGGTGTGGGACAAAGGTTAAAAGCTATTTTAGCCTGATTGATATTGGTTTTGGATTTGGTAATGACAAGAAGTTCTTTTGTTCCATCATCGGTGGCGATATGGGGAAGAAAACTAGTTTCTGGGAGTTTCCAGAGCAGTTCGTCGACAAAAACTTGAGCTTTTTGATCTTCTACAAAAATTAAAAAAGGATCTCGTTTTTCAAAATGAGCGCCAGCCATTTCAGCGATGCGCTGGAGTTTTGATCTGTTTTCTCTGACCTGGAAGAAAACGACCCGCGTGGGGAGCTCAGAGCTCATTTCGATGGGCCTTGGTTGAATTCAGAGGCGGGTAGAATGACGCCGCAAGAGATGAGGAACTTGAGAGCATCTTCGTTAGTCATATCTAGCGATTTGGCCTCTTCCTCAGGCAAGATGAACAAAAATCCAGAAATGGGATGAGGCGCTGTGGGAGCAAATACTGAAACGAGGGAGCGGCCCAGTTTTTGTTCGCATTCGAGAGGGGCTTTTCCAGAGCGAAATCCAAGACAGTAATTGGGTGGGTCGGGAAAGGGGACCATGACAGCTTCTTGAAAAAGTTTTTTTCCATCAGTAGAAAAAAGAGCAGAAAAGACGTCCCTGGACAGCTTGTAGATAGAGCGCACTACGGGGATTTTTTCCATGATTTTATGAATCAGTTTTAAGAGCTGATGGATGAAAAACCAGCGACCGAATATTCCGAGAAGGCAAATCGCTAGGCAAATGAGAAATAAAGTAAAAATTCTAGAGAGGAAAAAGATGACCTCTTCTGGAATATGAAAGGGGAGTTTTTCTTGAAGGAGGGGGATGAATTGGTTAACCAAAGAGATGATGGGAGTTGTGAAAAAATCTAATAAAAAGGCGATGAGAGCGATTGTTAACGCAAGGGGTAGTAAGATGATAAGGCCTGTAAGGAAATATTTTTTCATAACGGTTGTTCCTTCGGACCTTCTGGTTGGATGGCGCCACAAGAGACGATATACTTGATGGCTTCATCGGGTTTCATCGAAAGAAAAATAAGCTCTGATATAGGGCAGATGAGCAGATAACCCGTGGTCGGGTTGGGAGTTGTTGGGATAAACACAGTGACCATTGGTGTGCCCGTTGCTGTTTGGCAAGTCTTTGGAGCGTTTCTTGTGATTAATCCTAAGCAGTAGCAACCTTTTGTAGGAAAAGAGATCATGACGACTTGTTGAAAAGAATTTTCCTTCGATGAAAAAAGGGTCTGGATGATCTCTTTTGTGGTTTTGTAGACTTTGTTGATGATCGGAATTCGGTATAAGAGTTTATCGCTTAGCTTGATCACTGTATGAAAGAAAAACCACCTCGCAACGATACCCAGAAGCAGTGTGAAGAGAAAGATAGCTGCTAAGATTGTGCATTGACTGATCATTTTAATGAGTTTTTCTGAAGAGACGATGCCGAAAGAGGGGATATTTGCATGAGAAAAGAGTTGAGTGACAAGGCCGATAAAAGGATTTGTCAATAAATGAACAATGAATATGACGACAGCCAAGGTGACAGCGATGGGCAAAAGAGCTGCAAGGCCTGCGAGAAAATATTTTTTCATCGATTTCGTTTTCTAGATTTTTTTTTCTGTTGAGAAGCTCTGAGAGTCTTTTGAGTCACGATAGACCACTGAGTTTGACGAAGGGTCAGATCCAGCTTGTTAAGCTGAACTTGAATCGCCTGTCCTATTGCGTAACTTTCTCCCGTATAACGACCACAAAACTGCATTCTAGCTGCATTGTATTCATAAAAATCAGAGCCGATCTCAGAGACATGCAAAGAGCCTTCTAAATCAAAGTCGGTGATTTCGAAAAAAATTGCAAAAGGTTTCACTTTGGTGATGATGGCCAAGTATTTCTGCGTCGGATCTTCATCGAAATAAGTTTTTGCAAGTCGGATTTTTTTGAGGATAATGACGGAGATCTCTGCTTTAAATGAAATTCTTTCTTTTTCTGAGCAGGCCGTTGCAATTTGTGTAAGATCTGTCCCAGGTTGCAGCTCGCCCCATAAAAGACGTTGAACAATGAGATCGGTATAGCGTCGAATGGGACTTGTAAAATGGCAATAATGTTCTAGAGCCAGGCCATAGTGGCCGAGGTTGTCTTGCGAGTAGCAAGCAGTTTTCATGCTGCGGATAAACTGGACTGAGAGTTGCTGGAGAAAAGGGGAGTTTTTGGCCTCTACAAAGAGTTTTTGGATGTCCAAATGATTCGGGCTTGCTGGCAACTGAAAGCCAAGGGATCTGGCAAAAGCATAAAATTCTTGAAAGGTATCCGTTGAAGGCTCTTCGTGGACACGATAAATAAGAGGGTGGTTTTTCTCAGTGAGATGAATGGCGACAAGTTCATTGGCCTTCAACATGAATTCTTCGATCATCTGGTGAGTGATATCATATTCGATGGTTTCGAGTTTTTGCGGAGCTCCCTCTTTGTCGAGGATGATTACGTGATCTGCCATGGCAAAATCGATACTGCCTCTCTCCATCCTCTGTTTTTTAAAGAGCGCGCATAGCTGGGTCATTCTCTCTAACAGAGGAAAATAGGCGCTCTTTTTTTTCTTTTGCAAGACTTGAAGAGCTTCCTTATAGGTGAACCGTTTTTTACTTTTAATGACGCCCCTACAAATGTCAACCGTTAGGAGTTTCCCAGAAGGATCGAATTCAGCGAGCACCGATTGAGTAAGGCGCATCACCTTTGGTTTTAGGCTGCAGAGTTCATTCGATAGCTCCTCTGGAAGCATCGGGATGCACTGACCTGGAAAATAGGTGGAATTGCACCTTGTAAAAGCTTCTTTATCTAAGTGCGAACCGGTTTTTACATAATGGGCGACGTCGGCAATGTGAACTCCAAGATGGAAATGGCCTCGCTCATCTGTTGTGAGGGAAATGGCGTCATCATAGTCTTTGGCTGTATCAGGATCGATGGTTACTATTTCCCAGTCTGTAAAATCACGCCTTTCTTTGAGCTCTTTGGCAGAGATTTTTTTTCCATATTTCTTTGCTTCATCGATCGCTTCTTGGGTAAATTGGTGAGGAAGTTCAAATTCTTCGATGGCAGCGGTGACGTCGATGGATGGATCTGAAATGTGACCTATGCGGCAGGTCACAGTAGTTTCAAGGAGCTGTTGCTCTTTGGGCCAGCTAATGATCTCGCAAATCACTCTGTCCCCCTCTTCGAGGGGCATCTGTTTAGAGGATTTGACAAGAACCGGCTTGTCTGGGCCCATTAAAGGAGAATAAGCGATGTAATGATTTTTTTCTTTTCCAGTGATTGTGCAGGCAATGTGGGACTTGCTTCTTTTGACAATGGCCACAATGACGCCTTCAGGTCCTTTTGAGGAAACCTCTGCAGCAATGGCAATTTCGACAGTGTCTCCATCGACGGCACCTTGTGTGGAATGTTTAGGGATAAAAACGTCAGGTCCCTCACCTGTTTTAACAAATCCAAAACCTTTTCTATGAACGCTGATGGTGCCAGTCGCTATATGAACTGGTTTTTTTGGTTTTTGGAGGTGTTTTTCATGTTGACTGGGAGAACTCTTTTTCTTACGGGGCATATACCCCGTATTTTACCATTAATGCTAAAAGAACCTCAAGAGATTTAATTAGCTTCTTCTGCGGGCTTCAGTAGCTCTTGGTTTTCTCTGAGGACATTCCCCCCCTTGATGTTTTCATGGACTTTTGGCGTGAATCCTTCATAGCGAGAAGATATTAAGTCTCTTCCTTGGACGGGATTTACTATTCCTGTTGCAGAGATGAATAAATCTCCGATCACTTTGGGCCATTCGAGGAAACTGGCCGCTTCGGCATTCCAATGTGTTAAGGTCTCTCTGGAAGCAAAGGGCATTGAAATAATGGCTCTAGGAATGGCAAAACAGTTAAAAATAGCTTGAGTTGCTCGGATGACGATGGCAGCTACGGCCAAGACAACAAAGCCTCCTCTTGCAAGAACATGAGCTTTGAAAAAAGATGTCTTTTTGTTGAGGGTTGGCAATACGTAGTTTGCTGTTTGACGTACATACCGCGTTCCAAAATCTGCGTTCTCTTTCACGCCAGTTTCTGGGGTTATAGCATTTAAGCTAAATAGGTTTAGGAAATGAGGAAGGGGCGCGGATAAAATCCCCCCTGCAAAATCTAAGCGATGTAAAGCACCATTACTTGGATCTTTTCTTACAGCCAAAGAGGTGGTGGCCATAACGATTCCTGGTAGTAGAGCTCCTGCGCAGTCGCTAATTTTATCTATCATGCTGAGGAGAGCGTCTGCTCGCCCTGCTACATGTTTAGTTAAAGAAAGACCTGCAGATTTTACTGAAGAAAGACAACTTGCTGCTGTCATAAAACACTCCTGTTAAGGTTTTTTTTGTTCGAAGATACTAAAAGATTTTTGATATTCTTGGAAAGAAAAAATTACAAAACTCGCTTCTGCTTGAATTTTTCATGATGGCAACGCTGATTCGATTTTTCGTAAATAAAATAAGCTCTTAGGTCATTTGAGAAAAACTGGATGAGCAAAGCGGTCGTGCATTTGCGCTTGAATAAATATTTGCGATTTTCTACGGGGGCATGTACCCCCGTATTTTATCATGAACGATTAACGACTCTAACAGGCTTGATAACAGCTCTGTTTGAGATCCGCTTCGCTATTTAGAGACTCTCGGCACTGCTCTAAGGTGACTCCTCCTGTTTGACGATAAAACATTAAGTCTATTCCTTGCTTAGGATTGATGATTCCTGTTGCGCAGATGAATAGATCTCCGATCAATTTGGGCCATTCTAGTAAGCTGTAGGCTTCTTGATTTAGTTCCGTTGATCTTTGTTTGGAAACAAAAGGCATTAAAACAAGTGCGTGTGGAACTGATAAAAGACTATAAACTGCTTGGACAGTTCGATTAACAATCGCAGCAATCGCCAAGACTGCAAATCCACATCTTGCAAGAATTTGAGCCTCGAATAAAGATGTTTTCTTATTCAATTTTGGTAATACATAAGTTCCCGCAGTAGTCAGATCTCTTGTCCCAAAATCTGCATCCTCTCCAAAGGAGGTCTTTGGAGTTTCAGCTGTTGGACTGAATAGATTTAAGAAATGAGGAAGAGGTCTGGATAAAATCGTTCCTGCAAAGTCCAGACGAGTTAAAGCTTCGTAACTGGAATCTTTTCTTACAGCCAAAGAGGTAATGGCTGTCACAGCTCCTGGTATAATAGCTGCTGCGCATTCGCTAATTCTTTCAATAATGCTCAGGAAGGCATTGATCCGTCCTGTTATTCCCATAGTTAAAGAATAAGTTGGCGATTCTACTGTAGAGAGATAACTTGCTTTTATCATAAAACACTCCTTTTTTTGGTTTTTTTTGACGTCAACATCATAAAAAAAATTTTTTTTTTACGAAAGTTTTTTTTTAATTTTTTTTTAAGAAGGTGTGAAGTTTTGGACCTTGAAGTGTTATCTAAATGTAAGCTCATGTGGCTGGAAAAACCATCGATTTCCCTATGAAAAGTAGGTAATTTGTATAAAAAAAAACCTCATTTGAGCTGCGTTCAAAACTTGGATTTCGGATTTATTTTATAGAAAATTCGTTTAAGAGACTGTTAAGCCTCGATCCTTGAGATGCTGTTTAAACAAGCTGATGCTAGAAAAAACTTCACTGTCCAAACCGGCTTTTCTGGCGGCTTCGACGTATTCAGGGATATCATCTACGAAAAAACAATTCGAAGGGGGGCACTTAGCTAACTGAAGCGCGTGTTGAAAGATCAAGGGATTTGGTTTGCAAGCCCCTACTTTGTAAGAGAGGACA
>JAUXXF010000013.1 GCA_030681135.1 Chlamydiales bacterium
TGCCACCTAAAAGAAATTCGCAACGCCTGGAGGCGAGTAGACGAGAAAGCAGCCCCGATAAATGGACAAAGTCCAGTTGAACTATGAGTATAGCAAAAATGATGTTTTTTTGAGGTGGAAGATATGTACGAGAAGCTAAAAAATTTGGACGCCAGGGAAATTGAGCTCCCTGAGACGGTATTTATTCGAGATATTGAGACGAGAGTATTTCAAACAATCGCTTTGCAGTGTTTGGCGAACATTGAAGGAATTGGACTATTGGAAGGGAATTTATTGGATTCTCTATTAGGACGTGATTTAGAGCGGGTGAAGGGGATCTATGTAGAACAAGATCAAAAAAAGCATTCGGTCGATATTCGCGTGGAAATTAATATCCAATACGGCATTTCGATTCCGGAAAAAGCGGAAGAGGTGCAAACGAAATTAGTCGAAGAAGTGAGTCGCTTGTCTGGTTTACATGTGGCTACAGTCCATGTGATCGTCAAAAATATGATTCTCCCTCCGCAAGAACTTCCTTCGAAAGAGGAACCTGCGGAAAAAAGTGAACTAGAAGAGGTTTTTTAAAGATGACATTGAAGCGAGCGATTACATCGATTTTGCATCTGTTGATTGTATTTACCTATTTTGGGGCTGGCTTGTTATGTATTAGCTTAGCGTATTTGCCTCAGTGGCAAGTGCGCTTGGCTGATCTTGTGTTGCATCAGCCGGACCTCTTCGTTCAAGTCGGAGTTGGATTATTAGGCGCTGCTTTGTTTCTTTTGCTCGTTTTTTATGGTCTAAATCGAGGCAGATTTGTCCGTTTTACGATGGGACGCCATGTGGTAGAGCTTAAAGAGACGATCATACGTCATACGATTGAGTCATTTTTTAAAAAACAGCATCCTAGCTTAACTCTTGTTGATCTGGAGATTATAGGTAAATCGAACATTGAACTGAGAGTTTCTGTCGATCGAAGAATTGAACCAGAAAAAGTCGAGCTTTTGCTGGAACAGGTGGAAAGCCAGCTTGCGGAGCTATTTTATGATCGCTTTGGGTATAAAAAGTCTTTTACTCTGTCCATAAAGAGCTCTAGTCTCTAGCTTGTTTTTGCGTTCTATCTCGTCTGGAAGCCGAAATCAGCTACGCGAATACTTGCCTCTAGCATCTTCTTAAATGTCTCATAATCTGGGTAATTTCTGGGGATTTCCATAGCGAAGGCGCAAGCATGGTACTTAGGAAACCATTCATGTCCTTCCTCAGGACCTTCTGCAGAGTAGAAAGAGACTTGAAGGTTTTGATCTTTCATGATGGTAGAAGAACCGCTTATTGCAAAGAGAAATTGAGAAATCGTGTTAAGGGGCGTCGATTCGTCTTCAATCCACCTTATTAAAAACTCTTTTGTTTGGTCATTTTGTGGAGAGTTTTCTTCCTCTTGCCAAGAGAGGGTGTTTTTCACCTCTTCTCTACTAAAATAGCCCTCGATGTTGAGCTGAAGATCCGCGGGAGAGGCAACATTGACGTGCCAATTTAGAAACTTATCCATGCCTTGAGCGATAGCAAGAACTCCTGGAGCCGCTAGAATGACTTTATCAGCATAGGGATATACTTTTAAAAACTCTTCTCTGGATTCATAAACTCCAAAAGGATCGGGAAATTGATTTTCTATATAAGCCTCTGCGAGGAGCGAAGCGTTCATTTTTTTCTGATCATCTGGGCCGTCTGCTTTAGAACAGAGATGAGAAGATAAGAGTTTTTTGAGAATGTCTTTTGGAAGATCGCTTACGGCAGCAAATTGGTCAGGGCACCCGCTGAAATCCTCTTGAAAAAGGCAATAAAGCATCTCAAATAAAATAGGATGGAAGTGTTTGCCTGTAATAATTGGACGTTCAGGATTTTTTCGAAAGGCTGCACCAAAGATCATACCGATTGCTTGATAGAGCTCTTGCGATTGATACGATTCACTGTGATTGAAAGCAGCGTCAACCACTGGGAGAAAACCGTCATCTAATTCTAGGACGGGCAATTGAGGGTTTTCTTTATCAAAAAGCTCTTGAAAAAGTCTTGTTACCAGATCCCTCGAAAGAGCGCCATGATCTAATCCTTTTGAGCCTTCATAGACGATCTTTGGGAAACCATGGTCTTCTTTAAGCGGTTTTTGCAAAGCTCTTAAAACACTGATAGGATCATTTTGTACTTGTTGGAGGTTTAGCGTGAATGTGGTGGAATGAGCGTGAAACACACCTTGCTCAACGTAGTTCACTGCCACATTTCTGTTTCGAAAAGTGGCTACGATTGCTTGAGAAGCTTCGATTGTAGAATCTGCGACATCGAGCTCCTGAAGGTTCCTCAGCCGAAGAATTTCTTCGGGAAGCGCTTGGAGATCATGGTTAGAATCAAGTCTCAGGGTTTCAAGATTCGTGAGCCCTCCGATTTCTGGAGGGAGCTCTCGGAGTTGATTGAGAGTGAGGATGAGCTGTTGAAGATTTCTAAGCTCTCCGATTTCTGGAGGGAGTTGTTGGAGCTCATTGAAAGGGATGTGTAGCTCTTGAAGCTTGGTAAGCTGTCCGATTTCTGGGGGGAGTTGTTGGAGTCGATTATAAGAGAGATTTAATTTTTGAAGATGCGTGAGCTCTCCGATTTCTGGGGGTAGAGAAGTTAATTGAAAAAGTGAAAGATCTAATATTGGCTCTTTCTTCCAATAACATTCCTTGATGAGATCTGCCGCTCGGCTTCTTGATGGGAGGTTGTGTTCTTCAGCTTCTTGGCACCACCTGTCTATTCCTCGACAAAATTCTCGATATTCCTGACAGCGAATGCGGTAAGCTGAGTACTTTGCATAACCGTATTGGGCAGAAACGGCAAGAGCTCCTGCTGCTAAAGTGCCGATGACTGCGGACTGAGGGGCAAAGCCAGCTTGTTCCCCGTTTTCTTGCAGGGCTTGTGAAAATGAAAAAAAGTTTAATATGCTATTAATTGACATTTTGCGCCTTTTATATTATTATATCCGTGTATAGTTTATTTTGTTTTTAAGTAAAAGTCAAGTTTTATTAATTAACAATTGTTTAGTTTAGATTTCATTAAATCAGTATAAGTGGTTGATTGCCAATAAGAAAGAGCCTTCCTGAAAAAGTGGAGCTTATGAACACAGGAGGAATTTTTAAATTAAAAATTATTACTTTTGTGAGAAACTATACCGAAACAACTTGAAGAATCGGGATTTTGGCAAGGAGGCTCCTCAGAATTTTTTGTCTGGAGTGAGTGACCATTGCCGGAGGCAAGACACGAGCGAAGACAAAAATTCTGAGGTAAAGCCGACACAGCCAAAAACCGATTCTTCAGGTTGTTTCGGTATACACCGAAAAAGTCTGAAGAATCAATTTTTGAGAAGCTCCTTTGCCGAAATCTTGATTCTTCTGGCAATTTTAGCATATTTTTTGAATTGTTGATGACTAAAACTAAAAAATTTCGGACTTTAGAAAAAGGGATATTGCTTTTGCGGCGGAAAGCAAAGATCTCACCGCTTTCTGTTGCAGAAATTTTGAGCCTTTTATCTGGAAAAGGACGATCCCTAATTCTTATTGTATTAAGCATACCGTTTTGTCAGCCTATTCAAATCCCTGGATTATCAATACCATTTGGCCTTGCCATTGCTTTCATAGGGTTAAGAATAGTTTTTGGAAAGCGTATTTGGTTGCCAAAAAAACTCCTAGCAAAAAAAGTCTCTTCTTCTACTTTTGAGAAAATTACGGATAAAACATTAATTCTGGTAAGAAAACTCAAATCTTGGATTCATCCAAGACTAATAGGGATGTGCCATTCTTCTTTTATGGAAAAGGTAAATGGATTGATTATTTTTATTCTAGGGATCTTGTTAGCGTTCCCATTACCGATTCCTCTTTCTAATTTGACAGCGGCATGGTCTATATTTTTAGTCGCATTGGGAATGCTCGAAGATGATGGTGTTTTCATTCTTATCGGTTACTTAGTTTCTTTGCTAACTGTCGGGTTTTTTCTTTTAATGGGATTAACAGCGAAAAATATTTTTCAAGTCTCGTGAAAGAACAATCAGAACAACAATGGTATAGTCCTTTAAATTAAAGTTGATAGATCTTGTGGTGTCAGTTTTTTAGGATATACACACGTAATAAAAATGATTGATTCATTTTTTTATTGTGGATTCTGTGACTTTCTAAAAGATCGAAATAAGGTGATAGGAGGCGTTCTAAGTCAGATTCACTCCATTTTGCAAAATATCTTAATTTTCCCAGCTTTGTTGGATCTTCAAATCCCTCATCTTCCCCTTCGATAAAGCTGACAAAAAAAATGCCTCGAGGTTTTAACAGGTGGGCAATTTTTTTTATTTGAAGAGGCAGTTCTTCTTTAGGAACGTGGATCAATGAGGAAATAGCGACGATACAATCATATTGAAGATCTGTCTCGAACTGTTGAATCGTAAGAGTATGCACATCTAAACCTTGTTTAATGGCCCTCTCAGCTGATTTCTTTGCAGGTTCAAGGCAAGTGACCTGATACTGTAAGTCTCTTAACCAAACAGCAAGAGCTCCAGGTCCAGATCCTATTTCGAGTAATTGGCCGCCAACACCATATTTCAAGAAAAGTTCTGGAAGGACTGTTTCGAAGGGGATTGAATTGAAAGAGTCTCCACTGTGGTTATAAAAATCAGAATTGATCTTATCTACATCTTCTGCCATTGGACCTCCGATTGAAAGTGAGGAAATACATTAGAGACTTTGTTTCTAGAGAATGAGGCGTTTTAAGCATTTTTCAAATACTACTGCTGCGAAGGCGATTGTCGAGTCAGTAATATGAATAGAAGTTAGCTTTTGATATCTACGGACAATGCGGCTCCAAATCTTGCATAGCCAGTCCCGAAAGCTACGAATGCACATAATTCTGCAATTTTCTTGTCGTTGAAATGTTCCTTTAACCTGTCTATATCTTCTTTAGAAATAGTCAAAGTTGTCTGAGCCATTTTTCTTGCAAAATCAACCGCGGCCCTTGTCTTAGGATCTTGAATGATTTGCGATGGACATCCAAACGACATGCACTGAGCGCAACCAATCTGATAAGCAATGGCTCGTCTTACTTCTTCTTGAAGTTGAGGATCAAAACTTGAAGATTCATAAAATGTATTTAATAATGCATCCCATTTGGTTAATACTTCTTGATTATGTCCCAATAGTCTTTGAAGGGGACTATTTCCATTTTCGGAATATTCTATATGAGCCATAAACGTGTCTTCCTTTGAAGCTGTACGAGCTTTCCAATATACATTAGTTACTCTTTTTCTCGTTTGGGAGAGGCTCTGCTTCCTGCGAGCAGTCCTCCATCAATGGTCAATTCGATGCCTGTAATATATTTTGCTTCATCTGAAGCTAAGAAAACAGCGGCGTAAGCTACATCTTCAGCAGTTCCCATTTTACGCATAGGAATATCTTTGCAAATTTGAGTTAATATTTCTTCTCTTTTGGATCCACTGCCAAGCATAACCTCCCACATGGGTGTTAAGATGGCTGCTGGATGAATAGAATTGCAGCGAATATCATATCCTTGTTCGCAACAGTAAAGGGCGACGCTTTTTGTGTGATTGCGAACAGCTGCTTTGCTGGCAGCATAGGCAGCTGCTCCAGGGATTCCGACAAGGCCAGATCTAGAAGAGATGTTGACTATTGAGCATTTGCCGTGCTTCATCTTTTGAATCGCTTTCTGACAACCAAGAAAAACGCCATCTGAGTTGACTGCGTGCACCTTTCTCCAGCTATCCAAAGAGGCATGCTCGGGATCTTGCAACCCAAACCCTTCTTGAAATCCTGTAATGCCTGCATTATTTACTAGAATGTCTAAATGTTTTTTTTCTTTAATGATCTGTGCGATTGCTCTATCCCAATCATTTTCATTTTGAACCTCCAGATGCAGATAATGAGCTTGAGGGCCGATTTCCTGAGCTGTTTTTGCTCCTAAATCATCGTTAACATCTGAAATAAAAACAAAAGCACCTTCTTTAGCAAACAGCTCAGCGCATGCTTTTCCTATTCCTTGAGCAGCTCCAGTGATAAGAGCTATTTTACCGGCCAATCTATGCGCCATATTCAATTTCCTTTTTCCTTTCAAAGACCATATTTTTATATATAGGATCTTGTGTTTTTTATAAATCTTTCAGAGCGTGCTATTATCGCGTTTTTCCATTTTGTAATTAGTGAGTCCCACTCCATTTTTTATAACTGTTTGTTCGGAAAGGATAATAAATCCTTGTCTTTCGAAGAAAGGTTTGGCAGTAATACTTACCTCAGCAAAAATGCGATCAATATTTTGGCTTTTGGCTCTGATAAAAATTTCGCTCATTAAAGCCGCTCCAACCCCTTTTCCCAGCCATTCATGATGTACATAAAAACAATCAATATGACCATCTGGTTCAAATTCCGCAAAACCAACAATTTCCTCTTCAATCACTGCAACAATTGGTTTAGTTTTTAAAAATTTTTTGGCCCAGCTTTCTGTTTCTAGACTGGATTGCGGAGCCCAGACGTCGACTTGTTCTTGTGTATAGTGTTTTGTATTAATGTGATGGATAGTATTAAAATAGATGTGGGCTAGAGCTTCAACATCTTTAGGTTGGTAATTTCTTGTAGATATTTTCTGATTCATTATGCTTTTTCCTATGTCAAGGGGGCAAAGGTCCAGGTAATATAGCACATGGAGTTGAAAAACGCAAAGAAAACTGTAACGGATTACTAATCGAGCGTAATTTGATCAAAATAGATGTGGCCTAGCGGAGAGACTGCAAATCCTTTTACGCGAGGATGAATTAAAAAAGTGTAATTTTCATGAAACAGACAAGTGAAAGGCATCTCGTCAATGAGAAGGCGTTCAGCCTCTTTGATTTTTTTTAAATATTGAGAGGAAGTCGTTGCTTGGCGAGCTTCTTCGAGTAAATGATTGTAAGCATGATTCTCCCATTTAGGGTAATTGCGATGATTGTTTTTATCAATAAAGCGTTCGAGAATATTCATCGAGTCGCCATAATCTGCAACCCAGGCAAAAAGTCCGATTGAAAAATCTCCTGTAGCAGAGCGTTCATGAAGAGTTTTAAATTCAACAGGTTGGAGATCAACATGAATGCCTAAAACATGAAACCAGATTTTTTGAAGCGCTTGAGCAAGAGTGTGATTCATATTGCTTGAGACGTACATAAATATAATTCGATCGATATCTTTCAGTTGTAACTCATCGATACCTTTTTGGAAGTACTCTCTAGCCTTGAGAGGATCTCCATCGGAAAAGGGAGCGCTATCTTGGGGGAAAAGAACGGGAGGAATGATGGTGAGCGCTTCTTTTTCGTTGAGCTTAGTGATATGGTCAACAATTGATTTGCGATCGATTGCATAAGCAAAGGCTCTGCGAATGTTGCTATTATGAAAAGGAGCGCAAGAGGTGTTAAAGGCAAGAAATTTTGTATTTGCTACAGGATAGAATGTCAGAAGGTGCTCTTTCTTGAGATCATCGATTAGTTCGTGAGGGAAAAATGAAAGGGGAGTTCCCATTAGATCGAAATGACCATTGATGTACATATCAAAAGCGGTCTTTTCTTGTTCGATGATATCGATGAAAATATGGTTTAAATTTACCTTGGTTTCCTCATGATAACGAGGGTTTTTTTCAAAAATCATCTGCTGGTTGAATTTCCAGCTTTTTAACTGAAACGGTCCGTTAGAAAGAAGTTGTTCTGGTTGGGTTGCCCAATCGGGAGCGCTCTGATCTTTCTCTGTATTGACAGGGAGAAGAACTGAAGATGCCACGATCTGTAAAAAATAAGGTGTTGGTGTTTCGAGTTCAATCACTAGAGTTTTGGCCGTTTTGGCTTGAATAGCAACCTGATTTAGAGGCAGTTTCCCTTCTTTAGCGGATTTAGCATTTTTAATGGAATAGAGAAGATACGAATCTGGTGAGAAAAAATTTGGATCAAGAATGCTTTTCCACGTTTTTTCAAAATCGTAGGCAGTAACGGGGGATCCATCGGACCATAAAGTGTTTTTTAAGTGAAATGTATAGGTTTTGTGATCAGGAGATATTTCATAGGATTCAGCTTGAGCAAGTGACAGACTCATATCAGGATTTAATCGCAATAGTCCTTCATAAAGCATGAAATGAATTTGAGAGGCCGTCATATCATTTCCTTTCCGAGGATCCAACGAGATAGGTTCCTTTCTTAAATGAATCCGCAAATTTTGAGATGTATGTTCAGAAGCTAAGATTTGGTTAAAAGACATCGCCAAGGTACACAATAAATATCCAAGATAACTATAGAGCAGCATACAAAGAAGTCTAGATTCTTAGAGATTTCTTTCCAAATTAAAAAAAATATCATCTCTTTTTCCCTCCACTCTTAAATAGAATGAGGGCCTTCTTCAGGATGCTCCAAGGCTACAATGCGAAAACGTTAAAAACGACGCAGGATAAAAAGCCTAATCCTTTTTGCCAAAGA
Source organism: Chlamydiales bacterium (assembly GCA_030681135.1). Taxonomy (GTDB): domain Bacteria; phylum Chlamydiota; class Chlamydiia; order Chlamydiales; family SM23-39; genus SZAS-17. Next base: position 8,483 of record JAUXXF010000013.1, read on the forward strand.
ATTAGGCTAATACTTTACAAATGCTGAAGAACGGATTGAGCCACCTCTTTAAAAGAGGAATAAACAACAGCGAAAACGGCCCCTTTCTTGAAGTACTTGTCGACTGCGCCGTCTTTATAGAATTGAATCAATCGTTTGATCTCTTCATGTGAAAAGGTCTCTTCTACAAGGGGGACAAATTGCTCAAGGTGTTCATCGCTAAGAATCCGTTTTTTAATAATTTTTTGGACTCTGTCTTGATCTGCAACCTCCTCTTTTCCACTAACCAATGATTGTGTAATGTGAGGAAGCAATCCATCGATTTGCTCTGGGCGGAGCAGAGCTACACGAATAAATTCGAGAATGTCTTTTTTCTTATCTAATGTTTCCATAAACCTTTGCTGCGTTTTTGGCTACTTGCGTTAATATTTCGGGCGCATATTGAGTGCTTGATGCACAAAATTTTACTGTTGTATCATATGCACTTGCTACTAAGATTAGCATAATTTCTTCAATTTAAGGTGTTGATATTTTTCCACGTAATCAGGTTGGTAAATACGTGGCTCAGGATTCTATAAAAATATTTTTTTTGGATGAAGTTGGTTTTTTCTGCGGTTTTAGAAAGTCAAGTCTTCGTCAGTTTTGAATGCTATCTCTACCACGCCTTGTGGTGCAAACATGTCTATGAACTGTCTATACATCTCGGGTCTGTCATGACCCTCAGTTGTTTTCAAAAGTAATTCCCGGCTATAGATGGCGATATCTTCTACGATTCGTTCATGTCGGTAATAGGCGAGGATTGTTGAATCAACTTCCGTTTTTCCATAGCCTTTATAAAAATTTCTTTCCTCATGCGGCTTATTCCAAACATTTCCAACGCCGCCGCCA
>JAUXXF010000014.1 GCA_030681135.1 Chlamydiales bacterium
AAATGGTATGGTTGAGGTTCCCCCGTTGGACTCTCAATCTTTCTCCTCACCCTCTCATTCGTTGCTCTTATCATACGAAAAGCCATCTGCAGCTAAATCGCTTCTCAATAAAAAAGCCAATATGTCAGAACTTTTCTCAGAAGCTCATATACATTTCTCAATGCAATCTAGCCTCATGTTGAATCATTTTAGAAGAGGCAAGTCTAGGGAGATAAATGTTTGCTCAAAAAGATTTTGAAATAGACACCGTACTCTCCAAGCCCTTAATGGCGCACCTCTCGACAGTTGCAGATGGAGAACCAAGAGACTCCCCAGTCTGGTTTATTTGGGAAGATTCTTCTATGTGGATCTTCGGCACTGAAAATGACAGCTTCATCAAACGGCTACACAAAGAACCTCGTTGCGCTATAGGCATTGTTAAGTTTAATTTAGATCAAGGCATTCTCAAACATGTAGGGTTTCGTGGCGTTTCAAAAATCCACCCCACTGACCAAGATCGTCTTAGTCGTTTCGTATCTAAATATTTAGGAAATAACAAGCTCGAATGGAATAAATGGTTTCTGAAAAATATCGTCAATCCGTTGGATGCTATGGTCCAAATCGTTCCAACGTCCATAGTGGCAAAAAATGTGTCATTCTTTAAAACTGGGCCTGACCTGGCCGATTAAGTTATCCCCCCATCAACGGCAAGGGTACGAATCTGCAATTTGTAAAGGTAGAAATTTTTTCCATATTTAGTTATGCTAATGGCTCAAACGAGAAAATCGCCTACATGGAAAAGATGGACGTTATTCCTACAGAGAGTTCTCTGCTGCTGTATCAGACAGAGGATGGTCAAACTAAGATCGAAGTGCGTCTTCAAGATGAGACTGTTTGGTTGAGCCAGGCACAGCTATGTGAACTATTTGATAAAGACAAGCGAACAATCTCTGAGCACATACAGAATATTTTCAAGGAGGGAGAACTCTTTGAAGAATCAGTTATCCGGAAATTCCGGACAACTGCCTCTGACGGCAAAAATTATCAAGTAAACTACTACAATCTGGATGTGATCATCTCGGTCGGATACAGGGTCAGTTCACACAGAGGCACTCAATTCCGCATCTGGGCTACTCAAAGGCTAAAAGAATATTTGATCAAAGGTTTTACGCTTGATGATGAACGGCTTAAGCGAAGTGGCGGTGGGAACTATTTCAACGAACTTTTGTCTAGGATCAGAGATATCCGCTCATCAGAAAAAGTATTCTGGTGCAAAGTCCTTGATATCTACGCCACAAGTATTGACTATGACCCCAAAACAGAAAGTTCAAAGCAGTTTTTCGCGGTTGTGCAAAACAAAATGCACTGGGCAGCTCATGGTCATACAGCCGCCGAGATCATCTATTCCCGAGTCAATGCTCGAAAAAAAAATATGGGTCTCACCTCTTGGTCAGGTAAGAAACCAAGGCAAACAGACATAGAAATTGCAAAGAACTTCCTCAACGAAGAGGAGTTGAAAGTCCTCAATCTAATCGTTTCTCTCTATTTGGATTTTGCTGAATTGCAAGCTTTAAGCCGCAATCCCATGTCCATGAAGGACTGGATTACTAAACTGGATGACTTTCTACGAATGGCTTCCCGCGATATCCTCTCCCATGCCGGCAAAATCAGCCACGAGGAAGCTCTGGATAAAGCCCGAATTGAATATTCCAAATACCAACAGCACGCACTCGAAGCTCCTTCTCTAGTAGAACAACACTTCCTTGAAACCATTAAGGAATTTGAAAAGGCCACATTAAGCACATCTTCAGATAGCTAAAAAAAAAGCTCCAAACAAGTCACTAAATAATGTGTTTGAAGAATCCAGTACTCTGAAGAGCTTTGCGTTTCTCCGTCCACTTCCACCAATCCGTAGACTCTCCAGTGGATGCTTCATGAATAATTGCCGCAAATACATCCCATACGCATGGATCATGTCTTCTCTGCGTACGTTTTTCCAGCTCCTGGAATAAATCCGTTGGATCCTGACGTGCCAGCTCCTCTACGCTCCGAATTTGCAGAAGGCGCAAATCTTCAAGAGTCGACTTTCCTACGTTTCTTAAATCACTCAATTCTTTCATTAAGTTGCTTCAATCCACTTTTTTACGATTTTTTTTGCCGTGGTAGGTAGGACCATGAGATTCGATGATAATACAATCTTCAGATAGAGTCTCCAGAATTTCTGATTCATTGCCTTTTTTCCAAACATTAACATATTGATTTCAAAAAATTTATACAGGTTGAGATCCATGAAAATGGCTTGATACAGTCTCCTGATCTTTCCATGAACACCCACAAGTCAAAGTTTTTAAATCGTCCAAGTAAAACCTTCTTGCGTGAGAAAATGCGATTCTGGTTAACTTTTGACCATGGCTAGCGTTAATACTGAAGCAACTCACAAATTTGTGATCGTCCTCAATGAAAACTCCCCTGTTGGCAAACTCCTTAGCGCCACAGGGCAACTCGCTATGTCATTGCACGGTAATGCAACAAAAGAACAGCAAATCAATATGTCCTTTATTCCTTTCTTCGATCCAAATAATACTAGTCTTATTACAGTATCCACGTGTTCATTTGTCGTTCTGAAAGGTAACACAAATCAACTACTCTCCCTCTATGCCAAAGCCACTGAGCAGGGTTTACTTTCATCTATTTTTACCAGTACCATGTCTTTTAATGGCATTGAAGAAGATCTTATCCAAAAAACAGCCAACACCCCTTTAAACCAGGCCGAACCATACGGTGTCGGCTTATTTGGACGTATTGAGGAATTAAATCCATTAACAAAAAAATTCTCGGTATTTAAGTAGAACGTGAATAAAGAAAATGTCATAAAAGCATATTTCAAGGGCCTGGAGAAGGGGCATTACGAGGAAACAATTAAATTATTCTCAGCTAATGCTATAGTACATTCCCCCTTGTATGGCCAGATTGAGGCTCGCAGATTCTATAAAGAACTATTTTCAGACACTCAAAGTTCCACAATCACGTTAAAAAACACTTTCATCAGTACTGGCAACCCCGATACAGCCGCAGCTCACTTCATTTATGCCTGGACGATGAAGGATGGGACCCTGGTTCAATTTGAATGTGTCGATGTTTTTGATTTCATCCCCCAAAGTGATAAAATCTTATCCCTAACGATTATCTATGACACCTATCACACTAGAAAAGACTTTGGGCGGGTTCATAATACGTAAATAGTCGGTGTAACCCTTTAAATTTTTCCGCAAATGATCTGAGGCTAAGAGAATCTTTTAGAACCACATCTCAATTCCCTTGCCTATGAAAACAAGGTTCTGGTTTGACCTCTTGTGTTCAGAGCGATACTTTAGATGGGACTCATAACCCGTCGATCTCTGGTTCAAGTCCAGGTTGCCCCATTTTCTAACTCACAAGGATGACTATGGACGATCATTTAAAAAAATACTGCGCGGAAGCTTCCATGAAATGGTATGGTTGGGGTTCCTCCGTTGGACTCTCAATCTTTCTCCTCACTCTCTCATTCGTTGCTCTTATCATACGAAAAGCCATCTGCAGCTAAATCGCTTCTCCATAAGAAAGCCAACATGTCAGAACTTTTCTCAGAAGCTCATATACATTTCTCAATGCAATCTAGCCTCATGTTGAATCATTTACAGATAGCAGCACATTGACTCTTCGGTCCGATTCTCCTATAATCCTAGGACTTCACATAGAACAGATGGTCTATAAGACTCTGTCAAAAAAAAATGATTGGTTCAAGAAGCTTTTTACAGAAAGATTGAAGAGACTCAAAGAGTTATAAAAATGGAAAATAAGGAAATTACTATTCGTCTTGCAGTCAGCGAAGACTTAGAAGCGATTAAAGACGTCATGAAATCTTCGATGCAAACTTTGGGTCAAGGTCATTACTCAGAGCAGCAAATCAAATCCTGTTGCCAATATGTGTGCGTTCCAGATCTTCAGCTTATCAAAGACCGAACTTTCTTCGTGGCAATAACACCTGGTGGATCTATCATCGGTTGCGGGGGATGGAGTTTTCGAAACACTCTCTACGCAGGCCCCTCCCTACCCTCTTCACATGAAATTAATATTTTAGATCCAGACAAAGACCCAGCAAGAATCCGCGCTATGTTCATTATACCTTCTGCAAGCGGCAAGGGTATCGGATCCTTAATCTTATCTGCTTCAGAAAAAGCTGCTAAAGAACGCGGGTTTCTGAGAGGGGCATTAGGCTCTACTTTATCAGGTTTGTCGTTTTACAAATCGAAGGGATGGCAGCCTTCAATGCGAGAGCAGGCAATTCTTCCTGATGGAGTTGCTATTGATGTCGTTAAAATGGAAAAATCTTTTTTTGAGGTATAGAATGTCTTTGAGCAAAAGTGCGGAAAGTGTGCAAAAAATTCTGTTAGCAAAAAACTTACAAGCAAAGGTGATTGAATTACCAGCAAGCACGCGAACCGCAGAAGATGCAGCTAAAGCAATTGGCTGTATGATTGGACAAATCGTTAAATCCCTCGTATTTCGCACAAAGTCTACCAACAAACCAATTCTTGTGCTTGCTAGCGGCCCTAATCGCGTGAATGAACAAACGATCTCCCATCATGTCGGCGAAGAAATCGTTAAAGCAGATGCTGAATTTACAAGAGAAGTAACAGGTTTCGCTATCGGAGGCGTTCCTCCCATTGGCCACAAACAAAGTATCTCGACCTACATGGATGAAGATTTGCTACAATTCCAAGAATTATGGGCTGCTGCCGGCACTCCCCATGCTGTTTTCAATTTAAATCCTGAAACTCTCGTGAGCCTTACAGCTGGAAAAGTGATATCGATCAAATAGGCTTACCAAAATGACCAGAGCAGTTTGTTAACAATAATTTTCAACCGCACATAGAAAATTCCTTGAACGTAATGCAAAGTTGGTTCTATCTCTTTTTCAGAGAGACCCTTTATCCAATAGCAGTTCAATCTAAGCCAAAACAACCATGGCAAGAATCTCTGATTTCTTATCTGCGACTACATAATCGTATTCCGGTCATTGAAGCAACAAAACTTTGGAATGTTAGCGATAGAACAGCTAGTATTCGACTTAAGTCCTTTTGCAAAGAGGAGCTATTAGTCGAACTTTCAAAAGGGCCTTTTGATCCTCTTAAAGTCTTTATTCTACCTAAAGTTGAATTCTAAAAACCAACCCCGAAGTTTTTGACTTCGGGGTTGGCTTCTGAGTTCTTCCTAGAGGCAGACAACCAACTCATCATCAAGATATTTTACTCTATCTGAAACCTCCCCAGTTGCAAAGACCACCGGAGGATCACTAAAGTCCAAAACACCGCAACAGATCGCTCAAAATCGCAATAGATTGAAATCCTGTAAAGCGCTAATATATCTATTGTTAGTTAATGCGATTGATTAACAATTGAAGGCACTCCACGGACTCCATAAACCCGTCGGTCTCTGGTTCAAATCCAGGTTGCCCCATTCTCTAACTCACAAGGATGACTATGGACGATGATTTGAAAAAATACTGCGAGGAAGCTTCAATGAAATGGTATGGTTGAGGTTCCCCCGTTGGACTCTCAATC
>JAUXXF010000015.1 GCA_030681135.1 Chlamydiales bacterium
TATTAAGGTCCCTTCAATAATACTTTTCTGGGTGCCATTAATTGCTTCTTGGCGTTGCACTACCGGTTGATTTAAAAAAGTTTCTAATGCAGAGAGAGATCTTTGTTCGAGAAGTCCTAATGTATTCTGACAAAACTCCAGGTCTGAAATATTATCATCCACAGACGAGAGATCTAAGCTTCCTTCATAAGCTTTAGGAAATTGCTCTACTATCTTTTGATAGAACTGATCTGCAATTAAATTCCTTTCGTGCAAATGATTTAAGGATTTTTTAATCCCTGTTATCCCAATTACCTTAAATGAGATTCCATGAGACTCCATATCAATTTGACTAGCTAGAATATCAATTTCGCCTAAAGCAATTCTCATGATTTCCTTGTGATCTGAAGACACATTAAAAGATATTATGTTCATATATAAATCTGATTCAGCATACACTCTTCTTACAATATTTTCATGAGTAACTGGCGACTCAAAAGAACGCGAATTGAAACCTGGATTTAAAGCTGGCACAATTTCTCCTTCTAAAATTCTCAACGGGAATAAATTGTAGACGAATTTCACAATTAACGTAAAGCCTCACATCTGGCGAGCGAATCGTTATGTAAATGACAACAACGCTCAAAAGAACCTTAATCCTTAATCCCAGATAGGTCTGTTTTAATCCTCTCTTCAAGCTTAGTTTTTTCCCTATCTATCAAAGTCCTGATATATTGGACTGTAGCTTCTTTGGTAATCGGAAGCGCCGTGCCGTCATTTCTTGCAGTAAGCCCGAGTAATCCTTGAGGCTCTGATAGAACTCCAGTACCAAAACCATTTTTCCAAAAATAAACTTGCCCCTCACTAATACCCTCAGGCTTGTCAATTGCTGTGTAATCTCCCATAGCACGATTCTGGGGACAAGGATGCTGGAAGATTTTACGTAAAAACTCAATGTCATCCAAAAGATCATGCTTTTTCAAAAAGAGACGTTCTATTTCATCTAGTTCATTTTTATCAATGAGTTGAATAGCTTCTAAAGCAACCACTGCTGAAGGCATGCTCTGAAAATGATCGAGGATATCTATTAAGGTCCCTTCAATAATACTTTTCTGGGTGCCATTAATTGCTTCTTGGCGTTGCACTACCGGTTGATTTAAAAAAGTTTCTAATGCAGAGAGAGATCTTTGTTCGTGAAGTCTTAATGTATTCTGAAAAAAATCCAGATCTGAAATATTATCATCCACAGACAAGAGATCTAAGTTTCCTCCATAAGCTTTAGGAAACTGTTCTACTATCTTTTGATAGAATTGATCTGCAATTAGATTCCTTTCGCGCAAATGATTTAAGGATTTTTTAATCCCTGTTATCCCGGTTACCTTAAATAAGATTCCATGAGACTCGTTATCAATTTGCCTAGCTAGAACACCAATTTCGCCTAAAGCAATTCTCATGATTTCCTTATGATCTGAAGGCACGCTGAAAGATATTTCATTTACATATAAATCCGCGTGAGCAAATACTTTTCTTACAATATTTTCATGAGTAACTGGCGACTCAAAAGAACGCGAATTGTGACCTGCTGAACGTATTGGCATAAATTCCTCTTCTAAAATTCTTGCGAGAGCAAATTGTAAACTAATCTCATTATTAACGTAAAGCCTCACATCTGGCGACCGAATCGTTATGTAAATGACAATAATTTCCTCAATTAGTATACCCTAAAAAAAGACAACTCTAGGGGGTACTTATGTCAGTTGTGAAAGTGATTGAAATTCTTTGTGAAGGAAAAAGTGTTGAAGATGCTCTCAGCTCAGTGTGCGCGAAGCTGCAAAAACTGTAAAAAACATTAAGCAAGTTGATCTGAAATGGGTTCATGCCGTTGTAGAAAATGATCAGATCGTTAAATACAGAGTGAATGCAAAAATTTATTTTGTTATACAACACTAAAGAGCTTAGAAGAAAAATCAACGATGTAATGATATAACGATTTAACGATAAATTTTAAAAAACATCGTTAAATCGTTATATCATTACATCGTTGATTTTTCTATTCTTAAACCATGTTTTGAGGATTGACGATCGCATCAAACCTCTCTTCTGAAAGAAATCCCAACTTGACTGCGGCTTCTTTCAGACTAATATCTTCATGGTACGCTTTTTTGACCACTTGAGAAGCTTTGTCGTATCCAATCTCTGGATTCAACGCTGTAGCCAGCATGAGAGACTCAGACAGATTTTTTGCAATCCGTTTAAGGTTTGGCTGAATTCCGATTAGACATTTATTGGTAAAACTCTTTGCTACATCCGCCAAAAGATGGATCGATTGGAGCAGGTTATAGATCATCACAGGTTTGAATACATTGAGCTCAAAATTGCCTTGAGAGCCAGCAAACGCAATGGTTGCATCATTGCCCATCACCTGAGCTGCCACCATCGTCATCGCTTCGCTTTGTGTGGGATTCACTTTCCCTGGCATAATCGAAGAGCCAGGCTCGTTCGCTGGAAGCAAAATTTCTCCAAGCCCCGATCTTGGACCTGAGGCGAGCCAGCGGATATCGTTGGCAATCTTCATGAACACAATCGCCGCCTGACGGAGAGCTCCACTCATCTGCACAATCGCATCATGGGCCGCCAAGGCTGCAAATTTATTCAATGCGGGGACAAAAGGCTCTCGAGTTAGGTCTGCGATGACTTCAGCCGCCCTTTTGGCAAATCCTTCAGGAGCATTCAATCCTGTGCCAACAGCAGTTCCTCCTAAAGCAATTTCGTACAAAGAGTCTAGAGCTAGTTGAATGACACTTGTGGCCTGTCCTACTTGCGCCGCATAGCCAGAAAACTCTTGGCCTAAAGTAACAGGAGCTGCGTCCATTAAATGGGTTCTTCCGACCTTGACTACATCGCGGAACTCATAGGCTTTGTTTTCCAGCTCTTGATAAAAATGGGCAAGGTGGGGAAGGAGCCTCTTTTTGATCTGTAAGATCGCTGCAATATGCATAGCCGTTGGAAAGACATCATTGGACGATTGGGACTTATTGACATCATCGTTAGGATGGATCGGCTGTTTTGAGCCTTTGATTCCACCGAGCTTTTCAATCGATAGATTACTAATGACTTCGTTGACATTCATGTTCGTCTGCGTTCCAGAGCCGGTCTGCCAAACGCGAAGAGGAAACTGACTATCCCACTTTCCAGCTATGATCTCATCGCAAACCTCAGAAATGATGGCTTTTTTTTCTACAGGGAGAAGACCAAATTCATGGTTTACGATGGATGCAGCTTTTTTAATGATGGCAAGAGCGTGGATCACTTCAATAGGCATAAGCTCGAGGCCTATGGAAAAATTTTCTAACGAGCGCTGCGTCTGAGCTCCCCAGTACCGGTCAGCCCGAACATGCACTTTTCCCATTGAATCTATTTCTATCCGCTCTTCCATAAAACCTCTTTCGAAATTCTTGTTAGGAGATAATCAACAGCGCAAACACGAAAGCAAACAGAGAAAATGATTCCACAATCGCTAAAGAAGCGAGTGTTTTTCCAAAAATCGCCGGTTGTTTAGCTGATGATTGGATTGCTGTCGCAGCGCACATCCCTTGATAGATCGAAGAGACCATGATCGCAAGTCCTACAAAAAAACCTATACCAATCCCAGACATCGCTGTCAAGGTTCCAGCTCTTATGGAGTTTTTCATCAACACCATCAAAATAAATCCGTAAATCGACTGAGAAGATGGTACCGCTGAAACGCCAATAAATTTTCCATGTCCCTCTTCTACGCGGGTCATCACACCATGAGATGCCATACACGCAATCCCGCAACCAATTGAGCTCCCTAAACAACCTAGTCCTAGAACAATTCCAGGTCCGATCATGTCATAATCCATACTCTTTTTCTCCTTATTTAGATCTTTTTAAACTTAGGGGATTAAACAAACGGCCTCCCCCTTCCCAACTGTAGTGATACCACTCTAAAAAGTTGAGACGAAGGCTATGAATCGTAGCTCCCATTGTGGACAGGCCAAGATTCGTTAAATGCCCAAAAACAATAATTAAGACTCCACCGATAAATCCTGCCTGACTTCCCATCAGGTTGAAGGTCGATGCCATAATCATCCCCGCCAAGGCCAGCGCATATAAACGAAGATAGGAAAGGACATCAGAAAAGACCTGAACAACATTCATTAGCTCATGGAAAGCTCCCCATTTTCTTTGGAAAAAAGCCAAAATAAATGCAGTGCCTATGCCACCGAACACCATTTTCAATCCCCAATCCAAGGCAACAGGTTTAGAAATAATTCCCAGGAAATTAGCCATCGTCGTTGCATGGATAATCGATGGGAAATACAAATACCCGCCAATCATAAAGATAATCCAACCTGCGCCGGACCAATTTCTGAGTAAATAGCGAAGCAAAGATAACGTCAGGTGGAATATCCCCATCACTAAAGAAAATTCGAGGAGGATATTATCATAAAAACTATCGAGCGCAGGATAAGTAAGATTTCCATCTTCACCTAATTTAGTGGCCTTCACTAAAAAATCATGTCCATCAGTGGCAGAAGAGACAGCTGGATAATCGTGAACCCATTCTTGATAGGTGTCATCTTTCAGCTCTCTATGATATTCAGCTTTTTTCACAGCGAGAGCATGGATCACGGATGTTTTTCTAAAGAGATTATCGGGGCCAATAGGCAATCCAAAGAAGGACGCGACCAATACTCCCCATACTACGCAGCAAGAAGAGACGATCAGCGCCAATTTAAGAAAGCGTCTATGAGATCCTTCAAGATGAGAAAACTTAATTTTTAAAAAGAGCGCAATCAATAAATAGACCAGACCATAGCCAGCATCAGACACAATCATCGCAAAGAAGATCGAGAAAAAAACCATGACCCAAGAAGAGGGATCTTTATCTGTATGAGCCGGGGTGTCATAAATATGGACCAAATCCTCTCCCATCTTTCCGAGACGCTTGTTTTCCATGCAAGTAGGGATCTTATCCATCGGCTCCACTTGGATCGGCTCTGCGATGATATCAAGACCGCTTAATAAACCTTTGAGCGCTTTTAAACGGGTAACAGGGACCCAGGCCTCTATGGCAAATAACACACTGCCTAAAGGATAACAGGCATCATGCTTGGCAAGACGCAAATGGTGCTCATTGAGAGCCTTCACTAACCCCTCTTGCAAAGAAGAAAACGCGTTAGCATACTGCCGAAGCTTCGTTTCAAAGCGCGCTATCTGCTCTCTTACAAGAAAAAGCTTTTCTCTGAGCTCCCCTACCGGTTGATCAATGACTACTTCGATCATTTTCGGATAGCGGACAGGTTCTCGGTTAATTGCCACAAAGTAATCCAAATCGTACTCTCTACCGACATAGATCAATTCAGGAGGAAGGGTCATTTCTCTTGCTAAATCGCTCTTCATGCAAAAATATTGAAAAACCCGCTTTCCTTCCTTTTCAATCGCTTGGATATCTTGCTTTGAAAAATCTCCAAAAGCTGCAATTCGGGCAATTTCGGCTGTTAAAAACCGCTCTTCATCGCGAGACAGATTCAGCTGAGTGTGAGCCTCGATGATCTCTTTTGCTAACGAGAGAGGATCTGCAAGATGCTCGGGAGCTTCCTGAGGATGAACAGGGTATTGTTTAGCGATCTTGATCGCAGAGAGAAGCGTTTTTATTTCATCTGTCAATTCGAGGCTTTTTTTATGAGACAGTCCGATAAATTCTAAAAAACCAGCTCGCTGCGCTAAAGAAAAAAATTGGTCCATCTCTTCTTTGGCGCCAAAAATCAAAAACTTCTGAACATCTACAATCATGCGCTTCTCTTAGATAGTTTCTTCTTGGCTACTTTTGCCTGCGCTACAGCTGCTAGCTGCTGGTCTGCCAGGAAAATTCTGATTTTCTTAATGTTTTCAAGCGATCTTGGAATCAATACTTTTTCAAATAAATTTACCCGGATCGAAACCTCACGGAGCTCCTTTTCCAAAGCTCTTTTTTTCTCTTCAGTCACCGAGATCTTCTCTCTTATCGTCACAAAATTCTGGAGCAATACAATCGCCTGATCTGTCCATGCAGGAGTATCGAGAACAAAATATTCCGTAGGGCGAAAAACCACTTCCTCGAAAAGGGGAATTTCAACTCCGGCAATATTTTCATAGCGCTTGTTCACATGGAGCACTTCTGCATAATAAGGAACGTCGCAAGAGAGCCTTTCGAGAAGCAAAGGAGCAAACGCCTCAACTTGCAAACGGCTTTCCGCAAATTCTTCATGCAAAATAGTAATCTCCATTTCGACTTGATTCACCTCAAATTGAAGCATCGCTTTTTTAAGCTGCAATGTGGGTAAATACCGCTGAAATTGAGTGAGCCTTGTCTGCTGCGATCGAAGCTCGTTTTTTGTGAGTTTAATAGCTGTCATCGGGCTTTAACCTAGGATAGGGCCTTAGGCCAATATTTTTCTGCGATTTGTTTCTTAATCCCGATTTCCTCTATACCGAAACACTCGGCAAGAGTAATCCATCCTAAATCAAGAGCTTTCTCCAAGGGCAAATTCACTTGCAAATTCATCATTCTGTCTTCAAACAAATACGAATAGCGAAGTAATTTTTCATCCCAGCGGGAAAGTTTGAAACCCATTCCTTGTCTTTCTCGAGCTTTTTTCGAATCGGCATAGAGACGGATCATCGCATTGGCTAAATCTCCATGGTCTTCTCGAGTCACTTTGCCAATGACGAGCTGTTTCAATCTGGAAAGAGAACCAAAAGGCTCAATCCATCCGCCGTTCAAATAGAACTGCCCTTCTGTAATATAACCTGTATTATCTGGAATCGGATGAGTGACATCACCGCCAGGCATCGTCGTCACGGAAATAATCGTAATGGATCCGCTCTGATCGATGTCCACAGCTTTTTCATAACGGGCTGCCAAATCTGAATACAAAGAACCTGGATAGCCACGATTCGAAGGAATCTGATCCATTGTGATCGCAATTTCTTTGATCGCATCCGCATAAGCTGTCATATCAGTCATCAAAACCAAGACGTCTTTTCCCTCGAGCGCAAATTTTTCAGCGACAGCGAGCGCCATATCAGGCACCAAAAGACATTCCACAGCAGGATCTGTTGCTTGATGGATAAACATAACTGTCTTTTCCATCGAACCTGCTTTTTCTGAATTATCAATAAAAGCCTGATAATCATCAAAGCGAAGTCCCATGCCAGCAATAATCACCACATCGGCATCTGTCTGATTGGCGATCCGCATTAAAAGAGCGTTATAAGGCTCTCCAGCGACTGAAAAAATCGGAATTTTTTGGGATTTCACAAGACAATTGAACACATCGATCATCGGGATATTCGTAAGAACCTGCTCTCTTGGAATAATCCGTTTGGTCGGATTAAAAGAGGGCTGGCCAATGTCTACAGCAGTTCCTACAATATCAGGCCCTGAGTCAATTGGCTCTCCCGATCCATTGAGACGTCTACCCAATAAAGAATCGGCAAACATAGCTTGCACCTGGTGATTCAAGAAGGTCACTCGATCTCCTGTAGAAATCCCACGAGTATTTTCAAACACTTGTAAGGTGACCAAATCGTCTTCAAAGCGAAGCACAGAAGCGTAGGTCTTGGTCCCATTGCTCTTATAGACGATGGCGACCTCTCCTAAACACACTCCCTCAGCAGCGACAGTGATCAGATTGCCGCGCATGTCTATAATACGATCATACATTTTTCTCATACTTTGATCCTTGAGGCCAATTTGTTTTCTACTTGAGCATAAGCTTCTTTATAAGAAGAAGATTCAAAGGCAAGAAAATTCATATTCTTGATGTCATTTTGTAAATTCAAAAAGAAACTTCTCGCTTCATCATGGGTATCGAAGAAAAACTTCCCATCAAAAATTCTTAAAATCATTTCAAACAGCTGAACCTGACGATCCAAAGGACAATAGGCATCTTGTTTATCGAATGCATTTTGCTGTAAATAACAAAATTCATAGAGTTCTGATTTCAAAAAGACAATCATGTCATCCAGGGCAACGCCCTCTTCTCCGACCACTTCCATTCTTTTGCCAATCTCATCGCCTTTACGAAGAAAAGATGCAGCCTGCAACACTCGGTCAGCCCAATGAGGCAATCTACTATTCAGCTCAAGGCCTACTTGAGGCAAATATTTGGTCCAAGAGATCAAAGGATCGACCGCTGGGTAGCGTCTTGCATCCGATCTAGCGCGGGAAAGACCATGAAAGGCCCCAACAATCGCCAAAGAGGCTTGAGTAACCGGCTCTTCAAAGTTTCCGCCAGCAGGAGAAACGCTTCCCCCAATTGTTAACGAACCAATTTTTTCATTCGCAAGCTCTACAACTCCTGCCCGTTCATAAAAAGAAGAAATCCTTGAAGCGAGGTAGGCTGGAAAAGCCTCTTCTCCTGGAATTTCTTCCAAACGGCCAGACATCTCTCTCATCGCTTGAGCCCATCTTGAGGTGGAATCAGCAAGAAGCAGAACATCGAGACCCATTTGCCGGTAATACTCAGCAATAGTGACTCCCATGTAGACAGAGGCTTCCCTGGCTGCAACTGGCATGGATGAAGTATTGCAAATCATGACCGTCCGCTTCATCAGCGACTCATTCGTATGAGGATCGATGAGCTCAGGGAATGTCTGTAGAACTTCGACAACTTCTCCCGCTCTCTCTCCGCAAGCGACGATCACCACTAGATCGACATCAGAATATTTCGACAAATGGTGCTGCATGACGGTCTTGCCAGCTCCAAAAGGGCCAGGAGAACAAAACGTTCCTCCCTTTAACACAGGAAATTGGGTATCTACAATCCTCAAACCAGTATCCATCATCCGAGTAGGACGAATCTTTTTCCCTTCCATCAGAGGATTTTTCACAGGCCAGCGCTGGAGCATTCTGATTTCAAGGAGATTGCCTTGCTCATCTTCGCCTGAGGCCAAGACATCCTCTACCCGATACTCCCCCTCTTTGACGAGAAATTTCAGATGGACTTTTCCAAAATGGGAAAAAGGGATCATAATTTTGTGCTGGAATCTCCCCTCTGCGACATAACCAATAGAGTCTCCTCGAGACAACACATCGCCTACTTTGACGGTAGGAGTAAATGCCCATTTCTTTGTACGATCCAAAGGAGGGAGATAGACACCCCTTTGCAAATAAACGCCAGTTTTTTCCGCAATATCTTCTAAAGGATTTTGCAACCCATCAAAAATTGAAGAGAGAAGTCCAGGTCCAAGTTCTGCTTCGAGTAGGTGACCATTAAACTCCACAGGAGTGTGCAGCTTAACTCCTCTAGTATCTTCAAATACCTGCAATTTAGCTTCATTACCTGCAATTTCGATCACCTCGGCAAGTAAAGACTCTTCTCCAACTCGAACGCGAGCGACCTCTCCTTGGCGGATATTTCCTTCAAATCGAACATGAAGAAGGTTGCCAAATGCTTGCACTACTTGACCGGTAGCATGTTTCTTTTTCTGCATAATTATTTAACCATTTTTACTCAAATCATCTATAAAAGAGAGCCCTTTTGGGGTATCGAGCTGACTCCACATTTCTACAATCATCAATCGCGCTAAAAAGCCTAAAATCCGATCCATTGTAAAGGGCTGATACTGCTCTTCAAGCTCCATAATTTTCTGAAATCGATACTCAAGAAGGCTACGGTAAAGCTCCATAGGATCTGAGCGATATTTTTCAAAAATTTCCTGCAAAAGCTGATATTCTTGGGGAGCCGTATAGTCAGCAGCATCTTTTTGCACAAGGATCTGCATGACAAAAGGATCGTGCACATCTTCAAACTGAAACTCTCGAACTAAATCCCTGCCTAACGCTTTCGCTCTAAGCGCTGCAAGGACAAGTCGAAGCTGCCTTTCTATGGAATAATAATCGCGAACAAGACCCTCGGCCTCACCTTCCATTTGCTCATAGACGCTTACATAGACAGCGGGAAAATGAGCAAGGCGCTCTTCCGTCGTTTCATAGCGGTCTAAAAAATCGATGAAAAAAGGAGGAAGAAAGTCTTCTACCAAAAGAGCTTCTTCAATCTCCTTTGCGCTCATCGTTCCCGCGCTATTTAAAGGAAGCCCTAGCCAAAAGGCTTTTATATTATCGATATCTACCAGGAGAAGCAGTTGAGATACTCTCTTTTGATCTTGAGAAGAGCAATTCAGAGACAAAAGGTCCAAAACCTCTTGAAAAGAGATTTCAGGTTTAGCTCCAATCCGGATCTCTGGCAAACAAGAAATAATAAAAGGGTATTTATCCATATATTTACACTGCAAAAATCAGATCCCTTAAATCGCGGCTAATATATTGAGCAATCAATTCTCTAACAACCTGATCTGAAACATCGATAGTGATCTGTCTGCTAGGCATTGTAATTTGCACGCCTCCGGCGAAACCACCCACAGAAACAGTCTGGTCTTTCAGGCGCTGTAAAATATGGGAAGAGAGCATCGCATTAATGGCTCTTGGAGTAATATGTTTAGGGATAACCGCAGCGAAATCTTCTTCTATTCCCTTTTCTTCCATGGCCTTCATAAAACTTGTGATCAGGTTAGCGATGACCTTTGGATCTGCCATCTCTTTTTCTACGACAGAAGAGAGCTCCTTATTAAAAAGCTCCTGCTCGATCTTTTGCTTTAAAGACTCAATTCCCTGACGGCACGCAAGATGAAGCGAGGATTTGAACACTTTTTGTTTTTCCCCAATCTCTCTTTCTGCAACTGCCAATTTTTCTTCAGCTTCTTTTCGGGCTGCAGCAATGATCTCGGCTGCCTGTAGATGCGCATTTTCAATGACCTCTCGAGCTTCTTGCTTTGCAGGCTCGAGCGTCTCTTTTTTCAACGCATCACAAATCTTTTGGATTTTATCTTTTCCTGTCTCTAAACCTTTCATCGAAATTCCTTTACACACGACAATCATCTCCATGATACATAAGTTGGGTTTTTTATATACAGAGAAAGCTGGAGGAAAAATTCTCCTTCAAATCAGCAAAAACAAGACATTGATTTTTAATGTAAGAGGCTGTAGCCTTGTGGGAATTTTTTGGCAGAGGAGCTGGACTTAATGTCGATTGGTGTAGGTAACGCAAGATATTCTGATAATGGACAAATTTATTTTCCACTTCCCCAAACCACAAATAAAAATGTTGAGCACGACCTTTCTACCCTAGAAAGTGCAATTGCTAAAAAAAAGTACGGGAAAATCATTAAAGACCCCGATCTCTTTTGGTTAGCATTTTGTAAAGCTTCCAGCAAAATCGAACGCAAGCCATACGATCTTATTTTCTCTATATTTATTCAAGAAAAAACACTAACTATAAATGGAAGAAAAGATGTTATCTTTGCAATTCAACAATTTATCAAAGAAATGCAAGAATTTTTTATAAAAAACTTGGACAAAAAAAACAATTTCACAATTTTACCCATTCTATCCGGGACAAATTATTACATTAGCGAAAAAGCGAAAATTATTGACATAATAGATCTAACTGAATACAGATGTAGTTTACTTCCAAGGGTATCTATAACTCAATTCGAAAACTATATTCGACCTTGCATGGAAGCTTTTTGTCGATCAATTGGAGCCAGCTGTTCTAATACCCCCGTTTCTCAAAAAATCTCATTTCATAGTCATTTTTCTGCCATAAACCAAGAAATAGAAGCCTTCGAAATAAATTGGGTCAAAGAAAAGCGTTTTATCTATCCTATTGACCCTGTAAAAATCCCCCCAAGAGAAAATCTGCAACAATCTATGCACTCTCTCTATAGAGAAAACATTTTATGTGATTTTTCAGTAATTGCTAAAGATGGTGCCTTGCAAGTTCACTCTGTCATCTTTTTTACTTATGGAGGAAAGATCATCCAGAACATGTTCACTCACAAAACAAAAGAGTCCGCAGAGAAAACCATCTCTTTCACAGACTTCTCGCTCAGCACTGTAAAAGCATTCGTGGACTTTCTCTACTTAGGAGAAAAAGCCTTTGAGCCTGAAGCTTTTTTAGAAAGAAACGTTAACTTGTATGAACTATTCACGATGGCTCACCTTTACCAAGTCGAGCCGCTTATCGATTCTTGTACCAATTTAATTAGCCTTTTTTCTGATATAGAAGATCTAGAAGAAATAAAACATCTAGTTAATATTTATCAAAACAAACATCTGGAAGAGCTATATAAACACCTTACCTTACAAGCTAATGGTCAAAAAATCGAGCTCATAAAAGTTTAATCACAGGAAATAAAATGGCTGCTTCATCTATTCAAAAGGAATTTTTATGACTGTAACTATAAATACAAACATCTTACACTTCCCCCCAGAAGAAGAAATTATCGATTATCTCAACACACACCCCATAACAAACCCTTCAAGCGATTTCCATTTGATATTAAATTTCACCGACAAAAAAGTGATAGAGGTTGTTGCTAAATTTTTTGCGAATAGAGAAATATTTACTGAGTACCAAGTCAATCAACACTTAGCCCGCTTGGATCTTGGATTTCCGAGATTCGCTCGAACCGTAGTTCTTATGGATCTAGGAAAAGCATTAATCGATTGCGTGAATAAAAAAGAAATTCCCAAAAGAACTTAAAACTTTTTTAAATTTGTCCAATGTGCGATTTTTTGCTTCGAAAAACCCGCGCTTTGCATTCGTTTAATCATTAAAAACCAAAGCCTTACATTCCTCCATCCCGTCAATCCAAAACTCCATCTGGCAAAAAAAATAGCTAAGCGCTATGAGTAGTCATAAGGGAACAATAGAGTTCCCAAAAGGAACCTATGATAAAGCGACTATTATTTGCTTTTTTTATCCTTTCACTGCCTATGAATGGATCGGCTCAAAATACAAGCAGCACCAATGGACAAGTAGGACAGTCAGCTGGTTATGCTTCTAGAGACGCGACAGTACTTTCTATGATGGGCTGGGGAGTTGGCCTTGCCGCTGGAATTGCAGCTTTATGCGCTCTTGTCCATAATGAAACAGCTCATTCTCACTAAGAGACCCAGAACCTATCCCAGCAATCATTTTCATCGATTTTCGGGATTATTTTGCCCGATTTTCGATTCTTTTTCGAGGGGTCATATTAATTTCGTATATGACCCCTCGAAAAAGAATCGAAAATCGATTGAAACTAATTACTGAGATAGGTTCTCCTATGCGCAAAGCATTTTACGTCCTTTTTTGTCTGCCTTTATGGTTGCATGCCCATATCTGCTATTTTCTGCCACCTTCCGGATGGGCTTGTTCTTTACCTAAAAACATGTCCCCTCATGTAAAAATAGGGTTTGTGGCCCCTGAAACATCAGAGTTTAGACCTTCTATTAATCTTGCCCTCGAAAAAGTGGATGTTTCTCTCGCAGAATATCTAAAAGCTGTCAAACAGATTCATCTAGCTCAGCCTAATACCCATTGGAGAGACTTAGGCAAATTCAAATTTATGGCTGGAGAAGGAAGGCTTACAGAAATCTCAAGCAAGCCAGCTTGGGGAGAGATCAAAATGCTCCAAGCTATTTTTATCCAAGATAAAACAGCTTATATTTTGACTGCAGCTGTGCTGAAAAAAGATTACATCAAACAGCAAAAAGTCCTTCTAGAGGCGCTCCAATCTCTTTGTCTTGTCCCTGACTTATACCAAGCCCTCCCAGAAGAAAAACAAAGACAACAGTTCGATCAATTATTTAGCTCTATAGAAAGCTCCCCTGCAGAAGAGCAATCGGAAGACTGGAAAGAGAAACAGTGGTCTCATCTTCAAGCGATTGTCAACGATGAATGTTCTGCAATGGGCGCCCACTGGCAATTTTTAGCCTTGCAAGAAGGTTATCACAAGATCTATACTTCTCTAAAAAAATAAGGTTACGTCTTATGAGAAAGTTATGGATCACAATGCGCCTAATGACAGCGCTCACAACATTTCCTTGCATTGCAGAACATGCTGCTACTGAAAAACCTGTCGACCCAACAACCGTCGTGGAAGAAAATTCCAGTTTCCTGCCTGGCGAAGCATCTATCCAATCGACACAAGCCGCGCAATCTTCCACTTGGCAAAATTGGGCAGTTGCAGGAGGCGCTTTGGTTGCAGCCGCTATTGGCGTTTTGCTTGTAGCGACCAATTCAGGCTCCGCATCACCTCATGATTAGAGGGAATTCCAATCCCCTCAAAAAGTTTTTCCTGGCGCTCTTCTGTCTTACAGGATGCGGAGCTCCAGAAGATTTTTGGGTCTGCGATACAATTGCAGTTCATCAGCCGGCTTTTACTTCCAAACGTCTAGTACATACGTCAGCTAATGGCTACCCTCCTTGGAACATTGAGCTACTCAAAATAGAGGGAACCACCCAAATGTTCATCTCTTTGACGCAAGGCAAGTTCCGTCCCCTACTCAACGACTCTCAACATATCCATATCGCTCTACACATCGAAGATTCAAAACAAGGGAAAGTAACAATTTTAGAAGGATTGGGATCACTGTTTGAAGGGAACATGAAAATATCTTTTCCCGATTCTTTGAGTAATGACTGCATTCTGGCCTTGCAAGAAGGACAAAAAGTCAGTATCGTAATAGATATGTTGCAAGAGACTCTAGAGCCTAATGCCTTTCAAAAAAAGATTTCTACATTTCTCAAAACCGACGATGACTGGCATATTAATATTCAAACTCCATTAAACTAAGGGTAAAAACCTATGAATCAACTGGATCAATTAAAACAATTTACAACTGTCGTAGCTGATACTGGAGACTTTGCTCTGCTGCGTCAATACACTCCAACCGATTCTACGACAAACCCCTCTCTCATCTTTGCAGCAGCAGGACAAGCTCAATACAAACATCTTTTAGAAGAAGCGATTCAATACGGCCGTAGCAAATCAAAAGATTTCCTCCATCACACAATCAATAAGGTGTTTGTTAACTTTGGTCTTGAAATTCTCAAAATTGTCCCGGGCAGAGTCTCTACAGAAGTAGATGCCAGACTTTCTTTCGACATAGAAGGAAGTATCCAACAAGCTCATGAGCTCGTCGACCTTTATGAAAAAGCGGGCATCAATCGAGAAAGGATCTTGATCAAACTGGCTTCAACTTGGGAAGGAATTCAAGCGGCCAAAGAACTCGAAAAAGAAGGAATTCATTGCAATATGACGCTCCTCTTTTGCACAGCACAAGCAGTCTCTTGTTCAGATGTAAAAGCCACTCTCATTTCTCCTTTTGTAGGACGCATTCTTGATTGGTTCAAAAAAAGTCAAAATGTAACCGGTTACTCCCCAGCTGAAGATCCAGGAGTTAAATCAGTAACGGACATCTATCATTACTACAAAAAATTTGGGATCAACACCCAGATCATGGGAGCTTCTTTCCGCAACAAAGAAGAGATCCTAGAGCTTGCAGGATGTGATCTTTTAACCATCGCTCCTTCTCTTTTGGAAGAGCTGAAAAAATCAAACGATCCTGTCACAAAAAAACTCGATCCAGAAGCTGCTAAACACATGACCATCGACCCTCTGAAGATCGATGAAAAAACGTTTCGCTTTCTCTTAAATGAAGATCAAATGGCCACCGAAAAACTCTCTGAAGGCATTCGTAACTTCGCCAAAGACCTTATCAAACTAGAAGACTTTGTCCAAAAAATGAGCGCTCATCAATAAAGGTTGGGGCTTCGCCCTGAGAGACTGTTAACGGACTTCGTCCTTTAGAATCCTATTGTATTTTTTGATGCAAAAAGAAGCTTTTTGTAGATACTATAAAAGCCAAGATCAGCCTCCTAAGTTCGAGATAGGCGATAATCACTCATCTGGCCCAGTATCCGCCTAAGACGATGAGAATCTGTTTGCGCTTCATTTTCTTGTTGAATCCTTACTTCCCTTGCTCTAGCAAACTGAACTCTAGCAAGCCGAGGAGGATTCATTTCTCTTCCCAGTATATCTCTCACGTTTTCATGACAATTCCATGTATCTAAAACAAGCTGCAATCCAAGAATACAAGTGATTGCTAACACTGCTATTTTTATTGTCAGATTAGAAATATTTGGTTCTTCTAGGTCTTCATCAAAAAACATTAAAAAATTAACCGCAAAGTCTTCAGTAAAATTTATTGTACTCATAATATAAAACCTCATTTTTACATGAATATTCTATACAAAACAGAATTGCAAAACTAGCATCTGTGATGTATACCGAAATAACCTGAAGAATCGGTTTTTGTCTGCATCGGCTTTACCCCAGAATTTTTGTCTTCACTCAGGCCTTGCCTCCGGCAATGGTCATTCGCTCCAGACAAAAAATTCTGAGGAGCCTCTTTGCCAAAATCCCGATTCTTCAGGTTGTTTCGGTATAAGCAGTCCTTCTTGCAAAAATCCCTACCCATCCCGTATAACCTATCCCGCAACTAAACCTTAAGGCGCTCACATGTCTATAGATCTGTACATAAATATGATAAATAATGAATATCCTAGCTCTCAATACAAAGAAGAGCCCATTTCCGAACATTCTAAAAAAATCTTAAAAAATAATGGATTTATAGGCTCAAGAAAAGCCGTTATTCTTAGTAGCGCAGATTCTATAATTTTTAACCCTCTTACATGTCTTGCAGCGCCTAGAATTAGTCTTGTCGCAGAAAATGCAATCTATTTTCTTGGAAAAACCGAATTTCCAGTTTTTCTCTATCCACCAGAAAGATTAAGAATTGGAGCAGATCGTTTAATAGTTGGGGATATAGAAATGCTCACAGACCCCAAAGAGGCTTATATTTCCTGCAAGATACTTGCTTTCGTGCAATCTACAGAGCAAGAACATTCTTCTTTTGAAATTGTTAAAAGCTGGGTTGTGAACGATGATGTAGAAATAGAAACAATTCGTTTATAAAAAAATGATGCAAGGCGAAGCGCCTTGCATCAAAAAATAAACAGGATTCTAAAGGACGGAGTCCTTTAGCGGGGTGCGGGGCGGAGCCCCGCAATAACGACGCTTCATGCGACAGGCGCTGCGGCTAGAGGCAGGACTTCGCTTGTAAAGTCGATCTCCAGAGCATCAGTGAGCTGGCTTTCGATATAGCGATTGACTTTCTTATGATACCCGTAGCCTGTACCTGCTGGGATCATGTGTCCCATGATGAGGTTGGCTTTTGTATCGAGAAGGAAGTCAGTCGAGCTCTTGGTAGCGGCTTCTGTGAGAACTCGAGTCGTCTCTTGGAAGGAGGCTGCCGAGAGGAAAGACTCAGTTCCGAGAGAAGCTCTTGTAATACCAAGGAGAACAGGAGCAGCCTGAGCTGGCTTTCCACCTTCTTCCATGGTTTTACGATTCTGCTCATGGAAGGCTTTACGGTCGATATCTTCCCCATGCAAGAACGTTGTATCGCCTGGGTCTGTGATGCGCACTTTTTGGAGCATCTGACGGACAATGATTTCAACGTGCTTATCATTAATATCCACACCTTGTAGGCGATAGACCTCTTGAACTTGGTTCACGAGATATTTTTGGAGCTCTCGGACGCCGCAAATATCTAGAATTTCCTGAGAAACCACCAGTCCTTCTGTCAACTGTTGTCCTTTAATGACCATATCACCTTTCTGAACGATCAAGTGCTTGCTGAGAGGAATGAGGTGTTCTTCTTCCATACCTGACACTTCGTCGCGAACGACAACGATGCGTTTGTTTTTTTGCACACCACGGAAGTCAACAACTCCATCAATCTTGGCGATTTCAGCTGCATCTTTAGGCCGTCTGGCTTCAAAGAGCTCGGCTACTCGAGGCAGACCGCCCGTGATGTCTTTCGTCTTAATCGCACCGCGAGGCAATTTAGCAAGAACCATACCTGCACGGACATATTGGCCTTCTCTTGTAGAGACAACGGCTCCTGAGGGAATTGCATATGTACCGACAAGCTCAGTATAATCAGAGTCTGTGTAGATCACAATTTGAGGGTGAAGTTCGCCACGGTGTTGTTTCACAATCAGCTCTACTTGACCTGTTTGTTTATTCACTTCACGCTGGGTAGAAATCCCCTCTACGAGATCCTCATATTTCACATATCCAGGACGCTCGCAAATGATTGGACTGCTATGCTGCTCCCACTCACCTACTTTTATGTTTTTCTTGATTCTTGCACCATCAGCAAAAAGAATCTTCGTCCCAAGCTCTGCAGCAAAGGTTTGAAGAGGCTCAATCGACTTATTGCTCAAGAGTTTCTTATAATCTTCAAGGCTACGTCCCTCATCGCGAACAATCTGCAAGGAGCCATTCTTATTGAGAGCCAGCCAATGACCTTCCTCATTTTGAACGACTCTTAAGTCCATGTAGACTAGGATGCCTTCTTGCTCAGCAATGAGCTCTGGGCTAAGTGTCGCAGAGGCAATACCACCCAAGTGGAACGTTCTCATCGTAAGCTGCGTTCCAGGTTCACCAATCGATTGCGCCGCAATAATACCAATGGCCTCTCCCATTCCAACAAGGTTACCTGTTGCGAGGTTCAGTCCATAGCACTTTGCACAAATTCCTCGTTTACTTTCACAAGTTAACGCAGAACGCATACGGATCGACTCAATCCCTGAGTCATCGATAGCCTCAGCTTGCATTGTAGTTAATATATCGCCAGAACGGGCCAAAATCTTTGTGCTATCGCCCGGCTGATAAATATCTTCTAAAACTGTTCGACCATAAATACGATCCTTCAAAGGAAGGAGTTCTTCATTGCCTTGCTTAATTGCAGAAACTTCAATGCCATTGAGCGTGCCGCAATCTCTTCTTGTGATGATCACATCTTGAGCTACGTCTACAAGACGGCGTGTTAAGTAACCAGAGTCTGCCGTTTTTAAGGCTGTATCTGAAAGTCCTTTACGCGCTCCGTGTGTTGAAATAAAGTACTCCATCACCGTCAGACCTTCGCGGAAGTTGGCCGTAATGGGAGATTCAATAATCTCGCCAGATGGTTTCGCCATCAAGCCCCGCAAAGCTCCCAACTGTTTTACCTGAGACTTATTTCCTCTAGCGCCAGAATCGACCATGAGATAGAGCGGATTTAAGTGTCCACTTGAAGTATCATAAATCAATTTGAAAAGATCTTCAGAGAGCTTATCTGTCACTTCAGTCCAAATGCTGACAATTTTAGAGTGACTCTCCCCTTCTGTAATGATCCCGTCCTCATATTGCTTTTTCACTACAGCTACTCGCTTGTAAGCTTCTGCTAACACTTGAGGCTTATGAGCAGGAACTTTAATATCGCAAGTTCCCATCGAAATAGAGGCGCGAGTGGCCTCGGCAAATCCGAGGTTTTTCATCTTATCCAAAAATTGAACTGTCGCTTCCAGTCCTAATTTTTTGTAGCACTCTAAAACAAGCTCAGAAAGACGCTTTTTACGAAGTACGTAGTTTTGGAATCCCAATCCTTTAGGAACAATCGTATTAAAAATTACTCGCCCAGGAGTGGTCTCAATAATACCTCCCTCGATCAATACTTTGATTTTTTCATGGATAGGAAGACCGCGACTTAACAGTTCGCGAGGTCCTGTAATTTGTTTACCATCATCATCAAACCAGTTATAGCTACCGCTAGCATAGAGAGCCATCAATACTTCCTGAGGGCTGCTGTACACTTTAGGCTTTTTCCCAGCTTTCTCCGGGAAAATCACAGGATCGTGCATCAAATAATAGAGTCCCAAAATCATATCCTGAGAAGGCACCGCAACAGGCTTTCCAGAAGATGGCAAGAAAATATTATCTGGAGCCATCATCAAAAGTTTAGCTTCTAGCTGAGCTTCAAATGATAAAGGAATGTGGACGGCCATCTGGTCGCCATCAAAGTCAGCGTTAAAGGCAGGAGTGACCAAAGGATGGATACGGATCGCTTTTCCTTCAATCAGAGTCGGCTCAAACGCTTGAATCCCTAATCTATGCAACGTAGGCGCACGGTTTAAAAGAACCGGGTGGCCTTTGATAATCTCTTCGAGCACGTCCCACACTTCTGGGGCTTGCTTTTGGATCATCTTTTTCGCAGAACGGATCGTATAGACATAGCCCAAATCTTTCAAACGTTTTACGATAAATGGCTCAAAGAGATCGAGTGCCATTTTCTTAGGTAATCCGCACTGATTGAAGCGAAGCTCCGGACCTACAACAATCACAGAACGGCCTGAGTAGTCTACCCTTTTTCCGAGCAAGTTCTGACGGAAACGACCTTGCTTACCTTTCAACATCTCAGAAAGAGCTTTTAAGGGGCGATTGCCAGCTCCCATCACAGGATGGCCATGGCGGCCATTATCGAAAAGAGCGTCGACAGCCTCTTGAAGCATCCGCTTTTCGTTGCGTACGATCACATCAGGGGTCTTTAATTTTAAAATCGACTTTAAACGGTTGTTACGGTTAATCACACGGCGATAAAGATCATTCAAATCAGAAGTAGCAAACCGTCCTCCATCGAGAGGAACAAGAGGTCTTAAATCAGGAGGAATAACAGGAACGCAAGAAAGGACCATCCAATCTGATTTATTTGTTGAACTGCAAAAGCCTTCAACAATCTTCAAACGTTTGGCTAGTTTCATCCTTGCTTGCATCGATTTTGTTTTGCGAAGCTTATCTTTTAACTCTACCACCAAAGAAGGTAAATCTTCATTTTTGAGTAGCTGTTGGATGGCTTCTCCGCCCATCATCGCCTTAAAACTGTCCGATCCCCACTTTTCTTGAGCTTCTCGATATTCATTGTCGTTGAGCAGCTGTTTTCTTTGCAGCTCTGTGCGACCTGGATCGGTCACTACATACTCTTCATAATAGATCACTCTCTCAAGATCAGATGTAGACATCCCTAAAATATTACCAATGCGAGAAGGCATCGTCTTAAAAAACCAGATATGAACAACGGGAACTGCTAAATCAATATGGGCCATCCGTTCTCTACGGACTTTAGAAAGAGTCACTTCAACGCCGCAACGATCGCAAACAATTCCTTTATGCTTGATTTTCTTGTACTTGCCGCAAGCGCATTCCCAATCGCGCATAGGGCCGAAAATCTTTTCGCAAAAAAGACCCCCTTTTTCTGGTTTAAATGTACGGTAATTAATCGTTTCAGGCTTCTTGATTTCACCGCGCGACCACTGATTACGGATCACATCATCCGAAGCAATTTTAAGAGTCACTTTATCAAATTGTGCCTGCGCTACATCTTTTACATCAAACATGTAATTGGTCTCCCCTCAGAGAAGGCCCTCTTTAAGGAAAAGAGGGCAATTCAAAATCATTTCTCACTCGACAAATTCAGTACGAATGTCGAGGCATAAACCTTGCATTTCTTTCACAAGAACATTGAAAGACTCCGGCGTACCGGCAACCAGGGAATTAGTCCCTTTAACAATCGACTCATACATCAGCGTTCTGCCGAAAACGTCATCAGACTTGACTGTCAGCATCTCCTGCAGCATATGAGCAGCTCCATAAGCTTCCAGCGCCCATACTTCCATCTCCCCAAAACGCTGACCGCCCATTTGAGCTTTTCCTCCAAGCGGTTGTTGAGTGACTAAAGAATAAGGCCCAATGGAGCGAGCATGAATCTTATCTGCTACCAAGTGGCTCAGCTTGAGCATATAAATGTAGCCGACAACGACCCGATTATCAAAACGCTCTCCTGTGCGTCCATCGAAAAGATATGCTTTTCCATCGACGAACATCGTCTGGTCTTTCATCATTTCCCAAATCTTTGACTCGGGAAATCCTTCAAACACAGGCGATTTCACATAGATGCCAGCCTTTTTGGCTGCATAACCTAAATGGGTCTCAAGCAACTGTCCCATATTCATACGAGACGGAACGCCGAGAGGATTTAAGATCATTTCAATCGTTTCGCCATTAGGCAGATAAGGAACATCGGCCTCAGGCACTAGCTTAGCGACCACCCCTTTGTTTCCGTGGCGGCCCGCCATTTTATCGCCAACTTGCAATTTACGTTTCGTTGCTACATAGACCTTTACCTGACGAATAACACCTGGATCTAACTCTGTGTCCCCTTTGCGCATAAATTCGATTTCGCTCTTATGCTGGGTTTGAAGAGTTTGATAAGCAAGTTCAAAATCACGGAGGATCTTCTTCAACTCGACATAAAGATCTTTATCGGCCATAAGAAGGTCTTCAGCTTTCTCGCTTTCCAACACCTCAATCAACTCTTGTGTAAAGAGAACTCCCTCATCAATCAACACTTCGCCTGTTTTGCGATGCATGATCGGAGCTGGAACGGTCTCATTGAGCAATAAAGCGCCGAGTTTCTCATGAAACTCCATCTGCAATTCAGCTTCTTTTGCTTTGAAATCAAAGTGGATATCTTTAATGCGAGTAGCTTCTTCTACAAGCTCATCATCTGTCTTGGAAAGGCGGTCGCGCCGAGAAAAGACTTTGACATCCATGACAACACCCTCTGTTCCAGGAGGCGCTGTTAAAGAGGCGTCTTTTACATCCGCCGCTTTTTCTCCGAAAATAGCTCGTAAAAGTCGCTCTTCAGGAGAAAGCTCTGTTTCAGATTTCGGGGTAATTTTCCCTACTAGAATTTTGCCTGGTTCTACTTGAGCGCCAATGCGAATAATCCCATCGTCTCCCAAATCTTTTAGCATCTCTTCTGAAACATTTGGAATATCCTTAGTGATCTCTTCTTTGCCAAGCTTCGTGTCTCTAGCAGTGAGTTCAAATTCCTCGAGATAAATAGAAGTATAATAATCTTCTCGGATCAATTTCTCCGAGATGATAATCGCATCTTCGTAGTTATAGCCGCACCACGGCATGAAAGCCACAAGAACGTTCTTTCCGAGAGCCACTTCACCTTTGTCGGTTGCGGGGCCATCTGCGAGAATATCTCCTGCAATAATCTTGTCACCCACTTCGCAAAGCGGAGTCTGGTTAACGCAGCTTCCACTATTGGAACGCATAAATTTCTTCAGGAAATAAGTTCTTTTGTTCAATGGGTTGTCTTTAGGAGCTATAACGATTCTAAATCCATCCACATACTCAACTACGCCATCTTCTAGAGCTACAATCACAGCTCCAGAGTCCCGTGCAGCTCGGCACTCAAGGCCTGTACCGACAAGAGGGGCATCTGTCTTTAATAAAGGAACAGCTTGGCGTTGCATGTTCGATCCCATAAGAGCTCGGTTGGCATCATCATGCTCCAAGAAGGGAATTAAACCTGCCACAATCGATACGAGCTGCTTCGAAGAGACGTCCATGTGAGTGATCTTCGTTGTTTCTATCTCCATCGGCTCGCCGCGTTGATGCGCCCAGCACATGGAATTTTCAAACATATTATGCTCATCGAGAGGTGTAGACGCCTGCGTCACAATATAATCAGTCTCTTGGTCTGCAGTCATGTACTCGATTTCATCAGTCACTACCCCTTCGCGCACTTTGCGATAAGGAGTTTCAATGAATCCAAACTCATTAATTTTCGCATAAGTAGAAAGAGATGTAATCAAACCAATGTTTGGACCTTCTGGGGTCTCAATAGGACAGATTCTTCCATAGTGAGAAGGGTGCACGTCGCGCACTTCAAATCCCGCTCTCTCCCTGTTTAGACCACCAGGACCTAGGCAAGAAAGACGCCGTTTATGCGTAAGTTCAGAAATAGGATTTGTCTGATCCATGAACTGAGAAAGTTGAGATCTTCCGAAAAAGTCCTTCAATACACCAGCGAGTCCTTTAGCAGAAACGATTTTCCCTGGAGTCATCGTATCAGAAGAAAAATCAAAGAGGTTCATACGCTCTTTAATGATTTTTTCCATACGAGCCAGGCCAATTCGGCACTGATTTTGGATAAGCTCCCCTACAGATCGGACGCGACGATTGCCCAAATGGTCAATGTCATCTACATAGGCATGCTCGTCGCCCATTTTCAGACGAATGAGATATTTCAGAGCTGCTACGACATCTTCTTTTCTTAAAGTGACAAGAGCCAAATCTTCATCAGTCACTCCCATGCCCAATTTGCGATTCAATTTATAACGACCAACTCGACCCAAATTATAACGCTTTGGATCAAAGAATAGACGCATAATCGCTGAACGTGCATTTGATAAAGTAGGAGGTTCGCCCGGTCTGATTCGACGATAAAAATCTTTTAAAGCAGATTCGTAGGAATCAGTCGTATCTTTAGAGAGCATTTTAATGACTGGATGAGTTTCGTCAGCCTCTTCAGCGATCCTGATGGCCTGAATCCCCTCATCTGTCATCCGTTTTAACATAGATGTGGTTAGTTTTTCTCCTGCTCGGCCAAATACCAAGCCAGTTTGTTCATCGACCACGTCTTCAGCTAAAATTTTACCTACTAGTTTAACAAAATCCTTTTCAGATTTTATCTTCACTTTTACAGTTTCAAAAAACTCTTCGATAATATCAGAGTCTGTCGAATAGCCTAATGTTCGGATAAAGGTCGAAGCTAAAATCTTGCGTCGTCGTTTTTTTCGGTCGATGTAAATATACACAAGATCATTGCTATCGAAAGAAGCCTCTAGCCAGCTACCGCGATAAGGGATAATTCTAAACGAATAGATCATCGTCCCTTTAAGATGCCTTTCTTGCTCATAGGAGATACCAGGAGAGCGATGCAGTTGCGAAACAATGACTCGTTCTGCGCCATTAATAACAAAGGTTCCCTTATCTGTCATAACAGGGATTGTCCCCATATAGACTTCTTCTTCCTTAATACCTGTTTCATCGGTAAGGCGGAACTTAACCTTCACGGTCACATTAAATGTGATCCCTCGGCGAATACATTCTTCAGGAGAATATTTAGGCACTCCAAGATTATAGGATAAAAATTCCAAGACAGTTTTTTCATCGTAGGACTTAATAGGAAATATTTCGCTAAACACTTCCTGCAGTCCCACATTTTCCCGCTCATGGGGAAGTAAATGGGCTTGGAGAAATTGATTATAAGACTTTATCTGAATCTCGATCAAATTAGGAAGATCGATAATTTCTTCCCGTTCGCGAAAACTCACCCGTTTAGGCGACCTTTTTAGCATGGGCTATGCTCCTCAATTAATCTTTTGTGCCAATATTTTATGGCAATAGAAATGAAGAAAAACAGAAAACTGCAACTGAGCTTTCTGAGAATACTCAAACAACTTAAAAAATTAGGATTTTTGAAAGAGAGCTCCTCAGATTCTTTGTTTGGAACAAGTGCCCCTTACCGAAGGCAAGGCGCGAGCGAAGACAAACATTCTGAGGTAAAGCCAACATAGCCAAAAAACCAACTCTTCAAGTTGTTTGAGTATACTTTACTCTGCACAAACAATCAAATCAACTTTTATAAAAAATACCGCGCAATTTTATACTGCACGCGGTTAGCTTCTCAAATTTTTAAGACCACTATGGCGCCTCATCTTTGCACAGATCGTACAAAGCTCAGCCGCCCTAAGGACTCTAAAAGTCAAGAACCTAACCGCGTGCAGTATCTGAACGCGGCAAATTTTATAAAGATCTATATTATAGACCTTTTAAAGTTACCTTAGCACCGGCATCTTGCAGCTTCTTAGCAATCGTATCCGCTTCAGCTTTTGGTGAAGAAGCTTTTAGTAGTTTAGGAGCTCCTTCTACCATGTCTTTCGCTTCTTTCAATCCAAGACCTGTGATTTCGCGAACCGCTTTAATGATCGCAATTTTCTTATCATCAGGTACTGGACCTTCTAAAGTGACTTGAAATTCGGTCGATTCAGCAGCGGCAGCAGCGTCTGCACCAGCGGCTGCAGGAGCAGCGGATGCTACAGCTGCTTTTACGCCCCATTTTTGTTCTAAAGCGTCTTTTAATTTTGCCATATCGAGCACAGATAATTTGCTCAATTTTTCGACAATTTCATCAATTACTTCTTGACTCACAGTATTACCTCTTCATTCACTTGTTGACTTTTTTGCTCCAGGACAGAAAGCATTTGCGCCATAGGAGCGATAAATAAACCAATTAACCCTGCCCTCATCTCGTCGATTCCAGGAAGTTTGGAAAGGACATGTACTTCATTGCCAGGCATCATAACGCCTTCTACCTGACCGCAAATCACTTCTAAAATTTCGGAATTTTTTTCAGAAAATTTAAAAATCACCTTAGCCGAAGGCAGCGAATCGTTATCTGCTACAAAAACGACTCCAATATGCCCTTTTAAAAGAGCTTCGTCGATTTTGAGCCCCGACTGTTCAGCAGCTTTTAAAAATACCCTTTTACGGACTACTTCTAAATGACCGCCTACCTTCGCCAGTTCATCCCGCAAATTCCATGACACATTGGGCGCCAAGGCATTATAGCGAGTGACAATCACTGCTTTAGCTGCATCAATTTTTTCTTTGATTTCATCTAAAAGGAGTTGCTTTTCTTTTCTCATTGTATAATCTCCCTTATGCTACCAGCAATGATTGTACATCGATTCTCAATCCAGGTCCCATCGTGCTAGAAAGATATAAAGAGCGCATAAATACACCCTTAGCACTTGCTGGTTTCACTCGATTGATGGCGTTCAATAAAGCCTTCACATTTTCTGTAAGATTTCCTTGTTGAAAAGAAAGTTTTCCAACAGGGCTATTGACAACACCTGTTTTATCAACTTTAAACTCAATCTTACCGGCTTTTACCTCTTTCACAGCTTTTGCAATGTCATTGGTCACGCTGCCAGCTTTAGGAGTAGGCATTAATCCTCTAGGACCTAATATCTTTCCTAACTTGCCGAGCTCCCGCATCATGTCGGGGGTCGCAATGAGGGCAGAAAAATCTGTCCAACCACCTTTGATTTTCTCAAGTAATTCATCAGCTCCGACAAAATCCGCTCCAGCATCCTGCGCTTCTTTTGCCTTATCTCCTTTAGCAATGACAACGAGGACGACTTTTTGGCCTGTACCATGAGGTAAAGAAACAGTGCCCCTTACTTGTTGATCAGATTTCTTAGGGTCTACGCCAATTTTCAAGGAAATATTAATTGATTGATCGAACTTGACTGGAGGGCAATTCTTCAAGATTTCAATCGCCTCTTCCAGCTTATAGATTCTCGCAGGATCAACAAGCTGATCAACCTTTTTCATTCGTTTTGATCGTTTTGCCATATGATTAGTCCTCCACGATGTCGACGCCCATCGAACGGGCTGTTCCCATCACCATGCGCAAAGCAGCCGCTTCAGAAACGATGCGCATATCGGCAACTTTCTGTTTAGCAATCTTTTCAACTTGGGATTTTTTCAATTTACCGACTTTGTCCCGGTTAGGAACTTTAGATCCCGATTCAATCCCTAATTCCTTAAGGATCATGCGTGATACTGGCGGCTGTTTTGTAATGAAAGAAAAGGTTTTATCTGCATAGACAGAGATTAACACAGGCAAAATATCGCCTACTTTATCTTGCGTCTTTGCATTAAATTCCTTACAAAAAGCCATAATGTTCACCCCTGCGGAACCCAAAGCGGGTCCGATAGGCGGGGCTGGATTAGCCTTGCCTGCAGGAATTTGCAGTTTAATAACTTTTACAAGTTTTTTTGCCATTTTTCTCCTTTGAGTATTGAACTAGACTTTATAAAATCTAGCTCTAACGAAAAGCCTGGAAGCTTCTCTCCTCAATGTTCTTTATAAATTAATTTGCAGCTTCGCTGGGAACTAGCTCCACCTGCCAAAACTCCAAATCATCAACTCGCGTATCCCGTCCAAAAATAGAGACGGTCACGCTAAGACGTCCTTTATCATGGTGAACCTCTGTAACTGTACCGATAAAATTGACGAATACGCCATCGGTAATTTTTACATGGTCACTCACTTCTACTTTATGTTTTTGGACAACGCCTTTTTGCCTGTCCTCAAACTCTTTCATCATGTCGGAAGCTTCTTTCTCGGTAAGAGGGGTCGGAGTTTCTCCACCTAGAAAATCAATAACGCCAGGAGAATCTTTCACATAAGCCCAAGATTCATCATTCAAATCCATTTTCAACATGATGTAGCCTGGCCACATCCGTTTTTCACTAATCTTTTGCTGGCCTCGCTTCACTTCAGAAACATTTTCCGTAGGAATTAAGATTTCATGGATAAATTCCCGCATCCCTTTGGCATCGAGATATTCCTCAATCGCTTTTCTTACTTTCTTTTCATGGCCAGAGATTACTTGGATAACGTACCATTTCGACATACTTATTTCCTCAACCAAACATCATTTGCACGAGATGACCTAAGCCATCCAGAACGCCCCGGATAGCCAAATCGACAAAGTAAATAGCAAAGCCAAATACAAAAGTCGCCGCAATGACAGCTTTTGTACACAAAAAGAGCTCTTTTTTCGAAGTCCAGGAGACTTTTTTTAACTCATCTTGCACAGATCGAAAATAGGATAACTTCTGTTTTTGACGCGTTGTAATTGTACTCATCGTTTACTTCCCTCTCTATGCCCGACAAAAAATATACAAAGTCGAGCTACAAACTAAAACGAGTGCGGAGGGACTCGAACCCCCGACCGGCGACTTTGGAGATCGCTGCTCTACCAACTGAGCTACACACCCACAAAAAAAAGGATGAAGAAAATCTCCATCCTTTTTCTTCCAAAATTACTTAATAATTTTAGAAACTGTTCCAGCGCCAATTGTTCGGCCGCCTTCACGAATCGCAAAGCGCATCCCTTCTTCCATAGCAACAGGATTAAGGAGCTCAGCTTCCAACTCAATGTTGTCGCCTGGCATAACCATCTCTGTTCCTGCTGGAAGAGTAACTGTTCCCGTTACATCAGTTGTTCGGAAATAAAACTGAGGTCTATATCCTGTGAAGAATGGCTTATGTCTACCACCTTCATCTTTTGTCAAGATATACACAGTTCCTTTGAACTTCGTATGAGGAGTGCAAGTTCCTGGAGCAGCGAGAACCATTCCTCTCTCTACATCACCCTTCTCGATACTTCGCAACAAGACTCCGACGTTCTCTCCTGCAAGGGCTTCGTCCAATACTTTATTGAACATTTCCAAACCAGTCGCTACGGAATCTTTAGTGTCCCGAATACCTACAAGTTGTAGCTTATCGTTGACTCGGATTCTTCCTCTTTCTACTCGGCCAGTCACAACAGTACCGCGACCAGAAATAGAGAACACGTCCTCGATTGGCATCAAGAAAGGTTTATCTACTTCACGAACAGGAGTTGGAATTTTTTCATCCACAACGTCCATCAACTTGATGATCGCTTGGACATACTCAGGATTGCCTTCGAGAGCTTTTAAAGCAGAACCACGAATAATCGGGACATCTTTGTATCCTTTAGATTCGAGGAGCTCATGCAATTCCATCTCTACAAGCTCAACCAATTCTTCGTCCCCTTTACCGATCATGTCCATCTTATTCAAGAAGACAACAATCGCAGGAACGCCTACTTGGCGGGCCAATAAAATGTGCTCTTTTGTTTGAGGCATTGGACCATCTGTCGCTGCAACAACAAGAATAGCGCCGTCCATTTGAGCAGCACCAGTAATCATGTTCTTTACATAGTCAGCGTGACCTGGGCAGTCTACGTGAGCGTAGTGCCTTTTTTCTGTCTCGTATTCGACGTGGGAAGCATTAATCGTAATTCCACGGGCTTTTTCTTCCGGGGTATTATCGATTGAGCCGTAGTCTCTAAACTTCGCCTGTCCTTTTTCTGCGAGCACTTTCGTGATCGCCGCCGTTAACGTTGTTTTACCATGGTCAACGTGGCCGATCGTACCGATGTTGACGTGAGGTTTTTTTCTCTGGTATGTTTCTTTTGCCATCTAATGTATCCTCCGTAAGGCCCTAGAAATTTTTTATGCCCAAGATAGGAATTGAACCTACGACCACATGCTTACCATGCATGTGCTCTACCACTGAGCTACCTGGGCGTTCATATTCTTTCAAAAGATTGAAATAATACCGCACCAAGCGTAATTAAATCAACCATTTCACTATTTATCTCGACTTCGCGCATTTTTTGCCGATATTTCCCGAGAGAGAGTCCATTCTTTTAGCCTTTTTTTGCGAGTCAATAAAGTTTTTAGAACTATTGCATTGCAAAAAAGACTAACATCATCGAACGCCCCTCGGCCTGCTCGGCAAAAAACATACAAAGTCAAGATTATTTTTGACGATAAGTGATCCTAGCCTTAGTCAAATCATAAGGCGACATCTCTACAGTGACTGTATCCCCTGCATAGACGCGAATATTTCTCATACGCATTTTCCCACATAAGTGAGCAATCACGCGCATTCCATTTTCAAGGACGACACTAAAGTGCATATTAGGTAGCAATTCTTCTACCTTCCCGTCCATTTTAATCGTTTCTTCTTTGGCCATAACTACTTCGACTCGGAAATGTTTACTATAAAACAGCATTTTCTCGTTTAATGTCAATACATTTTCTTGAGAGGGTGCTCACAAAACTCCATTCGGCCACAAATTTGCGCTCGCTTCGCTGACTCGGACTTTTTGTAAGCCGTCTAAGGTCAAAAAGTTATGTCAATTTGGAAAAAACCAAATCAGCTTTACGAGCATTGAATTTCCACTGCAAAACAAGTTTGCAGTTCCTTCTAGATTTTTTCTTTTTTTTCCTCTACCATATTAAAGTATGAGCGACACATTTTTTCAAAAATCAGAAGAATTGAAGAGAAAATTCACCTCTTTTCATTCACAAGAGGAGCGCTATGCAGCTCTCATTGAGCTTGGTAAGAGTTTGCCTGCATATCCTAAAGAACTCAAGACTAAAGAGAACATGGTCAGTGGTTGTCAAAGCACTCTCTACTTAAATGCTTTCCTACAAGACGACAAAATCTTTTTCCAAGCCTGTTCCGAAGCTCTCATTTCTGCGGGTCTAGCCGCTATTTTACTCCATGTATATAATGGAGAGTCTCCCCAAACTCTCCTCACCTGCCCCCCGAAATTTCTTGCAGACCTAGGCATTATAGGAGCATTATCCCCGGCCCGATCGAATGGGCTAGCGCATATTCACCTACGCATGAAACAATTATCTTTAAAAATGATCATGGAACTCGTGTAAGAAGCTGTCGACAAATCGACGAAGCCTTAATTCTTAGACACCCTCTAAGAGTTATTTTACTTCTTTTTTTCCCTTCTATTCTTTAAAATGGTCGGCGAAAACCTATAACATAGGGCCCGTTCATGGAAGCATGCCAACCGAATTCTTTAACTCCTTCAACTTTAAATAGTTTGTACAGAACCGATCTAGATCAAGAAATCAGCTCAAAAGCTAATTGGTATAAGTTATATAAACTCGCGGCCGCAACCTCCTTTGTAGCCGGCATTGCTTTAGGCATCGTTGTTGTCATTTTTTCTTCTTTAGCAACGAGCGGCCTTGCTACGATACCAGTAGCCCTCGCTCTTGGATCAATCGCCTTTGGCCCACTAACGGACAAAGCCGCTAGATGGTCTGTCAAAGGAGACAACTACTTTGCTGATAAAGTAAAAGCAGAGAAAATCAAAAAAATTTTCGAACAATTCAAAAGTTTTTATCTATCTACAGACGGATTAAATGAGGCCGCTATTCATCGTGATTTTGGAAGGTTCGGCATTTCCATTGATAGAGAAGTCATCCAGCAGATACAAGAGCATCTTCCAGAAAAAAGCAAGGCTACGCAAGCCTGGCTCGGGGTACTTGCCCATTTCGTTTGTTCTCTCGAAGAGGCCGCTGAAAAAATAATTAATTACCAATCTGAAATCCAAGAGCTCCGAAAGACTCCTTCAAAAAAAGCCAACCATGATCGCCTAATCCGTGAAATAGAAAATTCTATTGGCCCTGCTACCCTCTCTACTCTCGTTGTTTTAAAAATTCTTAAAGACCCTCTGACTGCACCTACTTCATGGAAAGAATTAGGAAATTTAAACATAAAACTTGGCAGCTCTCGCTTTTTTGAAAAAGAGATACAGCTTTCTGGGCATGACGATTATTTCATACATAAACAGAAAAATCTGGTTCCGGTCTTATTAGCAGACATCAAAGAAGCCGCAACAAATCTCTTAGATCTAGGACAAAGGCCGGAAGGAAATGAGCCAGGACAAGGGCAGATAGCTGCCGTAGAGAGTCAAATCTTTTCTCCAATTCCTTGCCAAGAGCCTCCTTTAACAATAGAAGAGTCTTCTGCAATCACAGAACCTCCTCAGAGAGAGGAGCCTATCACAAGAATTCCAGACCCCAGGCTTTCAGATTTAGAGAAAATGAGAGAGGCCATGCTAAACAGCATGAATCCTAAGAGGGTGTCTACAAAGTAAGGTTCTGTGGAGCCTATTTTCGATTCTTTTTTTGGGGGATTGTATCAACGGACGTATACTATCCCCCAAAAAAGAATCGAAAATAGGCCAAAATAATCCAGAAAATCAACGAACCCTTACTTTGTAGACACCCTCTAAACCACGTCAAACCAATTCAGCCTCTAATTCACAATTAACGATATAAACATTATTTTAAAAAAGTTTTTATTTATAAAAAAAAGAAATACACATTATAATTAATTATGAATAATAATTAATATAGGTGTATTTATGATAAACTCTTCTACTGACTCCACTTGGATTTCTCAGGGTTGGAATACGATCAAACAATCTTCAAAAAAAATCGCCAAACCGCTTGTCCTCGCAGCGGCCGTGGCAATTCCTGTGATCGTTGCAACGATGTCTATGACTACAATCGAGCAGTCCGAAGAAGACTCCTCCTCTTTTATCCAAGTTCAAGCCCCTTTATCTGACGCTGTCAGCGTTTCACAAGACATCGCCATCATGGCTTTTACCACTCTTCAGTCCATGTTATGTTTAACGGCAATGGTTGGAGCAACAGCTCATGTCAATCGGGATTCTACAAAAACTGCAATACCGTCTTGCTCAAGAGAAGATCTCTGGCCAGAATATGAATTAAACATGACCGAGACAATAAACAGCTGCCCTGAAACCAAGCAATTAGGCGATCTAGCTAAAGAGGCCAGTCTCTCAACAAATAGAGCAACTTGGAACATCAAAATCACCCCTAAAGAATTCATTCCAGGGTCAGGAGGACGAGCCAACTTTGGAACTGGAAAGATCCTCATTCCCTGTGATCTTGAAGAACCGGTTTCGATAGCCGTATTTGAATTAACCAACTTTATCCAACAAAAGCATTTTTCTGCACTTGTAGAAGATGCAAAATCTTGCCGCCTCAATAGAAATACTTTTGCTAAAACAGCAAAAAAAATTGAATTTGAAGGGACACAAATTCATCGTAAAACAATGGCCAGCTGTCAAAAAAAACTAGGGTGGGAACAAGGCGTTCAGCTTTGGAAAGAACAGCCTTGGGAGGAGGCTTGGGAAGAAACTTCTGAAGACTCCCATACAGAGTATTACAGAAACCTCTACGAGAAAAATGACAATCACCGTTGTTATGATCTACAAGTACGTGAAATCAACCAAAAATACACCAATCTCCATACACCTATGAAGATTTTTTTCAGATTAACGAATGAGGCCGACAAAGTATCCTTCTTGAAATTCAAGCCTAATTTGCAGAAATTTTTTAACACAGCTTCTCAGCAAAAAGTAGCGCTTGAGCTTTCGGCGATGGAAAGATTTATCAACACGGAAATGGCCGAAGAGATCACAAGTCTAGGGTAGTAATCGCATTTTGTTCTCCCCCAACGATCTCTACTCGGCCGTCTTGATGAATATACAGGTCATATTCAAGACGAACGCCCAATTCTCCAGGAAGATAAATACCAGGCTCGATAGACAACGCAGTATTGGGAATAAGAAACCTCTCATCATGCATCTCTAAATTGTCCATATGAGCGCCGCTGCCATGCAGATTTGTATCAATGCTATGGCCTGTGCGGTGGATAAAATACTCCCCATAACCAGCGTCGGCAATGACAGAGCGGGCTGCATCATCCACCTCCCATCCTCTAAGAGGAAGATGTGCTTGAAATCTACTTACAACAAGATCATAAGCCGCTGCTTGAGCTTCTCGAACCACGTGAAAGAGCTCCTGCTGTTTCATCGAAGGAGAAGAGGAGGCAACAGCCACGCGCGTTAAATCAGCAAAAACAGATCCAGGATGCTTTTCTTTGCCCCATAAATCGATGAGGATCCAGTCTCCGGGGGAAATAGGACTAGAACCCGTCCTTTGCGGCACATAATGCGGATCGGCTGTATGCTCGTTGACAGCGACAATAGGAGGGGTGCCAAAG
The DNA here is from genome assembly GCA_030681135.1 of Chlamydiales bacterium. Classification (GTDB taxonomy): domain Bacteria; phylum Chlamydiota; class Chlamydiia; order Chlamydiales; family SM23-39; genus SZAS-17. Next base: position 34,136 of record JAUXXF010000015.1, read on the forward strand.
TACAGATCGGCTGCTGCAAAATCTGCCAAGATTTTTTGCTGAGCGTCATATTCGGTCATTTTTTGTCCCTGGCGCAAATGCAATGCAATCCAATCCCAGGTATCTTGGACAATTCGATCAAGCATTTTTCCCGCTCGAATGAGCCCTTGTCCTATAGTTTCACTAAACACTGCTGTAAAATAGGGAAGAAAACTTCCGCTGCTGACAACAGTGACACCAAGCTCACGAATAAAATCAATAGTACCCGCATCTACCTTTGCTATATATGGGACTGCATTGCCAGGAGAATATTCCATCGCTATCTTCTGAGAAGATTGCAGGAGGTTTTTCAAACCTTCTTGAAGCGATTGCCAGGAAGAAAACACCTTTTTTTCTCCAGGCCAACGATCTAATACACCCGCTTCAATGGCATGCACAAGTTTGACAGGAGTTCCTTGCACCGGAATCCAATAAAAAAAGCGGCGCGTTGTCAATGTCTCAGGAGAGATCTCTAAAAACGCCCTTGCCAGCTCGTTATTCCCATGAAAATCATAAAGAAGCCAGCCATCTATTTTCTCTTCGATTAAATGTTTCTTTACTTGTTCAATCTTTGTCATGGTTACCTATTGACCGTTTGAATAAGAGCTGCAGCTGCACAGATGCGGAGCACAGGAAACGGCTCTCGCAGCGTACTTGTTAAAAAATGTAAGCTATCCATGTGTCCAATGCGCCCTAAAGCTTCTAAAATATGGAGCTTTCTCTCATGAGAAGCTCCGCTATAAGCAGATTCCAACTCTTTAATCACCGTCTCGTCTCTTCCCATCATGGCCAAAACCAAACAAGCTTGGAGCCGTACATTAGGATCTTGGTCTTTAATGAGTTCGCGGACAATTTCTAAAGAGTGCTCATCTCCTTCTCGAAGCAAAGTAGCAGCAGCAACTCCAGTCACTCCCCACGATTTTCTTTGCAAAAAGGCCTTCAAGGCACCTAAAGCCCTGGGATCTTCAACCACCGCCAACGACGAGACAACTTCGAGACGAGTCATCTGATCAATGGCTTCTGGGTAATTAGGAATCTGATCATTATGGCGTACTTGACTCGGCGATAAGACAGCAAATAAAGGATTGCGCCGAGAGTCCCTCATCCACATTTTCTTTTCCATCTGAAGACACTCATATAACGTATCGCAGCACGCCTGCAGCTCTATCCGCTGTCCAAGGAGTCCTTCTGCAATATTGGCTCGAACATACCAGTCTTCACTTTCTTTAAGCACGCTAGCCGCCAAAGCAACGCTTCGATCCCCGGTTGCAGCCAAAGCTGCGGAAGCAAAACGTCGATTTTCCGGCAAAGAATCCTTAAGCCATTTGGACATATACTCCTCACCAAAAGGAGGATCAACTAAAATAGCAGCCCATGCAGCAGTGATAGCTACAGCAGGATCTGAGTCTTTTAAGACAAGTTGCAGAGCCTCTTTCGCTTTTTCTAAAGATGTAAGCTTACGGTAATACATCCCAAACGCATTGATAGCCGCTATCCGCACATCAGGATTGGGATCTCTCATCAGATGAATCATCTCCTCTTGCACTTCGGGGATCATAAAATGAAGTGCAAGTACGCAAGCCAGATGCCTCAGTCCAGCCCGATTGCTTGCAGCCAACTGTTTCCACTCAGCTACGCCAATATCATCGTAAATATGGACAAGAGCCTCAATAGCAGCTCCCCTCTCTTCGTAAGTACTCTTATCTGACATCACATATTGCTGGAGCTTAGGAGCCAGTGGCTTCATCCGAAGAGCGCCCACAGCCCGAATCACTTCAAGACGGACCATCCAGACTTTTTCTTCAGTGAGCAGCCGGGAAATCTCATCTTTTAGCATCGCATCTGCATAAGCTGTCGACATTTGTACAGCCACAGAACGGATCATTGCATTTGAATCGCGCATCATGCGGACAAGTATCTGTACCGCGCGAGAATCTCGAGTTAAATAAGCGCCAATCAGCGAGGTTAAACGAATGCCGTATTGGTTCGACTGAAGTCCTTTTTTCAAAACTCCCCAAGACAACTCTTCTAATAAATGCCGATCTATAATCAGCTCTGGATAAGCAGCAGATAACTTATTCCAAGTATCTAAAGCCTCCTCTTCCATCCCATTGGCAGCTAACACTTCTACAAAAGAGGTTCCTACTTCTTTAGACTGAGGAAAAGCTTCGACTAAACGAAGCACTTCGTCAAGAGCCGACGGCAAATCATCCAAAAGCAGATGAGCCTGCACTCGGCGAAGCCCCTCTTCTTCAGAAAGTCCCCCAAATAACAGTAACGGAATAAAACTCAATGAGATGAATAGACAACGCATGCAATTTTCCTCCGAGATGCTCGCAAAGCCTTTTGCAGGTTATTTGCGTATAGTTCGCAGTGTATTCCATCTTAAAAACCTTGTCGACCAGAAAATGATTGCCAGAAATCTAAAAACCAATGTAATTATTAATGGAAATAATAAAGAATAATTAATGAGCTTTAATTTAAACAAAGATTATTATAAAGCGAAAATGATTGGAAAAAATATTAGTTTTCAACGCATTTTGCTCATAAAAAATGATGGCCATTGGAGCTGGAAAGGAGTTTTGCATGAGTTCATAACAAGCTCTCATCCCGTGCAAGGCGAATTGTTAGAAGGGGTCATCAATGAACACAACCTCGTAGCTGGCTTCAGGTCATCTGATCCAGACAAATGGCGTAAAGATATCACAATCCTTCACGCTGCGCTGAAAAAAGAACCAAACAATACCCGTTATGTATTTTATTTGGCGCAGACCTATGCTGCAAGCGGTCAATTGGAACAAGCTCTCGAACAATATGAACGAAGGATCAGCATGGAAGAGGAGAATAAAACTTGCCCAGAGGAATTTTTTTGGTCGCTGTATTCTATTGGCTGTTTGCAAAGTGATTTAAAAAGACCTCATCAGGTCGTGATCGACAGTTTCTTAAAAGCGTTCTTCTTTGACAAAACAAGAGCTGAGCCTTTATATCGGCTCGCCATCCAATTTCAGATCATGGAAAGCTATATCCTAGGTTATGTAGTCCTTCAATGGGCCCTAAAACTTCCCTTTCCTGAGAAGGCCCCTCGGATCCAACACTCCGTGTATGACTATCTCATGTCCTTAAAACTTGCAGAGCTTAGCCTGAAAATTGGCAAACAAGAAGAAGGCACCTCCCTCTATCAAGCTCTACTTCACCATCCTAAAGTGCCTTTAGAAAGCAAAAAAAACATCGAATCTATCCTTAAACATCTTGTGAACAAACCATGAAAGACTGTTACTTTATTAAAGCGATCGGCAAAAATGCAGAATTTATCAAAATGTTCCTCGTAAAAAATGACTCTTCTTGGAGATGGGAAGGAGTGATTCATGAAGTTCTTAGATCTTCCGATTCTACTAAGTCGAGAGAATTGTTTGACAAAGCAACCATCTCCTATGATGAAACGTCTGGTTATCGTGCGCAAAACCCTCAAAAGTATCTAGATGATATAAACATTCTACAAAAAGCGCTGATCAAAGAACCTGATCATCCTCGCTATACATTCTATTTAGCGCAAAGCTACCTACATGCCGGCTTTTCAGATCTCGCTTTAATGACTTATGAAAAAAGAGTTAAACTGGATGCAGATGGAGAAGAGGTTTTTTGGTCCTACTATTGCATTGGGTGTCTAAGAGAAGAACTCGAGTATCCTCTAGCTTCTATCATTGAAGCCTTTTGCAAAGCTTATCAATGCAAGCCAGATCAGGCAGAGTCTCTCTATCTTCTGGCATCCCATCTTAAAGAGTATCCTTTTCTCGGTTATCTCATCGCAAACTATGCGAAAACTATCTCCGTACCGCAGACAGCCGCACGCATGCAAGAGTGGATGTATCACAAGATTCCAGAGCTGTGCGCCGAATATGAGAAGGAGTTTTAACTCACCTTACGCACACAGAGAGCCTTCAGGACTGTTTCAAAGCGTCGAAAATCGAATAGCGCAAAGTGGGTTGTATTCATTCAATACTACCCACTTTGCGCTATTCGATTTATCGACAGCTTTCAAACAGTCCTGAAGGCTCTCTGTGTGCGTAAGGTGAGTTTTTAAGCAAGAGCTCCCAAGACTCTCCCTCCAATGAGATGGAAATGTAGATGAAAGACAGATTGCCCAGCATCTGGTCCGTTGTTCGTTAACAAGCGATACCCTTCCGCAATCCCCTTTTCCCCTGCAATCTGCTGCGCAACCTGTAGCATCTCTGCAATGATGGGCCAATCTTCGGGCTGGACGTTTTGTAAGTCCTTAATCGGTTTTTTCGAAATAATCAACACGTGCACAGGCGCTACGGGATGAATATCTTCTATAGCCAAAACCTGCTCGCTCTCGAATACTTTTGTTGCGGGAAGTTTTCCTTCAATGATCAATCCAAATACTGTCGACATAACACTCCTTCCTATTAGACCTCTTTCGAAACTAAGGTTCTGTCGATTTACGGGTTCTTTTGAGCCAAATTTCGTTTCTTTTTTTGGGGGGTAATATCGAGTTCCTGTATATGACCCCCCAAAAAAGAAACGAAATTTGGCCAAAATAATCCCGCAAATCGACGAACCCTAAGTTTCGAAAGAGGTCTATTCTAATGCGAGACGCGATGCGCGAATAGCGTCTTCTTTTGTTTCCCAAATAGAGATAAATCGTCCTTTGTGGCAAAAAATCGCCCCTGAAATCTTCGTTAACTCCTGCAACTGTTCGTCGCGAAGCCCCGCCCAGCTCTGAGGAAGGGGTTTGCGCATGTGCAATCGTTCATGATTAGAAGGAGGAACGGCTCGAAGTTTCCAATGTTTTCCTGCTGGCATCACGACAAATTGTGCAGGATGAACCTCGCCACCCAGTTCAAAAAAATTATCCATCCAGGGAATTGCTTCATTAAAGACAATCACAGCGCCTGATTGCTTCATGGCCTCTTGGACAAGGTTGCGGCAAGCCGCTGTATATTTCATCCGCCTTCGCATTCGATCCAAATGACCCACAACAAAATCTACCGCTTCAAAAAATGCCTTATTCATCTCGTCTGAAGAGACGTCGTAGACAATTGGCAAAAAATTGGAGACCACGTGAGAAAAAGAAGCCGTGCCTATCTCCGTTCTTGCAATCCCATTGTCATGTTGATCTACTCCCAAAACCAGTCCTTTATGAAAATGTTCATAGAGGTGATGGTCGACAAAAGACTTTTCTTTCAAGTACAAAAGAACCATTCCAGCACTGCTCATCGATCCTTGATAATCTAATTGATGATGGTCAAACCTGCGCTGATCAGGATCATAAATCCCTCCTACATCACATACATAATCACATTTCTTTAACACCTCTGGATCGCGAGAGCGATGAACCTGAGAAAGATCGATGCAATCGAATAATAAAAGAAGAGAACAAGCCGTGACCTCATCAGCATGAAAGGAGCCGTCATGAGTACCAAAACTGCGGGGAATAATAGAAGTTTCCATGATTTTCTTTTTTCTGTTAGACTAACAATTATAACCTTTCAATTCTATAGATTGAATGATTTTTTCTCAAGAGGTTCTATGAAACTTACCAGTTCAGCGTTCTCAGAAGGAGGAGCAATTCCTATTAAATACACCTGCCAAGGAGAAAACATCAACCCTCCTCTACAGATCGAAAGAGTCCCCTCTTCGGCAAAATCTCTTGTGTTAATTATGGACGATCCAGACGTTCCTGCCTATATCCGTTCCGATCAGATGTATGATCATTGGATTGTCTTTAATATCCCCCCTTCAGTCCGTTCTATTGAAGAGAGCTCTGCACCGCAAGGTCTTTTAGGAAGAAGCACGAATGGGAAAAATGAATATGTCGGCCCCTGTCCTCCAGATCGGGAACATCGTTACTTCTTCAAACTCTACGCTCTTGATACAGAGCTTTCTTTAAAAGAAGGCGCCTCAAAACAAGAAGTAGAAAAAGCGATGGAGGGTCACCTACTTGCACACACCCATCTTATGGGACGCTACAAGAAAGAGGTCTCTCATGGAAAGCTATCTTAACGCACATCACTACGATCTCGTAACACCTGACGGTTTAATCACTGACATTCAATGGATCAGCGACACAAAAAGGGTTGCGACTGTATGCATCAAACATATCTCTCCAGCTTTTATCGGCTATGAGATTGAACCCCAACTTGTCTATTTTAACGTTAAAAGCACATTAGCCCAGCTAGGAATCAATGGAGTTGGAATTGATTATGAATGGGACCGCTCCCAAGGATTATGTTATGTGAAAGTAGAGCTGATTGCCTTAGGAGAACTTGCTAAAGCGATGCTCGCCCTTTTACGAACTGGAGCTTACATTGGCAAGATATTTGCTGCCGACGAGCGAAGAAGAGTCCGAGATCCCGATTATCTCATGCGAATGTTCGGCAGATCCGATCGGAAAGGAAGGCCTCTCTTATCTCTCGGAGGACTAGAGGGAAGCCGCTCTTTGATTTTAGAGAAGATAGGCGGAAGAACTGTCGCGTTCATCTCCTTGCTAGATGGTGTCATCAACTATGAGCCGACTATTTATGGGCTACTTCCCATTTTAGCAAAAGCGCTGATGAAGAACCTCTCTCAAACAAGGCAGCTTATTCATCTCGATCATTACCTAGAACCCGCGTTAGCGCGCCTCAGCACTCCTGGACAAACTCTACTTGTTCGAACAGCGCCTCTACATATCCGCACTGTGTATGCCCGCGTGGTAGATCATTTGCTCCCCAAAGGCTATCACCATTTTAGTGCGAATGTACTCCAGCCAGATACGTTTGATTCAGGGGACATTTATGAGCTCTATGGAGCCAGCAACCAAATTATCGATGATATCCCTCTTGAATTTTACACTCTAGAGCCTCATCGTGAGCACATATTTTTTTCTGATAGAGACCAGTTACAAACAGCTTTAGAAAATCCAAAAAGCCTGTTTGAGGCCTTTGCCACAGCACCGGAGCCCAAAAATCATCTTGCAGCGATTTTTGTCGTGAAAGGAACCCAGCTTTTGCATTTACAATCAACAGATTGGATCATCCGAGACCCTTATAAATATGAATTTCCAGGACTTGCCCATCCTGCAAGACAGACTCTTGTCGTGGAAAAATATATTGAGCACCAACCTGCCTATCCCTTTTTACAAGCGATTGAAAACGGCCTGATTACCTCCCAAGGCATTTTATTATGTCGTCATTTTCCGACTCCTCTTCTCAAAAGAATGTTACTGAGCGATCTTGTACAACGCTGTCTCAAGAGAATCTACTTTCAATACCCCTCAGCTACACATGGCGATTTTTTTTCTCAAGAAGATCGCGCCATGCTCGTCGATCTAGCTAAATTCGGCATTCCTGTGTTCTGGGTTGATCATGCGACAGGAAAAATCCTCCAATACTCTTTTAAAACCGATAAAGAAACAGGGATGTTTGTCCCCTTGCCTCTCGTTGAAGATTTCCGAAAAGCAACTGTCTTTGGAGTTTATGGATCGAATCTGATGGAAGGCAATTTTGAAAAGGAGCTTCGAACCCTTTTATCAGGCGTCTTGGAGATGAGAGATCAAGCCAACCATCCTCTTCTTTGCAAAGGAACGCCACTTGCTGTAGTTACCGGAGGAGGCCCGGGCGCTATGGCTCTTGCCAATCGAGTCGCCAGATCTCTCAATATCCTCTCTTGCGCAAACATCGTCGATTTTAGACCCAAAGACGGTAGCGTCGTCAATGAACAAAAGCAAAACGAATATATCGATGGAAAAATGACCTATCGGCTCGATCGTCTTGTAGAAAGACAAGCAGAGTTTTATCTCGATTTTCCTATTTTGCTTCCTGGAGGCATCGGCACTGATTTTGAGTACGCTTTAGAAGAAGTGCGTCGAAAAACAGGCGGGTGCCCAGCCAATCCGATCCTCCTTTTTGGAGAAGAGGCTTATTGGCGTGAAAAAGTAACCTCCCGATTCCGACTCAACTGCGCAACCGGAACAATCAAAGGATCGGAGTGGATCAGCAATTGTTTTTATTGCGTCCAAACGGCCAAGCAAGGCCTGGCCATCTACAAAAAGTTCTTTGAAGGAAAACTGCTTATTGGAAAAGAAGGCCCCGTCTACGAAGAAGGGTTTTGCACTTTTAAAAGCCGTAGTTAAAGTTAAACTCGAAATAATGGGTACGCAGTTTAGCAAACTGCCCTTCTAACGAATATCCATGGTGATACCCTACATAAAGACGCATTTTCCGTCCGATCCCTTGGAATTTTGAGATCTCATAACCAGCCCGGTAGGTTCCGTCAAAATTCCAATCCAGCTGCTGTAAATTACGCCACTGCATGGCCAAGAAAAACGTGCCGTACAGACGATAATAGTAGAATTTCTGACCAAAGAACCTCACCTCTGTTCCATACTGAAGGTACAAAGGCTGCCAACGATAGGTCGGATCGCTATGGACATAGGCTCCCGGAAAAGCATAGAGTCGAACAGCCTCTGTCACCTGATAGGAAGCTGCAAAATCGATCGCCTCAATACTCGGGTTTACACGAACGACGTCTGGGTGATTGACCATGTATTCATCGCCCAAGTGACCTGAAATGTGATATCCCCTTAAGCGAAATGACCATCTATCTCTTGCGTAAGTAATCGGGATGCCCACATAAAAGTCTGTATTTACAAGCTCTGTGCCTCCTCCAATGTTAGGATGAGGGTCCATATTGAATACCGACCAAATCCCCGCTTCAATCCCGACCTGCAAATCTCCGTGCCACAGCACATCGAGCCATCGATAAATCGGAAAATCATCACCGAGAGAAAAGTTTACAGTCTTCACTCCAATGACATGGTCCCCACTTCTATATCCCAAAGAATAGGTCGCATTTCTCGGGTCTGCAATCAATGGCAAAAAGAGTTCCGTCATTTGAGGGAACCAGATACCAGGGACTTGAGGGCGTCTCACATATTTTTCTCTCAGTTCCTCATCTTTTACAGGAACTTCTTCTAAAATGAGAACCTCTTTGACACCAGGAACGTCCTTTACAAAAGAAACAATCGAATTAGCAATCAACCGATTTTTAGGCAAATTAGCAAGCCAGATTTTTCTATTCTTGACTAAGACGACGACTCGATATTCTGAGTAGTGCATATCGACCAACGCCTGAATATACCCTTCAAAATAAGGATCTGTCACAGTGGACACATCCGTCGGCATCCCGTCGCCGCGTGTGAGGACAACAGCTACTTCGTCTTCACACTCGGAACTCGCTCCAAATAATGGAACAATCTTTGATGGAGGAAGAGACTTATGTTCTGGTTCAAGGAAATCCTCTTCAATGAAAACAGAGCCATGCAAAACAAAACCGGAACAAAGAAAACAGATAAGCGCTAAAGATTTCATATAACGTGCCTTTTTTTTCGTTATACAATCTCACTCATTATGCGCCAATAAAAAAACCAAAAGAAAACTATATTGCTATTGAGCGCTTTCGATATAAACGCAACCCGCTATAAAAACAGCAAAGAGCCCCTATAGTCAATACAACCACAGGGCCAAAAGTGACTGCAAGCAAACCTCCCAAGGAAGGACCAACAGCTCCTCGAATGCCTGCTAAAACGACATTGACGCCTGTGTACCTTGAGCTGTCCTCGCCTCCAGCAAACACAGGTCCCGACATATTCCAGACTAAATGACTCCCCCCTTGTCCAACGCCATACAAAAAGTAAGCGCCATAGAGCCACCAACTGTTAAATAAAGACAAGGCCAAACAAACGGGAAATAATCCTACAATCAAAAACACGACACTTGCCAGCTGATCCATGGAGACTTTATTGATCCATCGAGACCAAAAAGGAGAAGAAAGAGCAAACCCCAAGCCTTTAGCGATCGATAAAGCAACAGCCATCTCTAAATAAGAGATTTTCAAATCATCGACTGCGAACATGGGCAATGCAGGCTGAATGAGCATAATGCCAAATCCACAGAGCATAAAGCCCCACTGAAATCTGGCAAAATCAGGACGATCTCTGATGAGCTGCCAACTGTCGCGCCAAGGCTTTACCAGCAGCTTTTTCCAGGATGTTTTTTCTCCTTTTTCAGAGCTTGCAACGGGAATTTTCGACTGCACCCAAAGACTGCAAAGGCCGATCAAAGAAGCTCCGAAAAAGCAGATTTTCCAAAGGCCACTATCTAGATCCAATAACTTTCCAACGGCGAGCGAGAGTCCTACTCCCTCTATGTATCCCAGAGCTGAACTAATCGCAAACATCCGATCTCTTGTTACCGGCATATTGCGCTTTAAAATTTCGACCCAAGAAGGGATAGCAGCTCTATAAAAGAACATATAATTCACAGCAGCTGCCGCCAAAAACCAAGTGCTGTCTACCCAGGGACAAAGTAAGAAAGGGGCCCTCATAAAAAATCCGGCCCAAAGGACATTTTTTCTAAGACAGCTTGCCTTCCAATAAAAAGATAAAATGGTGACTACCGGCTTTAGCATCGTTACTAAAGAGATTAAAAACGCAGACGCGCCGAGATCTTTGTATAGAATAAATACAATAAACCCATAAAGAGTAAATAAAGGCTCACTGAGCAAATTACTCCAAACAAGGGCTCTACCTGTAATTTTTTCATTCATAAGGAAAGCAGCTCTACAATCTCATCCAGTTTACCCCAGCTCGCATTTTCTTAAAACATAAAGTATCTTATTCTCTATTAGTGGGTTATAATTGCCAAAAAAATCTTTATCGCAAAAAACCCCTTGCAAATCAGTCAAATCTACGCTACACTCCTCCTCTTATCTAAGATATCTCAAGGGGCAATAGCTCAGCGGTTAGAGCAGCGGACTCATAACCCGTCGGTCTCTGGTTCAAATCCAGGTTGCCCCATTCTCTAACTCACAAGGATGACTATGGACGATGATTTGAAAAAATACTGCGAGGAAGCTTCAATGAAATGGTATGGTTGAGGTTCCCCCGTTGGACTCTCAATC
>JAUXXF010000018.1 GCA_030681135.1 Chlamydiales bacterium
ACATGTTAACAAACTCGAAGTTGCTGTATTTTGGTTTGTAGCAGTACGTGAACCATCCCATTCTTCTTTCAAACTTGTACTGATTCATAGACTTTTTCCTTGCAAGTGTCCATACCAGAACTGACGGGATTCCAATTAAATACAATACACTGAACACAATGGAAAGTACGAACAATGCACAATACTCGGTATCAGTAAATGAACATGGAATCCAGGGGTTAAATCGCATATAAGTGAACTCTGAATCAAATAATGTACAGTTCCAAACTTCCAAAATTGTAATTACCCAATTTAAGTAGCTAGTGAAGGCGATGTAGTATCCAGCCTGAACACAGGCATCAAAAGTTGTTGTTGAGAAACCTGTGCTATCATTGTCTTCCCATTCTTCACTTTCCATAATGTTGCTCATACGTAACTTGGTTTTTTCTTTTTCTTTTTTTCGTTTGTAAATGATGTATAAAAAATTCCATGTTACTATGCAAAAGCATGCTCCTGGAAATATAACTACCAGAGGCCATGCCATTGTTGAAAGAAACGCTCCGATTGGGCTTCTAAGGACTGGAAGGGAACACTGGAGTGCGGGCACAATGTCGAGTATTGAAGAGCCAGCATTGGAAATGATTCCGAACAAGGCAGCAACTGTGCTTAAAACGGAACCTTCGAGGAGAGGAACAGATAATTGTAAATAAGTCAGCAGCACTGTTGTAAGCCTAGTGGTAATGCTTGTTTGAGGAAGTGCGTAATACAATATTGTTATCAGCGTCATAACAATATATATTAATGGGGGAAGCCAAGGTCTACCAGGAACATCAGCACACTTGTTACAATATCCATCTGAAGTCCTAAAATAGCATCCTTCACGGTCTTCACAAAGACACCGGCTACACACCCGATCCACGTAACCTGTGGTGCAGGGGCTGTTCTCAAGAGTGTTTGAACAAGATATTTCCCATTTTGTTTGGTTGATCCCATTTCCGAAGTACCTGCAACTATAATATCCACATGCAGCTTGGACGGGGCACCATAGAAGTTCTAATGGATTTTCCAGTGAAGGTGAAGGCCAAAAGCCTCTTGATATCTCAAAATTATACGGCCCAGTGGAATTAATACACCTGATTTTGTGAATCAATGACCCAGACGGACATAATGAGCACTGCTCCTGCCTGAAGTTGTAAAATAAGCCTTCACAGCGAACACACTCTCCCATATTCTCATCAAAATAGTAGTTCGGAGCACAGTTATGAATGAAATATGATAAAGTAGTGGTCACGTTACGCCCAAATAATGCTCTTTCAGCGGAAAAGCCGGTAAAATCTGTATCCAGCAGTTCACCTGGTTGCCCAAAAACTTGAGCGCCTCGTAAAAGGAATTCTCCGTTTGAAACATTCATCGATATCCACCGATTTACTTCATTGGATCTGAAGTAAGTACGGTCATCTGTGTTGATTGTAAGTTTAAATGACTCTCCTATCATCAAATTCGAAAATTGATCGTACATGTAAAAAGACATGGAAATGAGTTGACCATTATAAACATGAGTTACACTTTCACCGTTATTCCCATGCGAGATGTTATTATAGATTACGCAGTTTATACCTGTGATGTACGACGCGCACATAGGCCCAAAGAGATTTGCAGAGTTGTTTGTGAATGTTCCAGCACTGCATACTTCGTT
>JAUXXF010000022.1 GCA_030681135.1 Chlamydiales bacterium
GCCCCCTAAAAAAGAATCGAAATCGGCCAAAATAATCCCGAAAATCGACGAACCCTTAACTCAAGCATAAGGTCTTAATGTTTAAGATTACCAGTTTACAAAATCCAAAAATCAAGGAAGTGGTTAAGCTTCGCGAACGAAGAGAGCGGGAGAAAACGGATCTTTTTTTGATTGAAGGATACCGCGAGCTCAAAAGAGCGATCGATGCAAAAAGGAAAGTGCAGACTCTTTTTTATTGTCCTGAGCTTTTTTTGGGGTCTAACGAACGTGCTCTCTTAGAGCAATCGGGTGCAGAGCTGATCCATTGCACGCAAGAGGTGTTTTCTAAAATTTCCTATCGCGACCGCCCAGATGGCCTTTTAGCCGTAGCGCCTCAGCTTCATTTGCGTCTTGCCGATTTGCCTCTTTCCAAAAATCCTTTTTTTGTCATAGCGGAGAGCATTGAAAAACCGGGGAATCTAGGAACGATTTTGCGCTCTTGCGATGCGGCAGGGGTCGATGCCGTCATTGTCTGTGATCCTACCACCGATATTCATAATCCCAATGTCGTCCGTTCAAGCGTGGGAACTTTATTTACTCTTCCCGTTCTTGAATCTACCAGCGAAGAGACGCTTCGTTTTCTCAAACAACACGGAATTTCCGTTGTTGCAGCTACTCCTCATGCCTCTCTCGAATTTACTCAGGCTCCTCTTTTTGGGCCTGTTGCGATTGCAGTTGGCACTGAGCAATATGGACTCTCTCCTGCTTGGATGGACCAGGCGGATATCTCCGTGAAAATTCCGATGTTTGGTATTGCAGATTCACTCAACGTCGCTTCAGCGACTACGCTCATGCTCTACGAGGTGGTTAGACAGCGGGCGACTCGAAAGAGGGACTTTTAGCATTCAAAATGCCTAAATCCCAAAGGAGAAGGCGGATGCCTTCTTTTGTGAGACAATAGCCAAAAAGAGTAGGCTCTAGCCATTTGTTGTCTAGGGCATCCAAGTCTACTTCTGGGTGGCGCTGTTGCATATCCATCAGCCATGTTTGTATGGCTTTCGGAGAAATACGGCTCCACTCTTCGACATCGCCCTTTTCATTGATTCGCTTTTCTGGCTTGATGGCTTCATAAGTATAGTCTACGAGAATTTCCGGATCGTAAAAGTAAGGATCTGTCTTTTCTCTGCATTTTTGTAAAATAGAAGCTGTGTGGTGTAAAGTGAGCGAAGGATGGACGGTTCCCATATCAAAGACACTCAGCCATAGTGTCTCTAATACACGTAGATTGAATCCTAACACGTTTTTTACTGTGTGATTACTATGCCTTAGATTGTTTTGCAGCGCTTCGAAATAGGTCTGGCCGCGATACCAGAAATTTCCTGGCACTGAAGGGGGATCCATTTGTAGATGAAGTTCTGCTTCATATGTGCGGTATTTTCCTGCAAATATTTTTTGGATCTCGACGAGAAAATGATCATTATTAGTCCCTCCGACAAATTCGGCAGCAGAACCAAGCGATACGCCGAATAGAGAGGGATCTTTGATCGCTTCTCCTGCAGCTTCTTTAACGAGTTCTCCTCGTCTCATGGCAAGTTCATAGTGAATGGCCCATTCAATATTGCTTGTATTGGGATTTTGTAGAGCAATGATATCTCTCGTCCAACCTAAAACGCAGGAATGGCCTAGTTCAGCTAATTCTCGAACTTTGATTGATAGGTTAAGAGAATCTTGTAAAATCGAATGAATCTGAACGCAAAGCGTTTTCTTGAAAAGCGGCACGTTAGGAGGCAGTACATCGGAAACGAAGCCGTCAATGGTTCCTATTTTTATATTCTCTAAGCCTTGTTTTTCTCTATCAGTAAGAACTATTTTTTCTGTTTTGATTTTTTCAAACAGCTGATCAAACAGCTCATGGGCATTTTCTGGGGCATTGAGCGCTTCTGGGGAAAAAAGTTGCTCCAGGCGATCTGTAAAGATATGAGTCGGGTTGACAGTAAGGTTTGCAGGATCAATTAAATGATCAGTAAAGAGAATAGGTGGATCTTTCTTATGAAGGCCGTGAAAAGGATGGAAGAGGTTGGGGAACCATTCTTTCGAAATAGTTACATGAGAAAGACCTTCTCGGAGCAAATGGGCGCTCAAAATACTCAAGATGAGTAGTCTCACAGCAGTATGCATAGGGAAAAAATAGACAGATGTCACTCCAGCAACGAGAGAAAGAGGGCGTAATAGTTGTATAGCAAGAGCTGGTAAATAAAAATTTCTTTTTAAAGCGATGAGCGCCAGGCCTGCAAGGCCAAATCCTCCCGAGAGAGGAAATCCTAGGGCTATAAGGGCCACGTACGAGATGCAGCAAGCAGTGTTAGCGATTGCGTCGACATCGATGTGCTTTGTTAGAAATTCTTTTACATTTGTAAGATCAATCAATGAGTACTGTTTTGTGTGCTCTTGAATGAAGGAAACGATTGAAGGAGCTACCGCCAGTCCTATAGAGATAGAGAAAAAAGGGATGTTGGCAAGAAGGCTAGGTGCTATGGGTTGAAGCTGCATAGCAAGGACTTGGAGCCTGGCTAAAGCGATGGTTGTTACCCATAGAGCTTGCTCGCCATCTTTTTCGTAGGCGCGCATTGCATTGCTGAGGTTATATTGGCTCAAAGATAAAGAAAAATTTTTAGTGACATCGGTAATGATTGCAGCCATAAAACCCAAATTTTGGAGGAGATTATAGCTGAAAGCGCAATATTTCAGGTGGCTTTTTTTCGCCAATTCCGTACACTTTTCATTATGGAAGAAAATCAGCCTGAAATTATTTATTCTGACAACCACGTACTTGTGGCCTCCAAGCCCTCTGGATGGCTGACGCAGCCTGATCAATCGCGAAGCCCTTCTTTGGAAGGTTTTGCGAAAGAATGGGTGAAGAGCGAATACAAGAAGCCGGGAGAGGTTTTTCTTCATGCCGTTCATCGGCTGGACAAACCTGTCAGTGGCCTTGTCTTATTTGCCCGGACGAGCAAGGCGCTTTCTCGCTTGAATGAACAGTCGAGAGCTCAAGAAATTGAGCGGATTTACTGGGCTGAAGTAGAAGGGATTTTGGCTCATAGAGAGGCGAAGTTAAAACATTATTTGATCCATGGTGAGCATCGAGCTCATGTGGGCAAGCAAGCGGATAAAGAGGCAAAACTGGCCGTCTTGCATTATGTTGTAGAGCAGTTCAATGCCCATTCCACGTTTGTTTCTATCGAGCTGGAGACGGGGAGATATCATCAGATTCGCGCTCAATTTAGCGCCATAGGCCATCCAATTCTTGGCGACGGTCGCTACGGCTCAAAACAAAAGATAGAGGAAGGAATCCACCTGCATAGCTGGCAGCTATTTTTTCAACATCCCGTGACTGCTGAAGAGCTTTCCTTTAAAGTTGAACCAGCATTTCAGCGATCTGGACTGCATTGAGAGCAGCTCCTTTGAGAAGTTGATCTCCGACCGCCCAAAATTCGAGCGTGTTTGGTTGGGTGGGGTCTTTCCGAAATCTGCCGCAAAAAACATCAGATTCACCTGTTGCATCTCGGGGAGTTGCAAATCGGTTAGCTTCTCTCTCTTCAAACAGTCTTACTCCAGGAACTTTTTCTAGCAGTTGATAGACTGCATCTAATTCGAAAGGATGTTTAAATTCTACATTTGCGCTCAATGAGTGGGCTCTTAGCACAGGGACGCGAACGCAAGTTGCGCTAAGCTGTATTGTCTCGTCTTCTAAAATTTTGCGCGTTTCTTGCGCGATCTTGATCTCTTCTTCTACATAGCCATTCGAATGAAGAGAAGAGTTGTGAGGATAAAGATTAAATGCATAAGGAAAGGGGAGAAGAGATGAGCCAGGTTTTTCTTCAAGAAACGCCTTTGTTTCTTCTTGCAGCGCTGTAAGAAGGCTTTGTCCTGCTCCACTTGCTGCCTGGTAGGTAGAGACGATGATCCTTTTTGCTTTAAATTCCCGATGAAGGGAGAAAAGAGGCATTAGCAAAATCGTCGCAGCGCAGTTTGGCGATGCAATCAAGCGGTGATTTTTTTGAAGAATGTGTCCATTAATTTCAGGAATGATAAGAGGCACATCGATGTCTTGTCGAAAAGCAGAGCTTGAATCGATGACGAAAGCGTTTTGCTCTAAGGCCCTAGGAATCCACTCTTTGGAGACAGTAGATCCGGCGCAGAAAAAAAGAAGATCAATTCCTTGCAAAGCCTCTTTGGTAAGAGGTTCAATCACTCTATTTCCCAACACGCAACCTGCAGATTTTGCCGAAGCAAACAAACGTAAAGTTTGTAGAGGAAACTTTCTTATCTCCAAAAGAGAAAGAATCTCTCTTCCTACAACGCCAGTTGCGCCAATAATTCCAACAGTTTTTGACATATTCACCTAAATCTATATATAGTATCGTTTTTCTTTGTTCTAGAAAAGAGAGCCTCTATGAAAACATCTATTTTACAAGCTATAGAAGACGCAATTCGAGCGATTGAATTTTTAAAACATCCAAACAGCGTAGCTTTTATAGAAGCTGCAACGACGATGATTGTAGAATGCTTTCAGCAAAATAAAAAACTGCTGATTGCAGGCAATGGAGGAAGCATGTGTGATGCGCTCCATTTTGCAGAAGAGCTGACAGCGCAGTTTCGAGGCCCTCGCAGAGCGCTCCCCGCCATTGCTTTGAGCGAACAGGGGTTCTTAACTGCTGTTGGCAACGATATGGGCTTTGAACAGGTATTTTCCCGAGGAGTTGAAGCTCTCGGTCTTCCAGGAGATGTTTTTATCGCTCTAACGACATCCGGGAATTCTTCCAACTTGATTCGTGCAGTCCAAGCAGCTAAAGGAAAAGAGCTGAAAACCATTTCCTTTTTAGGAAAAACAGGCGGCCTCCTTCGAGGACAAAGCGATCTTGAATGGATTGTCCCCGGCTTTACCTATTCGGATAGAATTCAAGAAGCTCACATGACAGCCATTCATATTATCATTGAACAAGTGGAACATGCTCTTTTCTCCTCGCCGCAAGTCTCCATGGTATAAGCTTGGGGCTCCGCCCCAAACCCCGCCAAAGGGCTGGCGCCCTTTGGAAACCCTTTCTTTTTACTTTTCTAAGACAAAGCCTACCGGCTTTGTCTTAGAAAAAAAGAAAACAGGATTCCACAAGGACGAAGTCCTTTGGCTGGGTTTGGGGCGGAGCCCCAATTTTCGAAATGATTTATTTCATCTCGGACAAAAGCTGATAGAAAAAGAAAGCAGAGGGCTTTTAGTTTTTTATCCTTTCAGTCTTCTTTGGGCTTTTGTGGCGTTTTGCAAGAATTGGCTCTATGATCGAGCCGTTTTTTCTTCAAAGCGTGTCTTTAGGCCTGTGATTAGCATAGGAAATATCGTTGCAGGGGGAACGGGGAAAACTCCACTGACGCAACTTTTGGCCAGTTGTTTTGCTCAACGTAACGTGGCTATTTTATCAAGAGGCTTTGGCTTGCAAGGGGCTTTGTTAGATGAGCCCGCGTTGCTTGCTCGTAGATGTCCTTCTGCGCGCGTTTATGTTGGGAAAGATCGAAGAGAATCTGCAAAAAGAGCTGTTCAGGAAGGAGCTGAGCTTCTTCTTCTAGATGATGGGTTTCAACATCGAAGGTTATTTCGAGACATCGATATTGTTCTTGTTTCTGCTGAAAAACCATTTTCCAATCGGAGATATTTACCTTGTGGTTATTTGCGCGATCAGCCCAAAAGACTCAATGAAGCAGATCTTGTTTGCGTGAATCCGATCTATTCAGAAGAGCAGCTTTCAAAGTGGCAAAAAACATTTGGGGTGTTGACTCCACTTGTAGGGGTCCATTTGGCCGTCTCGAGGCTTGTTCCTGATATGTCGTTATATCAGGTGCCCGTGGCGTTTTTTTGTGGGATTGCACGTCCTCGTTCTTTTAGAAAGGTGGTCATTGATCTTGGAGCGGTGATTGTCTCTGAATGGATTTTAGGGGATCACCAGGGAGTGTCTGCTCAGAAGCTGCAAGAGTTTTCTTGCTATGCAAAAAGCTTGGGCGCAAAAGTGCTTGTTTGCACAGAAAAAGATGCTGTGAAATTGCCTGATTCTCTCAAACTCTCTCTTCCTTTAGTGTACCCTGAAATGAGCATGCAAATGGCAGCAGGTCTCGAAAACTGGCAGAACATAGTTGATAAAATCGGGGAGAAGATCGATAATTATAGAATCTATGGAAAATGAATTAAAAATTTCACTTCCCAAGCTTGGGGAAAGTATTGTTAGCGCCACTGTAGTTCAGTGGTTTAAGAAAGAAGGCGATCATGTGGCCTTGGATGAGTCTTTGTTGGAAGTGTCTACTGACAAGATCAATAGTGAAATTCCTTCTCCTGTAGCTGGGGTGTTGTCTAAGATTTTAGCCCCTGTTGGAACAGAGGTCCAAGTGGGGGGGATTTTAGCTATTGTGCAAGGAGGGCAAGGAGTTCAAGCTCCCTTAGCACAGCAACCTTCCCCCGCAGCTAGCCCAACCTCTTCTTCTTCGGAAATGCAGGATTTTCTCTCTCCTTCCGTGATGCGTCTTTTGAATGAGAAAAAAATTCCTTTATCTTCGATCGATAAAATCCCTCACACTGGACAGGGGGGAAGGCTTACCAAGCAAGATGTGGAGCAATATATTGCCTCCCTCTCTTCTGCTTGCCCGGGAAAGAAAGCAGATGTCGAGCGGGTGAAAATGAGCGCGATGCGGAAAGCCATTGCCGATAATATGGTCAAATCGTTTTATGAGGCGCCGCATGCTTCTTTAGTGACTGAGGTCGATGTCACTCCGGTGATGCAGCTCATTCAAGAGAATAAACAATCTTTCCAAGAGCAGCATGGAGCAAAACTGACCATCACAGCATTTGCAGCTAGAGCTATCTGCAGAGCCCTTAAGGAGTTCCCTCTGATTAATGCCTCTTTAGAAGAAGATACGATTGTCGTGAAGCATTATATCAATTTAGGAATAGCTGTTAGCGTAGATCAAGGGGTCATGGTACCAGTCATTCAACATTGTCACACGTTGTCTCTTCCTCAAATTTCCCAAGAGATTGCAACCCTTGCTCTCAAAGCACGTGAACACCGTTTGACTTCCGCTGAAGTGCAACAAGGAACGATCACCATGACGAATTTTGGGATGACAGGGACTCTAATTGGTATTCCGATCATTCGCTATCCGGAAGTGGCTATTGTAGGTCTCGGTGCGATTGTAAAAAAAGTGGTCGCTATGTCCGATAATTCGATTGCCATTCGATCTGTCATGCAGATCTCTTTAACATTTGATCATCGCGTTCTAGATGGTCTCTATGGTTGCGGCTTTTTGAGTGCACTGAAAAAGCATTTGGAAGAAGATATTTCTCTTTAATAAGCTCCTTCGGTATGAAGGAAATATATGAAGAGGTTGTTTCAGTCTTTTATTGTTCGGACTCTAAGGGTCGAGATCTTGACGATCTTTTTGGTCCTCCTTTCCTTTTCTTCTGCTATCATTATTGGTTTTACCTATTTTAAGGATTCTCAAGCCTTTGATAAAACCTTTCATTTAAGCATGCATCGCTTAAACAGCGTGGTTGCAGATCGAACGAATTGTCTTCTTTCAGAATATCGGCGAATTCCTGAATTTATTCGGGGATATGTTCAGCAGCAGCCTCAGTTAACGGTTCATAGCAAGGAGCTACTCGACTATTTTTTAAATTTGATGAACCAGCAAAAAGAATTAACTGCTGTCTTTATGGGGATGCCAAATGGCGATGCTTTAGCTGTTCATAACGTATCGACTACTGAGCACCCTACCTTGTTTTCTCGCGATGAGCCAACGCCGGAAGGGACTGTGTTTGTGTGTCTTTTGGTAGATCACTCCAAACCTCTAGGAGAGCAGGAGATGTGGCTTTATCTATCTAAAGATTTTAAAACTCTTGCAGCACACTCCAGGCCTGTAACATATGATCTTTTCTCTCGGCCCTGGTATCAAGGAGCTGTGAAAACGGGGCAGTTATTTTGGACGGATTTATATAGGTACGACTTTGCTAAAGAAAAGGGATTTTCCTGTGCTGTCCCGATCTATGATTCTTCAGGGAAATTGTTGAGCGTAGTGGGGACGGATGTGCCACTTTATGTGTTATCGAGGCTTTTGAGCGCGCAAAAAATTGGACATCTGGGAAAGGCCTATGTTTGCGATGCCAATGGAGAAATTGTTGTGCCGCCTCCAGAAAATAGCGATGAGCAGCAATTAGTTTCAGAGGCATTTTCTCATTTGCAGCCTGGTTCTAATGAGGCTGAATTTTACGTCGATTTTCAAGACGAGAAATATCTTGTATCGATTCATGGGTTTCCTCTCTCTTCTACAAAAAATTGGAACATCATTCTATTAGACCCAAGAAATGATTTATTTCAAGAGATCTTGGATGCAAGAAAAGAGATTATCGCCATTTCTTTTGTGATTTTGATCTTTTCGACTGTTTGCGTGATCTATTTTTCAAAGCGCATCTCTCGGCCGATTGTGAGTTTGTCTCAAGAAGTCGATCGGATAACTCATTTAGACCTTGAAAGCCAGCTACGCGTTCATTCGATGATTAAAGAAGTACAAATGATGGACTCTTCCATAGCGGCGATGCGCGCTGCGCTTCGTTCATTTAGTCGCTATGTTCCTAAGGAAATTGTTCTTGAGTTAATCCATAAAGGACAAGAGATCGCCTTAGGCGGAGAGAAAAAAGAGATCACTATTTTCTTCTCTGATATTGAAGATTTTACAACCGTTTCTGAAGCGCTGTCTGTGGACCAGTTGACCGTTTTATTGGAAGAGTATTTTGAAGTGCTCTCTCAAACGATCCTTAGGTATCGAGGAACAATTGATAAGTATATAGGGGATGGGGTGATGGCCTTTTGGGGGGCTCCTCACGTAGAGACAAAACAGGCAGATGAGGCTTGTTTGGCGGCCCTTTATTGCCAATATCATTTGAAGGTGCTCAATGAAAAGCGCGTGGAGCACCATCTGCCTGTTTTTGCAACCCGCATTGGGATCAATACAGGGGTTGTTTTTGTTGGCAATATAGGCACCTCGGAGCGGATGAATTATACAGCTATCGGAGACTCTGTCAATTTGGCTTCCAGACTCCAAAACGTGAATAAGATCTATCGGACAAAAATTCTTATTGCAGAAAAGACAAAGATGCAGCTTAGCGACCATTTTCTCCTTCGTCCTTTAGGGATTGTTGAGGTAAAAGGAAAGAAAAATAAAACAAAAATCTACGAATTAATGGGTTCCACTTCAGATCCTCTTATTTGTCCTACAGCTGAGCAAATAGAACTCGCCGCTCTGTTTACTGCTGCTTACAATGCCTTTGAGCAAGGGGATCTTGAGGGAGCTAAACAGCAATTTTTGGCCATTCATGCCAAATTCCCTCAAGATGAGCCGACGATGCTCTATATCCGGTGAGACTCTACTTTTTTTCGCTCACAGAGGCTGTAACCAAGGCTTGCTGAACCTTGTTTAGATTTGTCACATCGACCTTAGCTTGGATGAGAAAAGTATCAACATCTTTCTGAGCTTCTTCAGATAGATCTTTATAAGCAATGATTTGTTGCTCCCTTAAAATCGATAGATCGATTGTTCTTCCCCCAGAGCGGGTACGGACAAATCGAATAATATCTATTTTGTTATCTTCAGAAGTGCAAGAGAATTTTGAGCACAATGCGGTAACGATTGGCAGATAATCTTCTCGTGCTGGAAGAGCAATAATCGTCTCAACGATCGCATCCACAAGCGCATTTTCTCTGGTTTGTTGATCTTTCTCCTTAAGTTTTAAGAGCTCTGTAGGGTGAATCTCTGTCTTAAAAAGGGATGCAAGATATTCATCTGCTGCTTGCTGCCAGTCCAGCGGACGATCTTCATATCGGGGTAAATCCCGCTCTATTAACTCTTTTAATTCATCTATGTTCTCTCCGTACGGTAGGTGAAATGTGATCTTCTTGTTTACAACATATTCCTTTTCTTCTTTTGAACATTCCAATTTTGCCATCAAAATCGCGCATACGTTTTGACGATGTTCTAGAGAAACATTCATTGTTGGGAGAGCAATATTCTTAAACAGAAGTTCCTGTCTAAATTCTTCATGACTCATACCTTGATATTTCTCATGACCCGTTGCGACTAAATCATTAAATGAAATCTTTTCAGATTCTCGGTAGGAAAGGTTTCTAGGGGTATAGCTTTGACCTATTTTTTCAGCAAAACTAGACAGCAAGGCATCATAGGCGTTTAACTGTTTACCTGTCATTTTTGAGACATTTGCATTTCTCAAAACAATAAGGCCCTCATGAAATCGCTCTAGATTTATAGTACATGCATTTAACTGTTCACTTGTTATTTCCGAGGCGTTTCTTAAGGAAATAAGGCGCTCATATAACCCACTTGTCGAATTGAGCAAATTTCTCATCAATTCATATTCATGTGCACATAATCCATCGATGATCGAAGGAGATAATGGTTTGCAAAAATGTCTTATAAATTCATCAGAATCACCAGAGCGCAGGGCGTTTCCAAGAAGATGTCCTAGATCGCGTTGCGATACTTGAGGGAGATAAGTTATTCCTATGTTATTCGCTAATAACCATAAATTCTTATCGCAATGCTCCAGTTGCTCTATTGTCATATGCTTGAGATATTTATTTCTCAAATCAGAAAGTATTTCGAATAAGTTTTGTCCATTTGAAGATAATCCATCTATGGTTGCTTGGGGTAATGACTTGCAAAATCTTCTTATAAATTCGTCAGGGGTACCAGAATGCAGTGTATTTCTAAAAAGATTCTCTAGATCGTGAGAAGACAACGGAGGGGTGTAAGTAATTCCTATGTGTTTTCCTAATAACCGTAAGTTTTTATCACAATTTGCTTGCTGCGCTAAAGTCATGGATTTCAGATTTTCTTTTCTCAGTTTAAAAAGTGTTTCAAATAAATCTCTTCCCTCTTCTTTATTTGGAGACAGGCCAGCTATTGTTGGATTTGATAATGGTTTGCAAAAATGTCTTATAAATTCATCGAGGTTGGCGGAATGCAATATATTTCCAAGAAGACGCCCCTGATTGCGCTGAGATGTTGGGTCGTTGCTTGCATTGTTTATATGGTCTGCTAATAACTTTAAATTTTCGTTATAATTTTCTAGCTGCTTTATAGTCAGAGATGCTAGATTTTCATTCTTCAGTTTAGAAAGCACTTTGAATAAATCTTGCCCATTTAAATTTGCTGAATATAATCCAATGATTGTTGAACTTGATAATGGCTCAGAAAAAAATCTTATAAATTCATCAGAGTTGCCGGAGAGCAGTAGATTTCCAAGAAGACGTCCTCGGTCGCACTGAGACACTTGAGGGACATACATGACCCCTACTCTCTTTGCTAAGGACTGTAAATTGTTATCGCAATCTGTTAGTTGCTTTGGATTCATAAATCCAAGATTTTTATTCCTCAAGTTCAAAAGTTTTTCAAATAAATCTCGTTCGTCTACTTTCCAAGATCCGAGAAAGGTATTTAGTGTGCTAACATATCCTTTATCAATGTCATAAAATTGAGCTGATTCATTCAAAGGAATACAAAATCCAGTTAAAAATTTTATATCATTGCTTTTTATTGGTTTAATTGCAGAAAACATAAAAACCTCCAATATTATATAAATTAATAATGATATTCTACACTAATGCTATTAATGCTTGATAAAGAAATGGAAGTTTTTTTGTAAGTTTTTAATATAAAATGGTTTGTGAAAGAGCTGTTGTACGTATAGAGGTGATATCTTAGAGTTAGAAAAGTTGTTGAATAAAGGGTTTTTTATGAGATTCAAAAAAATGCCAGGCATGGTTTCTTTAGTTCTAGGCGTTATTTTGCTTGTTTCCTTTTCCGGTATATCAAAAATTCTCCAAAAAGCTAAGCTTCTTTCTCAAGAAAACTTAGTCAAACGAGGGAGTTTTGTGATGGAAGGGTCGAGGGAAAAGAGGCCAACTTTTTTGTACAAAGTATTATCCATGGATGATTGGGCAAAAAGCTGTGAAACTGTTCATTTATCAAGCTCAGATGCCGATTTTATTCATTTTTCAACCGAGGACCAGCTAACCAGAATTATTGAGAAGTATTGGGCAGACGTTTGTGAATATATTGTCTTAAAAATAGAGACAGCTAAGCTGCCAGGGAATTTAGTTTTCGAACCTAATCCCGGTGGAATGAATAAGTATTATCATTTGTATGACGGATCAATCCCCCTCAGCGCTATTGTGGAATCGAAAGTATACCCAAAGTGACTCAAAAATTGGCGTTTGGGCTGCGTGAAAGCGCCGAAAATCGTTTATCGCAAAGAGGGTTGTATTGGTCAATACTACCCTCTTTGCGATAAGCGATTTGTTGGCA